>NZ_JAXMOD010000012.1:0-3157 GCF_034670085.1 Psychroserpens sp. | reverse complement strand
CAACTTGAGTCAAACCTCCAGTTTTTAAATAAGTAAATTGCTCCGAGCCGGTTAAGTATAAATAATATAAAAGAATACCATTGTCATCTGAAATGGAGGAAGTACCTTCAATAAATGAGTAACTGTCGCCATTATCTAATGGCTCAGGATTACCATCGTTAGTAGTGAAAGTGATACCAGCATTATCACCAAATATCCAATTATTATAATGAATTGATTTAGGTTGTGCATAGATTATAAAAATGCCTGACAGGAATAAAAGAGTGTAGAGTTTTAAATATTTCATAATTAACACATTTTAAAAAAGTAGATTCTTTAACCTAAGACTTTTCCATAGAATTTATAATGGAAGTTATTTTTGAGCTTTTTATAAAAAAAATTAGAACAATAAATCTATTTTTTTACGAACTTAGTCTTATAGCTTGAATTTTCACCCTTGACTACTAAAAAGTATACACCAGAAGTCAGATTACTAATATCCAAATTAATCAATCCTGGGTTCGGTTCAACTAACTTTATAATAATCTTGCCAAATAAATCATTAACCCTTATCTCAATTCTAGAGTCTTTAATATATTCTGAAACATCAAAATTAATTGTGAATACAGCTGGATTAGGGAATAATTCAATTAGTTGCTCATTTAAAAAATTTATGTTTGATGTACTCTCAGAAGTGTTAAACTCTCTATAATTAGATGTTTTAATATTACCTTCTTTATCAGATGCGTGTACATACCAATAATATGTAGTTTTTTTATCTAATCCATCTACTATTTTTTCACTTTTTACTATACCTGGGATCACTATATCGTTTTCTGGGTCAGGCATATTAATATCTTTCCTAATCACAAGATCGTATTTTACAGCTGCAGGTAAATCAAACCATGAAAAATTTAAATTATTAACAGGGAGATTATGTTCAAAATTTTTAGGTGAAATCAATTTTGGAGTTGTCAATACATTTACATCTGGTTTTTGTTCGGTTTTAAAACTAATATAGCGTGACCATTGGCTTGTATCAATATTATTCATAGCTCGTACTCTTAAATAGTAGTATTTACTATATTGAATATAATCAAAAATATTAACTTCAAACTCATCTTTTATATAAGTTGAATAAGTCATTATGCTCTCAAATTCTACTGGAGGTGTATAGGTTGGGAAACTAGTAATATTATACTCAGCTAGTTGGAATTCATAGTTATTGGCACCTTCTATTTCATTCCATTCAATTTTATAATCTAAGTCATAAGGTTGAAGATTAGTAACTTGAAGTCTTGGAGATGCTAGCTGAGTATTCCAATTGGTGTTAATCAAATTAAACCCATAGATAGCTGCATTGTCTTTGGTTCCATATCTTACTGATCTAAGGGGGTCTTGATAGATTTCAAAAGGCAGTTCTTCAAAATTCCAAGTTTTACCTGCATCTTGGGTTCTGTAAATTTTCATCCTTCCGACAGCTAATCCATTATTTTCATCTCGAAAGTTTATAGCGTCTAATCCTGTTAGAAAATTTTCCTTCTGCTCTTCAAACAACTTTTTCCAGCTCTCACCTCCATCAGTAGTTTTGTAAATTACACCTATTTTCTGTCCCCCTAATCCGGTCCCAAATGATCCTGTGGCATATCCCACATTAACATTAATAAAGTTAAATCCAGTTACATCTTTCGGAGAATTTTTGAGTTCCCAGTTTATTCCACCATCGATTGTTGTATAGACAAAACTTTTAGTTCCAATGATTAGAGTATTATTATCAATTGCTTCAAATGATATTGGGTATATTGATTCTTCTTCTAAATTCAATACTTCCATCGTTTCAAACCCGTCATCTGTAAAATAAACTGATCTTTTTTCATTATTTAAACAATCTACGGTAAATATAAATCCTCTCAGAGAGTCAACCATTGATAAATAATTTCTGAAACTTCCTTTTTCTAAATTACAAATATTTATCCTTTTCCAATTCTTACCCTTGTCATTAGTTTTATAGATAAATGGATAGAGAGTTTCATCCTCATCACTTCTTAAATCATCTTGAGCTATGAGGTAAATATGATTGGGACTAACAATATCTATAGCATGAAAGTATCTTGTTTGCCAAGCACCTGGTAGTGGGTTGAAATTTTCATCAAAATTAAAATGCTTATCTTGAAGGATTGTAATCCAATTGTTACCTCCATCAGAAGAGTACCTAACTTTATTTGCTTCATCACCAAAATCTGTTGAGGCATCTATTGCAACATAGAATTGTTTGTAGCTGTCTAAGCTTTGCTTATATATGCCGATATTCCGAACACCTATATTTTTATTCCATTTCGTTACTTTCTGAGCAAAAACTGATGCAGAAAGAGTTAGTATCAAGAATGTTATAGTGATTTTCATAACTAGAAAATATTTTATTAATAAATTGTCATAATATATCAACAATTAAAAGTAAAAAAGGTTACAAAATAATTCAGAGAAGGAAAGGATTATATAAAAAAGCAATTGCTTGATTTTGTAGCATTCTCTGGTCGCTTTAATACAAGAAGTAGGGAGGGGCTATTAAATTATTCTGGATTAATTTGTATGGATTTTGATAATATCAAAAACCCATATAAACTACTGAATGAAATAATAGATCTATCTCTGCCACTTGTTATGGCTTTTGCTTCTCCATCAGGACATGGACTGAAGGCAATTTTTAAGTCTTGCAACAATCCAGAAATGCACCCAGCATATTTCAAATATTACGAGAGTGAATTTAAAAATAAACTAGGTGTGGCAGTAGATAAGTCTGGAAAAGACATTCCAAGAGCTTGCTTTGTGTCTCACGATCCAAATGTGTTCTACATGAACTCTAAGTTCGTTCCTGGGATTGAATTACCAGAAAGTAGGTCTGAACTATTCTATGATTTTGCTGATAAATATATTCAAAGCTCAAAGGATGGAGAGAAACACACCAAATTGACTAAGGTTGCATACTTAGCAGGTGGTTACTATGCAATGGGAATTGTTGGTGAGAATGAAACACGAGCTTTCTTGAAGAAGAGTATTGTTAATAGAGGAAACTTAGCAGACGTTGATTTAGCATTCAAAACAATAGATGATTGCTTTGAAAAAGGTAAAAGTGCTCCTGTTAGTAAAGAAGATATTGACAAATACTTATCACAATCAG
>NZ_JAXMOD010000011.1:0-28196 GCF_034670085.1 Psychroserpens sp. | reverse complement strand
CCACAGGCATCGTTTGATCCATTATTTATATCTGCAGTTGTAATGCTACCATTTCCTGAAGCATCTAAAACCACTGTTGCGTTCTGACATAAGGCCGTTGGATTCGTAGTATCCTGAACATCTACAATTGCTGTACACGTTGAAACATTTCCGTTATTGTCAGTTACTGTTAAGGTCACTGTGTTGTTTCCGATGTCGTTACAATCGAAACTCGTCTGATCTAAAGATAAGGACTGAATGCCACAGGCATCGTTTGATCCATTATTAATATCTGCAGTTGTAATGCTACCATTTCCTGAAGCATCTAAAACCACTGTTGTGTTCTGACATAAGGCCGTTGGATTCGTAGTATCCTGAACAAATACCGTTGCAATACATGTACTTGTTTGTCCGATAGTATCTGTAACTGTTAAGGTTACTGTATTGTTTCCTATATCACCACAATCAAAAGAGTTTGGAGTCACAGTCATACTTGCTATTCCGAAGTCATCAGAACTTCCGCCATCAACCTCAGTAGCCAAAATCGAAACATTTCCACTTGAATCAAGTTGTGTTGCATAAATGGAACAAAGTGCTGTTGGTGGATTATCAACTCGAAAGGTAGCTTTATAATTTGCTCCACTATTACTTATATAATATGTATTATCTGAAATATTATCACCGTTATAATCAGCATCTGACCTTGTGTAAATTTCAAGTATATAATCACCGGAAACTAAACCATTTAACACGTTAATATTTGCGCCTGAGGATTCCCATGTTTGATCAATACTTGTGTTCGTACAAAAATTTGAGGTTCCATCATCCGAATTAAATAGTATTTCTGAAGCTATAAATGCAGGTGGAGTATTACCAGATAAATAAATTCTATAATCAATATAACTATTTAAAATATTGTGCGTACCACACTTATAAGTTTGGTTTTGTGCACCATTTAGAACTAAACTATTAGAAGGGATAAAGGTTCCTAAATTGGTCCCTTCAAAATCTGGATTACCTGTATCGACGTTTAAGTCATAGTATGTATTTCCATTGCCATTTACATCTAAGATTGCATAACTTTCATAGATATCTGACTGTGCAAACGAAAAATTAGTTATAAAACTTACTACAACTAAACACCAAAAAATATAGAACTTCTTCATACTTCATTGTATTGAGTTAATATTATAGTCTAAACATCTGTGGAGAAATGACTTAATAACTGCTACCAATCAATGAGGGAGATGTAAAATTACTGATATACCACTTGTTAATAGAATTTTATCGCCAAACGGCTGATTAACTCTTTGTATTGATATTCAACACTTTACTTATACGAAAGAAACTACAATTCAAGAGGTTTTAAAAGAATTGAAAACAGAAAAGGAGTGATTCTCATTTAAATTAATAACACACACACTTCGTCGAACATAAATGCGCCTTAACAATTGTATTCTAAAGGTATTGATTATCAGCACTCTTTTATTTATATTCGTATCAACCAACTAACTAATTTTATGTTTAAAGCAGTTTTATTTGATATGGATGGTGTTATTGTAGACACTGAGCCACTTCACCATAGTGCATATTATCAAATGTTTAATGATGTTAATATTGAAGTTTCTGATGCTTTATATGCCTCATTTACTGGGCAATCTACTTTTGAAATCTGCAAACATTTAGTCTCTCATTTTAATTTACCACTCACACCTCATACATTGGTTGGAATTAAACGTGATCGCTTTAAGTATTTATTTGATACCGATACAAGTTTGGCATTAATTGATGGTGTTTTAGACCTAATTAAAGATTATCATGCTAACGGTATGACATTAGTATTAGCATCGTCTGCATCCATGGAAAACATTAATCGAATTTTCAAGCGATTCGATTTAGACAAATACTTTAAAGCAAAAATTAGTGGAGCCGATTTAGAAGCCTCTAAACCTCATCCTGAAATTTTCATTAAAGCTGCTGAATTATCTGAACATAATCCAAATGAATGTTTTGTAATTGAAGATTCAACAAATGGGATAACAGCATCAAAAGCTGCTAACATTTTTTGTATCGCTTTTAAAAGTCCACATTCTGAAGGACAAGATTATTCAAAAGCAAATGTGATTATTGACAATTTTAATGAAATAAAATATCATAAACTAAGTGATTTACTTAGTGAAGCAAATTAATTCTAGGACTTATTTCTTAGCAAAGCATTCTGCTCTTCCATTAGTTCTGTAAGATTAGAAAGTAGTTGAATTTCTTTTGGTGTTGCGACGACTTTATTCTTTGGATCTTGAGCTTTATCTCTTAACCTATTCATTCCTTTTACAACTAAAAAAACGGTTATTCCGATAATGAAAAAATCTAGAAATGTTTCAAATAAAATACCATATTCAATAGCAACTTCTTTAACGGTTATTTCACTATTAGCATTTGCAACAGCTTCTCTTAGAACATATTTCTTATCCTGATAATTAAGTCCATCGGTCATCAAAGATAATGGTGGCATAAAGACTTTTTTTACCAATACATCAATCACTTTATTAAAAGCTGCTCCTATGATGATACCTATGGCCATATCCATCATATTTCCTTTTACTGCAAACTCTTTGAACTCCTTAAAAAACTTCATACGATTCTATTTTGAATTATAAAAAGCCAAAGGTATTTCAATTGCATTGCAAAAACAATTTTAAAGAAGTGATAAATAAGTAAAGGTTTTCGGCAATTATTTCTTGTAAAACTTAACGTACTTTCTATAAGCAAAATACCCTAGAAGCGCTACTGCAACTACTACACCAGCGATATACTGATAACTTAAGATTTGCTGTCCAGACTGATAAGAATGTAATCCTGAAAGGTAAAAATTAACTCCAAAATAGGTGAATATTATAAACGCAATTCCAATTATAGATGCGAAATTAAAACCGAAACGACCTCTTAAACCAGGAATCAATCGCATATGAATAATAAATGCATACGCCATTATACTAATCAGAGCCCAAGTTTCTTTAGGATCCCAACCCCAATATCTTCCCCAACTTTCATTTGCCCACATACCTCCTAAAAAGTTTCCAATGGTTAACATAACAAGACCCACAGTTAATGCCATTTCATTAATTATAGTCAACTCTTGAATGTTGAGCAACATTTTATCTTTATTTTGTTCTGTTGTTAAAATCATCAATAACAGAGCTGTTACACCTAACATCATTCCTAAGGTAAACGGCCCATAACTTGCAACAATTACTGCAACGTGAATCATTAGCCAATAGCTATCTAAAACGGGTTGCAAATTGGCAATTGCAGGATCCATCCAACTCAAATGAGCAACCATTAAAAGCATAGATGTTACAAAAGCACCAGCTGCCGTTGTTAAATAAGATGTATTCTTTCCTCCTAGAATACCATATAAAATGGAAAGATAATTATGCCCTTTCGAGTTTGAGAGTAAAAAACAAAAAAGCATTGTGGCCCAAGCAACATAAATCATAGATTCATAAGCATCACTCCAAGGCGCATGACCAGAAATGTACCAACGTGTTATAAGTCCTGCAGTGTGCAATAAAAATAAAACTAAGATAACGATGTTAAGTCCCTTAATTATTAAGCTTATGGTCTTATTCTTGTCTTTAAATATCTGAACTATAAGTAATATAAACAATAAACCTCCAGCATACAAATACCACGAAAATAACTTCTTAAAAATATCGTATTTATTGTAAAGAATCTCAGCTTTTACCTTATCATCAGAAATCATCACATTACTCCCTAATTTTTGCTGATTCTTTTTAAAACCTTCAAGCAATTTATTAGCCGTCGAATAATCTCCAGTTTGTTTGGCTTTATATAATTCGGTAAGGTAATAACCGAAACTATTTTCAATAAACTTACCATAAATAGTATCGTTGACTTTAGATTCAAATTGTTCTCTGTATTCAACTGGAGAAATCCATGTGTTTTTTTCATCACCTGGAATTGGAAAAATCTTTAATGAACGACCTTCAATTGTATTAAACAATAAATTAATGCGTTGATCTGTTTCTTTAAATTCCTTCTGAAAACCATTTGGAACTTGCGTTTTGTATGCATCTTCCAAATAAGGTCCTAATTTGTAACTTCCATCTTCTTCTAAAAAATCGGTTAGTGCAACATACTTTTTACTTTCATCAACACCAATTAAATGTCTAATAGAATCGCCTTTTCGCTTGGCTAAATAAATGATTGGAACATTATACCAAAACAATGGACTTTCTTGCATAGACAACATGACTTGATTTGGATCGAAATCTTCGTAGTGATCTTTTTTACTCACTTTTCTTAAAACTTCAGAAGCGAAAGTATTCATTGGCATCATTCGTCCACTGTAATCTTGAACAACCAATTCTCCAAAAGTATCAGCATGTAATTTAGGTGTAATGTTAGCTCTAATCACAGAGTCAATCTGCGTTTTTGTAGGCTTTACAATTTTAACCTCACTACCATGATTATGGCCATCATCTGCCGAATGTTCTTGTGAGAAACCTGCCAAACCAAAACATAAAAACACAATGGTAATAAGTGCAGATTTTTTGTCTTTAACTTTTTCAAGTGAACGCTTCAAATCAGCGAATCGTGTCCCTTTATCTAAAAGAATAGCCATCAATCCAAAATACAATAACATATACCCTAAATAGGTAATCCAAGTTCCCCATTGATCATGATTTACAGACAGCTTAGTACCTTTTAAATCTTGATCAAAACTCGCTTGAAAAAACCGATAGCCTTTATGGTCTAAAATATGATTCATAAAAATATGGTAGTCAAAATCACCATGCTCTTCATCAACTACAGTCACAAGACTTTCAAAAGATGAAAAGCTATCTTCTGTACCAGGATATACGTCAGCATTAAAATCATTTAACTTGATACTAAATGGCAACTCTTTTACCATAGCACCATATTTAAGGGCAACATCTAAACCTCCAACATTGACTTGCTCAAATTGTCCGCTAATATATTGTCCGCCCAACAGATTGACTGTTTTTGTTTCACCGTTAGCAGACACATTAATAACTACACCATCTTCACTTCCTCTTAACATTTGAGAGCGTTTAACAACTTCAAACTCTCCTTGAACCACAGGCTTTGGGAAGACCATAGATAGATTTGCAATTTGATATCTTGACCTTAAGATTAATGGTTGTAAGGAATCTTTAACCAGCTTACCAGTAGCTCTAGTTGCCATGGTCATATAATCACCATCAAATGGTGATTCTATAAAAATGCCATTAGCGTCGTCAGTAGTAATATTAATGGCGCCTTGTTTAGGGTTATTAAGTGTAAAAACTAAATTATGAATGAGTTGATCTTCTCCATCTTTTAAAAAATGATTGTGAGGTTCGCCTCCTGAAGATTCTACAATTTTTAAATAGGACTCTCCGTTTTCATCAGGAACAACATCTATCTCTGCTCCTTTAATAAACTTTTCTACAGCTAACGTCACTGGAGTCCCATTATAATCACTTGAAATTACTAAGTCATTTTTTAATCGTTCAGAAAAATCAACACGTTCGTTAACAACTTTACGTTGTGTTTTGCCATCAACAACATAATCTCCATCAATATAAGCTGTAACAAAAATATCGCGTGTTAAAAAATTATTCGTTGTTTCTCCTTCTCGGATGGGCATCCAACCTTCATAACCAATATAACGTGTAATTCCGGCTCCAATAAATAT
The DNA here is from genome assembly GCF_034670085.1 of Psychroserpens sp. GTDB lineage: Bacteria > Bacteroidota > Bacteroidia > Flavobacteriales > Flavobacteriaceae > Psychroserpens. The sequence continues at coordinate 22,495 of NZ_JAXMOD010000011.1, read as the reverse complement.
AAAAATGAACGCCAAATGTAATGTTAATGTTGCCCATTTCTTCTTCTTGTATAGTCGATATCTGAACAGGTTACCAATAAAGTTAATCGTAAATAATACCATGATTAGTTCAAACCACCAAGCATTATAAATCCAGTATCTCGTATAAGGTGTAGGCGATGTTTCTTGACTAGCATCTAAAAAAGTACCAGTAATCATTGCTACTGCAAAAACTATAAATAAAATACCAGTGAGACGCGTTGAGAAAAGAATATTGGCAATTTTTTTTAGCATAGCTTTCGTTTGAATTTTTCAGTAACTTTTTTAGCTGTGCAAAGGTAACCATTTTAGTTCATTTACATCCAAAGAAATCCTTTCAAAAATGTATTAAAAAGATAAGGTTAATTTATTTCTGTCGAGCTTCAAAAATCTTTAAATACATAAACGTGCCCATTTTTCGAGCTCTTCGTTTTGCGTTTTCCACAACATCTCCTTCAAATAACTCATCTAAGGTTTGATACCAAAGATTTAACCAAATACCAAAATGAAGTTCAGTGATCGAATGATTATACTTTTTATCCACTTTGACATGTGCTTCAAGTGGATTTCCGTAATATTTCTGTTCAAGCTTTTTTGTCATAAACAAACTAGTCTCCCAAAAGGTTGTGAGATGATTTAAATGGTGCTCCCAATCTTTTATAGTTTCATTAAAAAAAGGACCCAAAACAGCATCTTCTCTAACTTTTTTATAGAATTCTGAAACCAATTTCGCTATATCCTCTCTATTTTTAATGTCTGCTTTCATCATCTGTAAAGTTAATTGTTTAAAACTAAACGGGAAATCAAAATAACATAATTTATATGTCACAATTCTATTGTATTTTAGCAGTATGATTTCAGTAGTTATCTTAGGAGCTGGTAATGTTGCCACGCATTTATATAAAGCTTTTCAGGCATCAAAAGATGTTACTGTTAAGCAGTGGTATAATAGGCGTTTAAAATCCATAGAAACCTATAAAAATAAAGTTGAAACTGTAAACGATATATCTAAACTAACTGAGGCTGACGTTTATATTTTGGCAGTTAGTGACGATGCAATTGCTGAATTATCGTCGCAACTACCATTTGAAAATCGGTTTGTAGTTCACACCTCTGGAAGTGTTAGCGCTTACGATATTGACAAAAAAAATAGACGTGGTGTTTTTTATCCGTTACAAACATTTTCCAAATCTGCTCCTATTGACTTTTCTGAAGTACCTCTTTGTTTAGAAACTTTAGTAAGAACAGATTACAAATTGCTAAAAAGTCTAGCTGTAAGTATTTCTAATCATGCCAAGCGCGTGAATAGTGACCAACGTGCATCTCTACATTTGGCAGCCGTTTTTGTGAATAATTTTACAAATCAGATCTATCGTATTGCTCATGAAATTACCGAATCTCAAGGTGCTGAATTTGATATGCTAAAGCCACTTATTTTAGAAACTGCAAAAAAAGTGAATCACATGTCACCTTATAAGGCGCAAACTGGACCAGCAAAACGCAATGATAAGAAGACCATAAAAAAACATTTGAAAGCATTAGATAATGAGCATCACAAGGCTATTTATAAATTGCTAACTGAATCAATTAAAAACACGCATGGAAGATAAAAGTTATAAAGAATATCTACACAAAATCAAAACATTTGTTTTTGATGTAGATGGTGTACTCACAGATGGAACCGTTACGATTATGACCAATGGCGATATGCTAAGACGCATGAATATTAAAGATGGTTATGCACTTAAAACTGCTATTGATGCTGGATTTAATATTTGCATAATTTCTGGCGGAAGTAATCTTGGTGTTCAAAAACGATTAGAAGGTTTAGGAATTAAAGACATCTACCTTGGAGCTCACAATAAAATAGACCAACTCAACGAATATGTCGAAAATAAAAACTTGAAACTGGAGAACATCTTGTATATGGGAGACGATATTCCTGATGTACCTGTTATGAGGTTGGTTGGTTTACCAACTTGTCCACAAGACGCGGTTTACGAAATCAAAGCCATTAGTAAATACATTTCTCATAAAGATGGTGGAAAAGGTGCAGTTAGAGATGTCATTGAACAAGTTATGAAAGTTCACGATAAATGGGATGGTAATTTTGATGCCAAATATGACTAATTTTCAAAGTAAAGAAACCAGTAAAACATTCAATCCTTGTATATTTTAAATCTTATTCGCTATAAGAATTTAGTGCTAATTGTATTGGTTCAACTTATAATACGATTTGCTTTATTCGAACCTTTTCAAATTGATGTTAAATTGAATGTGCTTGGCTATTCCCTTTTAATTTTAGCTACCGTTTGCATAGCTGCAGCAGGAAATATTATTAATGACATTTATGATATAGAAACTGATACAGTAAACAAACCAGACAAAGTAATTGTTGGTAAATATATTTCAGAGAAGACTGCTTTCAATCTTTTTTTCATTCTTAATGTTATTGGTGTTGGACTAGGTTTTTACTTATCACATAGTGTTGGGAAAAGTCCATTCTTTTCCATCTTTGTCATTATTTCTGCCACTTTGTATGTCTATGCTTCTTTCTTAAAACAAATTCCTGTCATTGGAAACATAGTCATTTCTATACTAGTTGCAATGAGTATTCTTATCGTTGGCGTTTTTGATGTATTACCAGCTATTACTGAAAGTAACAGAGCCACGCAAATTACTATTTTTAAGATTTTGATCGACTATGCTGTATTTGCTTTTTTAATCAATTTAGTACGAGAAATGATAAAAGATATTGAAGATGTTGATGGCGATTACAATGCACAAATGAATACACTGCCTATTGTCATTGGTCGTGAAAGAGCTAAATATATTGCTTTTGTATTTGGCTTATTACCTATTGCTGTGGTCATTTATTATTTGGTAACCTACTTATACAAGCAACAAATTGTAATTGGTTATTTTCTAGTTTTTATAATAGCACCTTTAATCTATGCAACCATCAAAATTTATAGTGCAACTTCTAAAAATCAGTTTCATCATATTAGTATTGTTTACAAAATTGTAATGCTATTAGGAATGTTATCTTTGTTATTATATCCTATTATTCTGAAATAGTACAATCTATGCTAAGCGAAAAACTCAAAAACTACACTCTTATTTTGGCTTCTGGTTCTCCCAGAAGACAACAATTTTTTAAAGATTTAGGTCTTGATTTTGAAGTACGCTTGAAACCCATTGATGAAGAATATCCAAATCGATTGACACATTTTGAGATTAGCGATTATTTATCACAGTTAAAATCGCTTCCCTTTAAAAACGATTTAAAAGTAAATGATATCCTAATTACAAGTGATACTATAGTTTGGAACGACAATAAAGCACTAGGAAAGCCATTAAACAAAAAAGATGCTTTCAATATGTTAAGTTCAATGAGCAATAAAACTCATGAAGTGATTACTTCTGTTTGCTTTACAACAACGTCATCTCAAAAAACGGTTAATGCAGTTACAAAAGTTACGTTTAAGGCACTAACTGAAAAAGAAATCAATTACTATCTAGACCATTATAAGCCTTTTGATAAAGCAGGTGCTTACGGTATACAAGAATGGATAGGTCATATCGGGATTACAAGAATTGAAGGGTCTTATTTTAATGTTGTTGGATTACCAACACATTTAGTTTATAAAACGTTAAACAGTTTTGTTAAATAAACCAATTCTAACTTATCTTTACCTTTTGAATTAAGGATTTATAAAAGATTTACTATGTTTTTAGAAACGTATCAAACTGAATTAATCATCACAGGAATTGTACTTCTGTTTCTTTTACTGGTTAGGGTTTTAGCCCATACTTTAGTTAGAAAAATAGGCCGAAAAAGCGGCATTAATGATGCGAGAATTAATTTGATTTGTCGTTATGTTTCAGTAACGCTTTTGCTTATTGCTTTACTTATCGAAGCCTTTGTTTTTGGTGCTCAGTTAAAAGAACTTACTTTATTATTTTCTTCAATATTTGCTGTCATTGGGATTGGATTATTCGCGATTTGGTCCATTTTGAGTAATATAACTTCAGGAATTATTATGTTTTTCAATTTTCCATATAAAGTTGGTGATAAGATTCAAATTCACGATAAAGACTTTCCGTTAGAAGCCATCATAGAAGACATTAGAGCATTTCAATTACATTTAAGACTAGATAATGGTGATTTAGTCACATATCCTAATAACCTAATGCTACAAAAAGCAGTGACGCTTGTTGAAAAAGATGCTATTGATGATCTTTTTGATGAAGGAGGTGATTCTGTTTAAAAAAAATCCTTGAAGCTTAATTCTTCAAGGATTTATATCTATAAAATTAGTATTGTAGTTTACAACACTGCTTTAGCTCTTCTGTCAGGAATTATTGAAGACGTATCATATCCTGAAAACTTTTTCATATAATGTCTTACAGTCGAACCATAAGCATCAGAAAAATTCTGACTACCAGCAGTTCTTAAGAATTTCTTTACACTTCCTGGGCCAGCCAAGTGTGCTGCTGCTAGGATACCAGATTCTGTGATCAAAACACCATTAATTTTCTTACCACCAAAACGTTTTATATCTTTTCTAAGAATCCATTTATTACGTTCTGCATTTGCAAGAAATGCTTTCTCCTGTAATTCAGGATTATACAAAAATTGGTTCGGATTATGAATCCCGATTAATTTTAATGTTTCTGCACCAAACTGATATTTACCTAAATACCCTAACGTATTAACCGTAAAATAATTTCCTCTTGATTCTTTAAAAGCAACAGCTTCCTTAAAACCTGTATACGTTTTTCCTAAATACGGAAAATAAGAATGCTTTTTTTGGAAAGGGTTTGATAAATGGGTTTCTGATACTCCAGAAGTTAAAGCTAAATTGTGCTCTACTGTGAAATCTAGTTCTAATCCTTCAGTCGAATACATAGCGACATCTAGAGAAGGGCTCGGTTTGAGTGCCATAAACATAACACTACAAATAGCTAGAGGGATAGCAAAATAATTACTGATTTTTTTCATCATAATTGCTAACTTTATGTATGGTGAAAATGGTTTGCAAAATCACCCTACAAATTCAGCATGCAAATATAAGCCTTTTTTTAAATTACTGAAAATAAGCAGTTAAAGTGTTGTTAAAAGTAGATATAATGTAGCTTTATCCCCTTTTTACCGTTGAACTCCAAGGTTGGAAAAGGGACTTTAATCGTGTTAAAAACGTCAAACAACGATCGCAACAGTCTAGAATTTGTGCGTATTTTTGATAAATCGATGTCCAAACTTAAGTAATATTGACGTTGTCTATTCTGACTTATTAAGAAGTTATCAACGTATTCGTTTTTTCCTGTCAACATACCGTCTGCACCATAGCCAAAAGCCAAATTTAACCATTGAGGAAGTTTACTAGATTTTACAAAAGAATTTACATTAGCACTTAACCAATAAGTCTGTCCATTGTAATCTTTTAGGACTTCTTCCAAAAAACCATCACCTAATTTATCAGGACGCTGTGAAGCATATTTAGTTTGATGAAACGAATATTTCAGTAAAATTCGTTGTTCATCCCAAAGTAATTCTTGTCCGACAAACAATCCAGTTCCTGCAGCATTTGCTGCCATATCAGACCACGAAAATCCCCATTCTGTGCTGTATCCATCTAACACTTCAACAGCTGTAAGGAACGTAAAACCTAAAGTTGCGCCATAAATTAATTGATCTTTTTGCTTAACTCCACTCCAATGCATTACATCTGCTCCAACCTTTCCTAATTGGTAAGCTGAAAAAACATGACCTAATTTATCCATCTGAAGCCATTCATCAGCATCATTTAGTGTGTGAAATTTTGAACGTGGAAAATCGGCATACCATAATTGATCTAAACCAAGTAATGTTAATGTTCCTAAAGACACTTCGGTAATTATAACTGCATTTCTTCTCGACGTATTTAAGGTGTCACTAGGTTTTAAAAAGTTGTCTAGTGTAGACTGAGAAAACGAACAGAATGATACTAAAAAAAGAAAACTAATATGTATCCAACGACACTTCACTCCTATCTGTGAATGCCTTGAGACGACAAATAATTTTGATATTCTCTGGCGTTTACATTGTGTTGCGCTAGGGATTTAGCAAACTTATGAAAACCAGGTTTTTTTGCATTGGCTGCAAAATATAAGTAGCTATGTTTCTCGTAGTTGAGTACTGCATCAATAGCAGAAATATCTGGCATAGCAATTAATCCTGGTGGCAATCCAGCATATTTATATGTGTTATAAGGCGACTCTATTTCTTTATGAATATTAAGAACTCTTTTAATTACCGTGTTTTTATACTTAGGTAATTTATAAGCTGCAAATTTCAATGTAGGATCGGCTTGTAATGGGATACCGATTCTTATTCTGTTCATATACACACCAGCAATTCTTGGTTGCTCTATTGGCTGTTTTGATTCTTCATAAACTATGGAAGCCAAAGCCATAACTTCATCTCTTGATAATCCAATGGCTTCTGCTTTCGCATTTCTATTGGTATTCCAAAAACGATTATATTCCTTAAGCATTCGATCTCTAAATTCTTCACCTGACGTATTCCAAAAGACTTCATAACTATTAGGAATGTACATTCCTAAAGCCGTTTTATCTGAAAATCCGCTGGATGCTAAAAATTCAGGATTTGTCATAGCTTCTAATAAGGACAAACTATCTGCTTCTATCTGTTGACTTACGCGACCTGCTAATTTTTCAAGAGATTCTTGATTATTAAATGAAAGTTTAATCGCCTGATTTCCGATTCTTATAGAATTGATAATATCATTATTACTCATTCCTTTTTTAATGACGTACTTACCAGCTTTCAAATTTGTGGTATATTTTTTTTGTGTTGCTAAGGCATCAAAACCATCAATATCAATCAATAAAGGTTCTAGCTGCTCTCTCACTTCTTCGTATGAAGCATTAGAGGACACATAAATAAAAGCTTCATCATTATTAAAAGCCGTATTGGGTTTAAACATGGCTCCATAGACAAAGTATGCAAAATAGGCAGCTACTAATAAGCCAATAAGCGCAATTGCCCAAAGTATTTTTTTGATATACATATTATTTTAAAATTCGTTGTAAGAGGTATTCATTTTTAAAAGCACCATTGACTAAATTCCAATCTTTTTTTAAGCCTACAACTTCAAAATCATGATTCTTAAACAGTTTTAAGCTCATTTTGTTGTCTTCTGAAACATTACAATATAGTTGATGTAAGTCTAAATGACCAGATGAATACGCAATGAGCAACTCTAAGGCTTCATTACTATATCCTTTTTGTCGATGCGCTTCATCTTTTATTAAAACGCCAATTCCTGCACGTTTATTTCTAAAATCAAAGTCAAACAAATCTATCAATCCAACTGCTACATCTTCAGGCGTACAAATGACCAATCGCAATTGCTTTGCTTCAAATATATCTTTATGTGCATTTTCAAGATATTGCTTGATTAAAAATTTAGAATATGGTGTTATCGTATTACTAATTTCCCAAACGGATTGATCATTTTCAATGGCATAGATGAAATCTAAGTCCTCAGGTTCTAGAGCACGTAAATAAATATGTTTACCTTTTAGATTAATCATTATATCTCACCTTTATAAACTTGGGTTGCAGGACCAATTAACCAAATATTCTTGTAACCATTATCTGCTTTTTCAAAAGACACTTTTAAAAGTCCGCCTTGCGTTTGTAATGCAATTGTATTCTTTTCAGTTTCACCAATAAAGTGCATCGCTAAAGCGACTGCTGTAGCTCCTGTACCACAAGACAATGTTTCATCTTCAACACCACGTTCATAGGTTCTAACTGAAAAATTGTCATTTGCATTTTTATGTACAAAATTAACATTACTTCCAACCTCATTATAGGGCGTACCATATCTAATTGCACTACCTTTAGTTTTAATATCTAATTGTTGCAACGCTAGTTCTAATTGCACATGATGCGGTGATCCAGTATCTAAAAACACATGGTTTCTATGTTTTTCAATATCTAAAACATCTTGCATTTTCAAATGTACAACATCAAAATCAACCTTTGCTTCATGCATTCCATCAATAGCTTCAAATGTTGCCCTATCATTTATGATTCCTAAAAACTTTGCAAATGCAGTAATACATCGTCCACCATTACCACACATTGAACTTTCATTTCCATCAGCATTAAAATACACCATTTTAAAATCTGCTGTATCATGAGGCTCTAAAAGTATCAAACCATCAGCTCCAATGCCAAAACGTCTGTCACATAAAAATGCAATACGTTTGGTATCATTTTTGTCGAAAATTTGCTGACGATTATCAATCATCACAAAATCGTTTCCTGTTCCTTGATATTTGTAAAATGGCAATTGCATATGGATGCAAATATAGGAATAATGCCACGATAATTATAGTGTTAAATGAGCGTTAAAAGTGACGTTAAAAATCGTTAAAGTTGAATTGAAAATTCAATAAATATTTAATTTTAGTGTTACCTAATTAATAAACATGTTTTAAAATGAAAAAAATCTTAACCTTAGTATTTGTTTCAGTGTTAGGTGGAATCATCACATTGTCTGCCTATAAACTATTTCTTGAAAAAGAATCTATTGTTGCTGTTGAAACTTCAGCAGAACAACCCTTTTTCGTTCCAACCAATTATGAATCTAGCAATGCTCACTTAGTAGCTGCTGAACATCCTAGTTTTGTAAATGCTGCTGAAAAAACAGTTGACGCAGTTGTTCATGTTAAAAACACGGCTTTAGTGTCTGCTCCTATGACCATGCAAGATTTATTTTTTGGTAGACAACAATCAAAACGTGCTCAAGTCGGAACTGGAAGTGGTGTGATCATTTCTCCAGATGGCTACATAATTACAAACAATCACGTCATTTCAGGTTCAGAATCTATTTCTATTACTTTAAATGACAATAAAATATATGATGCTGAACTTATTGGCACCGATGAAAAAACAGACATCGCACTATTAAAAGTTGATGCAGAAAACGACTTGCCATTTATTACATTTGGTGATTCTGATGCTGCTAAAATTGGAGAATGGGTTCTTGCTGTTGGTAATCCGTTTAATTTAACATCGACCGTAACTGCTGGTATAATTAGCGCAAAAGCTAGAGATTTAACGGGTAGAAACTCACAGTCATTCATTCAAACAGATGCAGCAGTTAATCCTGGTAACTCAGGAGGTGCTTTGGTAAATTCTAATGGAGAGCTCGTAGGTATTAACACAGCAATATCTTCACAAACAGGATCTTATATTGGGTATTCTTTTGCAGTTCCTAGTAATATTGCTAGAAAAGTAGTTGAAGATATTATTGAATTTGGAAATGTTCAAAATGGAATTTTGGGCGTTTCGCTTCTTAATAAAAATTCAAAAGAAGCAATTGAAAATGGGTTGAATGAAATAAATGGTGTCTATGTTGCTGAAGTCACTGAACAATCTGGAGCCGAAAAAGCAGGCATTAAAACGGGTGATATTATTAAAAAAGTAGATAATATTGAGATTTCTAAATTTTCAGATTTAAGCGGTTATTTAAAAACGAAGCGACCTGATGATATTGTTAATGTTGAAATCATTAGAGATGACGAAATAAAGACACTTCCAGTAGCGCTTTCAAAAACAGACATTTTAACTGTTGAATTTATGAAAATGGAATTGAAAAATCTTTCAGAAGAACGCAAATTAAAAAACGATATTAGTTATGGTGTTGAAGTTGTTAGAAATAATAACGATTGGCTATCAGAAAATCTTGGTGTGTCTTCTAAATATATCATTACAGATATTAATAATATTAAGATAAAAAACATAGAAGACATTTCAATATTGAAACAAAAATTTGGTGCAAATGCTGAACAGTACATTAAGAAAATTGGTCTTATCAATAAGGATGGAGAACGAGAACAATTTCTTATTAGATAAGTACTTGTAGTTTTTGTACAAGAAATCCATTAAAATCAATTGATTTTAATGGATTTTTTATTTTTATAAAAAACGCTACGAAAACGTTTGAAATATATTATTTTTGCAAACTGAAACAGAGACGTCTTTACAATTTTAAGAGGTTAAAATTGAGGCGTTAAAACAAACAACACACACTAAATTTAAAACAATGAGTTTGAACGGAACTTATGAAAACGAATTGGCTTTTCAAGCTGATCGAAGAAGAGCAACAGTAGAATTTATTAAAATCGTAAGCGACCTTTGGTACGACAAATCCATCGAATTGGTATTGTTCAGAAATCAAATGATAGACCGAAACGTTAGCGAAATTTTAAATCTTCATGAGTATGCTGGAGAATTTGTACAAAAACCCATTTCTATTTTTGATTCAGTTGAAATTGCTCAAGCCATCAAAGCTTTAGATCTTCCACCTGCAAAATTAGACATTGGAAAACTAACGTATGAGTTTCATTTAGAAGACCAAAAGTATAGCAATGCTACTGCTTTTGTTGCTAACAAATTAAAGGACGCTAAGAAAAACAAAAACATCAAACCTAAAGATGTTGTTTTATATGGTTTTGGAAGAATTGGACGTTTGGTTGCTAGAGAATTAATGACCAAAACTGGTAAAGGTAGTCAGTTGCGTTTAAGAGCTATCGTAACTCGCGGAAAAATAGATCAAACGGTTCTAGAAAAAAGAGCCTCTTTATTAAGAAACGATTCTGTTCATGGTGACTTTTCGGGAACTGTAATTGCCGATGTAAAAAACAGCGCCTTAATTATTAATGGAACGACTGTAAATATCATTTCAGCAAATGCACCAGAAGATATCGATTATACTAAATATGGTATTAATGATGCCTTGGTAATTGATAATACTGGAGCTTTTCGAGACAAGGAAGCTTTAAGCAGACATTTAAAATCAAAAGGTGTAAATAAAGTGTTATTAACAGCTCCAGGAAAAGGAGTTCCAAATATTGTTCATGGTGTTAATCATTTGGAAAATGATCCAGACAAGGTAGATATTTTCTCTGCTGCATCTTGTACTACAAATGCCATTACTCCTATTTTAAAAGCTGTTGAAGATACTTACGGAGTTGTAAGTGGTCACTTAGAAACCATTCATGCCTATACTAATGACCAAAACTTAGTCGATAATTTTCATAATAAGTATAGACGTGGACGTGCTGCTGGTTTAAATATGGTTATTACTGAAACTGGAGCTGGAAGTGCTGTTTCTAAAGCCTTACCATCTTTTGAAGGAAAGTTAACTTCTAACGCGATTCGTGTTCCTGTACCAAATGGATCTTTAGCTATTCTAAATTTAGATTTGGAAAAGAAAACATCAGTAGATGCCATGAATGCTATAATGAAAAAGTATGCTTTAGAAGGCGACTTAGTTGAGCAGATAAAATATGAAATGAGTGATGAATTGGTGTCTAGCGATATCGTTGGAAGCTCTGCGCCTTCAATTTATGATAGCAAAGCTACAATTGTACGACCTAATGGTAAAAATATTATTTTATATATCTGGTATGATAACGAATATGGTTATAGCCATCAAGTTATTAGATTAGCAAAGTATATTGCTAAAGTTAGACGTTATACATACTACTAGTAAACAAAACATCTAAAATTATTTATAATTCGTATATACATTAGCCTCGCAATTTGTGAGGCTAATTGTTTTATGATTTTGAAGTAAATCTTCATAATTTTATTATATTGTTCCCTAATAATCACTCTATTAATTTTACTAACCAAGATGAAATTATTTAAAACGCTATTACTTTCTTTATTTGCCGTATGCTTTATAAGCGCAAATGCTCAAAATGATGACGAAACCGATCAACTATCACTTAATAGTGGTACAATTGACAGTCAATTTGAATATGTTTTCAGGAAATCTGGAAACTTTAAAGGCACAAGAGGTCAAAAATATGAAGCAGTAAAGCAAGTCTGGTTACTCCAATTAAAGGCTAACGTTTTAGATTCCTTAAAAACGACGTACCAAGAGCTTGATAAAACTCAAGTCGTTGTATCTACTCAAGCCAAAACTATTGACGATTTAAATACTGAATTGGCAAATACTAAGACAGAGTTGACCAATACCAATGCCGAAAAAGACAGTATTAAGCTTTTTGGTATGCCCATGACTAAACCAAATTATAGTTTAATACTTTGGAGTATTGTTGGTGTATTATCAGCCTTATTATTGTTTTTTATCTATAAATTTAAGAATAGTAATTCGATTACAAAACAAGCTCAGAAAACATTAGAAGAAACTGAAGAAGAATTTGAAGAACACAGACGTAATGCTTTAGAACGTGAACAAAAAGTAAGACGCCAATTGCAAGACATGATTAATGAGCAAAAAAATGCGTAATTAAAGACCGTAATCTTTTCAATAAAAAAATCTGTAATTGAAATTACGGATTTTTTTATGACCATAAATCTACCAACACTATTCTTTTTATAAAGAAAGACTAAGAATCTTAGCTTCTTTTAACCACCTAATTCATTTATCTTTGCAGTCTATAAAATTAACTCCATGCGCATAGACATCATAACTGTATTACCAGAATTAATTAAAAGTCCGTTTGAAGCTTCAATTTTAAAACGTGCTATTGAAGCCAATTTGGTCAGCGTACATTTTCACAACTTACGCGATTATGCAACAGGTGGTTACAAAGCAATTGACGACACACAGTTTGGTGGTGGTGCAGGAATGGTAATGATGGTTGAACCTATTGACAAATGCATTACAAAATTACAATCAGAAAGAGATTACGACGAGATTATTTATATGACTCCAGATGGCGAACGTTTAAATCAGAGTATTGCTAATCAGGTGTCAATGAAAGAAAATATCATTATTCTTTGCGGACATTATAAAGGTGTTGACCAGCGCGTTCGAGATAAGTTTATAACCAAAGAGATTTCAATTGGAGATTATGTCTTATCTGGAGGTGAATTGGGAGCTGCTGTGTTATGTGATGCCGTGATTCGATTAATTCCTGGTGTATTAGGTAATGAAACCTCTGCCCTAACCGATTCGTTTCAAGATGGCTTATTAGCGCCTCCAATTTATACCAAACCAAGAGACTATAAAGGTATGAAAGTCCCAGAAGTATTATTTAGTGGAAACTTTCCTGAAATTGAAAAATGGCGTGAAGAACAAGCCTATAAAAGAACAAAAGATCGTCGTCCTGATTTGTTGGAAGAGTAAACTGTTTGTCATTCCGAACGCATGTGAGGAATCTCATATTTTTTAAATACGATTCTTCAGTCGTAGCTCCTTCTAAATGCCATTAGAACTTAAGAGGTCGTGTTAAGGATTGATGCGACATCCTTTTTATGACCACAGGAGTAAAAAGATACAGCGGAAAGCCTGACTCCTCGTAGCTTTTAGCGAAGTGGAGTATCACCCAAAAAATATTAAGTAATAATTGTGCATTATCAATTATTAACTATCTTTGCACCACTTTTGGATTAACCTCTGGCGAAAATCGTGAATGTTGGTTTGAAACAACTTATATAAATATAAAAAGATGAGTTTAGTAAAATTTGTACAAGACGAATTTGTAACAAGAAAAGATTTTCCTGAGTTTGGAGCTGGTGATACTATCACAGTATACTACGAAATTAAAGAAGGAAGTAAAACACGTACACAGTTTTTTAGAGGTGTCGTATTACAACGTAAAGGTGCTGGAAGTTCGGAAACATTTACAATTAGAAAAATGTCTGGAACTATTGGTGTAGAGCGTATCTTCCCAGTTAACTTACCTGCACTTCAAAAAGTTGAAGTAAATAAAAGAGGAAAAGTTAGAAGAGCAAGAATCTACTACTTTAGAGGTCTTACTGGTAAAAAAGCAAGAATTAAGGAAGTTAGAAAATAATTTTCTCAATATATACAGATTAAAAGCCTTGACAATGTCAAGGCTTTTTTGGTTATTAACTTTTGTTAATAAAATCGGTTCATAAAATGTGAATATCTATAGTCTTTAAAAATTTGGAATTCCCAAACAAAACTATACTTTAGCTAAACAATTAACAACAAACCTAGTTTGGTTTTGAATTAACTTTTGAATTTATGTTAAATTGTAATAAAGTAACGTTCTTTATATAATTGTTTTTTGAGGTTTTGGAGTCGCAGGTGTATGCGTGTTAGACAAAAAAATCATGAAACTTTGGAAGGTGTTGAATGTTTAGGCAGTTGACAACTAAAAAAGTGGAAAGCTTTGAAAAAGTATCAGGACCGAAAGTGAATGAGAAAAGGATGAGCAATGTCTTTGAAATATCCAACGTGAAAACGAACAGATAATGAAAAAGAGATCAAGAAAGACAGTTAAAACCGAAACAAAGTAGTAACAGGTCAATACATTTTGAAAGTTATGAAATGTTTCATTGAGATAGTGAAGCTTGAACTGAAAAGAAATGTGGGAATGTAAATTCAGCGATTTCAATTTTAGCAGCAATGTTAAATAGGTCATGTGAAGCTAAATCAAAAAAGCCATGTCAACGTAGTTTTGCTATAGTGATATGGCTTTTGTTTTTTAATGAAAACCACAGACTTATTATAGCGCTCGCCTAATTGTCTTATTTATCACCTTTCAATAGCATATTTCACTTTATTAACTATCAGTTTATTTGTATATTTGCTTGGCTTAAAAATTAGGCAATTCAGATTAAAATAAATTCTAAACTTCTTATGGGAAATACACCTACAATCATTTATACAAAAACCGACGAAGCACCAGCATTAGCAACACATTCGTTATTACCAATTATAAAATCATTCACAGCGTCTTCTGGTATAAATATAGAACTTAGAGATATTTCATTAGCAGCTAGGATTTTAGCGACATTCCCTGAATTTTTAACTGAAGACCAACGTGTTCCTGATGCTTTAAAGGAATTAGGAGATTTGGCAAAATTACCTGAAGCAAACATTATTAAATTGCCCAACATTAGTGCTTCGGTTCCTCAACTCAAAGAAGCTATAAAAGAATTACAAGATCAAGGTTTTAAATTACCAAACTATCCCGATGAGCCTGAAAACACCGAAGAAAAACAAATACGTTCCCGTTACGATAAAATAAAAGGTAGTGCTGTAAATCCTGTTCTTCGTGAAGGAAATTCAGACAGACGTGCTCCTAAAGCCGTTAAGAATTTTGCTAAAATGAATCCGCATTCTATGGGAGCATGGTCTTCAGATTCTAAAACCCATGTAGCTACGATGACACATGGTGATTTTGCACACAATGAAAAATCTGTAACCTTGCAAGAAGCGACTTCAATAAAAATTGTTCATACAGATAGCTCTGGAAAGACAACAGTTTTAAAAGATGATTTGGCCTTATTAAAAGGTGAAATTATAGATGCTACTGTAATGAACAAGAAAGCCTTATTAGATTTCTTAGAAGAGCAAGTTGAAGATGCGTTAGATAAGAGCGTTTTGTTTTCTTTACATATGAAAGCTACTATGATGAAAGTCTCTGATCCAATTATTTTTGGTCATGCTGTTCGTGTGTTCTTTAAAGGTTTATTCAAAAAACATGGAAAAACTTTTGAAAAAATTGGCGTAGATGTGAATAACGGATTTGGGAATCTTTTAAGTAAGTTAAATGAATTACCAGATGATAAACATGCCGAAATTAGAGATGATATTAGATACGCACTTCATCATGGTCCAGATTTGGCTATGGTAAATAGTGATCGTGGTATTACGAATTTACATGTTCCAAGTGATGTAATTATAGATGCATCTATGCCTGCAATGATTCGTACATCAGGTCAAATGTGGAATGCGGATGGCAAACTACAAGATACCAAAGCTGTAATTCCAGATAGCAGTTATGCTGGTTTATATTCAGCTACTATCGATTTCTGTAAAAAACATGGTGCTTTTGATCCGACAACTATGGGAACAGTTCCTAATGTTGGATTAATGGCTCAAAAAGCTGAAGAATATGGTTCACACGACAAGACCTTTGAAATGGCTTCTAACGGTAAAGTTCAGGTCATTGATGCTTCAGGAAAGGTCTTAACTTCACATAAGGTTGAAGCTGGAGACATTTGGAGAATGTGTCAGGTAAAAGATGCGCCTATTCAAGATTGGGTAAAACTAGCTGTTACAAGAGCAAGGGCATCACAAACACCTGCTGTTTTTTGGTTAGATTCGGAAAGAGCTCATGATGCAGAATTGATTAAAAAAGTAAATACGTATTTACAAGATCATGATACGTCTGGTTTAGATATTAGAATTTTATCTACAATTAAAGCCACTAACTTTACATTAGCTCGTGTTAAGGATGGAAAAAATACTATTTCGGTAACTGGAAATGTATTACGTGATTACTTAACAGATTTATTCCCGATTTTAGAATTAGGAACGAGTGCTAAAATGTTATCTATTGTGCCATTAATGAAGGGTGGAGGATTATTTGAAACTGGAGCTGGTGGATCTGCCCCAAAACATGTTGAGCAATTTACTAATGAAAACCATTTGCGATGGGATTCGCTAGGAGAATTTTTAGCACTTGCCGTATCCTTAGAACATTTTGGGGAGGTGAATAATAATGCAAAAGCAAAGGTTTTATCTGAAACATTAGATGATGCCACCGAAAAATTACTAGCTAACGGAAAATCGCCTTCAAGAAAAGTAAATGAATTAGATAACAGAGGAAGTCATTTCTATTTAGCTCTATTCTGGGCTGAAGCTTTAGCAAATCAATCTCAAGATTTAGATTTAAAACATGAGTTTGCACAAGTATTTAAAAATTTACAAGCCCAAGAAACAAAAATTGTAGATGAATTAAACGCTGTTCAAGGTCAACCAGTCGATATTGGAGGTTACTACTTTCCAAATGAAACAGCAACATTTGAGGCAATGAGACCTAGTACAACATTCAACAACCTTTTGAAATAAAAACATATAAAAAAGACCATTTTAAAAGTGGTCTTTTTTTTATATTAGTACAGAACAAAATGACTAAAGAGGACTTAACTAGTTGTTATGAAAGGATAAAACCTTATATCCACAATACACCAATTCTGACGTCCAAACTTATCAATACTCTTGTAGGTGCTGAACTGTATTTTAAATGTGAAAATTTCCAAAGAGCTGGAGCATATAAAATTCGTGGTGCAACAAATGCAATCCTGCAACTTTCAAAAACACAGCTACAAAATGGGGTGGTTACGCATTCGTCTGGAAACTTTGCGCAAGCGTTAGCACTTGCAGCTAAAAGTTTAAATATAAAAGCGTATATCGTTATGCCCTCAAATTCACCTAGCGTTAAGAAAAATGCGGTTTTAGAATATGGAGGTGAAGTTGTAGAATGTGAACCAACATTAGAAGCAAGACAAGATGCAGCAAATCAAATCGCAAATACTACTGGAGCAACATTTATTCATCCTTCTAATAATTTAGATGTTATTCTAGGTCAAGGAACATCAGGTTTAGAATTACTGAAAGAACACCCAAGTCTAGATTATATATTTTGTCCTATTGGTGGTGGTGGATTAATTGCAGGAACGGCTTTGGCAGCTACTCATTTTTCAAATCATTGTAAAGTTGTTGGTGGAGAACCTATGGAAGCTGATGATGCCTATCGCTCCTTAATCAGTGGAAAAATTGAAACCAATAGAACTACAAATACAATTGCCGACGGTTTAAGAACACATTTAGGATCTCATAATTTTCCTATCATAAAAGCCTATGTAAAACAAATCATTAGGGTTTCTGAAACTGAAATAATTGAAGCGATGCAGCTCATTTGGGAACGCATGAAAATTATAATTGAACCTTCTAGTGCTGTTGCCTTCGCTGCAATTTTAAAAGAAAAAGAAACTTTTAAAAATCAAAAGATTGGTGTTATCATTTCTGGCGGAAATGTAGATATACATAATTTACCTTTTTAATGTAACAATAGTAAAAGTGATTCGTTTTAAGTTAATATAATTCATCAACAAAAAAATATCAATTCTAAATTATGACATTACTTCAAAGAGTAATTCTATTCTTATTTTTATTTAGTCCATTAGGAATTTTAGCTCAAGAAAAATACACATTAAGTGGAGTCATTTCTGACATAAGCAGTAATGAAACACTAATTGGTGTTAATATCCTATTTCCAGAACAACAAACGGGAACCATCACAAACGAATATGGTTTTTATTCAATAACCCTTCCAGAAGGTTCATATAAACTGGTCATTAGTTATTTAGGATTTCAAAATATTATTGAAACTATTGAACTGACTTCAGACTTGACTAAAAACTATAGTTTAGTTGAGGCTACAGAAACGCTTGACGAAGTTGTTATTACTGAAGATATTGAAAAACTAAATATTAGAAAGCCACAAATGAGTGTTAATGCGCTTTCTGCTAGCACGATTAAACAAATCCCTGTAGTTCTTGGTGAAGTTGATGTTATAAAAGCCATTACGCTCTTACCAGGTGTTACAACTGCTGGTGAAGGCGCTTCTGGTTTTAATGTTAGAGGTGGTTCGGCAGATCAAAACTTAATACTTTTAGATGAAGCGATTATATACAATTCTTCGCATTTATTCGGTTTCTTTTCAGTATTCAATCCTGATGCTATTAAAGACTTACGCTTATATAAAGGCGGAATTCCTGCGCGTTATGGAGGACGTGTATCTTCAGTATTAGATATTTATCAAAAAGAAGGCAATAGCAATGAGTTTCATGCCAATGGTGGAATTGGTATTGTATCTAGTAGATTATTAGTAGAAGGTCCAATTGAGAAACAAAAAGGTTCATTTTTATTTGGAGGAAGAGCATCTTATGCCCATCTATTCCTACCACTTTTTGACGTAGACAACATTGCTTATTTTTATGACTTAAATACCAAATTAAGCTACAAACTCAATCAAAATAACAATATTTATCTGTCTGGTTATTTTGGTCGAGATGTATTTAGTCTTAATGATAGTTTTGAAAACACTTATGGGAATACGGTATTAAACTTCAGATGGAATCATTTGTTTTCAGATAAGTTATTTTCAAATGTTTCATTGATATATTCAGATTATTATTATGGATTAAATCTTGACTTAATTGGATTTGATTGGAATTCAGGTATTAGAAATTTCAATTTAAAATATGACTTAAAACATTACCTAACAGATAAAATAAAATTACAATATGGTTTAAATAGTATTTATCATAAATTTAATCCTGGTGAAATTGAACCATCAAACAGTACGTCAGGAATAAATCCTCAAAAACTAATTGATAAATACGCTTTAGAAAATGCTTTGTATTTTGACGTAGAACACCAATTAAGCGATAAGTTAACAGCTTCCTACGGTTTAAGGTTTAGCAACTTTTTAAGATTAGGTCAAGATGAACTTAATGTTTATGAAAATGATCAAGCCGTAATTTTTAATGATGAACTTCAAATTTATGAAAAAGCAGAGCCTATTGGCATTGAAAAATTTGATCGTAATGATGTTCTAAAATCATTTAATAATATTGAGCCTCGTTTAGCAATGGCTTATCAGTTAAATAACAAATCTTCTATAAAAGCCAGTTATAATAGAATGACTCAATATTTACATTTATTATCTAATACAAGTTCACCAACGCCATTAGATGTATGGACACCAAGTGGAAAGTATGCAAAGCCACAAATTTTAGATCAGTATGCCGTGGGTTACTTTAGAAATTTTTCAAATAATATGTATTCCTTAGAATTTGAGACGTTCTTTAAAACTGTAGAAAATAGAATCGATTATATTGATGGTGCAGATTTAATTGCTAACGATGCTATTGAGCAAGTTATTTTAAACGGGAAGGCAAGAGCCTACGGATTAGAGCTTCTTTTCAGAAAAAACGAAGGACGATTTACAGGTTGGTTAGCCTATACCCTTTCAAAATCAGAGCAACAAACAAAAGGAAGAACTGCTAACGAAACTGGAATAAATAATGGTGAATGGTATAATACACCATTTGACAAAACCCACGACATCTCTTTTACTGGAAGTTATGAACTCAATAAAAAATGGTCAATTAATGCGAATTTTTTATTTCAAACTGGTCAGCCAGTTACCTATCCAAATGGTCAATATGAATACAACGGAATTAGAATTCCGAGTTACACCAACAGAAATGAGTTTAGATTACCTACTTATCATCGTTTAGATGTATCAGCTAATTATACACCTAAACCAAATAAAGTAAAAGGATTTAGAGGTCAGTGGGTATTTGGGATTTATAACCTCTATAATCGAAGAAATGCGGCTTCGATAAGTTTCAACCAAAATAGAGATACCTCAAGAAATGAAGCAGTAAGACTTGCGATTTTTGGTGTAGTACCATCAGTGTCTTATAATTTTAAATTTTAGAAAAATGAAAAAACTTATATATATAATACTCCTAGTTTTTACATATTCGTGTGAAGATGTGATTGATTTAGAATTACCAACTTCTGAACCGAAATTAGTTATTGATGCCTCAATTGAGTGGTTAAAAGGTACTACAGGAAATGAACAAAGTATAAAACTTAGTTTAACTGCACCATTCTTTGATATCGATGTTCCGCCAGCAAATAATGCTACGGTAATGGTAACAGATAGTAATGATACTGTTTATGATTTTATCGAAGATGGAGCCACCGGAATATACATGAATAACACTTTTGTACCAGAAATAAATGGTGAGTATACACTGACAGTACTTTATAATGGAGAAACATATATCGCTACAGAAACATTAAAGTCAGTTAGTGAAATTACGAGAGTAGAACAAAATTTGGAAGGTGGTTTTTCAGGGCAGGAAACAGAAATAAAAGCGTTTTTTAATGACCCTGGAGATGAAGAAAACTATTACTTTTTTGAATTTATACCTAGTTTACCTGTTACTCCTACCCTAGATACTTTTGAAGATGAATTTGTAAATGGGAATGAGATTTTTGGCTTTTATATAGAAGAAGATTTAGATTTCGGCCAAAGCGTAACTATTCGTAATCATGGAGTTTCCGAGCGTTTTTACGAATTCATGTTTATTTTACTTCAGCAAACTGAAAGTGGTGGACCATTTGAAACTCAACCTGCAACTGTAAGAGGAAATTGCATCAATCAAACCAATCCAGACAATTTCCCTTTGGGTTATTTTAGGCTATCCGAAGTTGATGAATTTATTTATACTATCGAATAATTTTTAAAAACATAATTGATTTAGCCTTTTATTTGGGCGTTACGCTTTGATTTTTGTAATCAAAGCGTCGTGCTATCCACTATATCTTTTTGAGTAAATTCTCAAAAAGGATGTCGCTTCTATCACTAACGCAGAAGAAAATTTTGATTATTTTTACAATATGACATTTATAAAAACTACTGAGCAAGATTCAAACTATAATCATTTAGAAAAAATGAGCATATCTGACATTTTGACGAATATCAATTCAGAAGATAAAACAGTTCCGTTAGCAGTAGAAAAAGCACTTCCTCAAATCACAAATTTGGTTGAACGAATAATTCTTAAATTAAAATCAGGTGGACGCTTATTTTATATTGGAGCAGGTACTAGTGGTAGATTAGGAATTTTAGATGCTTCAGAATGTCCTCCTACTTTTGGTGTTTCTCATGAATTAGTTGTAGGACTGATTGCTGGTGGAGATTCTGCGATTAGAAAAGCGGTCGAATTTGCTGAAGATTCTACAGAACAAGGCTGGAAGGACCTAGAATTCTATAATATTACCTCAAATGATGTAGTAATTGGAATTGCTGCATCAGGAACAACACCATATGTTATTTCAGCATTAGAAAAATGCAACTCCAATAATATTGTTACCGGTTGTATCACATGCAATAAAAACAGTCCTTTATCAAAAGTTTCTCAATATCCAATAGAAGTAATTGTTGGTCCAGAATTTGTAACAGGTAGTTCAAGAATGAAAGCTGGAACTGCTCAAAAGTTAGTATTAAATATGATTTCTACCACTGCCATGATTCAATTAGGTAAAGTAAAAGGAAATAAAATGGTTGATATGCAGTTGAGCAATAATAAACTAGTAGATCGCGGTACTAAAATGCTAATGAAAGAGCTTAACATTGAAAAACATGAAGCAGAATTATTATTAGAACAATATAAAAATGTACGTTCTGCAATTCAACACTTTAAAAATGGAAACTAAAAGAACAGATAAAAATCTCCTATATAAAGGTCTTAAAACAATGGGACTAACATTAGTATTAATGTTTCTCGGTCCTACTATGTTTTATGTTGCTCTAACCAATTCCGAAAAACCATTATACATACCAATTCTGATTGTAGCTTCCATAATTTGTATACTCGCAATTTTATTTGCGTTTAAAGGGTTAAAAATAATTATGGATAGTATGTTTAAGTAATAAGTGCATGATGTAAAAACATAAAAAAAGCCCTTCATTAAAAAATGAAGGGCTTTAAAAAAGGCGACGACCTACTCTCCCACAAATGCAGTACCATCGGCGCAAATGGGCTTAACTTCTCTGTTCGGAATGGTAAGAG
>NZ_JAXMOD010000010.1:0-82260 GCF_034670085.1 Psychroserpens sp. | reverse complement strand
TTCAACCGTTATGGTTTGAATGTGAACCGTTTCATTATTACATTCATCAGTAGCTGTCCAAGTTCGTGTGATGGTATAGTCTCCTGAACATGAACCTGATGCTGTACTTTCATTAAAGGACACCGTTGCAATTCCACAAGTATCTGAAGCTGTAAGCGTTTCTGCCGTTGGAATGTTATCACATTCTACTGTTGTACTTGCTGGTAAAGTTTCATTAAATGTTGGATCAGCATTGTCTTCAACCGTTATGGTTTGAATGTGAATCGTTTCGTTATTACATTCATCAGTAGCCGTCCAAGTTCGTGTGATGGTATAGTCTCCTGAACATGATCCAGAAGCTGTACTTTCATTAAAGGACACCGTTGCAATTCCACAAGTATCTGAAGCCGTTAAAGTTTCTGCTGTTGGAACGTTATCGCATTCAACTGTTGTATTAGCTGGTAAGGTTTCATTAAAAGTTGGATCAGCATTGTCTTCAACCGTTATGGTTTGAATGTGAATTGTTTCGTTATTACATTCGTCAGTAGCTGTCCAAGTTCGTGTGATGGTGTAATTGCCTAAACATGAACCTAAAGCTGTACTTTCATTAAAGGACACCGTTGCAATTCCGCAAGTATCTGATGCTGTAAGCGTTTCTGCTGTTGGAATAGTATCACATTCTACTGTTGTATTTGCTGGTAAGGCTTCATTAAAGGTTGGATCACCATTATCTTCAACGGTTATGGTTTGAATGTGAATTGTTTCGTTATTACATTCGTCAGTTGCTGTCCAAGTTCGTGTGATTGTGTAATTGCCTAAACATGATCCTGAAGCTGTACTTTCATTAAAGGACACCGTTGCAATTCCACAAGTATCTGATGCTGTAAGCGTTTCTGCCGTTGGAATAGTATCACATTCAACTGTTGTACTTGCTGGTAAAGTTTCATTGAATGTTGGATCACCATTATCTTCAACAGTTATGGTTTGAATATGAATTGTTTCGTTATTACATTCGTCAGTTGCTGTCCAAGTTCGTGTGATTGTGTAATTGCCTGAACAAGAACCTAAAGCTGTACTTTCATTAAAGGACACCGTTGCAATTCCACAAGTATCTGAAGCTGTAAGCGTTTCTGCCGTTGGAAAAGTATCACATTCAACTGTTGTACTTGCTGGTAAGGTTTCATTAAATGTTGGATCAGCATTGTCTTCAACCGTTATGGTTTGAATGTGTATCGTTTCGTTATTACATTCATCAGTTGCTGTCCAAGTTCTCGTGATGCTATAGTCTCCTGAACATGAACCTGAAGCTGTACTTTCATTAAAGGACACCGTTGCAATTCCACAAGTATCTGAAGCTGTAAGCGTTTCTGCTGTTGGAATGTTATCACATTCTACTGTTGTACTTGCTGGTAAAGTTTCATTGAATGTTGGATCACCATTATCTTCAACCGTTATGGTTTGAATGTGAATTGTTTCGTTATTACATTCGTCAGTTGCTGTCCAAGTTCGTGTGATTGTATAATCGCCTGAACATGATCCTAAAGCTGTACTTTCATTAAAGGACACCGTTGCAATTCCACAAGTATCTGATGCTGTAAGCGTTTCTGCCGTTGGAATAGTATCACATTCAACTGTTGTATTAGCTGGTAAGGTTTCATTAAATGTTGGATCACCATTATCTTCAACCGTTATAGTTTGAATGTGTATCGTTTCGTTATTACATTCATCAGTAGCTGTCCAAGTTCTCGTGATTGTATAATCGCCTGAACATGAACCTGATGCTGTACTTTCATTAAAGGACACTGTTGCTATTCCACAGGTATCTGAAGCTGTTAAAGTTTCTGCTGTTGGAATGTTATCACATTCTACTGTTGTACTTGCTGGTAAAGTTTCATTGAAAGCTGGATCAGCATTGTCTTCGATCGTAAACGTAGCTTGCTTAGTAATTTCGTTTCCGCAGTCATCTGCTAAAGTAAACGTGACTGTTTCTGAAGCTGTAGAGCCACAAAGTATATTAAGTCCAGAATTGGTGTTTGAAAGCGTCGCATTTCCACATAACACAGTTCCTGAAAAACTAGCTAACCAATTATTAAATTCATCATTAGGATTCGTAATCGCTTCACACTGTAAGGTTAAATCTGTAGGCTCGTTCGTCCAAGTTGGACCAACAAAAGAGATTTTAAATAAAGTTCCGTTATAAATATTGACATAGTAAATAAAACCATCTAACGGATTTTGCATCATATGTACAATCCCATTACCAAAATTTATAGGAGCTAATTCTGAAATATCACTAATCCAATTTAGTGTTCCATCAGTAAGTGTTGCCACATTAATCCAATTTCTTACATAATCTGTAAATAAATATTTACCATTCATACTACTACCCATTGCATCACCTTGAATATAGATGCCAGCAATTGCAGTATTACCTCTAAACTCAATACCTGTCGTTGGAGAACCAGATGCTCCGACTCTTGGGTTAGTTGGTGTCGTTCCACTAAACCAAGGCACACGAGCTTCGTTAGTGCCACCATGTCTCCAAGCGACTTCTGGTCTGTCATGAACAAAACGTCTTAGAGCTGGATTAGCATTATCATTAAAATTTGTTGGTTGCGGACAATTATTAACGAAAAGTACATTGCCCTCATCAGGATTTGTAGTTCCACTATTGTAGTAACCATTATGCTGAGTTAAACCTTCATACAAAGGCCAACCACCATTTAGTCCACCTTTATCAAAAATGTGCAAATCCTCCCAAGTTCCCCAACCTACATCAGCGACTTGGATAATGCCAGGATTACCATCTGCTGGATTAGTACTTCCGCTTCCAGGTTGAATTGACATTCTAAATGGATGACGTAATCCCATTGCCCACATTCTAGATTCTGGCAAACGTGGATCAGATGAATTATAATGAGGATTTGAAGGCACACCATCTCCTGTTGCTGGATCAAGTCGTAATACCTTTCCACACAATGATGTAATCATTTGGCTTCTAAAAGAACCTACATTTTCTTCTGGTCTCATTATGCCATCATTAATAGCTTGTTGATAGTATGTTTCACTTGCACTACCTGTATCTGTCGAAGAATAACTAGCGTTATCTCCAGTAGAAACTAATAACGTTCCGTCGTCTGCAAAAATAACTGTTCCACCTGCATGCGATTGATGCGTTAAAGGAACTCCTGTAGACACAGACTCACCTAATAACACAGCTCGCGTATTATAATCTGTTGTTAATGGATCACTTCCGATATTTAGTTGGTAACGTGTAACACGACTTATTGAAGCTTCAAAATAATCATTATCATTAGGATCATAACTTGGTGTTCCGTAATTCATAAGATGCTCTCTGTCAACCATATAATACATGTACACTAAACCATTGGTATCAAAATTTGGATCTAAACAAAAGCTAGCAAATCCGAAATCTCTCCAATCTCCTACTTCATCAGAAATATCAAGAACTGGTGTAGTTTGTTTGATATATTGCGTTCCATTCCAATTAGACACATATACATGTCCTCTTTTTTCCCAAACGAACATTTTAGTACCATCAGCATTAAAAACTACACCCATAATAGTATTGTAGCCATTTTGAACTTCAGTGGCTGTATAACCTGTTGGCAGTTGTCCGTAAACGTTTGAAAAAAAAAGTAGAAAAAGACCTATTGAAACTAATCTCTTAGATTTTAGAAAGCGACTATAGCAAAACATAATTGATACTTTTGTTTGGTTGAAAAGAGATGTCGCTATTAATCTGATTAAATATAAGACGATTTGTCCTAGCAAAAAAATAATTTATTCAAATGGGAAATAAAACCGATAATTGGATTAAAATTGAAGGATTAAGAATTGATTTTTAACAACTTAATAAAAAGTTCTTTACCTGTCCTACTCGATATTGAATTATAACACGATTCCATGATTTCAATTTGGAAGGCATTTTCAAAATATTGAATGTATTCCTCTTTATGACCTCCAAATGGTGGATGATCTTCATTTAACGGTAAATTAAACAGTAAACCAACTAGTTTTCCATTTGGTGACAAAATGGTATTCATTTTTGAAACATAGTCTAATCTTCGACTAGGATGTAAGGCACAAAAGAAGGTTTGCTCTAAAATTAAATCAAAGGTCTGTTCTAAATCAAAAACATTTTTGTGAAGCAAATGGTGTTTTGGGAAACTTGGAATTCGTGATAAAAGGTTGTTTAAAGCTGTTTTGGAAACATCAACCACATATACGTTTTTGAATCCTTGATTAAATAGATATTCAGCTTCATAAGAATTACCACCACCTGGAATTAAAATTTTCAAGGATTTATTTTCTAGTTGATCAATATAAGTTTTGAGAGGTGTTGATATTTCTCCTAAATCCCATCCAATGTCATCAGTTTTATAACGATTATCCCAATATGATTCATCAAGTTCTTTCATTTTACGATAGCTCTTTCCAAAGAATATAAACTGCCATTAGTAAAACAAACCAACCGAAACCTTTCTTTAGTTTTTTGCCTTCGATGAACTTTGATAAATAGATTCCGATAAAGATTCCAATAACAGAAAGACATGTAAATGTCAATAAAAAGAACCATTCAATTTCTAAATTTTCAATATCACCAACGAAACCAATCAATGATTTAATTGCGATTATTAAAAGTGACGTTGCCACTGCCTTTTTCATTGGGAGTTTTGCTAATAAAACTAAAGCAGGTATAATTAAGAAACCGCCTCCTGCTCCTACGATTCCTGTTAGCACTCCAACTACAACACCTTCAATAATTATTAATGGATAATTATAAGCAACTTTTGTGTCCTCTTCAACTTCACTACGTCTATTTCTTATCATAGATACAGAAGCAAGTAACATTATGATCGCAAAAAATAACATAATCGCTATATTTTTGGTGACCATAAAATCTCCAATTGCGAACAATTCTTCTGGAATAATAGGTACAATAAATTTACGAGTACTGTACACTGCAATAAATGCCGGAATAGAAAATACAATAGCAGTTCTAAAATCGACCAAGCCTTTTTGAATATTTCGTATTGCACCAACTAGAGAAGATGTGCCGACTACAAAAAGTGAATATGCTGTGGCAGTCACTGGATTTACAGACAAAAGATATACCAAGATTGGTACTGTTAAAATTGAACCTCCACCACCAATGAGTCCTAAAACTACACCAACTAGTAGTGCTCCAAAATATCCTAATATTTGTGTGATATCCATTATCACAAATCTAAGCAATAAATTATTCTCATGTCTAGTTCAGAAATTAAAACTAAAAAACGATTTGAAAAACGTATAAATTTTCTATTTACTTGGTGGTTTCTCGTAAAATTAATTTCGTTTTTATAATTTTCGTAGTAGATTTTGTTTTCTCCTTATTATTTAAACGATCAAGTAAAAGTTTTACAGATGCTTTTCCAATATCTAGTGTGTGTTGAGAAATGGTAGATAATTTAGGATCCGTAAACTGGAGTACATTGTCATCTGAAAAACCAATAATAGATAAGTCCTGAGGAATCTTATAATTTAGTTTGAGAGCTTTTTGAAGAGCAACTACACCAGAGGTATTATCAATAGAAATAATACCATCAACTGAAGGATGATTATCAAAAACACTTTGAATTGTTTCATCAACTAAATATTCTTTTTTTATAGTAACTACAATAGGTTCATTATGATAATTTGAAGCTTCTTTCAAAGCTTCCGAATAGCCATTATACCTGAGTTTACCAACACTTAAATCATGAATGTCACTAATTAAAATAATGTGCTTTCTGCCTTCAGACAATAAATGTTTAGTAGCTTCATAAGCTGCTCCGAAATCATCAATAATCACTTTGTCACAATCTATATTTTCTGATACACGATCAAACAAGACAACTGGTATATTTTGATCTAGAATTGCATTAATATGTTCCACATTATTTTCAATCTGAGACTCTTCAGCAATAGAAATAATAAATCCATCGACGCTTCCATTGGATAACAATTGAAGACTGTTTATCTCCTTAGATTTTTTTTCATTGGATAGGCAAGTAATAATATTATATCCTTGTTCAGACGCTTCCTCTTCAATAGCTAAAAGTGCCTTGGCAAAAAAATGATTTAAGATGTCTGGAATAATCACACCAATAGTATTTGTTTTACTATTCTTTAAACTAATTGCGACTTTGTTAGGCTTATAATTGAGATGTTTTGCAAGTGCTTTAACACGTTCTATTGTTTCTGGGCTAATTTCTTCACTGTTATGTAATGCTTTAGAAACCGTAGAAATCGATACGTTTAATTGTTCTGCTAATTGTTTAAGTGTGATCATGTTTCTAATTATTTTTTACTTTAAAAGTTGATTGACAGCTTTTTCAATTTCTAATACTGGCAATTTACATGTACCATTTACACAAACATAAATATAAGTGTCATCATCTATAAATCTATTTTTCATAATTGGGATTTCACTTTCCTGTGTTGCTCCTGCTACTAATATATTTGGAACATAATGATTGTTAAGCTGCTTTATTTTTTCTCTAGCGTTACTACCAGAAATTGCAACTTCATAATACGGATTTGAATAATTCAAATACAGATTTAACCAATTTGAATAGGCTGAAGGTGATTTGTTAATATCAGAAACCATATTACTCAACATCTGCTTTGCCTTGTCATCATAAGATTTATTAGAATAATAATGGCTTAATTTGAATAGATTATGTGCTAAAACCGAATTTGAAGACGGAATCACATTGTCATAAACTTCAATCTTTCTTGTTATCAAGTTAGTTTCCGTATCTGATGTAAAGTAAAACATGCCATTATCTTTATCAAAAAAATGGGCAATGGTATAGGTCATTATTTCATTTGCTAACTGCAACCAGTCTTCATTTAGAGTCACCTGGTATAGGTCTATAAAAGCAGCAATAGTGTGCGCATAGTCTTCTGAAAAACCATCAATAGTACTCACGCCATTTTTATAGTTATGAAACAAAGATCCATCCTTAGATAATTGTTTCTTCTTAATGAAATTTGCATTTTTTATTGCCCTATTTAGATACTGTTGGTCTCCTAAAACACGATAAGCATCAATATATGCTTTAAGCATCATTGCATTCCATGACGTTAGCACTTTATCATCTGTTCTAGGATGTTTTCTAGAAGCTCTCACCTTTAAAAGTTTTGATTTCCAATCTGAAACCTTAGTATTTAAATCTACAAGTGTAATAGAATTTGATTTTATGAACTCCTCATCAGTTTGGGTTTTAAATAAGATATAGTGATTATTTTCCCATTTTCCTTTGGCATTTACATTGTAATAGGATTTAAAAAGATCGAAATCATTTCCTAAAATAGATTGCAATTCTTCTTTAGTCCATGTGTAAAAGACGCCTTCTTCAAGTTCACCATCTTTAGTTACACTATCGGCATCTATAGATGAATAAAAAGCACCTTCATCATTTGTTAACTCATGTTCTATAAAATTTAATGTTTCTATTATTACCGTTTTAAATGCTTCGTTACCTGTTTGCTGATAGACTTTTGAATACAAACTTACTAATTGGGCATTATCATAAAGCATTTTTTCAAAATGTGGTACATGCCATCTCTCATCAACTGAATATCTCGAAAAACCACCACCAATTTGATCATAAATTCCACCATTGGCCATTTTGGTTAAGGTTAATTCAACAAAATTTTGAAGTTCTAAGTCGTCATTTTGAAAACTAGATCTGAAAAGATAATCGAGATTCGTTGGCATTGGGAATTTGGGAGCATTTTTTTGTCCACCATCTTTAAAATCTAGGGTTGGCATCCATGATTCTTTCATTCGTTTTAACGTTTCAGTTGTAAACTGTACACCTTCTTTATTTAAGGTGATTAAGTCCGAATTTTTAACTCCTTGTGTTAACTTTTCGGCATAAGCAATTACTTTGTCTGGATCATTTTTATACAAGTCGGACATATCTTCAAGAATTTTTGTCCATTGCGTTTTTGTAAAATATGTACCACCAAAAACGGGTCTACCATCTGGTAAAGCAATACAATTTAGAGGCCAACCACCACTTCCAGTCATTAATTGAACAGCGTTCATATAAATTTGATCAACATCAGGACGTTCCTCTCTATCCACTTTAATATTGATAAAATTGTTGTTCATGAGTTTTGCAACTGAATCATTTTCAAAACTCTCTTCTTCCATAACATGGCACCAATGACATGCTGAATAACCAACAGAAATAATAATCAATTTATTTTTTTCCTGAGCTAATTGTAACGATTTAGAATTCCAAGCTTTCCAATCTACAGGGTTATATGCATGCTGAAGCAAATACGGACTAGTTTCATTAATTAAGTCATTCGTAAATGGTTTGTCTTCAGTAATTGCAGAATTATTTTTATTAGAGCAACTCCAAAACAGAATTAAAAGTAATGATGAATAGACAAATGTTTTCAATTTCAAATTTTTTATCAATATAGTGAAAATGGTCTTTAGTTATAAGGTGAAATTTTATTAAAAAAAAACGTGTTTAAAAATATAAACACGCTTTTATCACTATCAATATAAGATACTATCAATCTTATTCTTTAATAAGTTTTACTGTTTTAGATCCTTTTACTCCGTTGATTTCAGCAAAATACATTCCTGAATTTAATGAAGACGCATCTATAGTAAGATTAGTCGTGTTTGGTGATAAAACCATTACCTGCTTTCCTAAAATATCATATACTACGACTGACGTTACTATTGCATTACTTATAACATTCCAATCACTAG
This sequence comes from Psychroserpens sp., assembly GCF_034670085.1. GTDB lineage: Bacteria > Bacteroidota > Bacteroidia > Flavobacteriales > Flavobacteriaceae > Psychroserpens. The sequence continues at coordinate 73,493 of NZ_JAXMOD010000010.1, read as the reverse complement.
TTGTAGGATTTGGATAAATTTTGAATTCAGTCGTATCATATTCAGTAATAGATAATGCATTGGAAGTAAGAATAATGTTATCTATGTAAACAGTTCCTGGGTTGGTAACTACTTGCATAAATGCTTCGCATTTCCATTGGTAAAAGTTAGTACTTGAAAATCCTAAATTAGTGAAATATGTCATTGGTATTGATACTTGAACCCATTGCCCAGTTACAATAGTTTCTTGCGTACCAATTTCATAAGTATACTCTTGAACAGCGCCATTATTACTTATCATTCTAAATTGAAAACCAGGTATACCAGGTGCAGCCCAATACATGAAATTCACAAAACCATAAGCAGACACATCATCTGGTCCACCTTCACCTTGTCCGTATCCAGCAAATGAAAAATCAAATTTCAAAGCCTTATTTTCTCCAGCTCCTGGATCTAAATCTGGCTCACTACCTAAAGTTCCAAAGTCATATGCAAAAGGAAACGCTGTAGTATAACCATTAGTATCATTATATATGCTATAAGTTTCCCCATCTGGTACATTTGGAATTGGAGCAGGTTCCGGAGGACAAGGTTCACAATTTGGTCCACCACAGTCTATACCAGTCTCTTCATTATTTTGTTCACCATCAGTACACGTTTCTGGCAACGCCATACCTTGTACTGCAGTAATATTATCAATATATACTGCAAAATCTTGTGAATTGTTCCAATCATTATTTACACCATTATTTCCAGAGTTATTACCTGCCCAATTAGGGAAAAAGCCTATTAATGAGTATTCACCATTTGCAAGAGCCAAATTATCTACAACTTGATCAAAAGTAAAAGTCAATGTTTGCCAACCACTACCAGTCACATAATTCTGTTGAGCTCCAGATGCTTCTGAAGCAGGCATTTGTGCATTATCTTCAACTTTTGCAAGCATCGTAAAAGACATTGTAGAATATACATCGACTTGAACGGTAACATTAGACGTTAAATCCATAAAATTATCCTGCATAATTAATCTGGCGTTTTGCCATGGATCTGCCATTGAAGAAGATATAATTTCACCAACGGTGTTTCCAGCATCTAAGGGATCTGCAACAACATTAGCTTGTGAAAGACCTTCTTCTGCCGTAAAGCCTGTTGTTCCTTCAAAATCTTCTAAATTAACTTGTGCAAAACCTGAAGATGCTATTAAAAGACTAAATAAAAGTGTAATTTTTTTCATAACTATATATGTTTTTTTAACTAAAAATTAAAATGGACAAAAAAAAGCGTGCTTACGATTTAAGCACGCTTTTTATACTATTAATCAAAGAACGCTAGCTTAATTAGTCTTTAATTAGTTTTATTGTTTTAGATCCATTAGCTCCATTGATTTGAGCAAAATACATTCCTGGATTTAAATTAGAAGCGTCAATTACTACATCATTAGTGTTAGGTGATAATGAAATTACTTGTTTTCCTAAGACATCATAAACTTCAACTGAATTTAAAATAGAATTGCTTGTTACATTCCATTTATCTGAAGCTGGGTTAGGATATACTTTAAATTGAGCCGTCTCAAAATCGTTAAGCGATAAAGAAGGATCATTAACTGTAAGTAAAATATTATCTATATAAACAATAGAATTTGGATCTGTTGTCCCCATAAAAGCATCAGCTTTCCATTGGAATAAATGAGCATCAGAAAATCCTAAGTTTGTAAAGTAAGACATTGGGATTACAACCTTGGTCCAAGCACCTTTAGTAAGTGCAACATCAGTACCTACTTCAAAACTACTTTCTACTACAGCTCCGTCATTACTAATTAGAACAAATCTAAAACCTGGTGTTGGATCAGAAGCCCAATAATCGAAGGATACAAAATCATAAGCAGTAACATCATCAGGTCCACCTTCTCCAACGCCATAACCTGCAAAGCCAAAATCAAATTTATATGCTAAATTAGTTCCTGCACCTGGATCTAAATCAGGCTCACCACCTAAAGTTCCAAAGTCATAAGCAAATGGGAAAAAAGTAGTATAACCATTTGTATCGTTATAAATGCTATACGTTTCTCCATCAGGTGAAGTCGGCAAAGGAGCCGCTTCAGGATCTGCAGGAGGAACAACAACTACGTCACCAGCAAAACCAGTTAAATTATCTATATAGACTGTTCTTTCAATTTCAGGATCGTGCCATCCAGCTCCATTCCAGTTTGGAAAGAACGCTATAATACCATATTCACCATTTGCAACACCAGTTGCATCTAACGCTTGGTTAAACGTAAAGGTAAGAGTTTCCCAACCTGAACCTGTATGAGAAACATCAGCAGCAGACTCTGTAGCACCAGATTGAGCATCTGCTAATCTAGCTAACATATTAAATGCACTAAGAGAGTATACATCAACATCTACTGTTTGAGTAACAGGAGTAGTTACATCCAAATAATTTGTTTGCATCACTAGGTTAGCTCCTTGCCATGGTTGACCTGCATCGACAACAATCAATTCACCAACGGTCGCAGATGGATTGTTAGCGTCTACACTTGGGTTGGCTACAATGTTAGCACCACCTAAGCCTTCAAAGCCTTCAAAGCCACTCGCAGGTAAAGCTTCAAAATCTTCTAAAACCACCTGAGAAAATCCAGTTGAAGCAATTAGAAGACATAATAAAAACGTAATTTTTTTCATAATTTTTAGGAATTTGTTATTAATACATGCAATAAAATGAATTATATTGAATATTACTGTTAAACTCACCTATACAAAAACCATACAGAGTGAAATGATTCAAACAAATAGCACAACACTTTTATAGTATCAAATTTTTGATAATCAATAATTTACAATCTTAAACTTAAAGTATAGTTATATAAAATACACCTGTACAAATCATACATTATTGCTTCATGTCAAAAACAGTTAGGTCGTCATTGTTATTTGTAACAACAATTACACTTTTATTTTTTAAATGCAATTGCTTTATATCTCTACTATCATAAGGCACATAAAAACCACTTTTATTTGGTGATATAAATTTAAAATTAGTTTTTCCATCACCTAAAAGAACAGAACCAAATCCAGCATCATAACGTGTAGTTTCAACTTCAACACCATAATGATTACCTACCGTTATAATATCTTTGAAACCATCCTTATTAATATCGTATACCATGGTAGATTTAATTGGTGAAATCTGGGCTTCATTTGGTAATGATTGTTTCACTAATTTGCCATTGTCATTAATGAGAATAATGCTTTCAAAGCTTTTGATCTCATAAATGACGGCATCACTCATTTTATCCTCTGGCAGAATATCAATTAATTTAGAAGATGCAAAACTATCATAGTCTTCAAATTTTTCAGAGACATACGGCATTTGCTGACTTGTACATTCTCTACCTCTAACGGGTACATAATCATCTTTATAAAACTTTGCTAGTACTACATCGTTAGTTCCGTTATTATCAAAGTCGTTAGCATAAACTTTAAAAGGATGTTCTACAGATGCTTTAAACTTGTTGTTTTTACCTAGGTTACCAATGATATAGTCATCATCTCCATCGTTATCTAAATCACTAGCTGTTATTGACCACCAAATTCCTCGCGTATCGTTAAGTCCAAATTTTTCAGAATCATTTTGAAAAACACCTTCATTATTGGTTAGCACAATGATTTCCATCCACTCACCTACTAACATTAAATCTTCGTCGCTATCGTTATCTATATCTGTAAAAACAGCATCAGTCACCATGCCTATATTATTAAGAGCAGGAGCGATTTCTGTTTCAGATTTTTTAAAATTCCCATTATCATTAATCAATAAATAACTGCTAGCAGGAAATGTATATTTACCTGGAATTAGTCGAGTTCCTACAAAAAGATCTAAATCACCATCATTGTCAATATCTGAAGCTTTAACACATTGCGAGCTTTCTGCAATTCCTGGTAAAGCACTTGCCTTTTTAGTAAAATTACCTTGCCCATCATTAATGTATAGTCTGTCTTTTAATTGCGGACTTCCATTCGCATATTCATTTCCACCACTAGCGATATATAGATCAAAATCTTTATCACCATCTACATCAATAAAAAGGCATCCCATATCTTCAGAAGCTTTGTCCTTCTCCCATGGTTCTGACAAGCTCTTAATAAATTGACCATTGTCTTGTTGCAAATAAAGTATACCGCTCTGACCTAAAGCACCACCAATAAAGAGATCTTCTAAGCCATCACCATTAACATCTTGAACCGCAGAGAACGGTCCGTTTTGTGATAATTTATGAGGCAAAAGTATTTGCTCTTTAAAATCGTCAAAATCATTCTCTTTATGACTATAATCAATTCCAAGAGTGTTTGATTTTATGTGCGTAACAAAAGTCGCTTCAGTTTTGGTTTCTTTTGAAAATGGTTTTGCATTATCAAGTTTAGCTACAATCACTTGATTTGCACCTATATTCTCGAATGTATTAACCTTTCCATTTGGCCAGAAGACTTCAATTTTTTCAACTTCAATATCTTTTCCTAAACCGAAAAACAAATCATGTTCAACCGAAGAAATAAAACCGCGAGTAACTGTATTTTCAGCCATTTGCATTTTGCCATTATGATGAATAATAGCTTTGGCTCCAATTCCGAATTTATTATTTCCAGAACCTTCAATTTTAATTTTCAAAAAATTACCAGTTGCTTTATTTTCGTACACAAAAGCAGGCGCATCAATATTATTAGTAATAATATCTAAATCACCATCATTATCTAAATCGCCATAAGCCATTCCATTAGAAAAACTTGGCGTATCAAAACCCCAATCTTCAGTAACTTTTTCAAATTCCAAATTTCCTTTGTTTCTATATGCAAAATTAGAAATGGGTTGTGAAGGTGTATCCTTACTTAACTGAAACAAATCTTCAGCAGTAGCGTCTTTGCTTAAATTTTGAACTTTATTTCTGTAATCATTGTTATCAACATCTTTTTTTATTCCGTTGGAAATAATAATATCCTTCCATCCATCATTATCTAAATCGACAAGAAGACTAGCCCAACTCCAATCTGTAAAAGAAACACCAGCCATATTTGCAATATCTGAAAAGCCACCTAAACCAGTATTAATCTGTAATGTGTTAGTCATATATTGGTGATGAGCACCAGCGTCGACCATAGCATTAAATGCTTTAGTACTCATTGAAGCCATATTCGTTTTAGAACGGTAATGGTCATTAGGAGTCATGTCTGTTGTGATTAAGTCTAGTAAGCCATCATTATTGATATCACCAGTATCAGATCCCATACTTAATTGGGTTATATGCTTTAATTCTTCATTAATTACATTTGTAAAGGTTCCATCTCCATTATTATAATACATAAAATCGGGCTCAGCATAATCATTTGCTACGTACAAGTCCATCCAGCCATCATTATTGAAATCGGTTGCATTTACACTTAATCCGTAAGCCACATCTCTTGTAATGCCGACTTCTTCAGATACATCCTTAAACTTACCGTTGTCATTTCTGTATATTCTATCCCTAAAAAATTTAAACTGATCTCTAGGAATTTTATTAATAAGTAATAATTTTTTATCTGCTATTTGATTGACTTGATACATATCGAGATCACCATCGTTATCCATATCGAAGAATACAGCTTGCGTAGAAAAACCATAATCACCTAAGCCGTATTTAAGAGCAGACTCTGTAAATGTTAAATCTTGATTATTAATATATAATTGATTTCTGCGATCTTCGGGTTTATCAGAATTTCCGTTTCTACTCACATAAATATCTAGATAGCCATCGGCATTGACATCTGCCATAGTAACTCCCCAAGTCCATCCCGAATTTTTCGCAACTTTAGACTTTTTAGTGATGTCTTCAAATTGTAAATTCCCTTTATTTAGGTATAATCTGTCTGCAACCTGATTTCCGCCAAAAAAGACATCTGGTAATCCATCATTGTTTAAATCACCTATAGCAACACCAGAGCCAACATACATTTGACTATAATAGTAGTGGTTAAAATAAGTAGACTCAGTAATAGTATTACTAAAATCTATTCCAGTTTTTTCTTGAGGTAATAACTCAAGAGAACCAATTAATTCTTCAGGATATAAATCTCTTTGTGGTTCATTTTGACAACTAAACATTGTCGCGATGACTAGAAATACAACTAGATATTGAATATTTAATGTGTAATTTTTCATTTTCAATGTGAATTAATTGAATATAATATATTGAAAAAAATAGTTATTTACCGGTTTATTAATTGTGAAATAACTAAAATTTTAATTTTTCATCTTTGTCCCAAATTCCCCAATATGCTCCAACATCACCTTCGGCTCCAACTTTCCATGATTCATCAAATGATGAGAAATAGAACATATCGATTTGATCGCTTTTTGACCATTGTTGTGCATTGATAAAATACTTCATTGCATTATTAAACGAAGGATGAGCCCCTTCAAAACTTGTTCCTAAATTTGGCCAACCTGTTTCAGTAACAATGACTTTTTTTCCGTTAGCTGCAGAAGTTGCTTGAGCGAACATTTCTTTCATATATAAGAGTGAATACTCTAATGGGCAACCTTCCCAAAACGGATAACAATTGGCTAAAATAACGTCACAAGCTTCTGTAATTCTAGGTCTTTCTGTAAATTCATAATAAGCATCTACATAACCGACTGGAATCTCTGGTATTGCTCGCTTAACTTCATTCATAAAATCTAATAATTCATCTTCACTCAAATCGCCTCGATACATAACTTCATTACCGACAGCTGCAATATCTACATAGCCTTCCTTGGCCAATTTGATAAGACCAGCAACTTCGCGTTTATTAATTTCATCATCATCACCTAGCCATGCCCCAACCAGTGTTTTAATGCCATATTCATGGGCTATGCGTGGAATTATTTCATTACCATCTGTACACGAAAATGTTCGAATCCATTTAGTATATGGTTTAATGATTTCCATTCGTCTACGAATTTGTGCTTCAGAAATTTGGTCACCAGCTTCTTGTCCTTCCTCATAAGGACTAAAACACAAACCATGCATTCCTTTTTTTAAAATGTCGTTGTATGAATTTTGTAATTCTTTATCTGATTTATTCGCAAGAGCTTCTCCAGCTAATGCCATTATTTTTCCCGCTCTAACCGACATTATCCTTTTCTTTTTTAGATTTCAAATTGTTTCTTTTGTGTCTCGATGACTTATTACCATCAAGAACTTTGTCATTAGCTCTTTTATCCAATTCAACTTTAATTTCGTGAGCTCGTTCTTCAGTCAAATCATAGCCACGCATTACTAAAATTGCAATTAATGTTCCCAATATTGGTAATCCTGAAAAGAATGATCGTAAGCCTATTATGGCGTTATCAGACTGAGTAGAAGCGTCTGCATCAAAACCAATCATAGATAAAATTAAGCCGCTTAATAAACCAGCAATTGCAAATCCGAATTTCACCATCCACCAATAAATTGCTCCAAAAACACCTTCTCTACGTAATCCAGTATTTAATTCATCTAGGTCAATTACATCAGCTGTCATCGACATCATAAGGGTAAATAAACTACCTATTCCAAAAGAAAAGAATGGCAATGCAAAAATGAACATATAAGGTTTTCCTGGTATGAAGAGAAACCAAAGTAAAATATATCCTAAAATTGAAATACTTTGGGACGCTAAAAACGCTTTTTTCTTTCCCATAACTTTAGACATTCTAGTTACAATTGGAATGACTAAAAACGTAGTAGCTAAAGCACCTAAACTTCCAAAAAGTGTAGGCCATATTCCGGCAGCGCCTGCATCACCATTAAATAGATAATATACAACGATAAAGAATGTAAAAGCTGCTACTGTATTAAATGCATTGAACACCAAAAATGTGGCAATACATAATTTTCTAAACGGTTTGTTTTTAAAGGCTTCATGAAACCCATTTATAATACTATTAAAACTACTACCTATGTTTTTTGCAGTTAAGGGTGAATAATCTTCATTTACAGTAGATTTACTTTTAATAAAAACAGCAGGTACTATGGCGCAAACCATACAAAATAATCCAACCCAAATAGCTATTGTTCTCGTTGCTATATCTGCAGAATCAAACCAACCTTGATCGTACATGATTACCCAAAACCAAGGCGCAATTACCCATGCCCATTGTCCAATCCATTGCGCAACAGCCATTATGTTAGTTCGTTCATGAAAATCATCACTCATTTCATATCCCATGGCCACATAAGGCACACTAAAAATTGTTAATCCTAAGTAAAACACAAATGACCATATGATGAAATACATAAAATTATAATCTATTCCATTTTCTCTATGCAATTGCCATAAAATTGAAAATGAAATCCCCATGATTATGGCTCCGATTAACACATATTGCCTACGTCTTCCCCATTTTGATTTTGTATTATCTGAAATAAATCCCATAATTGGATCTGTGATAGAATCAAAAATTCTGGGCAAAAAGAAGATTACGCCCCACATCCAACCTGGAAACCCAAGATCTTGTACTAAAACTACCATAAAAATCCCCATAGAAGCAGGAAACATTTGATTGGCAAACATTCCAATTCCAAAGGCTACTTTTTGAGCAAATGGTACTTTAGTATTGTCTGTAGACATAGTTAAGGTTTTTAAAAATGGTTATATCAATATTCTATTTATTTCGAACTAGGAATAACTATAGTTTGTATTGCTTGTCCATCAATATTTAGATCTATCTGTTTATTATTAAGTTTGAGGTTGAAATTTTTTGGTATTGCTTCTTCATTAAAAATTACCACCACAATAGACTCATCAGGATTTTTAATAGCAGTAACCATAATGCTTTCATTAGAATTTTGAGTCCCAATTTTCATGGCTCCTGGTCGTATATACTTACTGAAATGCGCCATTGTATAATAAATTGGTGTAAAATAGACGTCGTCATTATCTGGATCAACAATCACTGGAGCCACACACCAGTTTTCAAACCAGTTAGGTCCACCTTGTCTATCTAAAACCATATTCCAATCGATCCAACCATCTACCCAATTGTTTAGACAACCAATAATATCTCTAGCATATCTATGTACTGGAGCATATTTTGGATGCAAATATTTATCCTTTTCGGAAGCCCAATCCCAGCCCCAATCTGTAGCTTCTTTTGACCAGTACCATTTGTCATCTTTCCATTTTGGAATTTCCGAATCTACGCACCCTTCAGTTTCAATTAAATATTTATTAGGTGCCTTTTCATGCGCATACTGTAAATCTTTTGGGAAGTAATCATATGTACTCTCATACCAATGAATTGCAGTACCAGCAAAATACTTTGAAGATGCTTCATCTTTAAACATCTCATCAACCCATTCTTTGATACCAGCTCGATTTTGATCATATCCAAGAATTTTTATATGTCCAAAGCCATTAGTTTCCAATTTTGGACCTAAATAGTTCTGCACAAAATCTGTTTCTTCTTTAGGTGAAAAGTGCATACTTTCCCAGTTATTCCCATTACCATGAGGCTCATTAACAGGAGTTAATCCCCAAATATCTATGCCTTCAGTTTTATAAGCTTCTAGATATTTTGAGAAAAATAATGCAAATGCATCATAATATTCTGGCAATAATTTTCCACCTACATAAGCTTTATTATCTTTCATCCAAGGTGGTGCAGTCCAAGGCGAAGCAACAATTTTAAATCCGTCTTTAGATATAGCCATGGCATCTTTTATCATAGGAATTAAATCATTTCGGTCTTCATCAATAGAAAAATTAATCATCTCAACATCGCCTTCAGTGGGCGCATATGTATAATTATTTAATGAAAAATCACAAGAACTAATATGCGTTCTTGTTAATGAATAGCGAGCTCCAGTTTCTCCAAAATAAGCTTCAATTATTTTTGCTCTATTCTCTTTACTCAAACGTTGTAGTAAAGATGCTGAAGACTCTGTAAATGAGCCACCTATACCAGTAATTTTCTGATACGTTTTTTCTGGATTTAATTGAATTGTATCCACATTTTCACCAGTAGGAAACGTTGTAAGTTTTGTTAATTTATTGCCTTTGGCAGACGTTTCGTAAACTTCGACTACTAAAGATTCTTCTTTTTTTGTACAACTCATTATTGTAAATACTAAGAGAATGCATATCATTTGCTTAGATATATTCATATGCTTCTTTTTATTTTTTTGTTTTACTTAGGCTTGAGTACTTCTCTTTGAGAACATCAAAAACCAGTTTCTTTTTTCTATCGATATCAACAATTCCCCAATATTCTTCATTTGGAGCACCATCATAAGGGATTCCAGTACTGTTAGGTGCATAACCACCAATATCTTGAACATCATTGTTTCCAGCTTTCCACCAACCATCAGTAAACGAAAACAAAGTGACACCAGAACAAATGTCTTGATTGTCAAACACCTTATTTAATATATTTTTAGCGGCATCTGCTTGCGCTTTTTGATTTTCGCCTTGTTCATAGCCTGCTTTAGTGATTTTCATATAGCTATCACCTCCTGTTTCTGATAAGTACATTGGTTTAGAACTTACCGATTTCCATTGTTTGAATATTGGTTCAGGATTATCCCATCTGTAAACATTCATTCCCCAAACATCAATATTTGGACTCATTTCTAGTGCCAAAGCATCTGGCAAATCGCCATGAGCTGTGGTCGTTGGATGATTTGAATCTTCAGAATGAATTAAAGCTGCAGCATCATTCATTTCTTTGTACCAATTTTTTATATCGTCACCAAACCATTCTGGATGGTAATTATATTCGTTACCTAATTCCCACATCAGGATAGCGTTATGGCTTTTATATTTATTTACATAGTCGATAAATGTTCCTGATTTTATGTCATTTTTTCCACCTTGATTGTATCCAAAACCAATAATTATCTTGATGCCAGCTTGATCAATTTCATCTAAAACTTTAATATCATCAATAGGCTCATAAACTCTTATTGTATTTATACCAGCTTCTGTCATTAAAGCTAAATCTTGAGTCAAAGTTGCCCAACTTCTGTTGTTTGGACTTCCCTTAGGAACTGGATGATAGCAAATACCTTTTATCGTATATAAAGTATTATTTACATCGATATGGCTGCCATTAACAGAAACAATAGTGCTTTGAGATGTACTTTGACATGATACTAATGAACATACAATAATAATGATACCAATATAATTTTTCATTCTACAGTAGTTTTAATATTTGGAACCAGAACATCTTTCATTAAGTCATTCACATTTCCATTATATGTTTTAGTAATAGGATTTCCATTTCTTGTTAAGCCTTCAAAAACGCCTTGATCTACTAAATCCCAAAGCGCATATTTTGCTTGACCATCACGTGTAATTAATCCAAAGTGATTTTCTGAACCTAAAGGGTTTTGTCCATCCTTCCAATTTTCATCAAAAGCTTCAAAGAAAAAACAAGACAAGCCTTCTTTATTAGTCCAATCTCGAATGTGCTTATAATAGAGTGCGGCTTTATATTCATCGGTAGCCTTTGATCCATTTGCACCATATAACCCATTAGAAACACTAGCCCAACCTGACTCGCCAATATGTATTGGTTTGGTTATATTCAGGCTTTCTATATATGATTTCACGCTTTGATACTGCGACATCGCATAATGTTTTGCCCTTAGCATAGCAGCTTCAATTATTTCCAGATCTGAACTACGCTCTTTATCATCGTTTATCCAATAATCTGGCGTATAATGAGTGTCATGATAAGCATATGTATGCATAGAAATATAATCGACTGCTTTTATTAACTTATTTAAATCTTCTACGTGATATTCTTCTCCGTGACCTCCCCAAGACGCAAAATTATCTGAGCTAGTAATCCATAAATCTTTAGATAATTCTCCAGTTTTCTTTAAGTTTTGCAAATGATTCACCCATTTTAAAATAATTCCAGGTTGCACATAGTATTCTGTTGCCCATTTTACCATGGCTTCATTACCTACTGCCAAAACTTTTACAATGTCTGGATATTTTTTCGCTAACTCAACTGCTGTTTTTACTTCAACTGGATTTCTTTCACTTTCGTGATTATGATCTGGATGCTCTCCATTTCGATAGAATGCATTTTTACAATCAATCCAAATTCCTAACATCACATACATTTCGAAACTAGAATCTTCATTATTTAATTGATGAATTGCTTCTAGTAAATTTTCAGCATGATCATAATGAACATTGTATGTCCTAAGCATCTTAATTCCCATGGCACTAAGAATTCTCATATCCTCTTTAAGCTCCTTTATGGTAGGTTGTATATCTCTGGAGTTCGTTCTATATCCTCCATAAGAAATTGCCAAATACTCTGGATTTCCTAAAATATCTTTTGCGTTCAAATTTGATTTATCTTTTACTATACTTTCGTTACTTTTATTTTTATCACTATTAGCACATGAAAACAGAAGTGTTATTACAAAAAAGCAAGTCACTATTTCTATACTTTTTTTCATGTTTTACTCTATAGTTTTTTTTTTAATTCAACAATTATATGATTGACTTCTCCTGTTCTGTCGAATAGTTTTTTACTAGTTTCAATATCTGTTTCTAAGGAATGAAATGCTACAATAGATCCATCACTCAATACTACCTTAATTTTATTTTCGTTAGAAATTTTATAAATAATTGGAACCTGACAATAGGTGAAACAAAGTGAGTCTTTTTCTAATTGCAATGTTTTTACAACTTTGTTGACATCTGTATATGTAAACGTTTTAGATTCGGATAAAAACTCTTTACGTCGCAATAATCTCGGATTAAATAATATGACACCATTTTTTACAAAAACACCTAATTCCCCAAACCTACAAAGCACATCTTCTTTTACTTGTCCTGTCATTCCTGGCTGCTGCGCTCCTTTACCTGCTGGTGTATGCGAATAAGGATCTGTTGGAAACGCACCATATAATTCTGGAGATTTATGCACACCTATACCTTCATTTATTTCATAATAATGTTCTAGTAATCTTCCGATTACTTCTTCGCTTTCATTTTGGTTTATAGCTAACAAACAGTTTTCTTGAACCGCTAAAAGCAGTTTAGAAACCATATGCCAATAAATGGAACCTAAACCTTCGTATCCGAAAAATGTTCCAGATCTTCCAGTAAACGATTTATGATCAAATAGCGCTTCGAAAATTTCTAACAAAAGTGACCTTTCAATAGTAATTAGTGATTGGTATTTCTCTTTTGGTAATTCGTTTAAAGCATCTTTTAAACTATCAGCATTATTAAAATTGCCATTGAAATGATATTGACCAATACTATCTTTTTCTATAATTTGTGTATTACCATCTGCTAAAAGTTGTTGCAAAAGTTTTGATTTTACTACTGATGCATGTGGAATATTATTCTTATCTACAAATCGAGGCAACTCCTTATTAGGATATAAAATATAACTGTATTGATCCTCTCTAAAAAGGGCACTTGCTTTTAAACCGTCTAACAGATTTAGAGCTTCTTTTGGTTGTAGATACCCAGAGCTTAACACAGCCACTTGTCCTTCTAACATTTCAGATAAATAGGAAATAGATATTTCAGAATCGCTTTTAACAGTCATTAAGTTATAAGCATGATACAAATTATCTTCCCTTTTATTAGCAGCAATTGTATGATCTAAATGTTGTTTTAATACCTTGAAAAACCCTAATAAACTATCTTTAGAAATAGCATGTTTATCGCTAGTGAATCCCGAATCATAAATACGAGTTCTGTAATTACTACCTGCAGTTCCTAATCCATCTAATATCGTTTTTCTTTCTATGTCTGAAATTTTACTAGACAGCACATAAATAGTTTCACTTAAAGTACTTACTACGGCATTGAAAAAAGTTGTTAATTCGATTGACACATTATAGGCCTCATCTGAAGAGGTTTCTACTATGTCTTCAAAGAAATTTATAAAACGTCTTAGATAATACAAGGTTACCATTGAAACTCCATTACCAACTAAAGCGTTGTTTGCGTCATTCCATTCTGGTCGTTGTGTATTGAGCCATATACCTCCTTCTGGAATGAAGTTAGATACTTTCGCTAAGACGGTCGCTAATAGCTTCTCAATTAAATTGACTTTATGTATAAAGGAATTTTGATCTGTCAACAAGGCTCCATCGGCACCTAATCTATCTTTCTCTAAATGTATCTTTTCGTTTAGTTCGTTATCAAAATCTATTGTGTCCTTTGGATTCTTTAAAGTGTCTTGGTAATTCTTGATTTTGTAAGGTACATTTGCATATACAAACAAGTCTTGAGCAAAGCAACTTGACAATTTATTTGGATAATGATTTTCAATAAACTCTAAAAACTTAAGCAAGTAAATGATTTGATGATCACCCCAATATCCTATGTATGACCACGGATCATCTTCTTCAATAACCTCCCAATCAAAACCATCTTTTGTAACTCTATACGGATTATAACCCTCGAAGGTCGTAGCATTAAAAAACTTGTGAATCATGCCTTCTATAAAAACCGGATAAGAATGTGCTAAAGCTTCCCAGTTCTGAAAGATATCTCTCCAGTTCCCTTCATAATCTAAAATTTTAGAACCATCAACTTCACTTCGGGTGTTGATTGAAAACTTGTTCCATGGTCTACTAGGATCACCATGTCTTCTACTAAATTTTAGAGGTAAATATTCATAACAAAGTCTTTTGAAGTTTTTATCTTCATCTAAATCTGCTATTTTTTTTATATAATTTACATCAAAAACATCTGGTAAATCGCTTAAAACTTCTTTTTTATTGTGTGCGACTTTTTTATTAGCTTTTGCAAAATATGTTGTAAAATCTTCCTTTTCAATTTGATAGTTATCATCAAAAATACCACCTCTCATAATATTGAAAAGTGTATTTGCAAAATGTCTTGTATTTCTTAATTTATTATCGCCAAGCTGAATTCCATCTGAAGCACCAACAAGTTCAATAAGATGATTTGTTCCGGCATCAATGTCTTTCTGAATTAGGTTTTCAAGATCAACATTGCTTTTTATTGTTTCAGAAATAGCATTTATAGCACTAATAGTTTGATTCACATTAGCCACAAACATCCAACTGTTATCACTATTAGGCTCAATACTTAAATTCTTGGAAATAAAATAAGCTCCTTTTTCAGCTTTTATATCTTTTTCTTGAAAAACGTCTTTACCTTTTCTGAAGTTATTTAGCTGTAAAGAAGATATGAGATGTGTAGGATTGTCTAATCCTGACGACCAAACTATATTTGATTTTAAGGCTTCACTAGGTTCTGCTTTATCAACAATAATAGCACTTAAGGCAAAGATTCCAATACCTGAATCTGATTCTAATTCACATTTCTTATAGGCATCAACAAGATTACTTGCAGAATTCTGGAAATCTGAAGCCAAACCATAAGGCAAAATATTTTGAAGTCCATCAAGTATGGTTACATCAACCTTTTTATCTGAATTATTGATAATTCTAGCTTTTCTAATAAAACCATACTGATTACTAGAATTCCATTCATATCTAAAGGAGATCCCTAAATCATTATTAATTTCTTCAAAAAGCACCTTATTCCCATAATTGTTTTTATAGAGATTTCTCTTAATGTTATAAACACCTTCATATGTATTTGAAAAAGGTTCCCATAAAAACGTTTTACCGTCAAGATGCACTTGAATTATGGTTTTGCTTCCTGTAATTTCTGCAGACTCCGTTATTTTGTCATCTGTGTAATATGGAAACAATGCATTATTAGCATCTTTTCTACCAGCAGTTAAAGCTCCATTACTAGATATAAACATCCAATGATTAGAATTACTAACAATACTCATGAAAAATGGTCTCATTTTATCACTGTTAGAAATCTTATAATACACTTCACCATCAATGGTTACTAAATCTCCTTTGACTTCGTTATCATGGAATGAAGCAGGTTTATTTCCTATATATATTGGGTTTATACTCATTCTTTTTATTACTGGTTGGGCTCTTCTATTTTGAGTTTACTATTGTTTTATAAAATTCAATTTAATTTGAAAAGGTCAAGCTGTTAACTCAACCTTATTCAAATAATTACTTAATTTAGACAACTCATTAATTTTGTTAAATCAAATATTTATACTTGTGAATACATAATTATTGATAGACTCTTACGTAATCAATTTCCATTGTGTCTTCAGTAAATGCTGGATCTATATCTCCTCCAAGACTTCCTCCCATCGCAATATTCAATATTAAAAAGAAATCACTTTCAAAAGGTAAATCTGGTGTGTTTGCAACCGTGTGAAATACTGTATCATCAACTAAGAATATAATCGTATCTGGTCTCCATTCTACAGTATAGTTATGAAACTCAGAAGTTGACGTTGTTAAAAACAGACTATCACTATCTCCTTCTCCTGGCGATACTGCAGGATGATGAACAGTAGCTAGTACTCTATTTTTATCTTGTCCTGTTTGTTCCATGATGTCAATTTCTCCACATCCAGGCCAAGTATTTGTTTCATAATCTTCACCTAACATCCAAATTGCAGGCCATGTACCTTGCGACATAGGCAATTTCGCTCTAACTTCAACTCTTCCATAAGTGAATTCATATATATTTTCAGATTTTAATCGAGTAGAAGAATAGTTGTCACCTCCAGTTGAAATCGCAGTAATTTTAAGCAATCCATCTTCAACAATTACATTATCTGAATTATTGGTATAAGTTTGCAATTCTTGATTTCCCCAACCACCTGCACCAAGGTCGTATGTCCATTTAGAAGCATCAGGAGCTCCATTAGTATCAAACTCATCAGACCAAGCTAAATTATCATAAACTGTATTAAATTCTTGACCTGGAAGTGTCGTTGTAAACATTTGATACCAAACTATAACTGGATTAATAGCATCCTGAAACCTTACATAGAGAAAGTCATTTTCAACATGTAAAATCTCATACGATGAAGCACCTGCATAGTAACCCATGAAAGCATCATTAGTAAAATTCATAACAGTTCCTCTTGGTTCTGGAAAAGCTGGATCAGCAATTTGAGACCAATCTGTTGAGGAAGGCGCAAGTGTTACCTCACTAACACCAGAGGTATCAAACTCCCAACATGTATCTGAAAATTCTCCAAACGTTTGTCCAACTACAGCTCCATGAGCCCAATTAAAGAATGTATTTCCATTATTTTGTTGAGAAAAAGTTAAATCACTATCTGCACTTAATTCAAATGTTAAATTGAAATCACAAAAGCAGTCTGAGTCTGCGCTTCCACATTTTCCAAAGGCAGAAGTAGAATCATATTGAGGAAACCAATGTCCATTTAGATTGCCATCATCACCAAGATCTTGTTCTAATGTTGGTCCAACTCCTAAGTGACCATCCTGGTCTAATTTTGGATACCAAGTTTTTGAAGAACCAATACCTCCACTTAAAAATATTTTTGCCTCTAAATCGTCAAATGAGCTAAATACTTGAATTTCGATCGTACCAGTAGTAGAAACTCCACCAGTTCCCGTTGCGCTAACAACAACAGTATACGTATTTATACCACTAATGGAGTAACGATGTGTATGTACTCCAGATGGCACAACTTCATTTTGTCCATCACCAAACATAATATTATAGTTTAATGCATTATCTGCTGACGCTGTGAATTTAACAAACCCACTTCCATCACCAAATGGATTATCGACATCAACTCCTACAACCTCTGCAGTTATTACTAAATTAGTTGGTGTAATTATATCTCCTACTTCTGCTTCTTCCTCCTGGCAATTGACAAAAAATGCCATAGTAAGAATCAAAGTTGTTATTTTAATAAAATTTTTCATATCAATTTTTCTTTTATTGTTTTACAAGTTTATATTGCCAGAACACGCCTGAACCAGATTCAATATATACGTTTATTGTATTTGCATCTGCAAAAGTAACGTTGTATGTAATTGAACTCGGAACGGCTACTGATGGTAACTCTCCTTCATTATTTGCTTTTGCAAGTCCTAAAAATGCTCCCACACCATTAAGCGTTATTGTACCAGCACCTTCGTCATAAACATAAGTTGCAGGATTAGAACCATCATGAGGTGCTACTGGAGTTCCACATGAATCTCCTCCACCTTGCCATCCTTCAGTCCAACTCTGAGCACCTAAATTATTAGTAAAAGAACCATCAGATCCAAATACATATGTGTCGTCGAAGTAGCAATCTCTTAAAGTAACACAATCGGCATCACATGAGAACCAGCTAATATCTCCTACTGAAGGTCCAACACCAAGTGATCCAGCTTCAGGTGCCATAACCCAAGTTCCTTCTATTGGACTAGAACTTACGGCGTCTCTAACCATTTTATATTGCCAAAATACACCTGCTCCTGATTCCACATAAACATCAATAGAATTAGCCCCTGTGAATGTCACATTATATGTTATAGAGCTAGGAACTGCAACAGCTGGAAGTTCTCCTGCATTGTTGGCTTTCGCAAGCCCTAAAAAGGCTCCTTCTCCATTTAAAGTAACAGTGCCACCAGCCTCATCGTAAATATAAGTAGCAGGATTTGAACCATCATGAGGTGCTACAGGAGTTCCACATGAATCTCCTCCACCTTGCCATCCTTCAGTCCAACTTTGAGCACCTAAATCGTTAGTAAAAGAACCATCAGACCCAAATATATATGTATCGTCAAAGTAGCAATCTCTTAAAGTAACACAATCGGCATCACATGAGAACCAGCTAATATCTCCTACTGAAGGTCCAACACCTAAAGCGCCTGCAACTGGAGCCATTCTCCAAGTCCCTTCTAAACCTTCTGCCGCTGTGGTTGCCTCTCTATAGAAATACACATTATCGATAAAGAAATCGAAAGTACCTGTAGGTAAGCCCGAGAAAATTAATTGTTGAATAGAATTAATTGATGCCATTCCTGCATCTGTAAAATCACTCATTGGGATATCTATTGACACCCATTCATTTTGAGGTAGATCTTCAAAAACAAGTTCTGCTTCCGTAGCTGTACCACCTAAGTCTACTAATTTAATTCTGAAAGTTGTAGCATTGACACTCCAAAAATCTAAATGAAATGCATCCATTTGACTAGCGTCAACTGCATCAGCACCATAGAATTCTACACCAACAAAATCAGCATCAGCATAAAATTTTGTATCATTTCCTTCAATTTGAAGATCGGTTAATGTACTTGTACTCCAATCTGATCTCCAAGAACTTACATTTACGTCAAGTGTATACGCATTACTAAACATTGAAATCACATCAGAATCTTGTCTAAATGGTGGTATTGGAGCTGCAACTAAAGGTTGAAGTATTTCAGTAACTTCAAATTCTTCAGTATACGATGTAGTTTCTACTGCAGCACTCATTGCAGTTACAGTAATCGTATAAGTGCCTGCATTTTCATAAATAAAAGATGTAGGATCATCAATATTAGTCATGATTACTGTATTTGCTGGATCTCCAAAATCTACTTCATAAGAAATTGCAAAATCAGCAGACGCAGTAACATTTACTTGCTTTGAAACAGCCGCATCATTTTCTATAGTTACCATTAAGTTTTCAGGAGCTTGAAACGACACTACAATGGTTTGAGCAACAGTAGTTGTTAAGCCGTTTAATCCAACTGCAGTAATTGTAGCTTCATATGTACCTTCTTCATACGTGTGAGTTACACTATTCCCTGGATTAATTCCTTCTTCAGGTTCTGATTGATCACCAAAACCAATACTAAAGTTAGTCACGCCTTCACCTAATGGTGTAATTGTAACTAAACCAGTATTATCTTGTGTCACAACAACATTTGCAGACACATTTGTTGGAGCAGTAATGCTATCAACAAAATCGTTATTATCATCGTCTTGCGAGCAACTATAAATTGTTATTGCTACAAGACAAATACTAAATACATACTTTACTATTTTCATTTTTCCAATTTTTATTTTTTAATATCCTGTATTTTGTTCCCAATTATTTCCTGCTAATTCAATTTCTATTCTAGGAATAGGAAATAAAACATTTTTTGCAGTAAAATTTGGTATAGAGTTGGTTTGACCAGTTCTTACTTGGTCAAAAAAGCGATGTCCTTCGCCTGCCAATTCTAATCGTCTTTCATTAAAAATATCTTGAGTTAAATTACTTCCAGAAGTTTGAATGTCATCTAAACCTGCTCTATTTCTAACTAAATTGACATAATTTTTTGCTTTCGTATCATCAAGTCCGCCTCTATTAAAAGCTTCAGCAGCCATTAATAAAACATCTGAATATCTAATAGCACGATAATTATTACTATGTGTTAGGTTTGGATCATTCTCTTGTGATTCTGCATAAGGAATATATTTTTTATTATAATAACCTGTATAATCAATTGGGTTACCAATACCAAAAGTGACATCTGGTCTTTCCATAACAAATGCTTCCATATTTAATATTGTAGCATCTCGTCTAACATCATCTGCAGTATAGGCATTGTAAATTTCTTCGGTTGGAGGATTGAAACTAAACCCTTTAGTAAATGGAGCAAAATTACCTCCAATAAATCTTGGCCCCATAAATCCGACAGCTATATTTCCTTCAACACATTGAAAACAATCGAAACTTCCTCCTTCACCACTGAAATATTGTACCTCAAAAACAGATTCAATATTGTTTTCATTAGAATTTAAAAATATAGTTGCAAAATTTTCTACCAATTGATATTGACCAGAATTAATAACCTGATCTAAAGCAATCGCTGCTTCTTGGAATTTCTCTTGATATAAATATATTTTTCCTAGTAATGCCAAAGCAGCTCCTTTGGTTGCTCTTCCACTTTGGGCTTGTTGCCAAGGAAGACTATTAATTGCTACTAATAAATCTGCTTCAATTTGAGCATACACTTCAGCTTTAGGCGATCTATCAATTGATTGTGACTCTTCTATTGTAAGTCGACCATCAACATATAATGGTACATCTCCAAAAAACTTAACCAATTCGAAATAATAATACGATCTTAAGAATAGGTTTTCAGCAAGCAATTCATCTTTACCTTCAAAATCTATTTTATCTTGAAATTCAACAATATAATTGGCACGACTAATTCCTGCGTACATCCACTGAAATATACTACGCAACGCTCCATTGTCTGGTGTATGGGTCATATCATCTATTTGTTGCCAGTCTAGTACATCTGTTGGTGATTCTCCACCACACAAACTATTATCTGACGCGATTTCACCTAAGATATTATTAAGAAAGGTTGTAGATAGCAAATCATAAACACCTACTAATGCATCTTCATAATCTGATTTTGAATTGAAGAAATTTTCAGTATTCTCTTGTCCTTCTGGTAATATTTCTAAATAATCTTCACATGCCATACATGTTAAGATTAATACTATAGCTGTTATTTTTTTAATATTCATGTGTCTTGATTTAAAATGAAACATTGATACCTGTTGTAAACGTTCTTGCTTGTGGATATTGTCCTAAATCAACACCAGCACCTAATGGACTAGCATTTGAAACATCTGGATTGTATCCTCTATATTTAGTAAATGTGTACAGATTGTTTACTGATACATAAATTCTAAATTTGTCTAGATTTAATTTCTCTGAGACCGACCTTGGAAGAGAATAGCCTAACTGCACATTTTGTATTCTTAAGTAAGAACCATCTTCTACAAAATAGTCTGAAAACAAATAATTATTAGAAGCAGTATTGGAAGCTCTAGGAACTGTATTTGATGTTCCTTCTCCTGTCCATCTATTTAGATAAAAATTTGGTTTATTGCTATAGGTTAAAAATCGTTCGTAACTACGAGCAATATCATTACCTATTGAAGCATATAATGAGGTTCCAAAATCAAAATCCTTATAGTTTACATTTAAATTGAAACCCATTGTATAATCTGGAATAGGATTTCCAATTACCTTTTGATCATCACTACTACCATATTCTACAACACCATCGCCATCTACATCGACATATCTTATATCACCTGGACTTGCACCAGATTGATAAGGTGCATCTAAGTTATTTATAACTCCATCGTTATTAGTATCTGTATTTAATGCATCAATCTCAGCTTGGTTTTGATAGATTCCGTCCGTTTGTAATCCATAAAAGACACCTATTGGCAATCCTGTTTGGAATCGAGATGTTGTTTGGTTTAATCCAAAAAGACCTCCAGGAATGAAACCTGCTGCATTATTAACTTTTAGCGCTTTGTTCTTAATACTTGTAAGTGTGTAGCCAACACTAACATTTAAGTTGTCATTAAAGTCATACTTATAGTTAATACCTAAATCAATTCCTTTATTTTCGATTGTTCCTGCATTTACAAAAGGTGCTGAACTACCACCTGCAGTTGAACCTAAAAGTCCCGAAACTTCTGGTACTAACAGTAAATCTTCAGTTGTCTTTTTATAATAGTCAACAGTTATGTTCAAGTTATTGTTGAACATGCTTAAATCAACACCGATATTCACCTGTTCATTAGTTTCCCATCTTAAATCTGGATTAGCCAATGCACCAACGGCGTTTCCAAATGTCAATAAATCATCAAATGGATAGGTAGCTTCACCAGTTGTTCCTTGTAAAAGACCTAACCATCTGTAATTACCAATTTTATCATTACCTGTAATTCCCCAACTTCCTCTAATTTTAAGTTTGTTAATGATGTCAACTTTGAAAAAATCTTCGTTAGAAGCAACCCAACCACCAGAAATAGATGGGAAGTTACCTACTCTATTATTAGGTCCGAATTTTGTAGAGGCATCACGTCTTACCATTGCTGATAAAACATACTTACCTTGATAATCATATTGGATTCGACCGAAGAATGAATACCATCTATTTTCATTTCTACCATCAGAAGATGTTACTAAATTTGAGGTTACTTCATCATCAACAACTTGTATAATAGAATTTGAGTTACCTAGATAGGCATTATTCCAAGTGTCTGGTCCACTATTTAAGGGGCCAGAACCAAAAAATCCTTTATAAACTTCACTTCTAATAGATGCTCCTAATAAGACATTAAAATTATGTTTATCATTAAAAGACTTACTATAATCAACAAAATTCTCCCAAGTATAATCGAAGGCATGTTGTGTGTTTTCAGCAACAGTACCATATAAATCTCTTGAGCCATCATCATTTCTATCTGTTAAAAAAGCTTCAGGATTATCAGGATCTAACTGTACGTTATTTACTACTTTTCCAGGACCATAATATTGAAGCGGGAAATAAGATCTGCCTCCAAAGTTTGAATAATTAAAATTAAGCCTAGATGTCGCTTTCATATTTTCTACAACATTATATTCTAATTCTAATTTACCAGTGAAACGATCTGCATAGCCTTCATTAAAAGTATTATTAATAAGCGCTAGTGGATTTATAATTTCTATTCCTTGCTCTTGTCCTATGTATGCATAACCTCCTGAAATATTTGAAGGTGTAGACGCATCAAAAACTGGAGTTAATGGAGACGCATTTAACGCATAGTACAATGCAGAACCTCTTCCACCTTCAGGAATGCCTTTACTTCTAATATTTGTATATAATAAAAATGTATTCAGTTTCAATTTTTCAGAAATATCGAAACCTAAATTATTTTTGATAGTCCATCTTTGATAATTAGATTTATCACTTGCAATGATACCATCTTGAGCAAAATAACTCGCACTAAATCCGTAAGACGTCGTTTCAGATCCACCAGTAATACTTAGGTTATGGTTAAACATTGGTGCTCTACTAAATAGTTCATCCTGCCAATCTGTATTGGTATCTAAGGCCGATAAATTTGGATAAGGTAATGGATTACCATCTGCAGCTTCAGTTTCATTAACATAAGTGGCATACTCATAATTGTTAAGTAAATCTATTTGATTATCTGCTTCTTGAATGGTGTAATATGAATTATACGAGAATTTTGTTTTACGGTTTTTCTTTCCAGTTTTGGTTGTAATAAGTATTACTCCATTGGCACCTTGTACACCATAAATTGCAGAACTGGCATCTTTAATGATATCCATTTTCTCAATATCATTAGGATCAATGATACTTAAATCATTTCCAATATTTACACCATCGACTATTACTAACGGTGAATTATCACCATTTGTAGTAATTCCTCTAATTCGTATATTAAGAGCTGCACCAGGAGATCCCGAATTTGCATTTACTTGGACACCAGCAGCACTACCTTTTAAAGCTTCTTCGATTCTCGTTGGATTAGTTTCAACAATACTCTCAGAATCTAAACTAGAATAAGCTCCTGTGACTAATTCTTTACGTTGTGAACCATAACCAATAACCACGACTTCGTCTAACGACTCAGCGTCTTCTATTAATATTACGGTTAGTGGCTCATCATTTTTAACAATGATCTCTTGATCTTTAAAACCAACATAAGTGAAAACTAAAACCGAATTGATAGGTACATTTTTAATTTCAAAATTACCATCAAAATCTGTTGAAGCTCCTCTAGATGTGTTTTTTACAAGTACATTTACTCCGGGTAAAGGATCCCCAGAAACTTGATCAGTTACTGTTCCTCTTATGTCGACCTCTTGACTTATTGCCAAAGAAGTAAATAATAAAAAGACTAAGGATAAAATTTTTGTCGTCATATTGATTTGTTTGTTATGTAGTAAAATTATCACTTGTGTATGTGAAATCAATAAAAAATGCCTGTACAAAAAACATACATAGCAATAAAAAGCACTAAATTTTAAGAAACCCTCAAAAAACTACTGTTTGCAAGGGGTTTATTGTATTATAAATATACGTAATTGCAATTCGAAATAGTTATTAGACACATATTGTAGTGTTAATGTATAGGCAAAATCGGCATTCGTATAGTTGCTATATTTCAAGAATATAATTTGTTAAGCTAGACTCATGTGGTAAATTCATCTTTTTTCTTAAACGATAGCGTTTTACCTCGACACTTTTAGTGGAGATATTTAGTAATGGAGCAATCTCTTTAGAAGACAAATTAAGCCTTAAATACGCGCAAAGTTTTAGATCATTTGGCGTTAAAGACGAATGTTTAGCCTTGATTTTTTTCAAGAAATCTTTATCAGCATTGTTGAATGCTTCTTCAAAGAATTTCCAATCATCTGTATTGTTTAGGTTTTTATCAATTATTTTAATAACTGGGTTGATACCTTCTGTTTTATTTACACTTTTAAGTTCATCTTTAATGCTGTTTAAAAACTCATTCTTTTTAATCAAACTCATTGTAGATATTGCTAACTCACGGTTTTTATTATCGATATCTAATCTTAATTGGTTATTCTTTAAAGCCATTAACTCTTGAGCATTTTCTAATTCTTTAACTTCAAGCTCTCGCTTTGACTGCTCTATTACTTTTCGTTGTTGGTTTCTGTAATATTTGCGATAATAATAATGTATAATTAACAGCAATATAATTGTTGAAAGCACATATAAAGCAATAGCCAAATTAGATAGCAATACTGGTCGTTTTATAGTAAAAGTATACGAGGCTACATTAGTAGTTAATACATTACCTGCTTTTCCTCGAACATTAAATGTATAGGTTCCGAAAGGAAGGTTTTCAAATTTGTGTGATGAATTCTCTGACCATTCAGACCAATTATTAGATAAGCCTTCTAACTGATACTGGTACTTATTGTCAATAATCTCTCCATAATTCGCAAAACTATAATCGAAACTTATATTGTTTCTTTTGTTAGGAAAAGTAGCTTTAACTGACGGATCTAAGACCTCTTTTGGCTGATCTAGTTCATTAACTTCTAGATTATTTATTACGATCTCAAATTCCTTTTTAGGAGGCTCAATATTATCATTTATAATCAGGTAGCCATTATACTTACCAACCAAATACTCATTACTACTTATTTTAGTAACATTTTCAAAGCCAGCAACAACATTTTTGATAGAACTAGATACTGGGAACAATCTCAAATTTGGTTTATCACTCATTCCTCCATAAGATATAAATGCTATATTATCATCTGCATAGCGCCATAACATATCTTTCTCGCTATTTATTTTCATCATTGTCGTTACATTTTTAAATGGTTTAAACAATGATGTAAATGACGAGTCTAATTCAAATTTCTGATTTTTATTTTGCTTAAATGCGCCTTCGGAAGACACATAAATCAATTCTCCATTATAATTAAAGGCATTAGAACCAACACCTTTATAAATATTTTCAATTTTCTTTAACTGCTCTACTTTTTTAAAGTCACTATCAATTTTTAATTCAAAAAGTCCTTTCAATTCATGATTTACATAAAGTCTATCATTTGCAAATTCAAAAAATCGACTAGAAATATCAATTCCTTCTATTTTATTTCTATAAACCCAACGATTATAGACCTTTGCCAAAACATTAAGTCCTTTATAATTACCCTGTAAAATTAAATTGGGATGATTTGGAATGGTCTTAAAACCCCAAGTTCCAATAGCGTACTCTAAGGTATTAATTATGATATCATCTTCAATAATTATGGTGCCTTTATTATGACCACAAAATATTTTACCATCTATATTCGCTAAAGCCCAAACTTGACCATTAGTACCTTCCATAAAACGAAACGCCTCAAGAGAACTTCTTTTCTTATAAAACAAACCTTGATTCGTTCCTAAATAGAGCTTGTCATCTATAGCTAAGGATGCATATACGGTTCCTAACTTACCACTATCATCCTTATATATATTATAAGGAGAAGTCACATCAATAAAGCTAATACCATTATCGAGACCTAACCATATATTATGATTTATATCTTGGAAAATAGATAAAACTGTATTATTAATTAATCCGTAATCCTGGTTTATTGTATAACTAACTTCACCCTCTGGAGACATAAAAATGACACCATTAGAAATGGTACCCAATGCAAAAGAGTCATCCTTCAATTTAAGACTACTAAATACATTTGACTTCAATAAGATCTCATTAGCTGAAATATCCCATTGTTTTAAGGCCTTAGAATCTAAAATAAAGAAACCTTTCTCCTGTGTTTGAATTATGAATTTATCAAAATGACGAAATGCATTTATGACTTTATTAGATTTTAAAATAGGATCATCAGAAACAATTTCAGATTTACCATTCATAATTTTAAATAAACCAATACCTTTTTTCTGAAAATAAAAAACATCATCAGAAACAATCATATTTGATAGTTCAGTTTCGGAATCTATAAATTTCAGGGACAGTGTTGATGTATCAACAATATAAATTCTATTTAAAGACTGAAAAAGCACCCAACCTTCAGAAGAAATGATTTTCCAAATTTGTTCGTCTTCTACTAGATTGATTTTAAGTTTTTGTGATAAGGATGTGTATTCGAGAATACCTAGATTATTGCGCTCCCAATACCCAAATTCCATATAACCACCTGAATAAATTCGATCGTTAACAACCTCTAAAGACCTAAGAACAGTTTTATTAGGTGACTCATATAATTTCCATTTTGCGCCATTATATTCTAATAGTCCTAAATTATTTGCAACGTAAATATGATTGTCATTTCCTTGAGAGATAGCCCAATTTTGATTTTCTGCATTATAGATTTGAGTTGTAAAACTTTGTATAGGAGGTAATTCTTGAGCGAATAGCATACAAGAACACAGAAAAATAATAAATGATTGGATTAACTTATTGGTGGTCATAGTGAAACAAATATAGTTCTTATATAACATACTTTGTCATTCAATGTTATACAAAAAACCATACTTTACCTATACAGGAAGGTAATTAATGCTTGGAAAACACCTTTTTTAACTGAATTTGTTATGAATTTATAACCATACGAGTTAAAATTTTAATAATTTGAATTTAGGTGGTTTAATGAAATCTAACCATTTAATTAAACATTCTTTGTGCCAAAGAACTATCTAATACAAAAGGATTACTATTTCCTTGATAGGATTCAATTTTCGTATTTCTCTCAAGTTCTAATTGATCAACAGGATCGTTGATATGCCAAGTTAATAATGTAGATTTCATATAATTAAAAAAGTCCTCATTGGCATAAGACACATAAGAATTTACATTGGTAGCGTTATATATGGTGTAAAAATAAAAAACAACTCTTGCAATGTCGCCCTTCTTACTTTCTTGAGGTTCTAATGAACATTGTTGTGTGGGTGTAAGCAATGGGTATGATGCATCCTGATCAGTTTCTGTATAAAAATCAATGTTTGAAGTAGGTATAATATTTAATTGCTGATTTAAATAAAACCAAGATTCAGTATCATTATCTACAATGTCATTAAAAGGACAGTTTCCTCTAGCAGAATTCACCTCTATTCTCGATGGAAACAGATTAAACATATCACTTCTTGCAGGTTCATCACCAGCACCCATACTCTGAGGATAAATATGTTCAGCATTAATTCCTAAATTAAAAGCATGTATTGAAGGATCTGGATCGGTTGAATAATCCATTAAAATTGTAAAATTAGAATAAACGCCTTTTAATTCTTGAGTAGATAAATCAATATCTACAGCACTATATAAAACATCTCTAGCAACGCTATATCCCAAAGTTTGACTTGGCGAATAATTAGTTTGTAAACAGGTTAGGAATTCATTCAATGTGACAGCCGTATTGCAAATCTGTTCAGTTGGAGAATCAACAATAGCGTGCCAAGTCACACCATCAAAAATATTGAGCACATTCGAGTCTGTATTAAAAATAATGAGTCCTTTAGAGGTATTCGAAACATTTATAGCATCTCGCTGAGCTGAATTCATTCGAGGTGGCAAAAATCCTAATGTCGTACTTTCTACTTCCAGAGCTGATGAATTATCAGGTGTGTCTGTACCCACACCCACTTGAGAAAAAATCGAGTTAGATATGAAAAATGCTAGTATTAGAAAGCTAATAGTTCTCATAGACTGTTTTCAGCACCTTTAGTATTTGCATTTGCACTAACACTCCAAGCACCAGCTTGGGATCGCTCTATAGCAGCATTTGTATTTGTTGTACTCGTTTCAAAAACGCCCACATTAATACTTAGTACGCCATTGGCAATGCCGTTACTTGCTGTAAACGTTCCTTCATAACTTAAGAATTCTATAAGTCCTGAAGGACCACTTATTGCTATACCATCTGGACCACCATTTTGTATCGCGATCGATTCCCAAACATAATAGCAATTTGAGGCATCACAAGTTTGTATTAGATTGTCTAAAGTTTCCGTTAAATAAGAAGTCTGATCTGATCCATTGTATAATGCCACTGTGTATTGAGATAAATTGGAAGGTTGACTTCCTAAATTTCCTGTTATTCTAATTTCAACAAACTCATTAACATCTGTGCCTGCATTATCGTAATGAAATTCATTAATTCTTACAGCATTAGAGTTTACAACTCCTACTGCACCAACATAATTACTTTTCACCTCCAAACCTGTTAATGCTCCTGAAGACGCAATAGGTGTTATTCCAAAGCTTAAATATTTACCATCATCACTAGCCGAAATGGAATAATTTGTAGATGTCGCACCTGTTATAGCAATTTCATTTGTGCCTGAAGCATCATCTGCACGATACCATTGATATAAGGACACATCCTCAATATCAGATTCTGCATCTTGATAGATATAAGTTCCAGTTATAACTTCACTAACATTAAGAGTACCACTTATAAAAACATTTGTTGCCGTTGGAACTTCATTTGCTGTTGGACAATAAATATTTTCCCAACTCGTGCCATTATAAACTTGTAAACATTGTTGAGTACCGTCAATAAGATAAATAAGTAATCCAATAGCTGGGTTTGAAATAGCATCACGTTGCACCTCATTCATTCGAGGTAAAAGAAATCCACCTGTTGTAGATGACACATCCAATATTGCGGATTGATCTGGTGTTGCAGTACCTATACCTACTTGTGAGAAGGCATTAATTGAACACACCATCAAAATAAAAAGAAATAGGGATTTCTTCAAAGTATCTGTTACTAATTAAGTTTCCAAATATAACGCTTAGAAGATATTTGATATAGTAATAATTCTATGCTATTTTAAATTATAGTACACCCATTTTATAAAACAGAAAGAGTTATTTTATTGTTTTGTGAATTAAGGCTAAATAAATTTATATTAACAATAAATTACAAATCGACTCCTCTATGTAATTTACGCTTCCCTAAATTATGCTCTTGACGGATTTTGTTTTCAGTTTTCGTTATCACATGATGCTCTTCATAATTGTGCCATGTTGCTCCTGCTTGAGTTGCATGATAAGGGCTAGTCAACCTTACAGTACTTTCCCCATGTTGTTGCCTTATAGCATGACCTAATTCATGGCCTAATACCAAAAAGGACGGCATAAGTTCTTTTGATCCAGTATCAGTAACTGGGTCCCAGTCATGACCTAAAGCATAATAATCACCCATTGCTGGCGCATCTCTAAAAGGAATCCTAGAGCCACTACCAGGTCCAGGAAGTGTGGTTTTTAATTGTTGCTTTGTAAGTTCAACTTGCGTAGTTGGATCAAGTGTTTGGCCTCGTCTTGCATTACCAATAGGCAGGCGTTTATGAGATGCACGATTATCATATGGTTTAGCAGCTGGCTCGCCACCAATTAGAGGATTAATAGTAATAACATGACCAGGATGGGTTGTTTTACCCGTTGTAGCTTTTGTTAATAAGCTTCTTCCATATGATCCAGACATTAACTGTAAATAATGAGCATGAATCTCTGCTTTTTGCTGAGCGCTACTAGCTGGAGCAACTCGTAATTTGCCTGCGTTTGTTGTGAGATTTGTCCAAAGTGCTTGAACTCTCTGCTGCTCTGCATGTCCCATTGAATTAATTCCTGGTACCCAAATTTCACCTCCATGATGTACAGTTAGTCGAACGACATCTCTCCTTTCGGTTTGAACATCATTTAAAAAAGCCATAATAACATTATGATAAGGACTATGATTTGTACCATGCATTGTAGCCACAGCTTTATTCTGAGCATACCAATCATAGGCTTCTTGCTCCATACGATGTAGAAGAGAAAGTTTGCTTTTTCTAGCATTATTGCCTACTACTGCTGCACTAGCATGATAAGCATTTAACAACTTAATAATTGATCTAAAATTTAGGTTATCATAATAGACTTGTTTTTCAAAGAAAATATGAGCAAATTTTTGACCATAACCATGACCACCTGCATCATAAATTTGTTCAATATTTTGCCTAAAAGTAGTTGTAGTCCAAAGAGGTTGAAGAACGTCACTAGAAATCGAATGTGGAGACTTAGCAATTGATTCAACTTGTTGCTCTTTTTGTTTTTCAGAAACTCCTCTTAAAAAGTTGAAAGAATCCTTTAATTTTGATTGTTTAATAGAGACAGGACGATTGTCCTTAAATTGAAAAACAGACGCTTTTGAACTTTGATTCAAATTTGAAGCTGCCAATATTGATTGGTTATCTTTTTTACTTATTTTATTGGCAAAAGTGTACATTATTGTTTGCTAAATGTGATTTGATATAAATGTCTTATCATACCACTAAATTTTTAAGACATTAAATTAAATACTAGTATTCATATTGAAAACCCCTCTACTCCTCGCATCAGCTTGAGCCACAGCTTGAGCAGCAGTCTGAGCAGCATGTGGATTGTTTGCTGCATTAAAAGCATCACGTGCTAAAATATGAGCATCACGTGCTGAAGCATAATTACCAGCTGCAGCATAAGCATTACCAGCATTTGTGTGAGAATGACCAGCAGAATTTACGGCAGCAACAGCAGCATTATGATCCTGAATATTTATGGAGTGTAGCCAATTTGCCCTATAAGAATGTGCAGAAGAAGTAGCAGAAAGGGCTACAGAATTAGCAAAAGATTGGTCGTCACCAGCAGCTTTATAATTATTTGCCGCTGAAACATGAAATTTACTAGCTTCACTGTGTGCTATAAAGGAATTGAGGTGATCTCCAATGGCGTTATAATAATCTGCTCTTATATTATGAGAATTAGCAATAGAAGAATAGAAATTACCACGAGCAATTGAGCGATGTGTAAGAAGCACATCAGGAATATTTTTTGTTTTGTCATTAAAGTCTTTACCAGCTTTATCAACATACTTATTGAAGCCCTCTTTCCCTTGTGAAGCAGCAATTTGAAAAGTAGGAGCATCACTATGAGAAACATGAGGGCGAATTTCATCAATAATTTTCCCATTTTCTATTGAACATGAAAAAATTGGAGGTTCTCCTTCTATTTGAACAATTAAGGAGAATTTTGGTAGAGGTTTACCTGAATGAGTACTTACTAAACCTTTATTAAATTTACTTACACCCTTTTCTTTATAATAGAAGCCTATTAAATTACTTGTTAACTTTTGGATCCAGTTCAACGGATTCCCGTCACTTTGTCTTATCCAATCTGCCGCACCACTATGTTCTTTAATCGTAATTATGGCAGTCGCTGAGTTTCTTATATTTTTTGCTCTATCTTTTCTAACCAATTGCTCAAACGCAGTATTAATATTTGTATTTACCTGATCTTGACCTCCAGACACAAATTTATGCTCTACCGCATGATGAATAGCTTGTGGTTGAAAAAGACCTACATTTGACTTAGCAGAAAAAACATCTGGTTCAGTCGTCTTGTCAGCACCAAAACTAGCTGCTAGGTTTTTTGTTAAAAGATGTTTTACCCCATGCCATTCACTTAGTTCTCTCGCTTCTACTATTGCTGCATTTTCTGTCCATTTATCAAGGTTTCCAGGTGGAGCTCCCAATGGATTATAATTCAAATATTCATTGTGATATCTATTGTATACATTTAAAATTTTTGCCCAATCATGATGAGGATCAGTTAACCTCTGAATTGTTGGATTTCCATCTATAGAATTAATAGGTTTTCTCTCAATACTTTTACCAGAAATAAAGCTAATTGATCGTAAAGCCTTTGCTCCCATTACATCGGCTTCTTTTTCTAATCCATAATCATCATTAACATTGACTTTTCCTTTCAGTTGCATGGTCGGTTTTACTCTTCCTTGTTTTTGCTGAACGACATGCCAAGCTTCATGTGGTAAATGCTTTTCTTGACCTGAAGCCAAATGAATATCTGTGCCTTGTGCATAGGCATGCGCATTAAGTTGGGCTGGTTTACTTGAATTGTAATGAACTTTTGTATCACTCATGTCGATACCTGAGAGGTTTTCAATACCGGATTTTAATTGATCGGGCAAGCCTGTAGTATTAACTTTTCTTTGAATACTTGTAAAATTTCTATTATCAACAAGAGTCACACTTTTGGAGGATACCTTCTTTTGTATTACGGATGTTTTAGTTTTACTTTTATTGCTATAAGTTTTCATGGCACATTGTGATTTACAAGTTGTTTTAATTCACTCAGGTTTCCTTTAAATCGATTAAGATCAACTTTATCATTTATAAAAGGGACTACCGCATCTAATTTATTTTGCCAAAAGACCCAATTTGAAGCTCCTGGTTGTTCTTTAGAATCTGGATCGGCAATCCAAACAGGATAATCCTTTAACTTTCCTGATGCTAATATTTTTTTATAATAATATCTATTAGTATAAATTATAGGTTGTTTTCCAAACGCTTTTTCTACTAAACCAAGCCATATTAATAGATTATCTTCAAGTTGATCTCTATGAACATTGGAAAAGTCTATCTTTTCAATATCAAGAGCTGGTGGCAAATCTGTTGGTTTGTGGACCGTTAAAACACTATCAATAAAGTTTTTTGCTTGTTTTTCAGGTGTATCTTCAAGTCTATCTGTTACGTAATAAAAATAGGCACCACGAAGAATGGTGGTCTTTGCAACATTTGTCCATTGATTAATAAAAACCGGGTGGTTTTGTGGAAAATAGATACCTTCGGTTGCTTTAATATAGACAAATGAAATGCCAGCTTTTTCAACTTCTTTCCAGTTTATTTCATTATTTGTTTCGTGAATATCAATACCTGTTAAAAATCCCTTTTTAGAATTAGAATTTACATAATCACTTAAGCTTGTCGCTTGAGCAGTATTACTATTTGAAGAATTTGTACCATTCTTTTTCTTGTCGCAACCTAGCAATTTACTTAAAAGACCTTTTAACAACCATTTAGTTGCAGTCTTAATTCGATTCCAAATGCCTTTAAACAATTTGTTTTTAGTCATAAACTTCAATATTAATTGCATCCAATATATCATAGAGTTCTTGTCTCTTGGTATTTAAATAGTTCCTTATGTCTTTTCCAAAATGATTTCTTTCTTAGTTTTACTATCACAGCACTACCAACTAAGGCATCATCTCTTTTACGTTGATGGATCATTTCTTCTGACATTTTAAAAGCATTATAATCTAAAACAGAGCTAAATTCATAATTCTGTATTATGTCCTCCATTTTAGCCGTTTGCGAATCATAATAGCTGATTTTTGGTTTTCTACCCGTTAATAATCTCACAAGACTTTCATTATATAACGGATACATCTCAAATAAAACACCAAACACAAATTTTTTTACTTTATAATCATCATCATGTGACCTATTGTGATTAGTTTCTATTTTAATATGATAATGTTCAATCTCTAAGCTTAAATTTTTTTCTAACGACTCAAGCTTATTTTCTATTTTTGAAGGATTACATCCTAGGATTAGAAATACTCTTTTAGACGTAATTAAATAACCATAAATATTAAACTTCTTATCCTTCACCGACGTATTTAGGGCATTAGCAATAATTATTCGTCTATAATAATGTGGGATTTGTTTTCTCCAATTACCAATAACTAAGGTTGTATAAAACAGTCTACGGTTTCCATATTCAAGGTTATTATTATCTCCATGCAACTTATCGTGATTTTTATGCAAAGATCTATGTTTGGCTTCTTCTTTTCTTTTTACCTTTTTTTTATGCTTTTCCAAATCTTCATCTTCTTGATGATGAGATGAGTCATGAGAATGGTTTCCTTTTTTTTTATGATCTGTTTTATGATTTTCTTTCATTAGACAAAAGGATTAATAAGTTGTACTTAAGGTTTTATTTTCCTTTTTAAACTCTCTTCTAATACCATTAATCAACTCTGTCATATCAACGATGTTATCATTTCTTCTAACGACAGATAAAGCACAATATCTTAAAACATTAATAATAGAACCTCCAGTTAATTCATAATCGGTTGCTATTTTCTTTAAATCTATTTTCTCGTCCAGACTACAAACTCCAGAAAACGCATTTTTCCATAGTTGGTAGCGTTCCTTTGGACTAGGCATAGTAAAATGAATCATAGCTTGAAACCTTCGTGTAAAGGCTTCATCCATATTAGCTTTAAGGTTTGAGGCAAGAATAATAGTTCCAGGAAATGATTCAATTCTCTGTAATAGATATGATGTTTGCTGATTTGCATGTCTGTCGTTTGACGAATTTGCTGTTGTTCTTCTTCCAAATAAGGCATCAGCTTCATCAAAAAACAAAATCCAATCTTTATGCTGTGCTGCGTCAAATACTCTCGCTAAATTTTTCTCAGTTTCACCAATATATTTTGATACAATCATTGATAAATCTATCCTATAAACATCTCTATTAGTTGCTTTACCCAAAAGCGTTGCTGTTAACGTTTTTCCTGTTCCTGGTGGACCATAAAAAAGGGCACGATAACCTGGTTTAATAATTTTTTCTAAACCCCATTCATGCATAAGTTTCTCATTATAAAATAACCATGAGTTAATTTCATCAATTCCACTCCTAGTAACATTATTTAAAACAACATCTTCCCACTCCATCTTTGTTGTTATTTTCTGAGCTGGAAAGTGGGTACTATGTTCAATTTTCAACTCTTCTCCAGTAAGAAAATAATGAAACCACCTATCATTCATACTAAGTATTCCATTGAGATTTGGAATGTGAGCTTCTGTGTCAGACAACTCAATAACCTGCTCTTTAATTAGTAGACTTTCTTTCCCAATAATATCAAATAAGGCTTCTCTATATTCTGGGTTATTTGCTGTAATTAAAAATGTTAAAGTTTGTCCTGTAGGCAAAAAACCACTATGATTTGTATCCAAGATGCCTCCAAATTCAGTAAACCCACGATCATACATTTTATTTCTTCCAAAAAACACGTCTAAAGCCTGAGGCAATAGATGAGGTGCCATTGTAAGTGCTAATGCTAAACGATCAAATGTATTTAAATTCCATTTTTTTATTGAATTAGCATATGCATTATCAACTTTTGTTAAATCTGGTAAAGGAATATCTAACCAATGTTTTTCGTGTCCATCATGCATTAGGTAACTACCAATAACCTGATTTATAACTTGGCTAAGCCAATTTATTTCAGTTATTAATGTCGTTATTGAATAGTTCGATTTCATCTTTTAAAAGAATTTTTCTATATCATTAAGATCAGCGTTAGTCCATTTAAAATAGGATAATGCTGTATTAGGGTTAAGTTGATTTGCTTGAAGAAGGTCTAATAAATTGAGTTTATTGTGATTAGATAATCTAGGCATGGTAACTGTATCATCGTTTCTTAGTTCGTAATCAAAAAAGCTATTTGCCCAAAGGCTATCGTTATCACGTTTAGAAATAAAATCACTAATAAAAGCTTCACTTTGTTCTTCTCTTACTGTTAATCGCTGTGCCTTAAAAAACATTGGTTTACGCTTAGTTTCTTGATTATAGAATTCAATGTTTTTAGATTTAATAGTCTTAGAAGACGGATGTCCAAAAAAATCGACTAACCCAAAATTCTCGCTGTCTGTTGCGATCTGTAATTTTCCTTTTTTTGAACTGGCTATTGCAATTGCACATTCCGAAGTTGTTGCTGTTTCTGTAACTACATACACTTCTCTAAAGGAATATAAGACTTGGGTTAATTTTATAATTAGTGCGTCTTGAATAGCATCCCAGTTTGCTATTTTTATGGATTTGGGGTTATTTCCTTTAAATAAATAACTTCCATTTGAATTGAATTTTAGAGTTTGTTTACTAAATTCAAACTCACCCTCTACTATATCTGTTCCCGTTCCTCTTGCCGAATAAGGTTTAGTTACACCATCATTAAAACTCCAATTTAAACTACTATGAGCTATATCTTTTTTTATGCAATCGTCAACAATATCTACAATTCTATCGTTATAAATATTTCCAAGCACTAGCATTTGACCATTATGAATTTGAAAAAAATCTCCTGGATAAACTTTTAATTGCAATGGTGAAGTTGGAATATATCCAGTATTAGCATAGAATCCTCTATAAAATTTTTTATATGTAACGTCCATAATTATTATTGTTTAGATAATCCATTGCCTTTAATAAAAAGCAATGGATTGATTAGTAATACTATGATGCTAAAGCTGCAGCAATCGCAGCTTGGTTACCTGCAACTAAAGAACTTAGTTTAATCTCTGCTTTGTTTAACATGATAGTAGCTTTGCCTAATTCAGAAATGGCATCATTATTAGCTTTTTTTGCTTTTGCATAATCTAATTGAGCATTATTATAAGCTTGATTTAATTGGTATTCAATTGAAGATTCGTGGTCTTCAGTTTTACTACCATTAAACTTCCGACCTGTTAATACACCAAGAAGTTTATATGACTTTGGATACTGTAATGATGCAGCAGCTTCAGATTGTATATTGCTAGCTTGAGCTGTAAATGTAGATTCTAAAGCAACTAATGATACTGCAACAGCATTATTAGCATCTTTTCCAGCGGTACCAATCATACTAATAAGTTCATCTGATATTAATTCATTTTGTGCTTTCTTACGAATCACCGTTGTCGCTAGTTTATTGATAATTTCTGCCGAATATATAAGTTCATCTATAACTGTTTTAAAATGTGATGCAACAGCTTCCATTTTCGTATCGGCAGCTACTATTTCATCATACGCAATCGTAGAGTTTTGTGCTAAATTTCTTGCGTTTTGGATGACTTCATCTACTAATTTTTTATTATTCAAAGCTGTTTCTCTGTTAGTTGTAGCAGCAGCATAGAATTGTTCAAACATTTCTGACTTTTCTGTGAGTGAGGTCACAATAGCTTCAAATTGTTCTACTTTATGTTGTGCATTTAATACCTTAATTTTTAAAGCATCCAGTTCTGATTTTTTCTTTTCAGTAATTCCGTATCTTTTTAAATCTGTTTTCATAATTTATATATTTAAATGTTATTGTTTTTTAGTAAATCTACCATAGGTAAATGAAGGTGTATCCATAATATTTGAAATGCTACTAGTGTACATAATAGATTTGCTTTCTGGCAATTTTGACACAGCAAACACAACCGGAACATAATCATTATGCAAAATCAAAGGTGTCCCGTAATTATCTGTCGTATCTGGCTTAATCTTAACCTGAAATGACCTCTTATTATTACCATTCTCTTCATCAATATCTCCTGAAATAGTTAGTCCCGTAAAAACTGGTTTAGCAATCGAATAATTACCTGCTGATACTTGTTCAGCTAGAACTTCATTAAAGAAAATACCACCTTGATCATTGTCTACATTAAAGCTAATATTAGCAATAGTTTCAATCTCTTTGGAAATTACTTCATTCATTTCTTTCTCTTTTTCTGGAATTTTCTTCGACTGAAGATCTACAATAATCATATAATGATTAGCTATTTGTTCTACCAATTCATTAATTTTCTTTTGCAATTTTGTTTTATTTGTAGCAGATGTTTTAGAATCGTTAATTGATGCTTCAAGTTTTTCAACCTCCTCTTTCTTAGAGATTATCTGTGTTTTATACATTTCTATTTCAGATTCAAAACCAGCAATTTCGTTTTCAAATGGCTTAATTTTGTTATTGAATTCTGATTGCATTGTTTTGATCAGAGTTGCTGACTTTTCAACATTTATAAGTCCTTCAGTATTAATTAAGTCATTGATGAGTGTTTTGTCATTGGGCAGAAACATACATCTATATTCAACTCCGTCTTGAGAATTATTGCTTGACGTTAGCATTGAAAATGAGAATGTAGCATCCTCTAATAGACTCGCTTCAGGAATTGAAATTGGATCCTGAGGTTTAACAGAGCAACCATCGTAGGACGTCATGATTTTTAAATCAGGCGTAGTAAGTTTATCCTTTGCAGTCTTAATTTTTGCTTCCTGTGGACTAATCTTACCAATAATTCCGTTCAAGTTCGTTTCTAGTGATTCCGTCAGCTTAATTCTAGCCGCGATTCTATCTTTTATTTCCTTTTTCTTTTTGTTATCTGCTGGTAGAGTTTCTGTTTCGGTTAAATATTTATTTTTTTGTTTAAGAGCTCTAATTTCTGATTGTATACTATTTCTTTGCTCTTCTAAGTTTAATAATTTCGCTTCTTCAATTTTAATTTCAGTATTTATGGCACTTATGTTTTTTACATCATAGGTTTCAGTATAACAAAAACTCTCACAATTTGGACTTTCTAATTCATGAGTTAAAGTAAAAGGCAATGACGCTGCAGAAATATAATCTTCAAAATTATTTAGCGCCTTTTTATATTTTGGATCAAATTCAGCCACAATAAAAATCACATAATTAAATCCAAGTTTAACTTTCTCTTTGTCTGTATCATATAAATTATCAAGACTAATGGTGCATGAAATTGTGTCTTCATTTCTAGTAACTGGAGCTTCTACAGGAAGTTTTATTGGAAA
This sequence comes from Psychroserpens sp., assembly GCF_034670085.1. Classification (GTDB taxonomy): domain Bacteria; phylum Bacteroidota; class Bacteroidia; order Flavobacteriales; family Flavobacteriaceae; genus Psychroserpens. Next base: position 33,915 of record NZ_JAXMOD010000010.1, on the reverse strand, counting down.
AAACCTTTTTTCTTTATTAGGTTCATATGGAAAATCATCTTGATAAATATGCTCAGCAAATGCCAATGAAACAGTTGATTTTTTCTCCTCTTTAACAAGTATAACATAGTATCCAGTTACAGGATTATCCATTGGTGGGTTTACTAATTCAAAAAATGTACTTGACAGTTTTTCTGTACTAGCTGGCTTTTTGAAAGATGACTTTATTAGATCAAAATTCACGTTATAACCTGTTGGTGTTAACTTATCAACAGTAAGATTTAAATTAAGTTCATCATTTGTGATTTCATAACTTTCAATTGTTGCTTCATAATCAACAAACGTGTCTTCTAACTTTCCTTCGGCACTTTTCTCTTTTGTATTAGAGGTCGCTAATGTTTCATTATCTGCAGCGACAGTTTGAGATACCAAATCAAATTGAGATGATGCTGTTTTCAATAGATCCTTTACTGAAGCATCTGTTACAGTTGCAATAGAATTTACTGCATTAGATGATATGCTTGCAGTCAACTCTGAGGCTTCCATAGCTAGTTGTGAGGCATACTCTGCGTTATATGCCGTTGTACTTATGAGTTTAAATACATCGTGATAAGGATTGCTGATTTCTGTTTTATAATCGGCAACATTAGCAATACTATTAATACTTGCAATATCACTTGCTAAGCGAACTATTGCTGTAGTTGCCACTTGAATATTAGCGGCACAAACTGCAGCATTGCTAACCGATTTTTCTACATAAGTTTTTTCTTGATTCGCAGCCATTAAAACGTTTGTAGAAATATTATTATTCTTCACTGCTTGCTCTTTAACCATGGCCTTTTGCTCTAATACGTCTTTTGCTATCTCCAATTTTTCAGCAGCTTTAACTCTAGCGCCTTGAGCATAGTATAAATTGAACATAGACGCATTATATTGCGACTTCATTTTTTTTGTTTGGAGTTCCTGGCTATCCAATGATTCAACTACACTGGCCCGAAGATTGTCATTATAAGTATTCATATTATTTGTTTTTTATAATTAATATTTACTATTCATTTCACTTTTTGAAGTGATCTAACTACTATCCATTTTTGGAATATTTTGTTGTGTTTTCATTATTTATGTTTTTAATATTGCCATTCGACGTATAAAGGTTTGTTCATCCATTTATGATTTATAATTGAGAATGAAAAAGGAGATGTATTTATCAAAATATCATAAGCCTTTTTTTCTATTTTCAGTTTCCAACGATCATCTTCTTCTAATAACATACCATCTCTTATCAACCAATTACCCATAAAACCCTCTACAGAACTACTACCTATTGTAGGCCAATGACCAATTATTGCTTTTATCATTTCAGAGATCAATTTGACTTGTGAATCTGAAATATCTATTCCGTCTAAAACTGGTTCTGTTGGATGGAAACCACATAAGATTTTATTTAATGTTAAATAAGATTCTTCTGTTTGACTGGCTCCTGTTGCTACATATTGCAAAAAATGCACAGCATCTAATTGTTTGTCAATGGTTAAAAACTCATCGTTTTCAGTAAGCCCTAAATGCTCAAATAGATGTGGTAGGTAATTATTAATTAGAACAAGTCCAGCATTATTAATTTTAATACCATGTTCAATTTTTGTTGGGACTTCTGTATGCTTTCGTAGTAATTTGTGTAGAACTCTTTCTTCTATTCTTACATCTTCAACTGATAACTTGCCTTCATCAGAGATTAAATTCAGTGCCAATTGAAAAGTGGCTGGTAATTGCATTCTTTTACTTTGAAGTTCAATTATGATATCCTTCTTGGCTCTTTTAGAATTTTTACATAAAGACCACATCACCTGGTTTAAAATTGATTCTGGCTCTATTAGTTTCCAATTAGCAGTTGTCCATGCATTTAAAATTATGTTCAAAAAAGCATGTTGCAATTCATAAGGAAACTGCTTTTTAATGTTAATTGAATCTAATATTTCATAAAAAGTTATGGCATGCTTTAATGATTGACGTTTGCTTAAGTTTAGTTTGGATATAATTTTTACCAACTCAGACAATCCAATCATTTGATTCAACTGAATAAGTTGAGTTGCAGTCTGTTTTTTAAACGTTAATACTTTTAATAAAATGAGCGGATAAAATTCTACAACGTCTTTAAGCAGTTGTTTTGGTGATAAATTATGAGGATTATCATACCAATTTGGAATTTTGTTTTGTGTGAAAATGGTATAACAGAGTTCTTCAATGCAATTATTCTCATAAGAATAAACCATTTCAGTTGTTGGCCTATTTTGAAGGTTATAGGCGTTTAATATTTTAAAATATGGACTTTGCTTTACGAAACTTTCTTTTAAAATAGGTGACATCGGTAATTCTTCTTCTTCAAGCACTTTTATAACATCATTAGATTCTATTTCATAATCTTGAGATAGCTTTTGAAGGATTGTTCCAGTAAGGATTTCAAGGTTTTTAATAGGATGTGCTTGATGCGTTAGACTTAAAATTGCCAAAGTCCAAATTTCAGATTCTAGAGACGTTTTCATAAAATCAGGACTAAGCTTAGCTATCATACGATAGAGTGTATTTAAGCTAAGTAAAATGTCTTTAGGCTCTCCATATAAATTCTGGCTCATTGATGCCACAAATTCTTCAAAAGTCAAAGTATCACTTAGAGTCGCAATTTTAGATTCTTTAAGTTGTCCTGTTCGTAATACGTTTCTAATTGTGTCTGGTGAAATTAGCAGACCCATTTTCAAAAGAGCACTAAATTTATTCTTTTGAGCCTCTGATTTTAGTTGTGTTCGAGGAGTTTGAAATGCTAACTGGATGCTATCAAATATTTCATTAGCTTTTAATTTCTCACCATCAATTACAAAGCTTTCATTTCCATTAAAATACGTTTGGTTTTTATCTTGATTCCTTTTATTTCTTGATTTTGATTTCTTTAAAACATCTATGTGATAGGCAGCTATGTTATTAAACTCTTCAATAATTTTTTGCTTATCACCTAAATGAGATTTATAATCAAGTAAAATTTTAAGAAAAGTCGTTTTGAGTTTTTCTCCAAGATTATTAGATTCTTCCTTTAAAAATTTAGTTACTTTTTTATCTAAAATTAACTTCACACTCTTAGCAACATAAGCTTCAGCATTTGGAAAGAAAGCATCTAAATTAGAATCGCTAAACAATTTATAATAGCTAATCTCATCATGTAAGGATAAGGATTGTAATATTTTTGATATTAAAAGACAATCCTTTTTTATTACAATTGTTTTTAATGACAATAGTGATTTGTAATCCTGTTTAGCTTTTAGAATTTCCTTTTGTTTATCATGTATAAATGCTTTCGAAATCTTTAATTTATGTATTTCTGAATGCTCAAAAAATTCAGTGAAAAAATCATGAAACGTTTTATAATCATACTTATAATATGATGATAACACACTATCTATTAATTCTTCAGTATTATTAGTTGAGAATGATGGATTATTAAGTAACCGATCAAAACACTCGTAAACGATTTCATTAAATAAGGTTTGAGATAGCCTGGAGCTTATTTCTAACTTCTCGTTTTCAATAGAATCAAGCAGTTTATTAAATTTCAATATGATTTGATATAACTCTGGGTTAACCGTTTGTATCATTAACGATATGCTATGCACATCCAATAGCTTAACAAACTGATTCTGTGTAAACCTATTTTTAAGTCGATAAGATGAAAAAACGTCAAAAGCCTTTAATGGTTGCATAGCTACCATTTTTACCAAAATTTCATATGAAGTCAACCATTTTTCGGTTATTCCCTTTAGGTTGTTATCAATGTTTTTTGATAATAGGTTTTTCAATAATTTGGAAACAAGATTATCATACGACTTTGGTGTAATTAATAGTTCTGAAATTATAAATTGATCAAAATCTCTACGGAAGTCAATCTCTTCAATGCCATTAATAAAATTGGTTTCATTTGCATGAATTAAGCTTTCAATTAGATAACGATTATTAGTTTTTGATTTGGTAGCAATCTCTTCCAAACAATATTTTAAAACATCAATATGATTGTGATTTGCTTCTTTCTTACTTAACAAAAATTGAATACTTATACTATAGAGTTGTTGCTTATTTAACACATCATCTTGAAATGAATTCACCGAGTTCAGAAAGTAAATAGTATCAATAATTTGTTTGTGATAAGATGGAGAAACTGCCTTAAAAACTACGCTAATGGCATTATTATCAAGTTGCTTTAAAATGTCGTTCCAAACCTGAGGTGATTTATCTGTGTCCCATATAATCTGCTTGAATCTTTTTGGATCACTTGAATATAGCTTTGTTACAAGTTCATTAATATCATTCTTGCCTAATTTTTGAAGTTTAGAAAGTGGATTCAATAGCACATTTCGCAATGCTGCCCAATTATCTGGTTCTAGAATTTCATAATTAATTAAGGCATTTTCTAATAGATCGTCGGAAGCATTGTTAAGCAGGTTTAAGATCTCACTCCAGACTTGATCTGATTTATTATTTTCTTCAATTATTTTTTTAAATCTTTCTGGATCTTTTGCATATAATTTTAAAATAAGTGTATTAAAATTATCCTTGTTCGATTTTATAATTTCAAAAACTGGATTTAAAAGTATATTTTGAAAGACGATCCAATTATCTTGATCCAACTTATTATGGTTAATCAAATTCTGTTCTAATTTTTCTACTGAACTATTTTCTAATTCCTTTATATTGGTATTAAATAACTCAAGGGTTTTAATATTATCTTTTGCTTCAATTAAGCTTTTAATATCCTTTATAAAATCTGTTATAATAGATGTCTTTTGGTACTTTTTTAAAACACAAGTATTGTTAATGGTATTTAGTATTATTGAAATTTCTGAATCAAAATGATTAGCAAAAAGGGCAATCATACTTTTTATGAAATTTGCAGAATTAAATAAACTATGATTATTGGAAAATATATAATTAAATGTCCAAAACCATAAATGTCTTTTAAAGCTATTTCTTGTCATTGTGGACTTGAAAACATCTGATTGAATATCAATTAAAATGTCCAAATACCCTTTTATTAATTCATGCTTATATGGCTCAAGTAATTTTAAGATTGATTTTAGATCCTGCTCACTGGTTTGCCAGGCTAATCGTTGTCTTGATTGTTCATTTTTGCCAATAAGATTTAATGTACGCTTAAGCTTTTCACTATTATGTTTAATTTGATAAGATAAAATATCTTGGATGGTTATATCATCAATCTCATGGTTCCATTCTATAAAGCCATGTATGAGATAATGCTCTAAAACACTAAGTTGTGCATTTTCTAATGTATCAATTTCAACTTTATTGGTTGTGTTTGAATTTAATATGAGGTCTATTAATTTTTCATTTATTTGTTTTGAAAATTCTCTTGATAAAGATGAACCAAGATCTTCGTAATAAATAATTCCTAAATCGAGGTTTAATTGATCTATTTTCCAGACTTGATCTTTAGGACATAGTTTTTCAAAGACATCATAAGCTTCAATATGCAGTCTATTAGTAGTCCACTGACTAATCTCATCCTGCAGTTGAGACACACTATCTTTATCATCAAAAGAAGTATCCCAATGACAACGAGAAATAATATGGTTAGTTCTCTCTATCATAGTATCGAATCTTTTAATTTATAGATTTGAGCTGTCAATTTTAAAGCCGCATCTTCTATTTGTTTTTGTTTATTTTCATCATCGTTACTATGTCTCAATGAGTTATGCCAAGACGTAAACAGTTGAATTAATTCCATTAAATCATTAGCAGGTAATATGTAGAGCTTTGGACACATCTCAATGGGTAACTCATTTTCAAAAAATACTTCTGTACGACTCTTAAATGCAGGAGATGTGAACTTATGTCCATTTATTGATGGAGGTGAAAACTGCGGAATAAAATCTGGAAAGAAAACATGCAACGTATTCTTAAAAAAGTCACTATTGACATTTACAGATTTTCCATTTTTCCAGATAATTTTAAAACTAATTTCTAAAACAGGATCCATCGGTTTCATCGAGGACAAAAACTCTACATCACAATATTTTAATTCTGTTTTTAAAACATCATATTTCACATCATTAATAAGTAACCATCCTTCATCCAAATTTTTTAACAAACTCGCATGATTAATCGTATTTAAATCATTAATAATGCCGTTGACATCTCCACAAGCCATTGAATTTAAGGATGTCCATTGCCGATTACCAAACTTCTCTTCAATTATAAAATGGCAAGTGGCATCTTTAAGAAGTAAATCTGTCTCAATGCAGATAATCCCCTTTCGCTGCTGAATCATCCATGCAGACATTTCCAATTCAAGAAAAGTGTTGAAACTTGTTGAGTTATTAAAGTTTTCTACAATAAAATCACCGTACTGCACACTAAGACCAAATAGCATGCTATATTTCAATTCTATTGCAGAATAATCTATAAAGTTATGGCGTTGAAGCTTCTGTGTTTCATCTTCAATTGTAGAATCAAAAATAAAATCTGTACTGTACCCGTTTTGAAGTTGTTTGTGTAATTCGAAAAGTGAATTACTTGGTTTCCATTGAAAAGGAATGGTGATTACAATTAAATCTATTAAAATTGGTTCAACAAAAGCTGCTTTCAAGTAATCATAAGCTTTGCCTCTATAATAAGATAACAGTTCTAAATTTTGCAAATACAGGCTTTTATAGATTAATTTGTCCTGAATAGGATTGGCTGTATACTTAGAACCATTAATATAAGTATCTAACAAAAGTGGTGATTCTCCATGTCTTGCGAGCAAGTGATCCAAAATTTCGTTACGTCTGGTGAAATTTATAGTATCATCTTCCATGAACTGTTTAAGTCCGTAGATATATCTATTATAAGGATCCTTTTTAAATGATTTCCACCCTTTTTCTTCAGTAATATGCTTAGGTTCAATTTCAAGATCAAATTCTAAAGCATTATTATCTTTGAGGAGTGGTTTTATATGCGGAATATCATATAGTGATTGATAAAAATAAGTTGGCGAAAATGTAAGATATGGCGCTGGATATTTGGAGCTGTCTTCATTTAAAACATCTTGTTGAGCTATATAATTTTCAAGGTCTGATGGACAAGCAGTAATAGCATTTTTAAAAGAAAATAAGCGACTAATATTTGCTAATTGTGAGAACTGATTCGCCAATATCTGGTCAAATAAAGTTAAATACCCTTTGAGTTGAAGTGATTGTGCAATTTTATAATCTGAAGCATTATTGGTTATTGAATTTGGACCTACTGGAAAGATCTCAGGAAATGTATTTTGTATTGAATAATAAGAATTAATATCTCTATAGTTTCCTTTAGGTAAATCAGGAACGCGATTAATAGTACTAACAGATTGCTTCTTAGTCTTACTGTTTTTTATAGGTGCTATTGAATTGAAAATGGTAGTTATCTTTTGGTTCGAAATAGTTTGACCATGAGCAGAAATAGTTAAAGAATTTTCTGGATTAGTTAATGAATCAATGATGTCAATTACAATCAATTCATCTGGTTTAGCAACTACATTGGTTTTAAATTGAAGAGCTGGTATTCCAACTACACCAGGAATAGTTGCCATGAGATTATTTAAATCTGCTGAAGATATAGAGTCCCTTTTAGTATTTAAATCTTCATCCTCTATCCAACCGCCTTTGAGGTTTGGACCATTAAAGATGGTATTTGTGGATTGGCCTTTATCAATTAGGTTATTATACCCAAACTGTTTTGCTTTTGGAAAAATATAATGACGAAGTGCTCTCTGAATCTCAATGAGAACCTTTGCTAATAATTTTTCGTCAGTAATACCTATCTCACCATGAATTTTATACTTTTTTTCTATCAGCTGAGTTGGTGGCAAAAATAGTTCGCCTAAACTCCTATTCTCGTTGAGAAGCCTATAGGTCTTATTTTTAATTAATGCAATGTCCTCCTCAACTGTTATATTATGATCTATATGTAAAAAAACATAATAAACAGCATTAAGAAAAGACAAATCAGATGTGGTTTTTATGATAACTGCATTATCAACACCATCAATGCAATCAAGAATTAATTTGATATAATCATTGAATGTTACAGGTGCTGTCGTGAGTATTTCATCTGATAAATAAAATTGATTATCAAAATCAATATTTCCTGCTTTATCTGTAAGAATATCTTCAACTGGAAAATCATTACAATACCCTAATTCAGTTAAAGCATAACACAATTGATCAAGTATTGTTACTCCTGGATCACTTGGATTTAAATTTGTCCATTCATTTCCACTTACTTTTTGAATGTAAGAGAGCCCTTTGTCCTTAAGCAAATTGAAATCTTGATTTGCTGGAATTACAGTATCTACTATGTGATAAGCTTCTTTCATTTATTAAGATTACATGTTATATTATGTTTTTTAGTTGAAATTATTAGTGTTGATTTATTTGGCGGATAGATCACTTGATTATTAGCTTCTAATTCATCAATTACCACTAATCCACATTCTGAAGCGCGTTTTACGGATAGCATTTCTATGGTTAAAACTTCGTCGAAACTTTTAATGAATTTTGTGATTTGCGCTTTGCTTATTGGAGAATCTACTGGTATTTGCTCTTGATTACATTCAATCCAAGGCGACAGAAATAATTTGATGCCATTATTTATTTTCTGTTCAACCTCAAGTAAATTACTACCGTTTTTTAGTATTAAATTGGCTCGAACGCATATTGGCATCATCTCAAAATTAGAAACACTAAACGTGGAAACGTTAGACGCTCTTTTTTGTAGGTATTCTTGAATTTCTATAGTGCTACAAGAGTTTAATAATGGTGTAAATGCATTTACATCTGTTTGATTATTATAGGATCTAAGCACATAAGTTTTAATAGTCTTTTCTAACCCATTGTAAATAGTCTTACAGTAAAAAACTGAAGGAAAAGCTTGTTTAACAATGCCATAAACATCAGCAGCAGTTATCACTCTATCTTTTGTTTTTAATCGTGTGCTAATTCTAGAATTGGCAGTTTCTGTTAATTCTGCTGCTTTCCCTCCAAAAGAAGGAAACACTTGTTGTACTTTAGCTATTTGAGGTATCGCGTTAATTGGTTTTTTAATACTATTACCTTCTATTCTTGGTGCAGAAGTGTCTGTCAAATATGTTGTACTCGATCGTTCAACTTCAATTCCATTGGTTGCCAAAAGCATCGTTTTAGCATAGGATTTAGTAGAATTGTTAACCGAAATTGATAACCAATAAGTTCCGTTTGGCATTGTGGTAGAAACATCTGTTATATCATCAGGTAATTCAATTTTTAATATTCCTGAACAATTAAACTTTTTAGTCCCATCAGATTTAACTTCTAATGTTTTCCAACCCGATTCACTCATATAAGAATAAACCACATCTTCATTACTTATATTAGGAGAAGAGCTATAATCTTGAGCTAGTTCAAAATATAGATTAACAACACTGGGTTTTGTTTTTTTCTGTAATCCAAGAAATAATGCACCATTAGACTTAAAAATTGGCCATAAGGGGATGCCTGTAGTGCTTTCATCTGATTGTTCATTCAAAACCGGATTAATATTACTAACAAAAGAAGATGCTTCTAGTAAATTATCATAGGTTTTATAATTCAAAAAAGGTGAATAGCAGAACCATTGAATAGGATAACAACCCTTACTAGCATCTAGTGTATACTTTTGTGATGCTCTGTAACTTGCTGTAAAGCTTTTTACAGTTGGAATAAATGGAGGGTTTGGAGCCTTTATAAGACTTATATTACCTTTACTAGTATTTGTAATTTGAGCTGCATTAACTAAAGCTATCGCTGATATAACTTGCGGATAAATAGCCGAACCAAAACCTTCTATTGGGTTTTTCAGACTCATTTTAATAAACCCTGAATTAGTTTCAGTACCGTATTTTAAAGGTGTGAGTTGTATTGTAGGATCACACAAATCACATAGATTTGTAAGATGAGTCAAATGAGTTAACTTTTCAAAACCTTCATCTTTTACATAACTAAAATTGCTACTGAAACTTAATTTTCCTAAATTTTCTGGAGGTTGTAGTTTTCCATTATAGCTAATTGCAGTTGTTTTAATACTATCAAAAAGTAGTGTTTCGCCTGGAGGAGGATTAATTTTCTCTTCATTTAAATCTTCATTTAAATCTTCTTCCTGATCCAAAGACATTTCAAAATCATTCCAATCACCACCTTGAAGTGTCATAAATTCTACCCAAAACAATTCATTAGAAATTTTGATATTTGGTGGTATAGGTTTATCAGAATTACTACTATTAAGCCAATCACATAATATATCGAATGCAGATTTAGGCTTTGTAACCTTTGCCATAGTTGAATGATTTACACTTACCGAATTATAATCACCACGCATATAAGCATTATATGCATCATAGTAAATTGCAAAATCCCTACTTGGAGGAAGATTATTCCAAACTATATTAAAGTCCAAACTCGAAATAGGCTTGCTAAAAATCTCAGAATTTCCTATATAAAAACTACTTTCATAGCTTGGTGCCACACCAAATAAAGGAAATGGTTTTTTTGCATTTACTGGTCCTTTGGTATTCGAAAGCTTAAATGTTTTTACATCTAAAACATGAACATCAATTTCTAATTCGGTTATTATTGGAGCACTTTCTAAACCACCAATAAATTGATTAAAGATTACTTTGAACATAGGCCATTCAGAATCCACACCATCTGGATTCTTTTTAAATGCTTCAATTGCTGGAACTGTAGAATCTAAAACAAAGTATAAAATGGTTTGATATTTAGTTTTTACTTTAATAATGGGCTCTGAAGATTGTGTTATTTTGTGCCAACCTTTCTGTGTACTAAAAAAGAAACTTGCCGTTTTGTTATTGAATCTATTTATTGTTTGCTCTTCATTAAAGGTTAAGGTAATAGTAACATGTCTAGTGCCTTCTCTTAAAAATAATAAGGGAGAAGCAAATGCAAACCCCATTTCTGAAGGAATTAATGGTTCTAGACTATCATTACCGAAAGTCTCCCATCCTATTACATCATTAGCATCATCTCTTTGTAAAGTAGTTGTGTTCTGAATTTGGTTGAGATTAAGGACTGTTGTAGAAGTATTTACAGCATCAATAGTTTTTGTATTGCCATATATATTGATAAAATCTGAATCGGATTTTGAAAGTGTATAAACATCAGTTATTACTGTAGATTCTAGGACAACTGGTTTAATAGATTTAAATAAAATTGGTTTTGAATTAGCATTTATTCCTCCATTAAATTCTGTACCCTTTTCTAACTGATATGTTTCTATCTGCTTAGACAAATCAAAGTATACAAAAGCTCTATCAGGAAAGGCCTGTTTTTTTTGTTGTTTTAAAATAGCATAATAATAAAGATTGAGATGTTTTTGTGCTATTGTATTTAATTGGTCCTGATGGATTTGAATTAAGTTTAGAAAAGTTCGAATTAATGTGGTATCTGGAAAGTTCGATTTTTGTGTCTTTAGGGTTTCAAATTCACTGTTTGCGTAATCAATAACTTGTTTAAGAAAAGAAAATAAGAGATCTCCAACTTTAGTTATTGCATCTAATATTTTCAAGTTATCATTAACTAATTGAATTGTTTTTTTACCTCCTGAAGCTTTAGTAGTAGAAAGATTAAGTATGTCCCAAAATGGACCTTTATTTTTTCCTTCCTGCCATAAATCACTTTTGAAGTAGGTGTATTTTTTGAAATCTAATGTTTGAAAAGAGGTGATTTTTTCTTCCAAAATTAAATGGTTTCTCATTGTTACTAAGGCCCAAAAAAATGTACTTAGCTCCTCCTTTATTTCTCTTTTTATAAAATCCTCAAGACTATAGCTATATCGAGATTTATCCATGTAATATGTCCATCTCTCAATTTGTTTAAAAATTTCTATTACTTGATGAAGGATTTGACCTAAAGCGTCGGGTATACTCTCATCAAAATTTACATGATCTATTGCTACATGATGAATAAGCTGTTTTATTCTTAAACATCTCGTTAAGTATAAGGATTGCCATTGCTCGTATTTGGTTTTAGAAATAAAAGCTAACAAAAACACAGGATCTTTTAGTAAGATAGGTTCCCAATTGCCATTTATCTTATTTGAATCATCGTATAAATTAAGTATAGAAGCAAATTCTGCAAGAAAATGCATTAGATCTTGCTCATTTCTTCCATCGATCTTTAGGGTAGAAGAATTAAGCGCATTCTCTAATGATAGAAATACATTATTTTGACTAACTATACTCATCGTTTTTATTTACAAATTGGTTCCTTCTTTCAAGTGAAAAGGAAATACATAATTGTGACGTGTATTCGTCTTATTATAGACATATACTATATTAATATTAATTATACCTTGTACTAAATCAGCAAACTGAACATCAATCTTTTTGACTGTTATTCTAGGTTCATTATTTAAGAGAGAAACCTCTACTGCATCACGTATTTCTCCTTTTAATGTTTCATCCATTTTTCTAAAAAAGAATTGTTGTAACCCAGAACCAAAATCCGGTTGTAAACTTCTTTCTCCTCTTATTGTTTGCAATATGATATCAATAGAATCATTTATATTATCCTCCGATTTCGTAACCTTCACTTGTCCATTAGCTACAGAAAATGAAACAGGGAAAGCCCATCCAGATCCTAGAAAAGTACTTTTACTATGTATTGATTCGTTATCCACCTATTTCAACTGTTGGTATACCTAAAACTATTTCACCTCCATGTGCAGTTTCGTCGCCCATTCTTGCTGCTGGACATCCTCCAACTAAAACTGTAGCTGATCCCATAACAATGGAATCTGGTGGACCAACGCAAACTAACATATCACCTACTCTCGCTGCTGGCAATCCACCAATCAAAACTGTCGGTTCTCCAGGTCCGACTATTGGACCTCCTACATGTGGTATGGGCACAACAGCAGGTGTTTGCATTGGGCATTCATGAAAATCTGTTAATCGAGCAGCTGGTGGCATATGTTTTAATTTATCATTATCATTCCGCTATTAAGTGACAATTCGGCACTACTATTAATCTCTGCAATTTCACCTCCATTTACTGAATACTGTGCTTCTGCAGTCACCTTTACATTTAGTCCACTAATGTCAACATCTCCTGCTGAGGACTCAATGACTACGCCTTGATCTCCTTGAAGTGTTAGCTTTTCAGTAGCTTTTACTGTAATATCTTTTTCGCTAGTAATTTTTATACCATCTTCAGACATGACGATACTATTTTGATTTTCATCTTGAATAGTAATTTGCTTTTCTTTATCACTAAAAATTGCTGTATTCTTATTAGGAGTGGTAATCGTAAATATTTCATTTTCATCATCAAAACTTATAGAAATTCCCGATTTTGAAACTATAGCTTTCATCGTATTCTTTTCGTTAGGCTCAAGTCCTTCAAAAGGTTTCATCTTGTCACTACTATAGAGACTTCCCAAAATAATTGGAAATCGAGGATCTTCATTTAAACAGCCTAGAATTACTTCATCACCAACTTCAGGTAAGAAAAATGCGCCTGCTCCACTTGTAGAGTAAAAATTACTTAATCTAGCCCAAACACCTTCACCATTAGCGTCATATAAGGGTACATCAACTAAAATTCTAAATTGATTTTCTGGATCTTCAAACATTTTTTTTACGGTCCCATTAAATAATCCTCTTATACCAGGTAAAAGCCCTGAAGTTGGCTGAGACATTACATCTGGCTCTTCAGAAAACCAAATTGGAGATAAACCTATTGATGCTTCTGTTACCCAATTTCCTTCTGATATATTGTGAGTAATTCCGGATACTAAATGTGCACCACTAAATCGGCTACCAATACCTTTTAAAGTGATATAGTTTGATGGGCTAACCAGTCCAGTGCCTTGAAATTTAACTTCACCCTGAATTTTTGAGTATTCACTTTTAATTAAAGAAGATTTCGTCCAATTAGTTAAATCTGCTTCTGTTAAGTTTGCCGATGTTTGTAACTGATAGTTTTTTACATCTAAAACTTCAGAGAGCCTATCTGATGTTAAGTCTCCTGGACCAGAATATGCACCTGTAGATTCACCAGAAATCACTTCTTGTGTTTTATAATCCCAAGTGATAGCCTTCGCAGATTTTAACTGAGTGATTGCATTTAAATCTGCGTTAAATTCTATAAGATTATTACCATATTCAATAGTCAGTACTGAATCAGTATCTTCATTAGGCTTTTTTACAGTTAATTTTCCATTTGATGCTGTTACAATTAAACCATTTGCTTCTGCTCTGGTTAATATGAAATCCCAGTCGGTAGCATAGTATTGTACTTGCTCAGGCCACTCTGTGGTGGTTGAGCTTACCGACGCACTTACACCAGAATAATTACTAATAATTGAGGAGATAATATCGCTATCAGTTTTTTTTGAAAAGGTGAGACTTTTTCTACCAACAATCATTTTTACAGCTTCATCTTTACACTCTACTATTAAAGCAGAACCCAATACCGGATCGATACGAATTGATTGACCAGTTATAATTCCTGAAAAAATTATTTTGTTTTTTGAGTCATAACCTGCTTCTATTGTTAATTTAGATCCTGGAAGGAACGTATCTGAAGAGCTAGCCCTAAAAGTTCCCTTATTTGCTTCTCCATCAAGAATTACAATTTTAGCTTTTGGAATACTATTTATTGCAGATTCAACAAGGATTGACATAACTCTGGTTTCATCAGGTATGGTAGTACCATTAACTTTTATACTAAAAGTTGTATTTCCTCCAGACGGTATATTAATTACTCCACTCATTTAAATCTGTTGAATTATAGGTGGAAAAATCAATCTAGATCCACCTTTTAAATGTCTAAACTTGTTTAATCCATTAAACTTTGCAGCTTGTATATAATAAGATTGATCACTCCATATTTTTCCACATAATTGAGGTAATGTTTCACCTTCAATGACATCAACAATATGACTAACATCAGGTGACTCCTCCATATCCTGTTTTTTAACAGTAGACGCAGATACATACTTACCAAAACTTAGCGATAACTTCGCTCTTAAAGGACTTCCGTCAGGTTTAAAAAGCGTATAAGTGGTATCAAATGATTTCAAAACACTTTTAAAAGTTATGTTTTTCCCCCATTGTATCTTAACAAAATTAGGTCGATGTATTTTACCATTATATGTAAATATTATTTTTTCTAATGCCTCAATCTCTTTGGCCATTTCTGTTCTATTAGAATCTACAACTCCTGTACAATCAATAACAATATCGAAACTAAGTTGATCACATGGTGTACTTTTATATCGCTGAGAAGGTGAGCTTGAATCTGGCGACTGTTGTTCATTATATTCAATGTTCCTTTGCCATTTTATGGATTCAGGATTTATCATAACACTATAAGGTTTCCCTCCAAGTGCATTTTGAAATTCCTCATCGGTATAACCTGTTATCTTCAACAACTCTAAACTAGCTCCCATAAATTATTATCGTTTATAAATTTTACGTTTTGTGGTTTCCAACAGCATTCTTTTGCATTCCTCTAATAATTCCTTTTTAACAGAATCCATATCACCTTGAGAACGTCTATATTGTTCTTTAGAGTTAGATGTTCTAATCTCCGTTTTTATAATTACCTCTCTTATTTCTATAGCCATAATTTCAATCAAATAAATTTGAGATGGATAGGTCTGGAGTAATTTCAAAATAATTGTATGCCAATTCAATACTTTCAAATGCTAGTCCGTTTTCATTAGATTTTAAATCTGAAATTGCATACTTTACAGGATATGCATTAAAGAAGGTCCACATCACACAAACAGTCCCATCTGCGTCCAAAAGACTAACAGAAACATCATGAGTTTCAATTGAATTTGCCAAACCTTCATCCAGACTACTTGCGCACCAATCAACTAATTCAGAACCTTCAGGAATTAATGCTCTCTTTAAAACTAGATTTCTGCTAGTAGCTGTGGTTGGCAATCGGTATTTAAACCTATTCTCTCCTCCACAAACTACTTCCTCAATACTTACTTCTTTTGATATTCCAGAAACCTCTTGAAAGGCAGCATCTACGCCTTTAAATGATAATTCAAAATAAAAACTTACAGGATAATTAGCTCGCTTTGCCATTTGTGATTACTAATTGTTCGTGAGCAATTTCAATTGTATCTACAGCAACTTCATTGCCATCCGATTTAAGATCTGTACTTGTGATTTTTGTCGGCCAGGCATTGTTTAGTTGCCATTGCATAGTTACTTTGCCCTTTTCATCTAAAAGCTTTATTAATACGGTTCTTCTCTTAATTGTATTCATGGATACTTCTGCATGCCAGTTCCAAAATGTATTGTCATTTACAAACACACCTCTTTTCATTGTAATGTTTCCATATTTGACGATTCCAGGCATTTTCTCTGTTGAAAATAACTTGCTATTACTTTTTCGATACTCAATAATTTGGTTTTCAACGTCCATTCCTGAGACTTCCTGAAAAGCAACTCCTTTTAACTCTGTGCCAAGATCTACTTCAAATCTGAATTTTGGCATTGGCCAAGTCGAATTTTCTTTACTTCCATCTATTGCCATAATTTTATAGTTTTATATTAATTTTAAAATTGATTTTTTGTTTAGCTTGATGTTGCCATTTCTTGTTCGAAGGTTAGAATTATAAATTCTGCTGGACGCGTTACGGCTACTTTTACAGAGACTCGCATAATGCCTTTTAATTGATCTAAACCTGTCATTGTAGATCCTAATCCACATTCTACTTGAAACGCGTTGGCTGCAACTGCTCCTTCAAGACCTCCTTGTTTCCAAATACCAGTTAAAAAGCCACCTATCATTGCTTTAACACCTTCCCAAGTATTTTTGTCATTTGGTTGAAAAACATAAGCTCTTGTTGCTAATTTACAGGATTGCTCAATGAATATTAGAGTTCTTCTAACTGATAAATATTGCCAATCAAGGCTGTTACCATCTAAAGTTCTTGCTCCCCAAATTAGAAAGCCCAGTCCATTAAATTTCCTTATGGCATTAACAGATTTACCAGAGACTGCATCTACATTTAAATCTCTTTGCTGAGATTCAGATAAATTAATTGGTAATTTTGCAGTACCAACTATTGAAGTGTTTGCAGGTGCTTGCCATGGACCAACTTGATTATCAATAGTGGTGATAACTCCTGCCATTCCACCACTAGGAGGCAAAGTATTAGCATCGCTCAAAACATGCTTAATGATGTTAGTGTAAGTTTTGCTTGCTGTTAAAAGTGCATTATTACCTTGCTTGATACTTAAGGCAGTTCCAGAAGGGTTTTCAATTTTGGCTAATATAGAAGCTACACTTTGATTTGGGCTATCAGCAGGATTAATGATTGGAGCCAACTGTTTTAAATCACCACCAAATAAATTGGTATAATCAATATCTGTATTTTGCATCAATGATGTTTCAATAAAAGGATAATAAGCTGTTCCGTAGTTCAATCCCTCTGCACCTGTACTGTTTCTAAAGGTTTCTATATCATTTGTATAAAGAATTGGGTCTGGATCATTGCCTCCAATAATATCAAAAATGCTAATTGCAGTTTGCATCTGAGTGTTTTGTAAAAGCATCTCTTGCATTAAGTTTGCATTATTTGCTACAGTGAGCAATGTTGCTTCTGGACATATATACATCGTTGGTTCATCTTCATTCTTTAAGATGGCTAAACCTTTTAATAAATCATTCAATTCCACATTGGTATTTACAATTTGAGTACCTGGTGTCATTGGCTTTTTTGTTGGCGCTCCATAAGTTCCAACTGAAACTATATAAGCATCTCCTCCTCCATTTTCGTAAAAAAGTCGTACACTGTTATACAAATAATATATTGTATTTGGATCTGGAACTATAGAGTAATAACTGCCATCTATTTGTACATAATCACCTTTATCTGGTTGACTTTTTTGTTTGACCAAATAATACTCTGGACTGTATTGCTTTACTGGGTTTGCAGGAGCTTGTGGCTCTGGATAACAGTAAAATGCTTGAAATTCTGCGAATGATGTGATTTTTTGTGCAACATTCGTATACGATTTCCCTTCGTATAATGCTTGTGGTGTGTACCCAATAAATGCTGGAATTGCTGTAGCTACTGGAACTACAGAATTCGGAAAACCATTCACCTCATTGATATAAACTCCTGGAGATTGAATATTAGCTAAATTCATAAATTTATTTTTTATTAATTATTAAACATATATGTATATTGGTGAACTCACCGTTTTTTTTCCTTTGAAATCAATTATGTCGATTTGACTTAATGATGGGTTTGGCAATCCTTCAACTATAGTATTTATTTCAGATCTTACATTAATTCCGTTGCCATTAGGCCGCCTATCAAGATTAACAAGATTAAATTTGTACATTGGATATTGAGAAAATGCGATTCCACGATTTGAAGTTAGTTTCACCGCTGTTTCACCATTAAAAAGCCTTACGTTTTTGTGTTTTATAAACTGAATATCAGGAGCTCCTACAATAGTTATATCCTCTCCAGTTATTGATGTTCTATCAATTATGTAATATTCCCAGATACTGGCTCTTGATTTAAAATTGAGATTGAATACTGGTGCTACTTTTTTAGAATTATACAAGTTGATGACTGTGTCAAAGTGAATTTTAATATTGGCAAAAAAGCCTAAATTGTTTATGACTGATAATTCTGGCTTAAGTGTAATGTTATTGGTTTCAGTTAGGTTCTTTTGAGATTGACTATCATAAAATAGTGTTCCGCTCCAATCTAATGGCAAGTCTGTATAATTGAAAAAATTACTGTCAGTTAGGTTTACATGAAAATCAAAATAATGTTCATCTGTTCCCTTTTTTATGTACGTAAGTAATTCTACTAAATTAGTTTGCTTATTGGTGTAAAAACCAAACCCATCATCTAA
Organism: Psychroserpens sp.; assembly: GCF_034670085.1. GTDB lineage: Bacteria > Bacteroidota > Bacteroidia > Flavobacteriales > Flavobacteriaceae > Psychroserpens. The sequence continues at coordinate 14,984 of NZ_JAXMOD010000010.1, read as the reverse complement.
AAGGTCAAGTATGAAGCCATATCTTTGCATTAGAATTTTCGAATTCTCAGCTTGACTAAATTTAAAAGTGTTGCATTTATTATTTTTGAAAAACGAATGAGTAGCTTTCAAAACAAATAATTTATTATAGTTTAAAACATTCATTGACCAATCATATTTGAAGTTTCTATAATTTCTGGAATGAATCCTCTAGTTTGATTAGGGTCTAATGTGAGTAATCTCATTTTATAGATTACTGAAGGTTGGTATTTTGCTCCCATAGCATTCCAAAGGCTATGCATTTGATGATAACTTATGGTTTCTAATTCAAATTCTAATTTTTCAATACCTGTAGGTATATTAGAATTCGTTTCAGAACTTATAGAAGCGTTTATTTGAAAAAATAATATAGCTTCATTTAAAAACTTAAGTGACTCAGAATAGTCATCAAAATTAGATGACACTAATACATCAAGGTTATATTTTTCGGGTGGAACTGTATTTGAATAACCTGTATCTAATCTTTTATTTCTATAACTAAAAGGCTTAGAGGTTTCTCGTACAATATTAATAAGACTAAGAATCACTTTATTCTTTGTCGACTTTGTCAACGAGCCATCAGGTTGAATAACAGAATTTACAGCAACGAAACTTTCATGTAAGGACATCTTATTTTTTAGATATTGCTCAAATGCTTGTTTCGTAAATTGTATTGCTTTCTCTATCATCTAAATTGAAGTTCATGTTTATACTGAAATTGTATTCAATATTCACATTGTAAAATTAGAGACAGAGCTTTTATATTTTTAGGAAATGATCGTGACTAAACGTTTACATTTTTTGATCATTAGTTAAAACCGTAGACAAAAAGTAGACAAAAGCAAATACATAGTAATTATTAGGTATAATTAATAATTTGATACGTGATTATAATGTGTCAGACAAAAAGTAATATGGAGTTGTAATTTTACGGTTAGGCTTGTTGTTTTTCAAACGATCTTGTATATGTTCTTAAATCTTGCTCTTTAGATAACGCAAGCTTCTTTTTTAGCCTAAATTTATGTGTTCGAACACTTTCCTTATTAATCCCTAATATATGTCTTATATCATCGTTAGACATATTCATTTTAAGGTAACAGCAATATTTAATATCCTTTGAAGTTAGACTTGGGTGCTTTTTACTTATTTTTTTTACAAATCCAGGGTTTATATTTTCAAAATAAATTTTAAAATCATCCCAATGTTTTTTGTCACCTGTCGAGGATTTAATAGAATTGACAATTGAAATTAATTTTGATTTAATAGGTGCATCGACTTCTCCATAGAGTCTTAATAGATTATCTTTTATTTTTTTTAGAGCCACCTTTTTTTGATCTAATTCCATAACATATCTAGTCAGACTTTTATTATGATAAACAAATTTAGTCCTTGCTTCATGTTTAATAAATGGCTGATTCAAATTTCTTTTTGATATATGCTTCTTTAGATTCAGAATTGAACCTATGCCTTGCTTAAGTGCTTTTTGTTCTATAGCATAGGAGAAAGGTAATGTAAATACAATATGATTATTTTCCCAATAAAGTACATTATTATCATTTGTTAAACAGATGATTGGTGTTTTTTGGGTTTTCAAAAAAGCAATAATATCATTTAATGCCAGTTGATTATTTCTGAAATTCAATATAATTAAAGATGGTTCTATTGATTTTAATATATTAACTAGATCGGAAATTCGAATAGCAGAAATATAATTATTATTTGACGTTCCTTTTAGGCACTGCAAAATCAGTGACAATTTTGAAGTGTCATCACAACCTAATAAAATGGTTTTATCATGCATTATACAAAGTTCTGACCTCAGTAATATGAGGTCAAAATAATTAAAAGGTTAGCTGTCAACAGACCTTAATTTCTTGAGTTACTTCGTATTTTTATTTTAGGGAATAATGTTTTGAACAAACATAGGGACAAACAAGATATGAAAATAAATACTAATTTATGCCACTTTAAAAAGTTATTTTCCAATACAAAAGTTAGCAAAAATATTACCTAACAGATCATCATTGGTAATCTCTCCTGTAATCTCACCAAAGTGATACAAGGCTTGTCGAATATCTATGGCTAATAAATCACCTGAAAGCCCAGTTTCTAATCCGTTTTTAACCTTCTGAATCTCTTCAAAGGCTTTCAATAAGGCATCATAATGACGGGAATTCGTCACTATAGTTTCATTATTTCTTAATGCACCAGTATTTATTAACTCTAGTAGCGAATTGGTCAACTGCTCTACGCCAAAGCCCGTTTTTGCTGATAATAGTTTTATATCTGGAATTTCAGATTGTATTTTCGAGATTAGTATATCATCGACCTTATCTATCTTATTAGCAATTACAAGAAGTGGTTTTTGTGGGTATTTATTCTTGATTTTCTCTAATTCAACTTTTAAAATAGAACTCTGATCTTTAAAATCATGGGCATCAAATAGGTAAATAACGACTTGAGCTTGATCAATTTTTTCAAATGTTTTTTTAATACCTATCGTTTCAACAACATCTTTTGTTTCTCTAATTCCTGCAGTATCAATAAATCGAAATCCTATTCCTCCTATTGAAATTTCATCTTCAATAGTATCTCTTGTTGTTCCCGCAATTTCAGAAACTATGGCACGTTCTTCATTTAATAAGGCATTTAATAATGTCGATTTTCCAACATTAGGTTCGCCTACAATGGCCACAGGAATTCCGTTTTTAATAACGTTCCCTACTGCAAAGGAATCAATTAAGCGCTTAAGAACAAACGTGATTCTCTCGACCAATGCTTTAAATTGTGATCGATCAGCGAACTCTACATCTTCTTCAGCAAAATCCAATTCAAGTTCAATTAATGAGGCAAAATTGAGAAGTTCTTCTCTAAGTTTTGCTATTTCCGAAGAAAAACCACCACGCATTTGTTGCATGGCTATTTGATGTGATGCTTCATTATCACTTGCTATTAAATCTGCAACAGCTTCAGCCTGCGATAAATCTAATTTTCCATTTAAAAATGCTCGTAAGGTAAATTCTCCTGCATTCGCCATACGACAACCTTCTCTTAGAAATAGTTGTATAATTTCTTGCTGAATATAATTGGAACCATGACATGATATTTCTATAACATCTTCACCTGTATAAGAATTTGGATTCTTAAATACTGAAACTAAAACTTCATCAATAACTCTTGATTTATCTACGATATGTCCCAAATGTATGGTATGGGTTGGTTGATTTAAAAGTGCTTTTTGATTTGTTACCGATTTAAAATGTGCATCAACACTAGTAATCGCCTTATCTCCAGAAAGTCTAATCACTGCAATAGCACCGCTTCCAGCGGCAGTAGCTAAGGCAACAATTGTATCTTGATGAATCATTATAGAATACTTTTTTTACAAAAGTATTGCAATTTTAATTTTATAAAGCATTTTATAAAAGTTCTTTAAGTTTTTATTATCAATGGACTTATTATATTTGTAGTAGTCTAAAAAATAAAAATCATGAAACATATTATTTCAATTCTAGTATTATGTTTACTAGTTACGTCTTGTAAAACAGAAGAAAAACAAACCGTTAAAAGAGATGGGTATTATATTACAGGAACTGCTCCTGGTGTGTACAATGGCATTAGAGCATATCTAGAAACGACTGATGAACGAGGACGGAAAATTGCAATGGATACAGCTATTGTTATGAATGAAAAATTTGTATTTGAAGGCAAAATTGAACAACCTAAAATGCTGAACCTAACTATCAACAGCGTAAAAGGATCTATTCCTTTAATTCTTGAGAATGGTGACATAAATGTAACCATTGATAAAGACAATTTAAACAGCTCAAAAATTAGTGGCACTAAGGCTAATACTGCCCTAAATTTATATAACGAAAAGTCTAAAGAATTAACTGCGAAACGTTATCAAATTACTGGACAATTACGTGCTATTAAACAAAAAGACATGGCCACAAATGCAAATGACCTGCAGTCTAAGTTGAAAGATATAACGCAACAATCAGATAATTTACCTTATGAATTCATTAATAAAAATAAAGACAATGTTTTTTCTATAGTTCTTCTTCAACAATTAGCTGAAGCTAAAACGGCAGATTATGATAAAATCGAATCTACATTAGATGGTTTAAGTGATGAGTTACAAAATTCTGTTGCAGCAAATTCTCTTAAAACGCTAGTGAATATAAAAAAGTTAGAAAAGGCAGCAGTTGGTGCTACAGAAATTGGACAAATTGCGCCTTCATTTAAAGCACCAACTCCAGATGGAAAGACACTTGCTTTAGAGGATGTAAAAGGAAGATTAACCCTTATCGATTTTTGGGCATCATGGTGTAAGCCTTGCAGAATGGAAAACCCAAATGTGGTAAAGGTTTATGAGAAATATCATAAGAAGGGTCTTGAGATCATAAGTGTTTCTCTTGATGGAAGTAGAAATCAGAAAGATCCAAAAGCCGCATGGATGAAAGCTATTGAAGACGACAAACTAACTTGGAGTCATGTGTCTAACCTAAATTATTTTAATGATCCTGTTGCTAAAGCTTATAATATACGTTCTATTCCAGCAACATTCTTATTGGATGAAAATGGTAAAATTGTTGCTAAAAACCTTAGAGGTCCTGCACTTGAACAAAAAGTTGCAGAATACCTAAACTAAAAAAAATGAAGACACCAATTTATTGCGTTCTAATTTGCTTAATCATCTTTTCGTGTAAAGAGGAAACTAAATCAGAACCTATTCAAACAACAACTGATGGTTATGTGATTTCTGGAACAGCTCCTGGTATGTTTAATGGTTTAAGAACTTATCTAAAATCTACCAACGACAAAGGATTTTTAAAAGTTAGAGATACAGCCATTATTATGAATGAGGTTTTTCGTTTCGAGGGCAAAATTGATAGTACTGAAGCTTGGTTTCTTGAGGTTGATAGTTTAGATGATTCGTTTCCATTTGTAATTGCTAATGCCAACTTAACCATAGTCGTTAATAAAGACGATATTAAGCAATCAAAAATTGAAGGTACTGATTACAATAATGCAATCTCAGCATTCAATAAACAATTACAAGCCTTAAATGATTCTCTTAATAAGACTAGTGAACGTTATAGACAGATGATTATTAATAAAGAAAGTGTTGTTGGCATGTCTGATAAGGTTAGTCACTTAAAGGACCTCATAGCACAGTTTCCTCATGAGTTTATTCAAAACAATACAGATAACCCTTATGGTCTAGTGTTACTAAATACAATGATTAGAAGAAACACATCCGACAAAGGTCTGATTGTTTCATCTTTTGATGCCATTAATGAAGATCTTAAAAACTCAAACTTGGGTAAACGTGTTGCTAAAAGTATTCCTGAAATTAGAAAGCAATATGAAATTATAGCAGCTACTCATGTTGGACGAATAGCACCTAATTTTTCGGCTCCTAGTCCTAATGGAAAAACGATTGAACTAAACAAGATTAAAGGAAAGGTCACCCTTGTTCATTTCTGGTCATCTTGGTATAAAGCGTCTAGACGTGATAATAAACGATTAGTAGCTATTTATGAAAAATATCATGATAAAGGTTTGGAGATGATAGGTGTATCTTTAGATGGAAATACGAAACAGACGCATCCAAAATCAGATTGGAAAAAAGCAATAAAAGACGATCAACTTATTTGGAATCAAGTTTCTAACCTTAATTACTTTAACGATACCATTTCAAAAGCTTATAGTATAAGATCTCTTCCTGCTTCCTTTTTGCTTGATAGTGAAGGTATTATTGTTGCTAAAAACCTTTCTGGAATTTCTTTAGAAGAGAAATTAAAAGAGTTGCTCGATTAGCTTAACCTAAACTATATTTTTCCCATTTTGTGCATGACAAACAAAATGAGTATTGGAATACAAAGAAGACCAATCATTAGCAAATCGGTTCGAAAAAGTGTTGGCACTAAAATTAATGTCACAACCAATCCACCAATAGCACCTCCAAAATGGGCATCATGACCAATATTACCTACTCTATTTTTCATTCCATAAATAGAATATAACAAGTAACCTATTCCGAATACGTAAGCTGGAATAGGAATTGGAATAAAAAACATATACAGGCTCATACTCGGATCTAACAGAATGGCAGCATATAAAACACCAGTGACTGCTCCACTTGCTCCTATGGCACTATATTGATATTCATTTTGATGAAAATATAAGGAGAGTAAACTTCCTAGTAACAAGCTAATCACATAAATCACCACAAAATTAAATTCACCTACTGAAAAAATCACGCCATCTGCAAAGAAATAAAGTGTCAGCATATTCATGAACAAATGTGATGTATCTGCATGCAAAAACCCAGAACTAAACATTCTAAATTGTTCACCTCTTCTCACGCTACCGACATTAAATTTATAGCGTTCAAAAAAACCATAATCATTAAAACCTTTATAAGATATTAATACATTGGCTGCAATTATTACAATGGTGACCAAACTTAAGTTACCCATAGACTTTAAACATTAAATTATACATATATTTGCTTCTGCAAATCTAAGGTATATAAATGCAATTTCTAGTTTACATTATAATTTATCCTTTTTTATGGATCGTTTCTATATTACCATTCAGACTTTTATACGCTGTTTCTGATGGACTTTACTTTTTGTTGTATTACATAGTAGGCTATAGAAAGAAAGTCGTTAGAAACAATTTAAATCTTGTTTTTCCTGAAAAAACTGAAGAGGAAATCAAAGCCATTACAAAAACGTTTTACCATCATTTAAGTGATATGGTTGTCGAATCGATTAAATCATTAACCATTTCTGAAGCCGAAATGAAAAAGCGATTTACATTCACCAATATAGAAGAGATTCATAAAATAGAAGACACCAACAAAAGTATCGTTTTAATGTGCGCGCATTATGGAAGTTGGGAATGGATTTTCATTTTACAAACGCATATAAAATCTAAAGGTTATGCTGTTTATAAGCGCATTGAAAACAAATATTTTGACAGATTAGTTAAACGGATTAGAGCAAAATATAACAGTTTTCTTATTACCACTAAAGAAACAGTACCAATTTTGGTAGAAGCTAAAAGAAAGGGCGAATTAACCATCAACGGATTCATATCAGATCAATCACCAAGACGTCGTAAAGCGTTTCATTGGAATGAATTCATGAATATTAAAGTTCCTGTTCATACTGGTGCAGAAATGCTTGCCAAAAAACTAGATATGGCTGTGGTCTTTTTTAGAGTTAAGAAAGTTGGAAGAGGGTATTATGAAACCACATTTGAAACCATCACGACAACACCAAATGAATTCAAAGACTACGAGATAACAGATATCTTTTTAAAACTTGTAGAAAAGCAAATTTATGAAGCTCCAGAATACTACTTGTGGACACACAAACGTTGGAAATACAGAAACGACGTTCCTCCAGAATTTCAATAACATTTGTCATTCCTAAGGTTTATACTGAATTTTCCGTTTGGCAAAATAAATTCCACTTTACACTTCGACTGCGCTCAGTGTGACATTTTGGAATGACAAGGTTTACAAATTAAACCAAGATTTAACGGTAGCATCTTGAGTCACGTCATTTTTAACAGCATGATGTACAAATTCATTATTTGAGCCAATATACTCATAATCTTTAGCCCATTCTTTATGATGTTTGGCCAATGATTTAATGCTTTTACAAACAAAATTCATTTCTTCATTTGTGGTTGTTGGATGAATTGACATGCGTATCCAACCTGGTTTTCTAATCAAATCTCCAATAGAAATTTCACTAGTGAGTTCATGACTTGTTTTTTGATCTACGTGTAACAAAAAATGTCCATAGGTTCCAGCACAACTGCAACCTCCACGTGTTTGAATTCCGAAGCGATCATTTAAAAGCTTCACACCTAAATTAAAGTGTAACTCATCAATATAAAATGAGATAACACCTAATCGATCCTGATGCTGACCTGCAAGTATTTTGATGTTTTCGATATCAGATAGTTCTTTGAAAATAATCTCTGTAAGTTCATGCTCACGCTTCAAGATATTCTCAACTCCCATAGCCTCCTTAAGCTTCACAGCAAGTGCTGTTTTAATGGTTTGAAGGAAACCTGGAGTTCCACCATCTTCACGGTCTTCTATATTATCAATATACTTGTGTTCTCCCCAAGGATTAGTCCAACTAACAGTTCCTCCTCCTGGACAATCAGGAATCATATTGTGATACAATTTCTTATTAAACACCAAAACACCAGAAGTTCCTGGTCCGCCTAAAAATTTATGAGGTGAAAAGAAAATAGCATCTAATGCTTGATCTTCATTTTCGGGATGCATATCAATATGCACATAAGGTGCAGAGCATGCAAAATCAACAAAACAAACACCTCCATGTTTATGCATTAACTCGGCAACTTTATGATGTGGTGTCTGAATTCCAGTGACATTAGAGCCTCCAACAATTGAAGCAATTTTCAAAGTACAGTCTTTATATTTTTCTAAAAGTCCTTCAAGATTTTTCAAGCAGAATAATCCGTCATTATCTGGAGGAATTACTTCTACTTTAGCAATCGTTTCTAACCATGAGGTTTGATTAGAATGATGTTCCATATGTGAAATAAAAACTACTGGTCGAATTTCATTCGGAATGTCTGTATACTTCTTCAAATTTTCAGGAACCTTAAGTCCGAGAATACGCTGAAACTTATTTACGACACCAGTCATTCCGTTTCCAGAAACAATTAAAACATCATCTTCATTACAATTAACATGCTTTTTAATGATGTGTTTCGCTTCATGATAGGCTTTGGTCATTGCAGTACCAGAAACGGTTGTTTCGGTATGTGTGTTAGCCACAAATGGTCCGAACTCATTACATATTTTTTCTTCAATTGGTCTGTATAAACGACCTGAAGCAGTCCAATCTGTATATATAATTTTTTTTCTACCGAAAGGTGATACAAACTCTTGATCTATACCAATAATGTGCTTCCTAAAATTCTGAAAATGTTCTTCAAGGTTAGAAGCTGTATGGACTTTAGTTTCGACAGTCATCATAATTGGTTTATTCGTTTAAAGATACTAAATATTTGCAATCCCTTTAATTTCAGAAATAATTCGGTCAGCAAGCGTATCTGCTTGATTTTGAGAAGGCGCTTCCGTATAAATACGAATAATTGGTTCTGTATTACTTTTTCTTAGGTGAACCCAAGAATCAGCAAAATCAATTTTCACTCCATCAATTGTCGTTAAGTTTTCGTGAGCATAATTAGCTTCCATCGTTTTCAAAATTCCATCAACATCTAAACCAGGTGTTAGTTGAATTTTCTTCTTACTCATAAAATAATTTGGATACGACGCCCTCAAATCGCTCACATTCATTTTCTTTTCAGCCAACAGACTTAAAAATAGAGCCACACCAACTAAAGCGTCACGACCATAATGCGATTCAGGATAGATAATTCCACCATTCCCTTCACCTCCAATGACAGCGTTATTCTTTTTCATGAGTGCAACCACGTTGACTTCTCCAACAGCACTCGCTTCATAAGTTCCACCATGTTTTTCAGTAACATCTCTTAACGCTCTAGTAGAACTCATATTACTTACAGTATTTCCTTTTGTTTTGCTCAAAACATAATCTGCACAAGCCACTAACGTATACTCTTCACCAAACATCTCGCCTTTTTCGTCCATAAAAGCCAAACGATCAACATCAGGATCTACTACGATACCGAAATCGGCATGTTCCTTTACAACCGCTTTTGACAAGTCGGTTAAATGCTCTTTTAAAGGTTCTGGATTATGTGGAAAATGTCCGTTAGGTTCACAAAACAATTTTACAGGATGAACACCTAAACGTTCTAATAATAACGGAATAGCGATTCCACCAGTTGAATTCACACCATCGACAACCACTTTAAACTTTGCTTTCTTAATGGCATCAACATTCACTAAATCCATATCTAAAACTTCATCAATATGCATATCGATATAGGCGTCATTGATCGTTATTTTTCCTAAGCTATCTACATCAGCGAAACTCATATCAGTACTTTCGGCAATTTTCAAAATTTTCGCTCCTTCTTCGCCATTCAAAAATTCGCCTTTAGCATCTAACAATTTTAAGGCATTCCATTGTTTCGGATTGTGACTAGCCGTTAAAATAATACCACCATCAGCATGTTCCATTGGCACAGCAATTTCAACCGTTGGTGTTGTAGAAAGGCCTAAATCGACCACATGAATTCCTAAACCAACTAAAGTGTTCATGACTAAATTCTGAATCATTTCTCCAGAAATTCGAGCATCACGACCAACCACAACTTTGTAATTCTCTTTATCACGTTGTTGCATGATCCATGTACCATAGGCAGACGCAAATTTTACAGCATCGATAGGTGTTAAATTATCGCCTACATTGCCTCCAATGGTTCCTCTAATTCCTGAAATTGATTTTATAAGTGTCATATATTGTTAATATTTTCAGCAAATATACTATTTCAAATCCGTAAATCTTAACTCACAATTCGTAAATTACACCTATGAATTTTCTAGCCCATATTTACCTTTCAGGAGAAAACGAGATGATTACTATTGGCAATTTTGTTGCAGATGCTATAAGAGGTAACAAATACAAATTGCTATCGCCCGAATTTCAAGTCGGTGTAAAATTACATCGTCACATTGATACCTTTACTGATGCACATCCAATTGTAAGACAAAGTACCAAGCGTTTACATAAGAATTATAGCCATTACAGTGGTGTAATTGTAGATATTTTATACGATCATTTTTTAGCCAAAAACTGGCATAAATATTCAGATATGCCTTTAGAACAATATATTGATAATTTTTATGATAGTTTGAAAGCACATTTCGACATTTTACCTGAACGTTTTCAGAAATTAATGCCTTTTATGATTGCTGACAATTGGTTGTTAAGCTATGCTGAAGTTGAAGGCATTCAACGTGTTTTAAACGGAATGAATAGACGTACAAAACATAAGTCTGGAATGAATTTAGCAACCAATGAACTCAAGGAGTTTTATGCTGAATTTGAGGATGAATTTACTCGATTTTTTGAAGAGCTTATAGCGACTTCAAATGCTAAACGGACTGAACTTACTAAAGCCTATAACTTATGAGAAAGCACTTTGTTTTACTACTAATGATTCTGTTTGTCTTAGCTTGTAAAGATCAAAAAACAGTAACAAAAAGAGGTGTTATTTCAGAGCATGCAATGGTTGTTACTGCAAGAAAAGAAGCCTCACAAATAGGAAGTGATATCTTAAAAAAAGGAGGAAATGCTTTTGATGCTATGTTTGCAACAGAAATGGCATTGGCAGTAGTATATCCTTATGCTGGAAATTTAGGAGGAGGCGGATTTATGGTTTACAGACTCGCAGATGGTGAAACTGGAGCTTTAGATTATAGAGAAAAAGCACCTTTAGCTTCTCATAAAGACATGTATTTAGACGAAAATGGGAATGTCATTAAAGGTAAGAGTGCAGTTGGTGTGCATTCGGTTGGAGTTCCAGGAACTATTGCTGGTATCTTTGCTGCTCATGAACGATTTGGAACGTTACCAATAAAAGACTTGATGCAACCTGTCATTGAATTGGCACAAAAAGGGTTTGCAGTCACTGAAAAGCAACATGCAAAACTCGAGCATTACGATAGTATAATTAGAGTTGTCAACGGAAAAGACATTTTGTTTACCAGAAATATAAAGGCTCACGATACGATTAAAAACATTCAACTAGCAGAAACCTTGAAGCGCATAGTCAAAAACGGTAAAGACGAGTTCTATAAAGGTGAAACAGCTAAGCAAATAATTATGTTTTTAAATGAAAAAGAAAGCATTTTGACGCTTGAAGATTTAGAACGTTATGAAGCCAAATGGCGAGATCCTGTTGAATTTAAATATAAAGATTTGAATGTGATTTCTATGTCACCTCCTTCAAGTGGTGGACTTTGCTTGGCTCAAATTATGAAAATGATGGAACCATTCGATTTGAGATCCTATGGACATAATTCGGTTAAAAGTATTCAGGTCATGGTAGAAGCAGAACGACGTGCTTTTGCAGATAGAAGTTATTTCTTAGGTGATCCAGACTTTGTAGACATTCCAACAACAGAATTATTAAGCGATGCGTATTTAAGTCGACGTATGGCAAGCTTTTCGTTTGATCATCCAACGCCTTCAGCATCGATTAGTTATGGTGAGATTTTGGGTTATGAAAGTGAAGAAACAACCCACTACTCTATTGTTGATCCATTTGGAAATGCAGTTTCGGTAACCACAACCTTAAATAGCGGATATGGTTCTAAATTGTATATCGATAATTTAGGTTTCTTTTTGAATAATGAAATGGACGATTTCAGCAGTAAACCTGGAACTCCAAATATTTACGGTTTAGTTGGAGGAAAAGCAAATAGTATTGCTCCAGAAAAGAGGATGCTAAGCGCAATGACACCAACCATAGTTGAAAAAAATGGTGCGCTTTATATGGTTTTGGGAACACCAGGAGGTTCAACCATTATAACTTCCGTTTTACAAACTATTTTAAATGTTGTAGAATTTGATATGACCATGCAAGAAGCGGTTGATGCGCCTCGTTTACATCATCAATGGTTACCAGATCGCATAAGAATGGAAGTCGATTTGTTTTCCGAAGAGTTAAAACAACAATTGGAAGCTAAAGGTTACGATATTAATGAAGCTTCAGCGCCAATTACGGCAAGAGTTGAAGCTATTTTGGTTTTAGAAGACGGAACGCTAGAAGGAGGTGCCGATTATAGAGCAGACGATACTGCCATTGGATTTTGATATGTAGATTATTTTCTCTAATTTGGATTTTATGAAAACACAACCTGAAATACATTTAATAAAATTCTATTATAAGGAAAAGTTTAAAATTGGCATAAAATTCAATTATAATAAGCATTTAGTTGATATAGTTAAATCAATTCCAGAATCTAAATGGAGTGACGTATTAAAGCTCTGGTATCTTCCCTATTCATTACAAAAACTGGAAACAATTCGATATTATTTGAAAGGTCACGCCATTTTAAATGAAAGCGAACTTGAATTGAAAGTTAAGAAAACAAAAGTTGTATATAAAACCGAAAGAGAATTAAACAACACACAAAAAACACTACTCAATAACTTTTACAAATATTTAAGAGGAAAGCGCTACAGTGATAGCACTGTAAAGAATTACACATTTCAGATCGCTGATTTTATAGATTACCATAGAGAGAAAGCTATTCAAGATTTAAGCAATAGAGAAGTTGAATTGTTTATTGAAGATGTTTTTATAAAAAGGAAGCTCAGCATCAGTGTTCAGCGGCAATTTATAAGTGCATTAAAACTGTTTATTGTATTTGAAAAATCGACACAAATTGTAGATATAGATTTAGTTCGACCTAAACGAGACAAGATTCTTCCTGTGGTTTTATCACAGAATGAGGTCATAGAATTAATTGCGAAAACTAAAAATTTAAAACATAGGACGATTATAGCACTCTTGTATTCGGCTGGTTTACGAATAAGTGAACTCATCAATTTAAAACTTGATGATATCAATATAAACAGAAAGCAGTTTATCATTAAAAATGCAAAAGGCAGGAAAGACAGATATGCACCATTAGCAGAACATTTATTACCATTATTAAACAATTATATGCATACTTATGCACCGGAAACATATCTCATAGAAGGGAAACCAGGATTTCCTTATAGTTCGAGTAGCGTTAGTAAATTTTTACACAAATCAGCTTCACAATGTGGACTAAAAGTTCGAGTAACACCACATACTTTGCGACATAGTTACGCAACCCATTTATTAGAAAACGGAGTTGGGATTAGGCATATACAATCGCTTTTGGGACATGCAAAACCTGAGACGACGATGATTTATACGCATGTAGCTAGAAAAGATTTACTAGATATTCGCAGTCCGTTAGACCTTGCTGTAGAGCAGTATAAAAAAGCTGATAGTTTGGAACAAAAGTTCAAGATATCGGGAAGATAATATTGGATAAATTGTATCTTTATCAAGATATAACGAGTTGGCAAACATTAAAAGGAAAAAATGAAAATAATTAATTTCATAGTAATATTATTGATTTCTATTAAAGTTTTTGGACAAACAAAACCCATAATTTTCTACAATGAAAACAGTGAACAAATAACTAAACAAAAGTTTCTAGACACGAAAGATTACAAAAAAAACTTGGACTTATATTTTGAAAATGACACTACTCAAATAGGAATTCTAATTACTAGACAAAAATTCGGTCAACTAGATAAAAAAACTTTCAATATTTTAAAATCATATTTGAATGAATTGAGTGGAAAACAAATTGATTCGACAAAAAATCTTGTTATAAATTATTTAACTGCATTTCCAAAAAAATCAGAAAACACCAAATACAGGTCTACTTGGAATGTTTTAGATAAAGACTTTTTAAAAAATCTTCATAAAATAGTTGATATTAATCAATTCTGGATTAACTCACCTGAATCTGATAATCTTAAATATTATCATCAAAATAAGATCAATTGGATATCTGATAAAGATAATTTATTTAAGAAGTTATTTTTCCCTTATGAGGTAAGGTATGGAAATTATATTCTGATTAAACCAGATGGTAAATTCTATTATTATTTAGGCGAACATAGTAAATATGAAATTTGGGAAAAATCAAAAAAGTTCTTTAAATAATTATAACGATTTGCCAACAACGTGTATAACCAATTGCTTGGTTTGTGTGTACTCGGAAAATCCTGCGGATTTTCCTACTGGTTAGTTTTCTTTTATTAACTTAGTTCTCGCCAACGCAACTAGCCATACACGAACACGTTGTGTGTAATGCTGACCAAGATTATGGGAATATTTGACTTTTTAAAATTTGGAGATAACTCAAAACCTTCGAGAAAGCATATTTCGTTTTCAAATTCGGCAATGGAAAT
>NZ_JAXMOD010000009.1:0-125911 GCF_034670085.1 Psychroserpens sp. | reverse complement strand
ATTGAGTTCTTTGATACTAAAGGTTTATTAATCTTATCAGAAACTAACTCTAAATATGTTGCAGGTTCAAAAGGTAGAACTACATTAGATCTATCTAGAACGTCTAATCAAGTATTTTATGTGAAGTTAACCACTAATCAAGGTACGGTTACTAAGAAGATTGTTTCTTCTGGTAAATAGTAAATAGATGTAAATAATTAGGGACTTCCCTAAGGGTATATATAAAAGGCAGCTAGAAATAGCTGCCTTTTTATTTATTTAATAGTCTAATAAGTGGTAAGTGTAATACAAACTAAAAAGAATGGTTTTAGTTGGTTAGTATTGTAAGTTAAACAGGTTTTTGAAGGATTGTTTAATAGATAAAATTGGGAGCAATAAGTTATCGAGAAAATATCAAATAAGCTTAAAGGTAAATCCTGATTACGAGTTAATAATAGAGTCAGCCCAAGTAGTTGCTTCGTCTATAGAATCAAAAATCTCAAAGGGTTTATTTAAGAAGAGTTTTTCTATCTCAGCATTGCGTTTTGCTTTGTAATCTGAAGAGACCACACAAAATCCTGCTAAGTTTTTAATTTTAGAAGTTTCATTATAAATGGCTGGATCAACAGCATAGGAATGAAGTCGATGTGTGATATACACAAAATTTGTATTCTTGTAATAGGTATCTGCAACATTTATTAAAACCGCATTATGATCTGGAGTAACGGTAACACCTTCATTAATAACAACAATCATGTGGTTATCATAAATATGCATAGTGCAAAAATCATATTTTACAACATCTGTCATATCTAAAGTTAACAATAACTAACTTGTTAAACAAAAAAAAACGTCTAGATATTTCTAGACGTTTTAATATTATGTTTAAAGTTAAGATTCAGAATGCTTTTTTGGTTTTTCAATTTTAATGGTTAATTCATCAGATTTTGAATCTAAATCCATTACTATTGTATCACCTTCTTGTACTTGAGAATTAATAATTTCTTCGGCCAAGGCATCTTCAATATACTTCTGTATAGCACGTTTTAAAGGCCTAGCTCCATATTGTTTATCAAATCCTTTTTCAGCAATATAATCTTTCGCTTTCTTTGAAAGTTTAAGTTCATATCCTAAATCTTTAATTCGTTTGATAAGGAATGCTAATTCAATATCAATAATTTTATTGATATCTTCTTTTTCAAGGGCATTAAACACCATTACATCATCAATTCTATTCAGAAATTCAGGTGCGAAAGCTTTTTTAAGGGCATTCTCAATAATACTACGACTATTGTCATCTGCCTGAGCGGCTTTAGCCGAAGTACCAAAACCAACACCTTGACCAAAATCTTTCAGTTTTCTAGCACCAATATTTGATGTCATAATAATGATAGTATTTCTAAAATCAATTTTACGACCTAAACTATCAGTAAGATAACCATCATCAAGAACTTGTAAAAGCATATTGAATACATCAGGATGCGCTTTTTCAATTTCATCCAATAGAATAACGGCATAAGGTTTACGTCTTACTTTTTCAGTAAGTTGACCACCTTCTTCGTATCCTACATATCCTGGAGGTGCTCCAATAAGCCTAGAAATCGCAAATTTTTCCATATACTCGCTCATATCTATTCGTACTAAAGCATCTTCACTATCAAATAATTCACGAGCTAATACTTTAGCTAATTGCGTTTTACCAACTCCAGTTTGTCCTAAAAATATAAATGACCCAATTGGCTTATTAGGATCTTTAAGTCCAGCACGATTACGCTGAATAGCTTTTACAACCTTAGCAACAGCTTCATCTTGACCAATAACCTTTCCTTTTATTAATTCTGGTAATTGCGCTAGTTTATTACTTTCGGTTTGTGCTATTCTATTTACAGGAATACCAGTCATCATAGATACCACATCTGCAACATTATCTTCAGATACAATTTCTCTTTGTTGTTTGGTGTCCTCTTCCCATTTTTCTTGAGCAATAGCTAATTCTTTTTCTAAACGTTTTTCGTCATCTCTTAACTTTGCAGCTTCTTCATACTTTTGTTTTTTGACTACGGTATTTTTAGTTTCCTTAACTTCTTCAAGCTTTTTCTCAAGTTCTAAGATTTGTTTAGGGACATCAATATTAGTAATATGAACTCTAGATCCAGCTTCATCTAAAGCATCAATAGCTTTGTCTGGTAGAAAGCGTTCAGTCATATATCTATTGGTTAATTTAACGCAAGCTTCAATGGCTTCATCTGTATAATCAACATTATGGTGTTCTTCGTATTTTCCTTTAATGTTATTAAGGATTTCGATCGTTTCTTCAACAGTAGTTGGTTCAACAATTACCTTTTGAAAACGTCGTTCTAAAGCGCCATCTTTTTCAATATATTGTCTGTATTCATCAAGTGTTGTTGCTCCAATACATTGTATTTCCCCTCTTGCTAATGCAGGTTTAAACATATTTGAAGCATCTAAGCTTCCAGTTGCGCCACCAGCACCAACAATGGTATGAATTTCATCAATAAACAGAATGATGTCATCGTTTTTTTCAAGCTCATTCATTACAGCCTTCATGCGCTCTTCAAACTGACCTCTGTATTTTGTTCCTGCAACCAAACTTGCTAAGTCTAACGTCACTACACGCTTATTAAAAAGAATACGAGAGACTTTACGCTTAACAATTCTAAGTGCTAAACCTTCAGCGATAGCTGATTTACCAACACCTGGTTCTCCAATAAGTAATGGGTTGTTCTTTTTACGTCTACTCAGTATTTGAGAAACACGCTGTATTTCTTTTTCTCGACCTACAACGGGATCTAATTTGCCTTCTTCCGCCATAACTGTTAGATCTCGTCCAAAGTTATCTAAAACAGGTGTTTTTGACTTTTTTGTAGACTTTGAACCTGTTTGACCAAAAGGGTTTTGCTTTGCTTCGTCGTCTTCTATTGGCTCATCGTCAGAAAAAGATTCTGCTTTTGGCTCGTCTATATAATCATCTTCGTTTGTTATCATAAATTTGAATTGTTCTTTAACATTATCATAATCCACTTTTAACTTATTTAGAAGTTTAGTAGTGGGATCGTTTTCATTTCTTAAGATACACAATAATAAATGTGCAGTATTAATGGATGTGCTTTGAAAGAGTTTCGCCTCCAAAAATGTAGTTTTTAAAGCACGTTCAGCCTGTCTTGTGAGATGAAGGTTTTTCTTCTCATTAGAGGTTACAGTTATATTTGGGTTTGCAGGACTAAGAATTTCAACTTTACGTCTTAAATGATTTAAGTCAATATCTAAAGCGCTTAAAATATCTATTGCCTTTCCGCTACCATCTCTAAGTAATCCTAACATTAAGTGTTCGGTACCTATAAAATCGTGGCCTAATCGCAACGCCTCTTCTTTGCTAAATGCAATTACATCTTTGACTCTTGGGGAAAAATTATCATCCATAATAAACTCTTTCTGCTTTAAAAATAGTAAAAACAAGTATATAAAGGCAAAAACTATACCTTAAAATATATTAATAGTCTAATAGACTAAAAAAACTTTACAAAATCAAAGTTTTTAACAACTAACTTATTAAAAAAAAGCATTAAAATTTGTTAATAAAAAATATTAAAAAAGGGTTTTATAAGTTCTGTAAACCCTATGAAATTGGTTATCTTAGCGTGTTTTGAAAACCTACAAAAAATCTAATAATTTTATTTATGGCAGAAGGAGAAAAATTGATCCCTATTAACATTGAAGATGAAATGAAATCGGCTTACATTGATTATTCAATGTCAGTCATTGTGTCACGTGCATTACCTGATGTAAGAGATGGTTTAAAACCAGTTCACAGACGTGTATTATATGGTATGCATGAATTAGGTGTTAGATCTAATACAGCTCACAAAAAGTCGGCTAGAATCGTTGGTGAGGTACTTGGTAAATATCACCCACATGGTGACACCTCAGTTTATGATGCAATGGTTCGTATGGCTCAAGAATGGAGCTTGCGTTATATGTTAGTTGATGGTCAAGGAAACTTTGGTTCTATCGATGGTGATAGTCCTGCAGCAATGCGTTATACAGAAGCACGAATGCGTAAAATATCTGAGGATATGCTGGCTGATATTGAAAAGGAAACTGTTGATCATAAATTAAACTTCGATGACACCTTACAAGAACCTACAGTTTTACCTACTCGTATTCCAGGTCTTTTAGTTAATGGTGCATCAGGTATTGCTGTTGGTATGGCGACTAATATGCCTCCTCACAATTTAAGTGAAGTTGTTGATGGAACAGTAGCATATATTGAAAATAATGACATTGAAATAGATGAGCTTATTACACACATAAAAGCACCAGATTTCCCAACTGGAGGAACAATATATGGCTACGATGGTGTTCGTGAAGCTTTTAAGACAGGTCGTGGACGAATTGTCATGAGAGGTAAGGCAATTATTGAAGAAGTACAAGGAAGAGAAACTATTATAGTGACCGAAATACCATATCAGGTGAATAAAGCTGATATGATTAAAAAAACAGCAGACCTAATTAATGATAAAAAGATTGATGGTATTTCTCTAATTAGAGATGAATCTGATAGAAATGGAATGCGCATCGTTTATATTTTAAAACGTGATGCTATTCCAAATATCGTTTTAAATATGTTGTATAAGTATACAGCTTTACAATCTTCATTTAGCGTTAATAATATTGCTTTAGTTAAAGGACGTCCACAGTTATTGAATCTTAAAGAAATGATTCATTATTTTGTGGAACACAGACATGAAGTAGTTGTAAGACGAACGACTTATGAATTACGTAAAGCAGAAGAACGTGCTCATATTTTAGAAGGCCTAATTATTGCTTCAGATAATATAGACGAAGTTATTGCACTTATTAGAGCATCCTCAAATGCTGATGAAGCACGAGAAAAGTTAATTGAACGTTTTGAGCTTTCAGAAATTCAAGCGAAAGCTATCGTAGAAATGCGTCTGCGTCAGTTAACTGGTCTAGAACAAGACAAGCTTCGTAATGAGTATGAAGAGTTGATGAAAACCATAGAAGATCTAAAAGATATTCTTGATAAGAAAGATCGTCGTATGGAAATCATTAAAGACGAACTTTTAGTTGTAAAAGATAAATATGGTGATGATCGTCGTTCTCAAATAGAATATGCTGGTGGAGATTTAAGTATTGAAGATATGATTCCAGATGAGCAAGTAGTAATTACTATTTCTCATGCTGGTTATATTAAAAGAACGTCTCTTACTGAATACAAAACACAAAATAGAGGAGGTGTTGGTCAAAAAGCATCAACGACTAGGAATGAAGATTTCTTAGAGCATTTATTTGTTGGAACAAACCACCAATACATGTTATTCTTTACACAAAAAGGAAAATGTTTCTGGATGCGTGTTTATGAAATTCCGGAAGGAAGTAAAACCTCTAAAGGAAGAGCTATTCAAAACCTAATTAATATTGAGCAAGACGATAAAGTCATGGCTTTCATTTGTACTCAAGATTTAAAAGATGAAGAGTATATCAATAGTCATTATGTAATCATGGCAACTAAAAACGGTCAGGTTAAGAAAACATCTTTAGAACAGTACTCTCGTCCTAGAACTAACGGAATTAACGCCATTACAATTAAGGATAATGACGAATTGTTAGAAGCGAAATTAACCACAGGAAATAGTCAAGTAATGCTTGCGCTTAAATCTGGAAAAGCCATTAGATTTGAAGAAGCTAAAACTCGTCCAATGGGAAGAAATGCTTCTGGTGTTAGAGGAATCAAGTTAGCAAGTGACAAAGATGAAGTTATTGGAATGGTTGCTGTTGAAAACCCTCAAGAAGAATCTGTACTTGTAGTTTCAGAAAAAGGATACGGAAAAAGAACATATATTGATGATCCTGAAGATGGAGAAGCGGTTTACAGAATTACAAACCGTGGAGGTAAAGGGGTTAAAACCATTTCAATTACTGAAAAAACTGGACACTTAGTAGCCATTAAAACGGTTACAGATGAAGATGATTTAATGATTATCAATAAATCCGGTATTGCAATTAGAATGGCAGTAAATGATTTACGAGTAATGGGTCGTGCTACTCAAGGTGTAAAGTTGATTAACCTTAAGGGAAGTGATTCAATTGCAGCTGTAGCTAAAGTCATGAGAGATGAAGATGAAGATGATTTAAACGATGAAAATATTGATATTCAAGATGTTAATGAAGATGGCACAACTCTTGATACCAACGAAGAAGAATAATAATAATTAACACTAACAAAACAAAGTAATAATGAAAAAGCAAATTATAATTGCTTTAGCACTTTTAGTAAGTACATTTTCATTTTCTCAGAAAAATGAACTTAAAGCTGCTGAAAAAGCAATTAAAAACAAAAATTTTGCAGACGCAAAAGCTGCAATACAATCTGCAGAGTCTCTTATTGACTCGGCTGATGAGAAAACAAAAGCAAAGTTCTACTTCTTGAAAGGACAAGCTTTATTTGCAAATGGAGCTGGATCTAATGATGATACCAATAAGGCAGTTGAAAGTTTTAATATGGTAACAGAAATTGAATCTAAAGCTGGTAACGATAAGTATTCTTCTGAAGTGACGGAATTAAAAAGACAAATTCTTGGTGATTTGGTTGCTGAGGCTAATAATGCTTTAAAAGAAAAGCGTTATTTGGAATCTTCAGATGGATTTAATAAAGCATACCGAATGTCTCCAAAAGACACATTATATCTTTATTATGCTGCTTCAATGGCAGTAACTGCTCAAGATTTTGATGTGTCCTTAAAGTTTTATGAAGAACTAAGAGATTTAGGTTATGAAGGTGTTGAAATGGAATATTCAGCAACAAACAAAGAATCTGGAATATCTGAAAAATTTGAAAATAAAGACACGAGAGACCTTGCTGTGAGATTCGGAAGCCATATTGTTCCGAAAGAAATAAAGAAGGAATCTAAATCTGGAGAGATTATTAAGAATATTGCTCTTATTTATATTAGTAAAGGTGAAGATGAAAAAGCAACAAAAGCAATAAAAGAAGCTAGAGCTGAAAATCCTGATGATGTATCTCTAATTACTTCTGAAGCAAATATCGAATTACGATTAGGTAATAATGACAAGTTTAAGAGTTTAATGGAAGAAGCTACATTAAAGGATCCTGATAATGCAGTTCTTCAATATAATATTGGTGTAATGACTATGAAAGAAGGAGAATATGATACTGCCAGAGCTTCTTTTAATAAGGCTTTAGAATTAGACCCTTCAATGCAAGATGCAGCGATTAATATTTCTACAACTTATATTGAACAAGGAAATAACCTAGTTGAAGAAATGAATGCTCTTGGAACATCAGATGCTGATTTCAAAAGATATGATGAGCTAAAAGCTGAAAAAATCAATTTATTTGAGAAAGGTGCAAACATTTTAATTCAATTTTTAGACAATTATCCTACGGGAAGTAATAGTATTTTTCAGCAATTAAATAATATTTATTTGGCTATTGGAGATGTTGAAAAAGCTAAAATGTATAAAGAAAAGATTAAAGAATAATTAGGACATTCTTCTATAAAAAAAGCCACTCAAACTGAGTGGCTTTTTTTATATTACTTTTTTAATAACTCTAAGTTTATGGGTATGTACGTTCCTATCAGTATTGTAAATTCCAGAATGATCTAAACGATCTATACGAACTTTGCCGTGCGCATGAATGATATAATTATTTTCCATAATAATACCTACATGAATAATTTGTCCTTCATTATTATCAAAAAAAGCTAAATCACCAGGTTCACTTTCTTCAATAAAACTTAAAGCAAGACCTTGGCTAGCTTGTTGAGAAGCATCACGCAATAAATGGTAACCATTTAGTTTATATACCATCTGAGTGAATCCTGAGCAATCAATGCCAAATGGTGTTTTTCCACCCCAAAGATAAGGTGCATTTAAATAGGTGAATGCAGTTTTTATTAAGTTTTCTTTAGGCTGTTTTAGAGATGAAGAGTGTCCATCAAATCTATGATTTAATAAATCTAACCCATTTAAAGATACTCCTAAGGGAACAGTTATTAATTGTTGATTTTCATCTTGAATATATTCAATTAAATCAGTTGACAACAAATGGTCTTCACTTTTTAAGGACTTGTAATTATCTTCAGTGATTTCTAAATATTGTTTATTATCAATCCAGCCTTCGTACTTGTCAAAAGCCAAACGGATTCTGCTCCAAGATTTTCGATGTTCTAGCACTTTAAAAATTTCACCATAAAGTACTTGAGAGACTAACTCGCAAGGGTCATTAGGTTCAACTCTAAGTGGAACAATACTCAGATTACAAATTCCGTATTGCATTAAATTATATTAATTGCGTTCTAATACTAATGCAGAAGCACCACCACCACCATTACAAATAGCAGCAGCTCCAATTTGAGCATTATTTTGTTCTAAAACATTTAGTAAAGTAATCAAAATTCTAACACCAGAACAACCTAACGGATGTCCTAAAGAAACAGCACCTCCATTAACATTTACATTACTATCGTTAAGATTTAAAAGTTTCATGTTAGCTAAACCAACAACTGAAAACGCTTCATTGAATTCAAAAAAGTCCACATCATCAATAGAAATTCCTGCTTTATCCAGAGCTTTTGGCAAAGCTTTGGCAGGAGCAGTAGTAAACCATTTAGGTTCTTGTGCCGCATCTGCATATCCTTTTATAGTAGCCAGAGGTATTAACCCTAATTCTTCAGCTTTGTCTTTACTCATTAAAACCATAGCTCCAGCACCATCATTAATTGTTGATGCATTTGCAGCAGTTACAGTGCCTTCTTTTGTAAAAGCTGGACGTAATGCAGGTATTTTTTCCATTTTGACATTACTATATTCTTCATCTCTAGAAACGATAATTGCATCTCCACGACGTTGAGGTACTTCGACAGAAATAACTTCATTGTCAAATTTGCCAGCTTCCCATGCGGCAGCTGATCGTTTATATGATTGAATGGCATAAGCATCTTGATCTTCTCGAGAAAAATTGTACTCTGTTGCACATGCATCAGCACAAACTCCCATAGCATTTTTGTCGTAAGCATCAACTAATCCGTCTTTTTGCATACCATCTTCCATTGTTGCAGGTCCAAATTTAGTACCAGTTCTTGCGTGATAATAATGTGGTATTAAACTCATGTTTTCCATTCCACCAGCAACAATTATATCTGCGTCTCCTAAGGCGATAGATTGCGCAGCTTGCATAACAGCTTTCATTCCTGAAGCACATACTTTATTAATAGTTGTACAAGGAACGGTATCTGGTATACCAGCATAAATAGCTGCTTGTCTTGCAGGAGCTTGACCAGTTCCAGCTTGAACAACATTACCCATTAATACTTCTTGGACCATTTCAGGTTTTAGATTGATTTTATTTAAAGCACCTTGTATTGCAGCCGCTCCAAGTTTTGGAGCTGGAACTGTAGATAATGCGCCTAGAAAGCTTCCAATTGGAGTTCTTGCAGCTGAGACAATTACGACTTCTTTACTCATTTCTATACCATTTATGTTATGTGATGCAAAATTAATCATTTTTAATAGATTTTTTGCAATCAAATTGAGAACATCAAAAGTTTAATCTATTATATTTTATTACTTTTGAATGAATACAAACTAATACAAATACTCATTATCTTATAGGTGTTTGTAACTCCTTAATACACAAGATGGAAGACTTAATTAATAAATGGTATAAAAATCATTCACTTTTATATAAAGTGTTATTGTTTTTAAGTACTACATTTTTAATTGTGTATCTATTTCCAAAAAGTGGAAAGTTTAAATATAATTTTGATAAAGGAAAACCTTGGCAATCCGAAAACTTATATGCGCCTTTTGATTTTGCAATAAAAAAATCACTTAACGAAATTCAAACTGAAGAACAGGAAGTAATAGACGCCAGTCCTATTTATTTTGATATTGATACAAAAGTAAAATCAAAGGTATTAGAAACGTACAATGATAAATTTGAAGACACGTTTCTAGATACCATACCAAGAAAGAAAGCCTTATACAACGTTGGTAAGTCAGCTATTGAAAGCCTTTACAGCTTTGGTGTGCTTGACGAAAATTACAAGTATTCTGAAGATAAAAATGTGATTTTAGTTGAAGATCAAAAGCAAGTTTCTAAAACAACCTATAATCAATTAACTAAAATTGACGAATTTAGGACAGTTTTGGAAGACGCTCTAACTTATAACAACCTCTCTTCGTACGAGCCTACTTTTATATCCTTGTTTTTTGATATTATATCGCCAAATGTTTCTCTTAATTCCTCTCTAACAGATAATTCTTTACAGGAAGAACTAAATAGTATTTCCACTGTTAGAGGTAGTATTGAAAAAGAAACTTTGATTATTTCTAAAGGAGAGATTATTGAAGGAAGTAAATATGATATTTTAAAATCACTAGAAGCAGAATATGAATCCCAAGTTTGGAATGCCTCAAATTATAATTTAGTCATTTTTGCTTATGCTTTGCTTGTTGCTTTAGCACTTTTAATGCTTTTACTGTTTTTACGGAAGTATAGAATTGAAGTCTTTTTAGACAATACTAAAGTCACTTTTATTTTCTTCAATATTTTATTGATGATTTTATTGACAACTTTAATCATAAATTACAACTCTAAGCAAGTCTATGTTATTCCTTTATGCATCCTTCCATTAGTTTTAAAAGCGTTTTTTGATGCGCGATTAGGGTTGTTTGCACATGTGCTGACAGTTTTGTTATTAGGTTTTATTGTGCCTAATAGCTATGAATACATGTTTCTTCAAATTATTGCAGGAATTGTAACCATATTAACTGTATCTGAGTTGTATAAACGTGCTAATTTGTTTATTTCTGTCGGACAAATAACCCTTATTTATATTATAGCCTATTTCGCGTTTTTTGTAATTCACGAAGGAAATATCACAAATCTGAAATTAGAAACTTTTGGACTTTTTATTTTATGTGGTTTAGCAACATTATTTGTACAGCCGTTAATTTACATCTACGAAAAGTTATTCGGATTGGTATCTGACGTGTCTCTTTTAGAACTTACAGACACGAATACTAAGCTCCTGAAAGAACTTTCAAATAAGGCACCTGGAACATTTCATCATTCATTAAATGTTGCAAATTTAGCTGAAGCTTCAGCAAATGAAATTGGAGCCAATTCTATGTTAGTTAGAGTAGGAGCATTATATCATGATATTGGAAAAATGAAATCACCTACTTATTTTACAGAAAACCAAGCAACAGGTATTAATCCTCATGATGAACTATCGTCTCGTGAAAGTGCAAAGATTATTATAGATCATGTTATAGATGGTATTGAAATTGCTAAGAAAAATAAATTACCAGATCGTGTTATTGATTTTATTAGAACGCATCATGGAACTAGTTTGGTGTACTATTTTTATATGAAGGAGAAAGAGCTTGATGCCACAACTTCTGCTGATGATTTTAGATATCCTGGGCCGAAACCATATAGTAAAGAAACCGCCATATTAATGATGTGTGATAGCGTAGAAGCTGCTTCTAAAAGCTTGAAGGAGCCGTCATCTACGAAAATTGACAAGTTTGTGGAGTCAATTATCACAAAACAAATGGATGATGGTCAATTTTTGAATGCAAACATTACGTTTAAAGAAATTCAAATGATTAAGAAAGTCCTTAAAACTAAGTTAGCCAACATCTTCCATTTGAGGATTGAATACCCAGAATAAATTTTTGATAAAAAATTTAAAAAAATAGTTGCGTTCTTTGTAATGATAAGTTACATTTGCATCCGCAATTTATTGCAAAGTTCATATACAAAAGGAGAGGTGCCTGAGTGGCCGAAAGGAGCGGTTTGCTAAATCGTCGTACCTAGAAATAGGTACCCAGGGTTCGAATCCCTGTCTCTCCGCAAATTTCATTTGAAATTTTATTAATTAGATAACCTTCGGAGTGTAGCGTAGCCCGGTTATCGCGCCGCGTTTGGGACGCGGAGGTCGCAGGTTCGAATCCTGCCACTCCGACAAATTAAATTATAGTATTCAAGATCATTTAGTATTTTGAATTATTAGAGTTACGGGCTCGTAGCTCAGCTGGATAGAGCACCTCCCTTCTAAGGAGGCGGTCACAGGTTCGAATCCTGTCGGGCTCACAAAAAGACTTAGCAGAAATGTTAAGTCTTTTTTGTTTTTAGTCGATATATTAATGCGTTTAGTCCGATATTTATTTAAAATAATGCATTTTGTCGAATAAATAAAACATTTTAGCGATGTTTTTGTTTGTTATTGAATTTATTTATCCTACATTTGTCTTATAATTTTCATTAAACCCCAAACCAATGAAAAACCTACTTAAAGCAATTGCTTGCGCAGTTGTTGTATTTACATGCTATAATTGTTCTGTTGAACCTGCAGAACCAATTCAAGATGAACTCTTAACTTCTCAAGAAGATATATCAGACGTTGAAATTCCAGAAGTGAACTGTACAAGTCAAGATCCACAGGCCATTTTAACTAATAATAGTTTAGTTGCTGTAGATTTTGAAGTTTTTGATCAATTCGGACTTTTAATGACCCATGCTTATGGCGTTCCGGCTGGAGATACTTCTACTACTTTAACATTTCCTGATGGCATAACTACATTTGTGGTTAGTACTTCATCTACTGCTAAAGAAGTGAAAATTGATATGGGAAACTGTATGGTTTATGAAGTTGAAATAAACGAGAATAATCAGTTAGATACTGATGTGCCTACGCAACTTTAGAACACAATAAGACAATTTTTTCGTCCAAAATATTGGTAGTAAAGAAAAGGTAAATATGTCCTCCTTCTTTTATTCCCAGTTTTTTTCGAATAGTTTGAACCGGTTCTGGAAAGTTTCTAGTCGTGATATTGGCTTTACTTAACTGCTCTTTTTTAAGTTGTTGTTTATTGTACGGTAAAACCTTATTAATCTTGAATCGCCTTCCTGGAAATGTTACGAGTTCTTCTGAAGTGTAAAGGTGGCTGTTGCTATGTAATTTATGAACATTTATTTTAGATGAGATAAGTTTGAATGCACCAGATTTATAAATCGCCACATTAGGTTCGTACAAAAACGAAAGTGGTGTGCTGTAAGTTGGACTAGCATTTTGTTTTTCATTTAATTCGAAATTGAATTGTACTAAGTTATCATTTGTGATATCAACTGTGTAAACATTGATATTATTTGAGTATCCCTTTTTTAGAATCCAAAGCAATTCTTTGACTTCATTTTTTACTGAAACAATGTGAATAGAGACTACATTTTTTAATTCTTTAAGCCCAACTGACAAATCTAATAGAGGTGATGTTTTAATCATTAGCTGATCAGATTTAGAAAAAAGCAGATCTAGGTTTGCCGGAACATTAGGTAAGCAATCTTCTAGAAAAAAAACTTTTCCTTTTTGATCATGCCTCCTAGATGGATCAATATATATCCAATCAAAAATCTCATCATTAGTTTTTAAATAACCTAAACCATCAGTTGTAACAAATTTTATATTATTTGTTTGTAACAGGTTGGAATTATAAGACACAATTTCAGAAAGCACTTTGTTTATTTCACAATGAATTACACTTGAAAACTGTTTCGAGAAATAGTGGCAGTCAACGCCAAATCCTCCTGTTATATCAATAATTCGCTTACCAGAAATCAATTCAGATTTGTATTTTGCTGTAGTCTCTGATGATGTCTGCTCAATATTAAGTTTGTTTGGAAAATAGATGCCTTCCGTTTGAAACCAAGTTGGTAACTTGTTTTTGCTTTTTAGTTTGGCTTCAATTTGCTCTACAATTTCCTTCGTGCTTACATTCTGAAAAGAGATTCCTTTTAAAAGCAGTTTTGTGACGTCTTCATTAATATTGGAATTGATGTAAGCTTGAACCTCACTATGTAGAATGTTCTGATTCAATTGAATTAAAGGTCTTTTGTGAGTTTTTTAACCACTTTGTTTTCTGAAAGAAACTCTTTTAAAATTACTTTTATGGCTGTATACGTTGGCACTGCAACTATCATTCCTACAATTCCGAATAACAATCCAGCGATTATAATAACTAAAAATATTTCAAGAGGATGTGACTTAACACTTTTTGAAAAAATAAAAGGTTGACTGAAAAAATTATCTACCAATTGAGCTACTATAAAGCCTATCATGACATAGGTCGTTTTAGGAAGAATGACTTCACTAAAGTTTTCACCTAAGTTACTAGACATGGTTAATACAATCATTAGTATACCACTAACTAAGGGTCCAACATACGGAATTAGATTAAGCAATGCACATAAAAAGGCTATAACTATGGCATTGTCAATTCCGAAGATTAGCAACACGATTGTATAAATAACAAAGAGAATAAGAATTTGAAAAATCAGACCAACAAAATATCTAGAAAGTAAATCTTTGATTTTTTCTGAAGAATTTTTCCAACGCGATTCTTTTGATTCCGGAATAAAAGTGATGATTCCATTTTCAAAAAGTCGACTATCCTTTAAAAAGAAAAATGATATGAATAATACCGAAAACAATCCAATAAGTGAGCTACCTAATCCGCCAATAAACGAATTTAAAAAATTCGGAATTATAGAATAATCTAGTTTCGAAAGCATTCCGGAGTCTTTTATAGACTGCTCAACATCAACTTTGCTTAAATCAAAATAGGTCGTGATTTCAGAATATAAATTTTCTGCATTTGATTGTAATTCATTAATATCTAAGAGCGATAAATTTTGACCTTGTTCAACGACTAAAGGAATAAACATTCTTATGAGTCCGAGTAGTAAGCCAATAAACAATACCATGGTAACAATGACTGCGATTGTATTATTGAATTTAAGCTTACGTCTTAAAAACAATACAATTGGCCTGCCAACTAGTGAGATAACAGCAGCAATTGCAATATATACAATGACAGATTGAATTTTATATAAAAAGAATAGGAGTAAACAAGCACCTATTACAATAGCAAATGCTCTTAATATTCCGTTTGCAATAATTTTTGAATTCATGATCTAAAGATATAAAACTGTTACAAGAATTGCTTTGTAATTTCGTATAAAGCTACTGAAGTTGCCTGAACCACATTCATACTGCTGTTTTGACCAAACATTTCTATATGAATAATGTCATCTGACAGTTTTAATAGAGTTTTTGAAACACCATAATTTTCATCACCAATAATCAAAGCAATAGGTTGTTTATTGGAAAACTTAAAGTCATGCAAAGCTGCGCTAGAGTCTGTTATTTCTAGTGACACAATTTGATAACCTTTTGCTTTAAGTTGGGTTGTGACTTCAAGTGCATTGTCAGAAATTTCGAAGTCGACAAATTTTTCTGTTGCTCGAGATGTTTTGGTCATTTTCCGTCCGAGTGGAATATGTTCACCACAAAACACTATTTTTTCCACACCAAAAGCATCTGCCGTTCTAAACAAACTTCCTAGGTTTGGAGCATTAGTGACATTTTCACAAACTAAAGTAATTGGGAATGTACGTTTGGTAAAAGATGTAGAGTAGTGGTCGAGTTGTTTCATGAATACCCTTAATTCTCAAAAGCATATTTCACAATATTAGCTCCCATTTTCAATGCTTTTTCTCTTACACTCGGTGGATCGTTATGCACTTCGGGATCTTCCCAGCCATCGCCTAAATCACTTTCAAAAGTAAATAAAAGCACTAATCTGTTTTCGTGAAATAAACCAAACGCTTGAGGCCGTTTGCCATCGTGTTCATGAATTTTAGGCAATCCATCAGGAAAAGGGTAAGCGGAATTAAAAATGCCGTGATTTGCAGGAATTTCAATTAATTCTTGGTTTGGAAAAACCTTCTTTAATTCTTTTTTGATATAAGGTTCCATTCCATAGTTGTCGTCAATGTGAAGAAAGCCGCCAGAGATTAAGTAACTGCGAAGATTTTCTGCATCTTCATCACTAAAAAAAACATTTCCGTGGCCAGTCATATGTAACATAGGATATTGAAAAATATCAATACTTCCAACATCAACAGTTTCTGGTTTTGGGTTTATTTTGGTATTAATGTTATCATTACAGTATGTAATTAAATTAGGCAATGCTGTAGGATTACTATACCAATCACCACCACCTTTATATTTAACTATAGCTAAATCTTGAGCCTTAGAGCTCAAGCTAAGGCATCCTATAAGGATTAACGAAAGACATAACGTTTTACAAAGTTTTGACATATTTCAAAAATATAAAATAACGTATTAGCAATACGTTCTTTTAACTTTAATTAAGGTTTTTTCTGAATGTTTTTCTACGTCTGAATACAACTGGGTCGAAATGCTTCCAGATTTTTTGAATCGCTTCATTATCTTCTAATTCAGGTGTTCTATAGCAGGTTTGAATTCCTTTTTGTTGGAAAATTTCATAATATTCATTAAAAATGACGGCATGTACACCTTTGTTTTGATATTCAGGATGAATTCCAATGAGGTAAAAAATGGCATCCTTGCTATTTTTTTTGGCATTTAAAATGTGTCTAAAACCAAAAGGGAATAATTTTCCATTTGCTTTTTGAAGTGCTTTTGAAAATGCTGGCATTACAATGGCAAATCCAATAAGATCATCATTTTTATCGACAACAAATTTGATGTATTCTGGGTTTATGAAGCTTATAAATTTCTTTTTAAAATATTCTTTTTGAATATCTGTAATCTTCACAAAAGAAGAAAGCGAAGCATAACTTTCATTGAATAAATCAAACATTTTATCTGCATAAGGCATTACATCTTCAGTTTTAGTGAATTTTAATGCTTTTAAATTGTAGCGACGTTTAATTAACTCTTGAGCTTTAACGAAAAATTCTGGTTTTACGTTTTTGAATGGAAATTTGCTTTCTATATATGTTTTTTCAGCTTTATATCCCAAAGCTTCGAAATGCCTAACATAATAGGGATGGTTGTACCAGGTAACCATTGGTGCAATGGTTTCATAACCTTCGGTTACAACTCCAACCTTATCTAGGTTTGAAAATCCAACAGGGCCTTCAGTATACTCCAATTTATTTGACTTACCAATACTTTCAACTTGGTCTAACAGCGCTTTTGATACCTCTAAATCATCAATGAAATCAAACCAGCCAAAACGCATTTTTTTCTGATTTTGACCATCAACTTCAAGCCAGTTTATGATTGCAGCTACACGACCAACTAAAACATTATCCTTAAATGCTAGAAAAAAACGAGCTTCAGCATCTTTAAAAATTGGATTCTTTTTTTTGTCAAAAGTTTGTAATTCTTGACTTATAATAGGAGGTACCCAAGATTTTGAGTTTTTATAAAGTCCAAAAGGAAACGTAACAAATTTCTTTAAGTCTTTTTTAGAATAGATTTCTTTAACTGTAATCATATACATTTTAGCTTAAAGGCTTCCGTCATCATCAAAATCAACATCATCCTTTTTCTTCTTTTTGTTCTTTTTCTTTTTCGGTTTTCTCTTATCAGCATCTTTTTTAGAATTTCCATTATCAATTTCTTTGTCTTTATGAAAATCAAGACGGTAAGACACGCCTAAATTAGCGCCAAATACAGAAGGTGTGTCCTTTGTGTTTAACGTTACAGCTGTATCTAGCTGAAAGTTTTTACTCCACAAGTAAGCACCTCCAAAACGGAATAAATTGTCGGCATAAAAGTCACTTTTTATACCTTGAGTTTCAGCAAATATCACCCATTGCGGATTGAAAGAATGTGTAAGGGTTAGAATGTATTGAAATTCAGAGAAATCTGTGCCAATTCTGTCTTTTACTAAATTCATAATAAAAACCCATCCACCAGAAAAGTTGTTCTGAGTAGCGATCATTATTTTCGGACTAAAACCTTCTATACCTGAAGGTAAATACGAATTATTTTTCGTGTCAAAGTTTGCTCCAGCATATACAGCTACAGCAGGAATTAAAGACTTCCATTTAAACGTTCTATTTGCATGGTAGCTATATAAGTTTGGTTTGTCTTCTTCTTCCGAATTTTTATAAGGATCGTAAACTAAATATTTGGCTCCAATCGTGAAATTTTTAAAATTAGAGCGTTTTTCATCAAAAGCTAAAAACCCTCTATTATCTGTTTTTGTGTCATTTTGGTAAATCCCTTCAATATTTAGTTCTAATTCCTCGAAAAGCAAACCATAACGCGCTGCAAAATCAACTCCAAAGCCAGATACTTCATATTTTAATGATGAGTGTTCTTCTTTTACCATGTATGGTCCAACTTCTAACTGAGCAACATTTGTTCCTACAGAGAACGCACTTCTAGATACTCCAGGTCTATTAGAGTTTATGACTTCTGTATATTGAGCAAAAATGAATTGGGTAACAAAAATAAGGAGAATTGTAAAGGATGCTTTGATGTAATTCATAGGCTTTTGATTTAATTCAAATATAGAGATTTTATATTTTTTTTAAGTATTTATAACTGTTTTTAAATGCTTATAATTGTATTTTTGTGCAAATATCTATTTATGTTACAGACAGCATCATTCGTGGGTTTTTTTAGAACGATTTTAATTATTCTTTTGGTATATTATGGAATAAAGATTTTATCACGTCTTTTCGCTCCATATCTTTTGCGTTATATGTCAAAAAAGATGCAACAAAAATTTGGAGGACAATTTCAACAACAGCAACAGCATCAAAATCCTAAACAAAAGGAAGGTGAGACAGTTATAGATAAAGTACCACAGCAACAGAAGTCTTCAGATAAAAGCGTTGGAGAGTACGTAGATTACGAAGAAATTGAGTAAACTTGTCCTCATGTAAGGGAGACTCTTTTTGTTTATTAAAAAAATAGCTACTTTTAAAACTCATTTTTTAAAATAATTCCATGCCATTATCTTTTAAAAAATTCATTCCACATCTTCTAGTAATAATTGGTTTTGTGGTTATTTCTCTTGCATATTTTAGCCCAGTTCTACAAGGCAAACAAATCTTTCAAAGTGATATCATGCACTATATTGGTATGGCACAACAACAAAAAGATTTTAGTGCTCAAACAGGTCAAGAAACCTTTTGGACCAATAGTGCTTTTGGAGGAATGCCAACCTATCAATTAGGTGCAAAGTATCCTCATAATTATATTAAAGAATTAGACTTAGTATTACGGTTTCTACCTAGACCAGCTGATTATCTATTTGTCTATTTTTTAGGATTTTATGTATTGTTACTTGTATTGAAAGTTGAATATAAATTAGCAGCTCTCGGTGCTTTAGCTTTTGGGTTTTCTACCTATCTGATTATCATACTTGGCGTCGGTCATAATAGTAAAGCACATGCCATTGCTTATATGCCTCTAGTCCTTAGTGGAATTATACTTACGTTTCGAAAAAAGTACATTTTTGGCTTCTTACTAACGACAGTTGCTTTGGCTCTTGAAATCTGTGCGAACCATTTTCAAATGACTTATTATTTAATGTTGTTGGTATTCGTTTTAGGAATCGCATATCTTATTGATGCTTATAAAAAACAGTTATTGCCACACTTTTTTAAGACTGTAGGTATTTTAGTTGTAGCTGCAATTCTTTCTGTGGCTTTAAATGCAACGAATGTAATGGCTACGCAGGAATATGTAAAAGAAAGTACACGAGGTAAAAGTGAATTAACAATTAATCCCGATGGTTCTCCGAGAGAAGTCACTTCTGGTTTAAGTAAAGATTATATAACCGAATATAGTTACGGAATTTTAGAGACGTTTAATTTGTACATTCCTAGATTTTTAGGTGGAGGAAGTGGAGAAGATGTAGGTAAAGATTCTGAATCCTATAAATTTTATACCAATATTGGTGCAAGTCCGATTGAAGCGTTAAATGAAGTTAAAAATACACCAACATATTGGGGAGATCAAACCATAGTTGAGGCACCAGCTTATGTTGGAGCTGTTGTGTTATTTCTATTTGTTTTTGCCTTATTCTTAGTAAAAGGCAGATTGAAATGGTGGTTAGTAGGTGGTAGTTTATTGTCCTTGATTTTGTCCTATGGAGATAGTTGGCCATTTGGATTTATAACTGATTTCTTTATTGATTATGTACCACTATACAACAAATTTAGAGCAGTGAGCTCCATTCAAGTTATTTTAGAATTATGTATTCCAGTCTTAGCTATTTTCGGATTATCAAGATTGTTTAATCAATATGAAAAGGATGAAGATAAAATGGCTGCATTAAAATATTCAGCAATCATTGCAGGAGGAATTACTTTAATATTCTTATTATTTAAATCTTCACTTGATTTTATAGGCTTAGACTTTGTGGGTTCTAATGATGGTTATTATCGTCAAGCATACGGACAATTTGGTGAAGCATTTGTTGATGCTTTACGTGAGGACCGAAAATCCTTTTTTACTCAAGATACGTTGCGTACACTCATTTTAGTCTTACTATCAGCTGGAACAATTTTCATGTTTTTAAAGAAAAAACTTTCTGAAACTCTGGTAGTCGTTGTATTTGCTGTATTGATTTTATTCGATTTGGTAGGTGTGGACAGACGTTATGTCAATAGCGATAATTTTGTATCTGCTATTAAAGTGACTAAACCTTATCAGCCTAATTTAGCAGATAAAGAAATTCTTCAAGACAAAGGTCATTTTAGAGTTTTAGATTTATCAACGGAAGGCAGCAGAGCTCCTGCAAGAGCAGCTTATTTTCATAATTCATTAAGTGGTTATCATGCGGCAAAACTGAAACGATTTGATGAATTGTATGATTTTCATATTTCAAGAAATAATATGAATGTGTTGAATATGCTCAATACTAAATATATTATCGCTGAAGAAGAAGGTCAAGTATTCCCATATACAAATGAAGATGCCAATGGTAATGCTTGGTTTGTAAGCAATTTAGTAAAGTTAAATACGGCAAATGAAGAAATTCGAGAGTTAGATAGTTTAAACACCAGTATTAAAGCTATTACTACGTCAGAAGTATTGAAATCGAAACGGTTTGTTGTTGACTCTTTGGCTAGCATTAAGCTTTTAGATCATAAACCAAATTATTTGAAATATAGGTCAACTAATAATAACGAAGGTTTTGCTGTATTTTCTGAAATGTATTACAGTCAAGGTTGGCAAGCCTATTTAGACGGGAATGAAGTACCGCATCAACGTGTAAATTATGTTTTAAGAGGAATGGAAGTTCCTTCAGGAGAACATTCGATTGAATTTAAGTTTGAACCTCAAGTTGTTAAAACAGGAAGTACTATTGCCTTGGCTAGCTCAATACTTTTTGGATTACTAGTGCTTGGTGGATTATTTGTAGCGTTTAAAAAGAAAACCAATGAAGGTGCATAAAAAAGCACTCATCATCACATACTATTGGCCACCAGCTGGAGGTCCAGGAGTTCAACGATGGTTAAAATTTGTGAAGTATCTTCCAGAATTTGGTGTCGAACCAATTGTGTATTGTCCTGAGAATCCTAGTTACCCAATTACAGATGAAAGTTTATCAGGAGAGATTTCAGATGAGATTACAATTCTAAAACAACCCATAAAAGAACCTTACCGTTTTGCAAATCTTTTATCTAAAAAGAGCTCTAAGCAAATAAGTTCAGGTGTTATTCCGAAACAGAAAAAACAAAGCCTCATTCAGAAGTTAATGTTGTACATACGTGGTAATTTCTTTATTCCAGATGCTAGAAAAAACTGGATAAAGCCTTCAGTGTCATTTCTTTCGGACTATATTGTAAAACATAGCATCAAGACGATAATTACAACTGGTCCACCACATAGTTTGCACCTAATTGGACTGCAATTAAAGCGAAAGCATGAGGTGAAGTGGTTTGCAGATTTTAGAGATCCATGGACGACCATTGGTTATCACAAGCAGTTAAAATTAACCACGTCTTCCGCAGAAAAACATAAAAAGCTGGAATCTCAAGTGCTCCAATCAGCAAATCACATTGTAGTCACTAGTGCTAATACTAAAAAGGAGTTTTCTTCAAAAACGAAACAACCAATAACTGTGATTACAAATGGATATGATGCACATCATATTGATCGACCAGTTAAGGATTCAAAATTTACAATAGCACATATTGGTTCATTGCTGTCTGAACGTAATCCGAAGCAATTGTGGGAAGCTTTAAGCGAATTGGTAAAGGAAAACCATTCTTTTTCTGAAGCCTTCCAATTGTATTTGATTGGAGTTGTAAGTGACGATGTTTTGCTTACACTTCAACAGTTTGGTTTAGAAAACCATGTTAAAACTTTAGGTTATGTATCGCATAGAGAAGCCTTAAAAGCACAAATGAGTTCTAGAGTTTTGTTGTTGATTGAGATCGATTCCAACGATACTAAAGCGATAATTCCTGGTAAATTATTTGAGTATATGGTTTCAGAAACACCTATACTTGCTGTTGGTCCGGAAGATTCAGATGTCGAAACTATTTTAAAGTTGACGAATACTGGTCAGTATTTTTACTATGAACAAAAGCAAGCAATTAAATCTCAGATTTTATCGTACTTTGAGGCTTATAAAACCAATTCATTAACAGTAAACGCCATTGGATTGCAACAATATAGTAGAAAAGCGTTAACTAAATCGCTTGCAGAATTACTAAAGGAGTAGCTTTAAAATTTTAGAATTTTAAATTTATGGGAATCGTCATTAACCAGTCTTTTAAAAACACCATAACCACATACCTTGGTTTCGGACTTGGTGCCATTAATACGTTATTTCTGTACACCGAATTCATGAGCGACACCTACTATGGTTTGGTTGCTTATATCTTATCTACTGCAAATATTATGATGCCTTTAATGGCTTTTGGTGTTCATAATACGATGATTAAGTTTTATTCAACGTTCAAAAGCAAGAATTCACTTAATAGCTTTATGACTTTGATGTTGTTTTTGCCTTTAGTATTTACGATTCCTATTGGACTTATTGGATATTTGAGTTATGATTCTATTGCAAGCTGGTTATCTCAAAAAAATAATATTGTTGAAGATTATCTTTGGTACATCTTTGTTACTGCATTAGCAATGGCTTATTTTGAAGTCTTTTTTGCTTGGGTAAAAGTGCAAATGAAAACTGTTTTTGGGAACTTCATGAAAGAAGTATTTCATAGAGTAGGTGTGATGATTTTGTTATTTACTTTGTATTTTGAATGGATAACCGTTGAGCAATTTTTAATCGGTTTAGTCGGTGTTTATGTTCTAAGAATGATTGCCATGTTAATTAATGCCTTTTATATTAGACTACCTGTATTTCGCTTTTATAAAATTGATAAATTAAGCTCAATTATAAAGTATTCAAGCCTTATAATAATAGCTGGTTCAATTGCAACTATGATTTTAGATATTGATAAATTCATGCTTAACAATTATATCGAAATTGAAAAAGTTGCTTACTACAGTGTTGCTGTCTTTATTGCTACAGTTATTGCTGTTCCTCAACGTGCTATGCATCAGATTATGATGCCACTTACAGCTAAATTCATTAATGATAATAACAAGAAAGAACTCAATGATTTATATGAACGTAGCTCACTAACCTTATATATAATTAGTGGTTTTATTTTCTTACTGATTGTTTTGAATATTAATGAGCTCTATACTATAATTCCGGAAGAATTTTCTGGCGGCATTACTGTTGTTTTTTTAATTAGTATTGCCAAACTATATGATAACCTCTTAGGAAATAACAATGCTATTTTGTTTAATAGTGATTATTATAGAATGGTCCTTGTGTTTGGAGTTATTCTAGCTATTAGTGCTGTAGTACTCAATATGATTTTAATTCCTCTTTATGGTATTAATGGTTCGGCTATAGCGACGTTAATCGCAGTTGTTGTTTATAATACCATTAAAGTAATATTTGTAAAAATGAAATTTAATGTAGTGCCCTTTACGCTTCAAACTTTTAAGATTTCAGTTTTACTTGTTCTTTGTGTATTAGCTTTCTATTTCTGGGAATTTCCATTTAATGCCTATCTAAATATTTTATTGAAATCCATAGTAATAGGAATAGTGTATGGCCTTGTAATTTATAAACTTAACGTCTCTGAAGATATCTCTGAAATGTTAAATAAATATTTAAGATTGAAAAAATAACATGTTACGAGATGCTATAAACGGGAAAATCCCATAAGGTGCATTACGCATTCTCTTAAGGGATCTTCCAACTAACCAACCAAAAAGTTTATATTTTTGAACTTATCTTGTTCTTTTTTTTGTATTTGAACCTGAACGGTTTTGCGTTGTTCTTGAACTTGCTTTTCTAGCTTTAGAATTACTTCTGCTTCTTGTTTGCTGAGTAGCTTTTGGTGTTCTTGTACTTCGCTTGTTACTAGATATACGAGTATTAGATGACTTTGGTTTTCTAACAGTCGTATTTTTTTTAACCGTTCTAGTGTTTGTTTTATTATTAGACACAGAAGTATTGTTTCTGGTCACATTTTGTCTCGTATTTGTTGTACTTCTATCATTCGATCCTCTGGTCGAGTTAGATGAATTCCTAATTGTATTACTCCTCGTATTTGAATTATTAGGAGCTTTTCTAGTATCACGATTATCTCTTCTTGTCGTATTAGATAAGCTTCTGTTATCAGTACTTCGTGTTCCATTATTGCTTGAAAGCGATCGAGTGTTATGTCTTGTTGTCGTATTGTTAGTGCTAGTCAATCCTCTGTTATTTGTTCTTGTAGAATTGCTTCTAACACTTCTATCAGTTCCTCTAACTGTAGCTTCTTGACGATATCTCGTATTTATACTATTTCCTCTTCTTGTAGTTGAAGCAACTGTATTGCGACGACTATTAATTCTTACAGGTTGTCTGTAATTATCTCTGTAAGGTCTATAATAAGTATGTCTTATAGGCGTATAATATTGTCTGTATGGTCTTGTATATACCACACAATAATTTACTGGTGGAATAACATAATAACTGTGCCATGGTCTAAACACATAAGCTCTATTGTAGATATTTATAAACCCTGAACAATGTGTAAAGTTTCTATAACTATTATAATGTACAAATAAACCGCCTACACGTGCTAAACGTCCCCAACTATTATAATTAATGTTTACATTCCCAACCTGAGTAACTCGACCATAATAATCATAATAAATTGGAGTGTTTTCTATTTGCAAAATAGCTCCAAAATCGTCATACTGAACATAAGGATTATAATCATAACCAGAGTTAAAACTAATAGAAACTCCAGGAGCACTAACACCGACACTAACGTCTGGTCCATAATCTGGGATGTAAAAATCAAACTGACCATCAGGAAAGATGGAAAACTCAATACCATTCTCAACAAAAATGAAAGAATTGCCATAACCTCTAACAGAGTTGTAGGATGTGTTGTTGGTTGCGAAAACTGATGTTCCTCCAAGGAACAAAACAGTCATAAGTAAAACTAATTTTTTCATAATTGTAAAGGGTTTTTATTGTTACACTTTTAAGTAAACAATTTGTGTGCCAAAAAATTACATATTCACGTATTTATCTGATTTTTAGGGTTTTAATATAAATAGTATTGGTTTTGATGGAATGATTTGGTTATAGATGATACGACTTATTTTAAAAATCATATTTTAGTGCGAGCATTACTAAATTTATTTATAA
This sequence comes from Psychroserpens sp., assembly GCF_034670085.1. Classification (GTDB taxonomy): domain Bacteria; phylum Bacteroidota; class Bacteroidia; order Flavobacteriales; family Flavobacteriaceae; genus Psychroserpens. The sequence goes on along the minus strand of NZ_JAXMOD010000009.1, from coordinate 100,324 downwards.
AAAAATCGAGAATGAGTTATAATCCATCTGAAACTTTAAAATTTGGTGATATATTTTCATTAAAATCACTACTCTTAAAAATTATTGGAGTCGTTGCGGCAACAATTGCGATTAAAGGTTTTATGATTCCTAATCACTTTTTAGATGGTGGTCTTCTAGGTATTTCTATTTTAATTCATGAATTTTATCATATAGATGTATGGATTCCCTTGCTATTACTTAATATTCCTTTTGTATTTGTAGGTTACAAAAAAATAGGTAAGAATTTTGCATTCCACGCTTTACTGTCTCTTATTCTGTTGGGAATTGCTTTAAATGTTTTACCAGTTCCTGAAATAACAAAAGATCATTTTTTAGTTGCAGCTTTTGGCGGTGTCTTTGTCGGTTTAGGAATCGGTTTTGTAATTAGAGGAGGAGGTGTAATTGATGGATTAGAAGTTATTGCCGAATACACAAACAAAAAGTTTGGTTTATCTACTACTGAAATTATAATGGCTATTAATACTACAATTTTTTTAGTGATTGCCATTTTTCTAGGTTTAGAAAAAGCGATGTATTCCATTTTAACCTTTTTTACGGCTTTAAAAGTCTCAAATTATGTAGTTGATGGATTTGAAAGGCTAATCAGTTTGACAATAATTTCGCCTAATGATGAATTAATAAAAGATATAATAGTAAACACGTTCAATAAGCCAATCACAGTTTATAAAGGTGAACGCGGTAATTTACCTGGAAGTTATAATGTAAAACATGATTGTGATATTGTTTCAACAGTTGTTACAAGATTAGAGGTACATAAAATGAAACAAGCTATAACTAAAGCTGATCCACAGGCATTTATGTTTGTTCAGAATATAAATGAAGTTAAAGGAGGTATCATTAGTAGACATTCAGGACATTAGTGAGGACATCGTTTGAGATCATATTAAAAGAAGTTACTCGTTTTTTAAATGAAAATCTTCCTGAGCATTTATCCTATCATAATACGGCACACACTTTATATGTCTTAGATAGAGCAATTCATATTGCCAAAAAGGAAAATGTCAATGGCCACGATTTACAACTCATTAAAATTGCTGCTTTATATCACGATATTGGATTTACGGTGTCTCATATTGAACACGAAAAAGAAGGTTGCAAGATTGCACGAAAGCAATTAAAAAAGCACCAGTTTTCTTTGGAAGACATAGACATTATTTGCGGAATGATTATGGCAACAAAAATCCCTCAACAGCCTAAAACTCTTTTAGAACAAATTATTGCAGATGCTGATTTAGAATATTTAGCGACGGCACATTTTAATATAGTAGCTAATAAGTTGTATGATGAATTGAAGTATTATAATCCAAAACTTACGATTGCAGAATGGAATACTATTCAACTTGAATTTATGAAAAGTCATAAATATCATACTAGATTTTGTAGACAGTATAAAACGTTTAGAAAGCAAAACAACATTAAGCGACTTAAAAAAAGGAGTTTAAACTAATCAAGGCAAACTAAAGATTTGCAAAATGCCCTTAAAAAATCCCAAAGGCTTGGGGAAGCACTTTGGGATTGAATAGCTACATGTTAGTAATATAGGGATGAGCTATGATCTTTTGAATTTTTTATTCTTTTTCTTTTTTTTAACTTTTCCATTTTTTCTGTAATAGTAATAATCTTCATCATAATGATCTAAATCATTTATTCCTATAAAGTTATTTCCTCCATGTCCAGACCCAACACCACAGTTGAAATCTTGATTATATTGATTTACAATTCCAGAAATATGCACGATTTCTCCCCAATGATTATAATCAACACGTAATCCACCAACTTGTCTTAGTAATCCATTACCTCTTTGGTAGTTCATATAAACAGAGCCTGCACGTTTAATTCTTCCTTCTCTGTCATAGTTTATGAAGACATTTCCAATTCTACGCACTAGACCATTAGCATCATGTGTTATTATCACTCCTCTAGGTCTTGGATTAGAATAATGCACTCTGTTTACCGTTCCTGGAGCGCCATAAGTTGTATTAACTGAGCTTCTTCGTGTATTTGTTCTGTAATATACGTTTGGTGTGGTAGTTACAATTTCAGTATTGAAATCGAAACTTCCATCTGGAAATATTAAAAATTCCACACCTCGTTCAATGAACACAATAGGTTCGGCAAAACGATAGCGAGCAGTATTTAAATCTTCCCCATTTGAAACACCATGTCCTGATGTTGTAGCTGTTGCTGATGTCAATCCGATTAACATCGCTGCAATAAAAAGTAATTGCTTTTTCATAATTATAGGTTTTTAGATTTAGCCTTCGTTTCCAACTCGTTTGAAAACTGTAGAGCTTGTACTTGTTGGTTGAATTATTCCAATATGCGTGCCAAAAATGTAATCAATTGACTGTCATTTGTTTATGCAAGTAATTTGTTGTTGATTAAAGTTCCAAATACAAACTCGTCCTAAACCACCTAATTTTTATTACATTTATAACACTAACTTTTAGTCGTTATGTCTGAACAATCATTAACCACTTCAAATGAACCTTTAAATTGTCAAAACTGTGATTCTATTTTAGAAGAAGGATTTGAATTTTGCCCTAATTGTGGACAAAAAACTAACGATGAATTGACGATAAGTGTCTTGTTTTACAATACGATTAGCAACTACTTTTCATTTGATGCTCGTTTTTTGAAGAGTTTCGCACCATTAATGTTTAAACCAGGATATTTAGCTAAAAAGTTTTTGCAAGGTAAACGACTATTATATTTGCATCCAGCTCAAATGTACTTGTTTATTTCGGTGATTTTCTTTTTTGTCATATCGTTTAGTACAAGAGAATTGGTTCAGGAGGCCAATAAATTAAATGAGAAAGTAGCTACATCTGAGTTTTCAAGCAAAGCAAAAGATACTATAAAGCCTGAATTAGATTCCGTTCAGATTCAGCAAATAATGCAGCCAATTAAGGACAACCAAAAGTTACTAGGTATAAAAGATGCCGATTTAAAGCTTGCCGATTCATTAATAAAATTAGAAAATTCTAATTCAAGAAATATTAATAATTCTTGGGATTTTGATAAGGAAAAAGTCGATTCATTAGTTGCTGCTGGTGCTGATAATGAAATTATTTATAAAGAGATGGGTATGTCTGACGATCCAGGCTTTCTGGAGAAACGTCTTTATTCAAGAATGTTAAGTTTAGCCAAAGGACAAGGTGCTGGATCAATGGTTCAAGCGTTTTTTGATAGTATTCCAATTTCTATGTTTTTCTTGCTACCATTTTTTGCTTTAATATTGAAGATTTTCTATTATAATAAAGGCAAATATGTTTATCATTTAGTCTTTAGTTTTTATTATTTTTCATTCTTATTTACAGTATTTAGTATTCTTTTTGCTGTAAACAGATTTGTATATGATATACCAGATTGGATAGATTGGTTGGTTGCGTTTTCGACCTATTTCTATTTTTTAATCGCGTTAATTCGCTTTTATAAACAGCATTGGTTTTTGACCTGGGTAAAAAGTGGGTTAATTACGTTTGTGTTTTTGTTATTTGTAATTCCTACAACATTTGGAATACTGCTGGCATTCTCATTTTTTACGTCCTAATTAAGTTTTTCTTTAAGAAATTCACCAGTAATGGAGTTTTTGTTTTTTACGATGTCTTCAGGTGTTCCTTGAGCAATTAGTTGTCCGCCACGTTCACCACCTTCAGGACCTAAATCAATTATATAATCTGCACATTTAATTAGATCAATATTGTGCTCAACCACAATTATAGAATGTCCCTTTCCGATTAAAGCTTGAAACGATTTTAGTAATTTTTTTATATCGTGAAAATGTAATCCTGTCGTTGGCTCATCAAATATGAATAATGCATTGTCACTCTTAGAACCTTTACCTAAGAAAGACGCTAGCTTAATGCGTTGGGCTTCACCACCAGAAAGCGTAGACGAACTCTGACCTAAAGTAACATAGCCTAAACCAACATCTTGCAAAGGTTGTAATTTGCCTTGAATTTTTGTTTGATTATTTTCAGTAAAAAACAATATTGCATCGTCAATGGTAAGGTTTAAAATATCATCTATTGATTTACCGTTAAAATTAACTTCTAAAACTTCCTTTTTAAAACGTTTGCCATTACAAGTTTCACATGTGAGATGCACATCTGCCATGAACTGCATTTCTATGGTCACTTGACCTTCGCCTTTACATGTTTCACATCGTCCGCCATCAACATTAAAACTAAAATGCTTTGCTTGATAATTTCTAATTTTGCTAAGTTTCTGACTAGCATATAAAGCTCTGATATCGTCATAAGCTTTAATGTAGGTCACAGGATTTGAACGTGATGATCTTCCAATAGGATTTTGATCTACGAATTCAATTTGCTTGATAGTGCTGAAATTTCCTTTTAGAGCTGTAAACTGACCAGGTTTATCGCCAAAATCAGTAAGCTTCTTTTGTAATGCTGGAAATAGTATTTTCTTAACCAATGTGCTCTTTCCACTGCCAGAAACACCAGTAATTACAGTTAACATTTCTAATGGAAAAGTGACATCAATATTCTGAAGATTGTTTTCTCTAGCACCTGAAATATCAACATGGTATTTTGATGTTCTTCGTTGTTTTGGAACCTCAATTTCTAATTGACCGTTGAGATATTTGGCAGTTAGAGATTCTGAAGCTAAAATATCTTTATAGGTTCCTGTAGCTACAACTTCTCCACCAAATGTACCAGCTTCAGGACCAATATCTATAATTTCATCTGCAGCTTGCATGATGTCTTCATCATGTTCGACTACGATGACAGTATTTCCTAAATCACGTAATGCCTTTAATACTTTAATTAGTTTTTGTGTGTCTTTTGGATGTAGTCCTATACTAGGTTCATCTAAAATATACATAGAGCCTACTAAGCTGCTGCCTAGTGATGTTGCTAAATTAATACGCTGACTTTCACCACCAGATAAGGTGTTTGATTTTCTATTTAATGTAAGATAATCTAAACCTACATTTGAAAGAAACGAAAGTCTATTTGTTATTTCTTTTAATAAGCGATTTGCAATTGTAGTATCATGATCGTTTAATTCAAGCTGTTTAAAGAAATTGATTAATTTATCGAGTGGCATTTCAACTAAATCTGTTATGGTAACATTGGCAATTTTGACAAAATTAGCTTCAGGTCGAAGTCGTTTACCATGACAAGTATTACATTTAGTTTTACCTCTATAACGTGATAACATTACACGATTTTGAATCTTATAGGCTTTGGATTCTAATTCAGTAAAGAATGAGTTTAAGCCTTCAAAGTGTTGATTTCCATCCCAAACGAGTTGCTTTTGGTCAGCAGTTAATTCGAAAAAAGACTTGTGTATTGGGAAATCAAATTTATGTGAGTTATTAACCAATTGATCTCTATAATAACTCATGCTTTCACCTCTCCAAGGAAAAATAGCATTGTCATAAACAGATAAGCCCGTATTTGGAATGACTAAATCTTCATCAATACCAATGACATCGCCATAACCTTCACATTTTGGACAAGCGCCATAAGGATTATTGAAACTAAATAAATGTACATTTGGTTCAAGAAATGACATACCATCTAATTCAAATTTGTTGTTGAATTCAACCCTTTTTTTGTCTGAAAGTGATTCAATAATGCAAGTGCCTTTGCCTTCAAAGAAAGCAGTTTCAATGGCATCAGCTAATCGGTTATAAAAATCATCTTCATGTTTAACTACGATTCGGTCAACGACAAGACAGATGTCTTTTTTTAATTTATTGTCAACTGCTTCATCAATTCTTAACACATTTTCTTTATGCTGAACTCTAGCATAACCTTGCTGTTTTAATACATTGAGTTTATCTTCCATGCTTCTGCCTTCCTCTAGAATAATAGGTGAGAGGAGCAGTAGTTTTTCACGTTCATCAAATGATTTGACTAAATCTAGGACATCTTTAGTCCGATGTTTCTTTACTAGATTTCCAGAAACCGGAGAATACGTTTTACCAATTCTTGCAAATAATAGTTTTAGATAATCATAAATTTCGGTAGACGTACCAACTGTCGATCTTGGATTAGTAGAGTTTACTTTTTGTTCAATGGCAATTGCAGGAGCAATACCTTTTATAAAATCTACTTTTGGTTTGTTCAGTCGTCCTAAAAACTGTCTAGCATAGCTAGAAAGGCTTTCCACATAACGTCTTTGTCCTTCTGCATATAAGGTGTCGAATGCTAAACTAGACTTTCCAGAACCTGATAAACCGGTAATTACAACCAGTTTATGTCTTGGAATAACAACATCAATATTTTTTAGATTGTGCAATTTGGCACCTTTAATGATGATGTTTTCTTTGGGATTAACGTCTAAAATGTTAGGAATCATAGGAGTTTGAACAAATTAAGATGTGCAAAGATACTATAAGTATTTCATCAAATAAAATGGATTAATGCAGATTAAAATGTTAAAGTTTCACACTTTTTTTTGGAATTTCGGAATGATTGTTGTTATATTTGATTTCATAACACATTAAAACAGAGAAGCCTATTTCATAATATTACTTTATAAAGTTTAACCCCAAGCTTAGATTTAATTCTTTGCCTTAAAGTAATAATTATGAGACACGAACTTATCACGGACGCTGTTTTGGTTAGAAACTACATGGATGGAGACGAAAGTGCTCTATCAGTACTAATTCACAGACACAAACAAAGAATTTACAGTTTTATTTATTCAAAAGTATTTGATAGAGATATTACTGAAGATATTTTTCAAGATGCTTTTATTAAAGTAATCAAGAATTTAAAACTTGGAAAGTATAACGAAGAAGGTAAATTTTTACCTTGGGTTATGCGTATTTCCCATAACCTTGTGATAGATCATTTTAGGAAGAATAACAGAATGCCAAAATTTGATAATTCTGGTGAGTTTAGTATTTTTTCTGTTCTAGGTGACAATGCTTTAAATGCAGAAAAGCAACTTATTAAAGACCAGGTAGAATGTGACTTACGACGCATTATTGAAGAACTTCCAGAAGACCAAAAAGAGGTATTGGTGATGCGTATGTATAAAGACATGAGTTTTAAGGAAATTTCTGAGAGAACAGGTGTAAGTATCAATACTGCGTTGGGAAGAATGCGTTATGCACTCATTAATTTAAGGAAGGTCATAGATAAAAATAATATCATTTTAACAAATTGATACAATAAGTATTGTTTTCTTACGTTTATTGAAATATAACAAACCTAAAAAACGTAAAATGGCAAAACTTTACTCTGAAAATCTTTCAAAATGTCCCAAAAAAGACGAAAATCTTAACCCAAAAAAAGAAACTATTAATTTTCTTTTAAATTATTCTAAGGCTTTAAGTGTTATACATTATAATGATTTGAAGTTTGAAGCACTTCAAAACTAAATTTTAAGAAGTCCTGATTCGTTAGTCGTCAGGACTTTTTATTATTTTTTTGTAAAGTCAGATGAGGAATTTTCACACATCTGATTTTATTTCTTTTTTGAATAATACTCTTTAAGTACAGAAGCTCTACCGATAGTTTTTGTAATTATATCGTTGTCTAAATCCCATCCTCTCGCTGGAGAATATTGTCGTCCGTACCAAATTATTTGTAGGTGTAAATCATTCCATAATTCTTTAGGGAATAATCGCTTAGCATCTTTTTCAGTTTGAACTACATTCTTTCCATTAGTAAAATTCCATCGATACATCAATCTATGAATATGTGTATCTACAGGAAAAGCAGGAATACCAAAAGCTTGAGATAGAACGACTGCAGCAGTTTTATGACCAACGGCTGGTAATTCTTCTAATGCGTCATAAGTCTGTGGAACTTCTCCATTATGTTTGTCTATTAAAATATGAGACAATCCATGTATACCCTTACTTTTCATTGGTGATAGGCCAACAGGTTTTATGATTTCTCTTATTTCTTCAACAGAAAGCTTAATCATATCATACGGATTATCTGCTTTTGCAAACAACAGTGGTGTAATTTGATTGACACGAACATCTGTGCTTTGAGCAGACATTAATACTGCAATCAATAAGGTGTAAGGGTCTTTATGTTCTAAAGGAACAGGAATTGTTGGGTATAATTCTTTTAACGTATTAATAACAAAATCTACCTTTTCTTGCTTGGTCATTAGTCGTATTTTTACAAAAAGTAAAGTTAGTAATTATGACACAATTAAAAGCAGGAGATAAGGCTCCAAATTTTTCAGCACTTGATGAACAAGGAAATACAATTTCTTTAGCAGATTATAAAGGTAAAAAGTTGGTTGTATTCTTTTATCCTAAAGCGAGTACTCCAGGTTGTACTGTGGAAGCATGCAATTTAAATGACAATTATGAACGTTTTCAAGCACAAGGCTATGATATATTAGGAGTAAGTGCAGATAGTGCAAAACGGCAATCTAACTTCAAAACTAAATATGGTTTTAAATATCCTCTTTTAGCCGATGAAGATAAGGCTGTAATAGAAGCTTTCGGAGTTTGGGGACCAAAAAAATTCATGGGTAAGGAATATGATGGTATACATAGAACAACTTTTATAATTGATGAAAATGGTATCATTGAAGATGTAATTTTAAAGGTAAAAACTAAGAACCATACCGAACAGATTTTAGTAGAGAAGTAGAATAATTCTTCTTAGAACATAGAATAATAATAAAAAAAAGCCGCATGTAACATGTGGCTTTTTTTTTAAGTCTCAATTTAATTTAATCTCCTAAATGAACTTGTTCTGTCTCGCAACCAAAAAGGCTCTTTTCCTTTATTAATTTTCCAACACCTTCTGGAAGTAAGGCTTGCCATTCATCATTACCATCGGCAATCATTTTGAGTACAGTTCTTGAGAATATGGTTAATATTGTTTCGTCAAAATCAGTGATATCAACTACTTTTCCGTTGTATTTAAAGAACTTGTAAAGTTCTTTCATTCGAGGATGTACTTTTAAGTTTTCACTTGTAGTTATTGTGCCATCATCATTTTGCATTGGATATAAATAAACCCTTAAGTCCTTGAAGAATAATTTTCCAAAAGCTTCTAGGATTCCTCCACTTAAATGGCGGTAATATTTCTCATCAAAAATATCAACAAGATTGTTGACACCCATTGCTAATCCCATTCTAGCTTTGGTATACTGTGAGAAGTATTCAACAAGCTTATAATATTCTTGGAAATTAGAAATTAGTACTGTTTGACCAAGTGAGCATAACAATCTAGCTCTATCCATAAAATCTTGCTCATCAATTTCGCCTTCGGCTCTTAGGTTTGATAAAGTGATTTCAAAGATAACTTGAGTATTTGCTACATCAACTTTATTTTCCTTAATAAACATGTCATAAGATTTCTTATACATGTCCATATTAACTTTTGTTACTGGTCTAAAACTTCCGCGCAAAGTTAAAATGTTTTTCTTGTATAGCACCTTTGCTGGAAGTACGTTGTTTCCATCAGGAGCAAACATGACAGCATCTGTCATTCCGTTTTTAACCAGTTGTAAGCTCATTAAACGATTATCAACATCTTTGAAAACAGGACCAGCAAAATTAATAGTATCAATTTCAACTTGATCTTTGTCTAAATGATCATATAGGTAACGCAGTAATTTTTTTGGTTCATTGTATTTATAGAAGGCACCATAAATTAGGTTAGTACCTAAGATTCCTAGAGTTTCTTGTTGTAATCTGGCATCAGTTTCCTTAAAACGTAAATGCAATACAATTTCGTTATAGTCTTCATTTGCATCAACTTGATATTTAATACCAACCCAACCATGTCCTTTGTATTTTTTTGCAAAATCAATGGTTGCAACTGTATTGGCATAAGCAAAGAACATTTTATTAGGATGAATTTCTCTTTTGATGCGTTCTTCAACTAAATTAACTTCATGATCTAGCATCTTTCGAAGTCTTGCTTCAGTAACGTACCGTTTGTCATCTTCTATGCCATAAATAGCATCACTAAAGGCTTTGTCATAAGCAGACATTGCTTTTGCTATAGTTCCAGAAGCACCACCAGCTCTAAAGAACTGACGAACAGTTTCTTGTCCTGCTCCAATTTCGGCGAATGTTCCGTAAATGTTTTCGTTTAAATTAATTCGTAAACATTTTGTTTTTAACGAAGGAATCTCATCAAACTCTCTATCTCCTTTTAAGGTTATCTCCATGTTTCAGTCTGGGTTTTGTCAACATCACAAAGGTATTAAAATAGGAGGTATAACTAAAAAAAATAGTTTTATTTTTGTTTTAAATTAACAGGCATTGAAAATTACGTTTTTAGGTACAGGCACATCTCAAGGAATTCCAGTAATAGGAAGTGATCACCCAGTGTGTTTAAGCTCAAATCCTAAAGATAAGCGTTTAAGAGTCTCTGTTTTAGTTGAGTGGGACGATTTTGCTTATGTTGTAGATTGCGGTCCGGATTTTAGACAACAAATGCTCAGGGTTAATTGTAATAGAATTGACGGTGTAGTTTTTACACATGAGCATGCTGATCATACGGCTGGTTTAGATGATATAAGACCTTTTTATTTTAGGCAAGGAGATATTCCGTTTTATGCGCATAAACGAGTGTTAGGTGAATTGCAGAAGCGTTTCGATTATATTTTCACAACTAAAGTAAAATATCCTGGAGTGCCGAGTGTTATCCAACACGAAATAAAAAACGAACCCTTTCAATTAGGTAATTTACAAGTAATCCCAATTAATGGCATGCATCATAAATTACAAGTTTTTGGATTTCGTTTTGGTGATTTCGCTTATTTAACTGATATGAAAACAGTTGAAGATGAAGAAATTGAGAAATTAAAAGGTGTAAAGATTTTGGTTGTAAATGCACTACGAGAAAAAGAACACCTTTCACATTTTAATATTACTGAAGCCATAGCATTTATTGATAAAGTACAACCCGAAACCGCTTATTTGACACATATAAGTCATTATTTAGGTTTTCATGACGAGGTACAACAAATGCTTCCAAAAAACGTTTTTTTAGCTTACGATAACTTACAATTAGAACTTTAAACACCGACTATGAAACAGAAACTTTTCATGTATTTATTCATTTTCACTTTATTACTAGTGATTTTTCAATTTGTAAATTCAAAGAGTATAATTGAAGGCTATGACAAAAAGCTTACAAATTATATGGAAGCAAATACAAAGCTCAAAGATTCTATAAGAATTATTGAAGACCATATAGTTTCTGATTTGTATACCTTTAAGTTTGATACCAATGAGGACGCTATGATCTATTGGGAAGAGCAAGGCGTTAGAATTTCTGAATTTGTACCTTTTATTAAAGACGAATTGATGAGTCTTAATATTTATGATACCGAAGATCATCCGTTGGTGCCCTATGCATCTATGTCTGGTCAGAAGATGTTAATTGATCAAATACGAATGCTTAATCATAAATGGATTATTGCCAGTTTTACTGATGGAAAATATTGGGGAGAAATGCTCTTATCTTATGATATTGAAACTATTGAAGGTCAAAAAGAACTTAAGTTTAAGATTATAGAATCGTCGCTATATCGACCTAGATAATCTAAAACTAAATACAAATGAATCTTATCGTATTTGACATAGATGACACACTAACTAAAAGTGAATACCAACATCAATTGGCCTATGTAAATACCATGAAAGCGTTCGGAATCACTGTAATTAATGAAAACTGGAGGGCGTACCTGCATCATACTGATAGCTATATTCTAAAAGAGAATTACAATAGGAACTTGAACTCAAATTTTGAATTTTCATTTATTGATGATTTTGAAAAACGTATGACTGAGTTAATTTTGGATTTAGAACCTGTTTCTGCGATTAATGGCGCTCAAGATTTTATTTCAAATCTTAATATTAATCCAGATTATGCAATAGCTTTCGCAACAGGTTCCTTGCTTGAACCAGCAATCGTAAAGTTAGATCAAGCGGGAATAAATTATAATAAAGACCTTGTTGTGGGTTCTAATCTAATATTTGAACGAGAAGGTATTGTTTTGGAAGCTATACAAAAAGCAAAGACCTTTTATGGCGTTGATGTATTTGATAACATTATATCTGTTGGTGACGGCCTTTGGGATTTAAAAACCGCTAGAAATCTTGGAGTTCATTTTATAGGAATAGGCATGAAAAACTATCAAGATTTTAAAAAAGAAAGGATTAATTATCATATTAAGGATTGGAACAACTTCAATCTAAGTGACGCTGAAAACGTACTTTTTAATCTTTAAATTCTTTTTTCTAACCAGCTTCTAAACTCGTAAAAGTTTTGAGGAGCAACACCATGACCTACTGGAAATTCAGAATACGTATTCTTGATATTCAACGCATTTAAAAATTGTGGTGCTTTTCGTGCCCAATCTACGGGAATAACTTGATCAACACTGCCATGAGAACAATAAAAATCTAAATGATTAACGTCTTTTGTGGCTATATTATCACCTAGCATATCTTCGCTGATATATCCACTTAAAGCTACAACATTTTTAACTTTCTCAGGATAAGTAAGTGCAACGGCATAGCTCAAAATTGTACCTTGACTAAATCCTAAGAGTGTTACATTGTTTTTATTTACTGGATATTCAGTACACGCTTCATCAATAAAGTTTGCGATCTCATCTCGAGAACCAATGGCTTGCTCAACATCGTTCCATTTGTTTTGATTGGCATCAAAATTAATTGCATACCAAGCGTTTCCGTATGGTTGCATAGGATAAGGCGCTTTTACAGAAATGATAAATAATTCTTCAGGTAATTCTTGTGCAAACGAAAACAAATCATTTTCATCACTGCCATAACCATGACACATAATTAATAATGGCGCATTCTCTTTTAACGACGAAGGTCTCGTAATGTGGTGTAAGGATAAGCTCATAATTTATTGTCCGATTGAAGCAAATAATTTTTGAAAGAATGGACCCAAAATTGGTACTTCATTCATTTTTTTTCCTACGGCTCCAAAAATGCCATAAATAAACAATACTATAAAGAATACCCAAAAAGATGTAGAAATCATCCAGCTATCGAAAGCGCCAATAAAATAACCTAAAACCATTTGTAGTAACCACAAACCTAAAGCTTGTCGAATGTGAAATGATACCAATGGATTGCGTACGTCTCGATTCATAAAAAAGGCTATTAAAGTTCCTATAAGTGTGATGTATGCTATAATAGCCAAGATATCGTTGTTATCGGATGTGTTTTGCATAATTTGTTGTTGTTATTTTGATATAATTATCTGATTATTCGAGATAATACCATAAACCTTTCCTTTTAATTCTTTGTTTTCAAACATGGAATTTTTTGATCTGGATAACATTTCCTCCTTAGAAAATATATAGCTTTCATTTGGGTCAAAGATTGATAAATCTGCCTTGTTTCCAATAGAAATAGGAGAGGGCTCAATTCCAAAACGTTGCTTGCCTTTGGTTAATAATTCAATGGTTTTTTTAATCGTAAAGACAGAATTTAAAGCTCCAAACGCACTTTCTAATCCGATTGTTCCGTATTTAGCATAATCAAATTCAATCTTTTTGTCTTCGATGTCAATTGGATTGTGGTCACTCGTTACCATATCGATGGTACCATCTTTTAGCCCTTCAATTAAAGCGTCAATGTCGTTTTGTGTTCTTAATGGAGGTAATACCTTAAAATTGGTATTAAAACCTGTAAGATGTTCATCAGTGAAAATTAAATTATGAATCGCTACACTACAAGATACGTTTAATTTCTTGAGTTTTGCTGCCCTTATTAATGCAACCGATTTTGCAGTAGATATTGTTGGTATATGAAGTTTGCCTTCGGTATATTCTAAAATGAATAGATCTCTTGCGACTTGCAATTCTTCTGCTAGAGCAGGATTTCCTTTTAAACCAAGTGAAGTGCTCGTTACGTTTTCATTCATAACTCCTAAACCGCTAATTCGAGATTCTTGTGGAAAAGAGCAAACTAGTCCATCAAAGTTGCTAGCATATTGTAAGGCTAGTTTCATCAAATTTGGATTATCAATAGGATGCTGGTAATCATAAAAAGCAACGGCTCCTGCATTCTTCATATCAAATAACTCAGCCAAATCTTTTCCGTCACCATGTCTCGTTAAAGCTCCAACAGGATAAAGGTTAGTAGCATGTTTGTTTGCCTTAAGTTTTAGAAAAGAAATATCTGCATTAGAGTCAATGACAGGATTTGTATTTGCGTTAACAGCTACTGATGTAAATCCAGAAAGCGCAGCAGTTTTAAGTCCGTTTTCAATCGTCTCACGTTCTTCATAACCTGGTTCGCCAAAACTAACGCTACTATCAAACCAACCTTGTGATACATGAAGATTGTCAAGTTTAATTTCTTTATAGTTTTTCGGATTAGAAATGCGCTTCGATATATTAGTAATGACACCTTTTTCAATTAAGATGTCGACCGTTTTATTGTGAAAATCGCTTTTAGGGTCAACTATAGTGGCAGATTTTACAAGTGCATTCATTTCAGGAATTTTAAGATGAGAATTTCAAAAATTAAAAAAGCTAATGCAAAAATAACAAACCATTTCCATAGCTCGTTAACATTCGCTGCACTTTTTATATCATTTATAGTTGTTGTGATTGATTCACTTACTGTTGCATTTTCAATGTTAGTCAAATCAAAGTAGGTGAGATTACTTTCGTTTCGATTGAAATTAAAGCTCAAGTTTTTTAAGACGACTTCTTTATTTTGAACCGCAATAATTCCTGAAGAATTTGGATAATCACTAGTTTTTAAGGCAACTTTGTTCGTGTATGTTTGTTGCAATGGTATTACCGAATTTTCGCCATTAACTAAAGTTAAAATATCATCTTGTTGGAGTTTAGTTGGTATGTCGATACTGTTTTCTTCTCCTAATGTGTAGTACAGTTTTGGCACTTTTAAACTTTGTTTACCAATATTATACAGTACAGGAACAATTAAGGGTGAATTTTTGAAATTTGAATTATCTGTGTTTAAAGCTGCTGAAAAACGATAGACATTTTCAGATTGCGATAAAAATGAAAAGCCATCTTCAAAACTCAATATGGAAGCTCCAGAATTTGAACTAGAATTATAAAATGAATTCACTTTTGGATACTGGAAATTCCTAATTTGTTTGTCAAAAACGTTGATGAGTAAGGGGTGTGAAAAATTAATAGTTGTAACCCTTTTTTCTTGAGGGTTTATAGAGCCGAATCTAGATATATTGAAATTATTAAACAATTGATTATAAGAACTTAATCTTATATTATTTGAAGGAATAATTAAAATGCTTCCACCATTATCTGTAAATGCTTTTAATGCTGTTGATAATGATAATGGAATCTCTTTAAGTTCATTTAAAACTATTAAATTCTGCTCATCAATGCGATTGTAATTTAAAGCATTAAAGGGTGTCGAACTGTACTCAAATTCATCCGTTGTAAAAATCTTTTTTAAGAAGGTATCGTCTGTTTCATTAATGCCTAAAACCTTTATAGATTCACCTTGATCAATATTAAAATAAAGTTCATTATCATATTGAAGATTGGTGTCTTCAATCGTTATTTTTCCATTAAAAATAGTATTCGCTGGAATTGTAAACACAGTACTTGATTCCTTTACAATATCTACAGCACTTTTTGCTATAAGTTTTTCTCCATTAAAAAGTGATACAGGTAGTGTTTCAATTGGGTCTCCTTGATTTTTTAGAAGCACAGTCAGTTCTAAATTTTCAACTGTTGATTTCGAAATGTAAAGACTATCAATAGCAATATTAACTGCACTTGTAGGCTTTAATTGAACTAGTTTTATTTGAGTTGTACTATCTTTTTCGATTGAAATAATATCTTCTTTTTGTTGAAAATCTGAAATGAGCACTAAGTTTTTAATAGAACTTTCATCTTTAGAAAATACGTTTTTGCCTTTCAAAAGGACCGCTTCATAACCCAATTGACTTGGAGAATGCGTTAATTGAATCAAATCATTCTTAATAGCTTTAATACTAGTATTATTAAAATTGGCGTCGTTTGTAAATACTGAAATAGATTCATTTTCATCGATATTTTCAATTATATCTTGAATAGCTTTGTTGAGCAATGTACCATTTTGACCTTGCGCTTGCATGCTAAATGAATTATCTAAGTAAATAACGGTTTCGTTTTTGGTGTTGAAACTTTCTGAGTTAGAGATATAGGGTTGTGCAAAAGCCCAAATCACACAACCAAGTAAAAGCATTCGTGTTAATAAGGTTAGCCATTTCTTTAATTGTGAACTTTTACGTGTTTGAATAGTCAATTCTTTTAAAAATTGAACGTTTGTAAACGCAACCTTTTTAAATTTTCTAAGTTGAAATAAATGAATAATTATAGGAATGATTAGCAGGAGTAAAGCGAAGAGAATTTCTGGGTGTTTAAACTGCATTCCTAGGTTGTAATTTTTTGTTTAATGATTCAATGCTCAAATATAGAAAATGATAAGGGATTTGTAGCTTTAGCTTTTGAGAAAATTAACGTTTTAACGTGAAATGACCAGTAAAGGTTCTTCCATCGATAAGAGTTACAATAAACCAATAGTCTGAGCTTGGTAATGGCTGACCAATAAATGTTCCATCCCAACCAGGACTTAAATGGTCAAGTTGTTTAATTAATTTGCCGTAGCGATTAAATATTTTTACTTCAAGTCCTCTATTTAAATCAACATTAACACCATAAACTTTCCAAGTGTCGTGAAAACCATCTCCATTAGGCGTTAAGAATTTTGGAAAACCAAGAATTGAAATTGTTTGTTCAATGGTTCCACAGCCATTTACATCTCTTATAAAAACGGTTTGAAATCCAGGAGTCACATTCGTAAACACATTACTCTCTTGGAAAAACACTGCAAATTCATCTAAAGCATACTCATAAACACCTTCTCCAGAAACTTGAACAGTAATTGTATTATTAGCATAACCTTCTTGAATGATAATATCTTCTATAGTTGCAATATTTGAAGGGTTTACAGTAATTGTCCTGCTTGAAGAACAACCGTTTGGATCCGTAACTATAACGATATAAATTCCAGGTTCGTTGATGTCATTAAAAGATTCATCTACAGCAGTTGAAACACCATTAAATAGCCATTCATAATAATAGTTACTGGGTAAATCATTGAGTACACCAGCAAATAATGTAATCGTTTCAGGAAATGAATTTAAACAATAAATAAACTGTTCATCCTCTAAAAGGACAGGAGTGTACAAGACTTCAAGCTCAGCAGATGAAATAGCATAGCATTGATTGTTGTTTTCAACTTTTACAAAAATGGTCTGGTTATTTGGAATTGTGTTTTCGTAAGTAGCAGTTAAGGCATTAATGTCTTGAAAGGCATCAGTTTCGGTCTCAAAGAATGTCACATTAGCTCCAACTGGGATTTGACCTTCAATAGCATCAACAATTTGATTTAAATCGAAGTTAGCAAAGCCATCAACGACATCACCATCACAAGCTTCAAGTGTTGGAATATTTAAAATGTTATTTGAGATTTGCAATTCTACTTCAGCAATAGCAAAACATGCAGCTTGATTTTCAACACGAGCATAAACGGTTTGAAACGGAATGGTGTTTTCGAAATTAGTAGTATTCACAATAGCGTTTAAATTTTGTTGCGCATCATTTTCTGTCAAGAAAAACCCTTCAATAAACACAGAGCTATCGTTATTTGTAATAGATGATTCCGCATCAAAAAGGTTGTAGAATGTTAATCCGTCTTGATTTTGGTCACATTCAACTATAATTGAATCAAACACGATAGGATTATCTGAGTATTCAATTACAATTTCACCATAAGAAATACAATTGTTATCTAATGTAACTTCAACATTATAGGTTCCTGCATCAATTACCGTATATGTTGGATTGGTTTCAGTAATTAATTCGACACCATCTTTAAACCATTTGAAGCTATTGCTATTGATTTGGGAAGCATCAAGAACTAAAGTTTCGTCTTCACACAAGCTGTTTTGTGTTGATATTAAACGATTAGGTCCAATATCTGTAGAAAGTTGAAAACTTCCAGCTTCTATAAAAACGGCTGAATCATATCTAAAATTTTGTTCGTCTGCAATAACAAGTTTTACATGATAGGTTTCATTAGGAATTACTGCAACAGTTGCTGTTAGTACTTTCGTTTGTCCGTTAAAGTTTATAGGCGCTGCACTACCATTAAAACTTTCAAAATAAAATTCATTTTGAGCATCACAACCATTAGGGATTTCAGGATGAACGGTTGTTACTTTAACTGGTGTTTGGGTGTTAGGAACTAAAGCTACGTTGATGTATTGTTGGTCTGTGATTGGACGAATAAGAAATCCGAATAAATCTGAAAACTGACATGTATTTGCGTTGTTTTCCTGGTATTCTTCTGAAGCAAATAAATATTTAAAACTGACTTGCGACGCGACAGACGTAAAATCAAACTCAAGAATTGTTGCATTAATAGTATTTGATTCATTTAGCGCAATTTCTAGATCTGAATCACCACTCCATCCTGGAGCATCATCATCACTTAAGGACGTATTAGGGCCAGGCACATTTAATAAACGTCCAGTACTCAAAACAATACCGCTTTGAAAAGGGAATGTAGTTCCAGTAGCATCAAAAAAACCATAGCTTTGGTCAGTGTTATTAAAATCACCTCCAACGACATTTGTTACCACTACGTTTTCAATACAATCACTATCAATTAGAATATCCTCAATAAGTTGTTGGGCAGTATAGGTCTGACTATCAACTTGAATATTTTGTCCAAGAGATATCAAACTCACAAGAAAACAAGTAAGTAAAATGATACGTTTCATTAGCAATTTTTCCGATTGCAAAGATACGGATACTCTAAGTTTAAATTACCAAAAAACTGTTAATATGAAGATTAGAATTTACTAGAGTCGTAATGAAAAATGGCCTTTCACTTCAAAAGCGATATCTCCTTTTCTCACTTTAGCTAAATACCAATAATCTGAAGCTGGCATTAGGTTTCCATTATAAAAACCAGTCCATCCAGAAGAATTTGCTGTTAGTGTTTTAAGGAGTTTTCCATAGCGATCAAAAATATAAATGACGGTTCCAGGTAATGTTTCAACACCAGTAATATGCCATGTGTCAAAATGACCATCGTCGTTTGGTGTCATAAACTTAGGTGCATCAATAACAACAATTTCTTTGGTTACAGAAGCACAACCATTCAAATCAATAATAGTAAGTGTGTGATATCCTAAACTTACGTTTTCAAATACATTTGATAATTGTGGCTCATCTTCATCTAATTGGTATAAATAATTTCCAATGCCACTAATGGTAACGACAACATTATTTGGATCAGAGAAATCAATACTTTCTGTTATATCTATCGTGGCTGCTTCAGATTCTGCAACGGTAAAAAACTCAGTTGTTTCACAACCAAAAGGAGAGGTTATAGTAACAGAATATGTACCAATTTCGATGATTTCAATTTCTGGAGTGGTTTGATTTGTAGACCAGAGATACATATCACCAGCTTGATTTGTATTAGCGCTAACAGTTAAGGGCAAGTCTTCTAGGCAAATCACTTGAGAACCTATATCTACTATAGGTTTCGGATGTACATTGATTTCAAATGATGTGATATCATAGCAACCAGTTATGTTGTTTTCAATACGAACATATATGGTTTCGCCATTTTGTGACTCATAAATTTCTCCTAGATCGTTTATACCATTTTCAGCAGAAAGTAAATCGTTATAATAGGAAACCGTAAACTGATTTGGGTTTTGTCCGTTTAATACTGTTGCATTCTGCGATGATACATCGAATATATACAAGCCATCATAATCATCATCACATTCTACAAGATCACTAGGAGGATTTGCTATAGGAAGCGGATTTACAATTAAATTAAACTCGTGAATATGGTAACAATGTGTTGTTGTGAATTCTATACGAGCGAATATAGTATCATTAGTTGAAAGATACTCATAGTCATCATCTAAAGGATTCGTTTGATTTAAAGCGTCTGCTTCCGAAGCATAATAAACAACGATAACATTAGCTGTTTGTATTAATAATGGCGAATTGATATCTGATAAAGTTGCTGTTCCATTTTCATTTGCACAGATTTCAAATACGTCTAAAGGATCTATTGCAGGAGGTAAGTTGACATCTAATTCTAAAGGCACAAAAGTAAAACAGTTGGCAATGGGATTAAAAACCTTAATGTATATGGTTTGCGGACCAGATAGATTGGTGTAATTTGAAGGATCTGCAATAACATTGGTGTCATTTTGAAGGTCTTCAATAGATTCAAAATAGGAAATAATATTATCAGGATTTACAGTATCGAAGAGTTCAGGTTCGGCTTGTGTTAAATCGAAAGGTGTAAAGCCATCATAATCTGTGTCACAATTAATAATTAGAGAAGGTATATTAGGATGCTCATTGACAATTAAATCAAACTGAGTTAAGCTATAGCATCCTGTTGTGTTGTTTTCAATACGCACAAAAATGGTCTCATTATTTTGTCCTGTATAATTGAAGTCTATTGGATTGGTTCCTAAATTTGCCTCTATTTCAGATGTGAAATAAGTTACAGTAAACTCATTAGCGTTTTGAGTACCTAAAACAGAATTGTTTACTGAAAACAAATCAAAATCGCCAATATCATCATTAGAATCATCATCACAAGTTTCTAAATTTGGAGGTTGATTTGCAATAGGTAATGGGTTAATAATAAGCTGAAATGGATAGATGTAAAAACAACCAGTTAAACCAAATTCAACTCTAACAAAAATAGTATCACTTGTAGTCGTATACGTGTAATTGGTGTTTAAAGCATTAGAGCTATTTTGAGCATCAGAAAGTGATTGATAATAGCTAAAAAGCACGTCAGTGTTATTATTAACGATAACGTTTTCAACCTCGTTTAAATCAAAGCTACTAGTTGAATTATCACAAATTTCATACGTTGTAAACTCATTAATCTGAGGAGGTAAATTGATAATCAATTCTAAGGGAACTGAAGCATAACAATCTGCAAGTACGTTATAAGCTTTGATGAAAATTGTTTGAGGATTACTAATATTTAAGTAAGATGACGGATTAACAATTGCATTTGCATCTGCATCTAAATCAGTTTCAGTTTCAAAATATGAAATTGTAATATAAGTTGGAGTAATTTGATATAAATCAGTTTCAGCTTGAGTTAAATCAAAAGTTGTAATACCATCATAATCATCATCGCATAAAATAATGGGTTGTGCTGGATGTGGATGCTCATAAATTAGAACATCAAAGAATGTTATATTGTAACATCCTGTGCTATTATTTTCAATTCTAACATATATGACTTGCCCATTTGTAGCCTCATAAGAATCTGGAAAAATATTTGTGTCTGCATTTGCAGATGCTTCATCCAAATGATAAGACACTGAAAATAGAGTGCTACTTTGAGTTCCTAAAACTTGAGCGTTTTGAAGTGTTAAATCAATACTTTCTATCCCATCATTAGATAGATCATCACAAGCTAAAAATGTAGTTGGAGCATATGCAATTGGTAGCGGATTCACAATTAAATCGAAATTATAAGTCGTCCAACAACCAGTAACAGCATATTGCAAACGAATATAAATTGTATCACTATCTGTAAGATACGTGTAGTTTGTAGGTAACGGATTTACATTATTATTAGCATCTGCTTGCGAAATGTGGTAACTAAAGACAATACCAGAAACATCATCAGTCACGATATTATTTAAAGTATTTAAGTCGAAACTATTGCTTGTGTTTTCACAAATGTCAAAAGATTGAAAATCGTTTACAGGAGGTGGTAAGTTTACAATTAAATTAATTGGTAGAATAGCATAACAATCTGATATATTGTTGTTAATTTTTACATAAACTGTTTGAGGATTTGATGTGTTTGAATAGTTTTCTTGATTTAAAATAAGTTCAGTATCAGATTCAGCACCAATCAAAGACTCATGATAGGTAATGTCTATATTGTCTTGACGAACATCTAGGATTTCTACTTCAACTTCTGTTAAATCAAATACGACTGAACCATCATAATCGACATCACAATCTACGAGATCAGGTGCAGGACTGACTTCAGGAACTTGAATAATATTGATGTTAAAATCAACAATAGCATGACAATATGTGCCATTTTCGATTCTTACGAATATTTGTTGAGGATTGGCGACATTTGTGTAATTCAACGGCAACTCATTTAAATCATAATCTGCATCATAATAACTATTGTGAAATGAAATGCTAAGTGTTTCAGGAATGCTTAATTGGATTTCAAATAATTTATCATTTAAGTCAAAATTTTCAATACCATCATTACTAATATCATCACAAATAAAAACATCTATAGGTTCATTATAGAGTGGAAGAGAACCTACTTCTAATTCAAATGAAGCAGTGCCAAAGCAATCTGGGTCTGTATAATTTTCTACTCTAACATGAATTGTTTGTGGACTAGACAGATTTTGATACGCTGTATATTTATCAATGATATTGGTACGATCAATAGCATCTTGAGCAGTTTCAAAGTATAGGACTTGTTTATCTGGTTGACCATTTAGAATTTCAGAATCTTTTAAGTAGAAAAAGAAATCTGCAATTTGATTACCATCAGCTTCACAATTTTCAAAATTAGGAATGGGAATAAACTCAGGCAAAGTATTTATATACACATAAAATGCGACAAGGCTAAAGCACCCTGTGACATCATTTTCAACTCTGGAATAGATGTATTGGGTTGCCGTATCATAATTATCTGGATTTGAGATCGCATCTGTTGCATTGTAAGCATTCCAATAATCTGTATAGAATGTAATATTAAGACCAGCTGTATTGACAACAATTTCTGGAATTCGAGATTCTAAATCAACTGTTGAAATACCATCTTCATCATCATCGCAAACAATAATTTCTGTAGGTTGCATTACAGTTGGTGCACTCGTTATTTGTATCTCTAATGGTGCAATATCATAGCAACCTGTTTGAGAATTAGTCACTCTTACAAAAACTGTAAATGGATTAACCGTATTAAAATAATAAGGTGCTAAAACATTGTCGTTGTCCATAGCGTCTTGTTCTGTTAAAAAATATCTTACGTTTGCTCCATTAATGCCAGAACTCACATAAGTATTATACGATTCTAAGAACACTGATGTAAATCCGTCAGTATCTTCATCACAATAGTCAACAGTTCCTAAGCCTTGAATATCTATTGGAGGATGAATAATTAAATTAATTTCAATAAACTCTGTACAATCTGTGCTAACAATTGTTGCGTAAATAACTGCAGGACTTGAGCTTACAGTATAAGGTGCATTTGTGTCTAATGGATTTGTGTCGTTATTTTGATCGTCAAGAGTTTCATAAAAAGTAATGACAAAATCATCGTAACCGTTTACCAGTGTCGATTCAATTTCGTTTAGGTCAAAATCTTCAATGCCATCTTCGGAAGCATCATCACATACAGAAAATGAACTAATATCAAAACCTGTTTGAATAATATTAGCATGTAATTCTATTGCAACTGTAGCAACGCAACCTGTAATATCATCAACAACTCTAATATAAACAATTTGTAAACCAGGTACTACATTTTGGTAGTTACTCGGATCAGCAATAGGATTATCACCAGTTTGCGCATCGGCTTCAGTTTCATGGAATGTTACTGTAACTCCTGTTAATCCTTGTAAAGCAGAATCTACAACAGAGGTTAAGTCGAAATCTGCAAATCCGTCTTGATCTTGCTCGCAAGCATTAATCCATTGATTTTCCTGACTAACAACAGGATTGTTTAATACTGTAAGGTTTACACTAGTTGTGTTGACACATCCAGTGGTTGCATCATACACACGAATGAATAAAGTTTCACTGGAGTTGATATTGCTATAAGGAGAATATACAGGATTTGCTCCAGAATCAGCATCTTGTTGCGAGTAGTGGTAGCTTACATATAAATTCGGATTACCGTCTGTGACCTCTAAACTTGTAGCATTTAAATCTATGAGTGTATAACCATCAGAAATGGCATCATCGCACACAATAACATCTTCAGGAGTAATAACATCAGGAATTTGATTTACAATAAGGTTGAATGTTGAAAAAGCCAAGCAACCATTGTCAACATCTTCTATTCTAATATAAATAGTTTGAGGATTAGACGTGTTTTGATATGAATTTGGTAATGCATTCACACCATTTTGAGCATCAAGTTCAGATGCATGGTATGATATATTATAGTTTGAAGGTGGAACAGATATCAATACTTCATAATCTTTGGTTGATAAATCAAAGGTTTCTATACCATTATTTGAAGCATCATCACACAGTAAATAATCTGAAATTACACCAGAATTTTGTTCGGTATCTAAGGTGATTTCAACCTCGTCTTCAATGACACATTCTGTATTATTGAGCTGAATGGTTATCTCTACTTTGTAAGTTCCTGAAGTGGTAACTTCATAAGTTTCGTTGGTAGCTCCTGAAATTGAAACACCATTTAGAAACCATTCATAAGACGCTAAACTATTTTCAATATCTCCATTTAACAGCACAGAATCACCACAGGTTACAATGTCTGGTCCCAAATCTACAGAGGCATTAAAACTATTACCTTCAATAAATACTGCAGAATCATAATTTTCATCAGATTGATCAGCAATGACTAATTTAATATGGTATTGAACATTTGGCACAATAGAAGCTGTAGCTGTTAAAACGGTTGTTCTTCCGTTGTAATTAGTGTCTCCAATATTATAACCTTCAAAGAACGTTTCATTTTCTGCTGGACAGAATCCAACAATTTCATCATGAATCGTATTGGTGTTTACAGGGATTGAAGTGCCTGGTATTATAGCAATATTAGAATAGGGATTAGATGTTCCTGCTTCTTTAATAAGGAATGCAAATCCGTCAGAATACTGACAAGGGAAATTAGCATTGTATTCTTCTGAAGCCAATAGATAATTAAACTGAATTTGATTAGCTACCGAAATAAAATCAAATTCTATTGATGTTGCATTTATAGTTTGCGTAATTCCTAAAGCATTTTCTAAATCGGAATCTGTTAACCAATCATCTTCACCTTCATTTAATGGACTAGCAATGACTGAGTTTCCTGCCGAATTAATATTACCTGTAGATAACATAATACCGTTTTGAAAAGGGAAGTTGGAATTAGAACGTTCGAAAGAACCATAACTTGGAATCCCATTTACTTGACCATTTATTGTGGAAAAAATATTAGAAATATCTACACAACCTTGTCCCAAATTTGCTTGAATTAAGGCTTCAAGCGCTTGTGAGCTATCTGTAGAGATTTGCTGTGCATTAATTATATTTATTGAATGCAATAAACATATTATGTATAAAGCTATTATTTTTTTCATGTATACTAAACTAGTAGTAATGTTAATTAATAATCATAGTGTTATTTGAGGATTGAAATCTAAAATATTTCAAAGTAGGAAAAAATACCCAATACTAGTGGTTTTGAGAGTTTAACGGATTTTTTTTCAGATGAAATACAATGCAAGAAGCATCTGATTTTTAGTATCTTAACGAGAAGTGACCTTTTACTTCAAATGCTTTTCCTTGTTTTTTAACTTTTGCTAAAAACCAATAATCAGCAACAGGCATTAGATTTCCATTGTAATAACCATTCCATCCTGGAGAATTTGAGGTTAACGTTTTTAGGAGTTTTCCATAACGATCAAAAATATAAATGATGGTTCCAGGTAAAGTTTCAACTCCTGTTATATGCCAAGTATCAAAATGGCCATCGTCGTTTGGTGTCATGAACTTTGGAGCATCGATAATGACGATTTCTTTTGTTACAGACGCACAACCATTTAAGTCTCTAACCGTAAGCGTATGATATCCAATTCCTACATTTTGAAATACGTTAGATAATTGTGGCCCTTGATCTCCAAAACTATTACTATAATCATCATCTTCTAAATGATAAGAATAGTTGCCAATTCCACTAACTGTGACTACAATGTTATTTGGGTCTGAGAAATCAATACTTTCGGTAATGACAATACTTGCCGCTTCAGATTCTGAAACGACAAATGTATCTGTAGTTTCGCATCCAAGGATCGACGTTACTGTAACCGAATAGGTTCCAATTTCTGTGATTTCAATTTCTGGAGTTGTTTCATTTGTAGACCATACATATGAATCACCAACTTGATTTGTGCTGGCACTAACCATTAAAGGTAAATCTTCTAAGCAAATTACTTGCGACCCAATATCAACTATAGGTTTAGGGTGTACAGCAATTTCAAATGAAGTAATATCATAACATTCTGTTGAATTATTCTCAACACGAACATAAATAGTTTCGCCATTTATTGCCTCGTAGTTGGTATTTAAAGGGTTAACATTATCTTCGCTACTTAGTAAATCGGAATGATAAGAAATCGTAAAATCATCAGGATTTTGACCGTTTAATACCATAGTATACTGTGATGATAAATCAAAAGTGTACACGCCATCAGAGTCGTCATCACAAGTTGTGAGATTGTCGGGTGGATTTGCAATTGGAAGTGGATTTATAATTAAATTAAATTCATGGATATGGTAGCAATGTGTTGTTGTAAATTCTATCCTAGCAAACAAAGTATCACTAGTCGATATATACTCGTAGTTATCATTTAAAGGATTGGTTTGATTTATAGCATCAAATTCAGAAAGATAATAGATAACACTAACATTAGGTGTTTGAATTAATAAACTAGAATTGATATCTGATAAGGTTGCCAATCCAGATCCATTTCCGTCTTCACATAACTCAAATGCGTCTAAAGCATTTATAGCTGGTGGCAAGTTGACATCTAATTCTAGTGGCACAAATGAATAACAGTTAGCTAAGGTATTAACGACCTTAATGTATATAGTTTGTGGACTGATTACATTGGCATAGTTAGAAGGATTAGCAATAGCATTAACATCATTTTGAAGATCAACAATCGATTCAAAATAGGAAATACCATAATTGGGAATCAAAGAATCAAAGAGCTCTGATTCGGCTTGTGTTAGATCGAAGGTGGTAATTCCATCGTAATCAGTATCACAATTAGTAATTAAAGAAGGCACATTAGGATGAGGGTCAACAACTAAATTAAACTGAGTAACACTATGGCATCCAGTCGTATTATTTTCAATACGTGCATGAATTATTTCGCCATTTTGTCCAGTATAGATATAGGTTAACGGATTGTCTCCTAATTCAGCTTCTGTTTGAGAATTAAAATAGGTAACAGTAAATTCGTTGGGATCTTGATTACCTAACACAGCAATGTTTACAAATGATAAATTAAAATTTTCAACACCATTATTAGAATCATCATCACAAGCATGTAAATCTGCAGGTTGATTAGCGATTGGAAGCGGATTTACAATAAGTTGAAACGAATAAATATAGAAACAACCTGTAGTAGCATATTCTACCCGTACAAAAATAGTATCACTTGCGGTTGAATACGTGTAATTGGTGTCTAAAGGATTAGAGCTATTTTGAGCATCAGTAAAAGACTCATAATAATTAAAAAACACATCAGTATCATCATTTACGATAACATTGTTAATTTCATTCAAATCAAAACTACTAGTCGGATTAACGCAAATCTCATAGTTTTGAAAATCATTAATCAAAGGAGGAAGGTTAACCGACAGGTTGATTGTTTGAACGCTATAACAGTTTGAGAGTGTGTTTGTAACTTTGATAAATACCGTTTGTGGGTTAGACGTGTTGATATAGTTTTCTGGAGTAGAGATACTACCAGAGTTATTCTCAGCATTTTCTATGGTCTCATGATACGTAATTTCTATATTGTCTACGCGAACATCTAAGACGTTTGTTTCTACTTGTGTTAAATCGAATGAAATACTTCCATCAAAATCATCATCACATGCGATTAAATCTGGAGCAGGATTTATTTCTGGAACTTGGATAACATTTACTGTAAATTCTGATATTGCTGGACACAGTACTTCATTACCAATTCGTGCATAAAGTTGCTGAGGATTAAACGTATTGGTGTAATCTAATGGTAATGGATTCAAGTTTAAATCGGCATCTTCAAAACTCAAATGGAAAGTTATATCAAGTACTTCACTAATACCAGTGCTAATTTCTTCAATTTTTTGAGCCAAATTTAACGATTCAAACCCATCATTAGAAGCATCATCACAAATCATAATATCTGAAGGTGTATTAAAGGTTACAAACTGAGTAACATTAATTTCTAAAGATGATGTTCCGAAACAATTAATGTCTGTAACATTTTCTACTCTAACATAAATGGTTTGCGGATTTGTAAGGTTTTGATATGGACTATTTTTATCTAAAATATTAACTCTATCTATAGCATCTTGTAAAGTCTCAAAGTAGAGTACTTCTTTTCCTCCTTGACCGTTTAGAATTTCATCATCTTTTAAATTGAAGTAAAAATCATTGAGTTCATCACCATCACTTTCACAAGTAATAAAAGTAGATATTGGAATAAATTGCGGTAAAGTATTAACAATGACATCAAAACTAACGATACTATGGCATGTAGTGATATCACTTTCTACTCTTACATATACAGTTTTAGTTGGTGTATAAAAACTATTAGGTGTAGAGATTTCATCAGTACCATTATCAGCATTTGCATACGTTGAATGAAATGTAAACGACAAATCGGTTAGGTCTGTTACAATTTCGGGTATACGACTTTCCAGATCAACAATATAAAAACCGTCTTGATCGTCATCACAAATAATAATATCTGATGGTTGAGTTACAACAGGAGGATCAATGACTAAAATTTCTATCGGTGAAATATCATAACATGTAGTTTGAATATTTGTAACTCTTGTAAACACGGTTATAGGATTTATAGTATTCGTGTAATTTTGAGGTAAAGCATTTACATCATCAATGGCATCTTGCTCTGTCAAATAATATCTAACATTTGGATATTGAATTCCTGAACTTACATAATCATCAAAACTTGGAAGAAAAATAGGAGTTAAGCCATCAAAATCATTATCGCAATATTCAACGTTAGCAAGTTTTTGAATTTCTATTGCAGGATAAATAACAAGGTCTAAACTATTAAATTGAATACAGGAATCTATAGTAGCTGAGATATAAATTGTTGTAATAATAGAAGAAGCTGTGTACAGTTGAGTTTTGTCTAATTCATTTATATCATTTAGTTGATCATTTTCAGATTCAAAAAAAGAAATTTCGAAACCTTCATAATTATTTAATAAGGCTAATTCTACTAGGTTTAAATCAAAACCTGCTATGCCATCATTAGACGCATCATCACAAACGCCAAAATCACTTGTGTTAAAGCCAGATTCTACTATATTGGTATGCAGTTCAATTGGCATAGTTGTATAACAGCCAGTTGTGTTATTTGTGACTCTAATATAAACGAGTTGAAAATAAGGTATTGTGTTTAGAAAGGCTGTTGGATCTGGAATGAGATTAGTACCATCTTGAGCATTCGCTAAAGTTTCATGATAACTTGTTGATACTCCAGAAAGACCTTGAAGTATTTCATTTTCAACTGAAGTAATATCAAAGGTCTCAAATCCGTCGTCGTCATTTTCACAAGCAGAAACCCATTGCGTTTCTGGATTAATTATTGGGTTTTCTAGTACAGAAATTTGTATTGAAGTGACGTCATAACATCCTGTATCGTTATTTTGAACTCTAATGAATAAGGTTTCAGATGGATTAGTATTAACATACGGAATCCCAACTGGAGTTTGACCAAGTTCAGCATCGATTTGCGAGGTGTAATAAGAGACTGCAAGGTTTGGATTAACCGATAAAATTTCAGCACCAGTTTCTACTAAGTCTATTAATGTGATACCATCAGCAACACTATCATCACATACACTTATGTCTGAAGGCTGATTATAAATAGGAGAATTATTAACGACTAAGTCAAAAGTTGTAAATCCTAAGCAACCTGTGTTGACTTCTTCAACTCTTACGTAAATCGTTTGTGGATTTGTCGTGTTTTGCCAAGGAACAGTAATTGTTGCAGTTTCGGTAATAGCTCCAACATTGGTCAAATGGTAACTAATATCATAGTTGCCATTTGGTATGGTCACCAATATGTCACTGTCTTTTGTGGTTAAGTCAAAAATGGCTTGGCCATCATTTGTTGAATCATCACAAAGGATAAAATCTACTGGTGTACTAATATCTTGTTCTGAACCTAAATTGACTATAATTTCATCTTCAATTATACATGAGCTATTATTTATTTGTAGATTCACTTCAACACTATAAGTTCCAGAAATTGAAGTTTGATATAAAGGGTTTGTTGCACCAGGAATAACTTGTCCATCCAAAGACCATTGGTAGGTTGCAAGGGCATTTTGAACATCTCCATTTAGAATAATAGATTGTGAACAGGTATTTATGTCTGGCCCCAAATCTACAGAAGAAAGTGTGCTAACACTTTCGATAAAAACTGCTGAATCATAATTTTGGTCACTTTGATCTGCGATTATAAGTTTGATATGATAAAGATCATTTGGTTGAATACTAGCAGTAGCAGTTAAAACTTTCGTTCTCCCATTATAATTTGTGTCTCCTAGATTGTAGCCTTCAAAAAATTCTTCATTTTCTGCAGGACAAAACCCAACAATTTCATCGTGAATCGTATTTGTATTTACTGGAATAGACGTTCCTGGAATTAACGCAATATTTACATAGGGTTCAGAAGTTCCTGCTCGTTTAATAAGAAAAGCAAAACCATCCGAATACTGACAAGGGAAATTTGTATTATATTCTTCTGAAGCTAATATATAATTGAATGCTATTTTATTTGTAGCAGAAAGAAAATCAAATTCAATAGATGTGGCATTTAAAGTACCTGAAATGCCTAATACATATTCTAAATCAGAATCTGTTCCCCAATTATTAGTGCCTTCATTTAAAGTGTTTGTATTTAATCCGTTACCTGCAGATTCAATACTTCCAGTGGTTAGCAGAATTCCATTTTGAAATGGAAAACTAGAATTTTCAGAACTAAAAGTACCGTAACTGTTAAGTCCGCTTGATAAACCGTTTACTGAAGAAGAAACGTTTGATATATCCACACAACCTTGTCCCAAGTTAGCTTGAATCAAAGCTCCTAGAGATGATGAGTTTTGTGTTGAAATCTGTTGCGCAACTAGTGTGTTAATTGAACATAAAAATAGTCCAACACACAAACGCTTTAATATCCTCATTTAATAACGGTTAGTTATAACATAGGGATAAAGTTTAGTAAGTAGATTTTACGGGCAGTCTAATCTAGAACTTGTGAATGTAATTAAATTATGCAGTTATTCAGCATTTATGGTGTCTAACAGTACTTTTTATCAGATAAAATGCAATTTTGTTAGTCAACCATTTTATAACCTTAAAGCAAAATGGCCTTTGACATCAAATGCAATATTTCCTTTTCTCACTTTAGCTAAAAACCAATAGTCGTTAGCTGGCATTAAATTGCCATTATATCTACCATCCCAACCCTCTGAAGATGAGGATAGTTGTGTTAATAACTTCCCGTAGCGATCAAAAATATAGATAATTGTTCCAGGTAAGGTTTCAACACCAGTAATATGCCAGGTATCAAAATAACCATCATTATTAGGTGTCATAAATTTTGGTGCGTCAATAACCACTATTTCTTTAGTGACTTCTGCACAACCATTTAAATCTATAATAGTAAGCGTATGATATCCAATACTCACATTCTGAAATACGTTTGAAAGTTGAGGTTCATCATCATCTAATTGATAAGAGTAATTACCAATACCACTAATGGTTACCGTAATATTATTTGGATCTGAAAAGTCTACAGTTTCAGTTAATTCTATAGTTGCTGTTTCAGATTCGGATACATTGAATACTCTAGTAGTTTCACAACCAAAACTAGTGGTGACGGTTACAGAGTAGGTGCCAATTTCAGTAATTTCAATTTCTGGAGTCGTTTCATTTGTTGACCAAAGGTAAAGGTCTCCAGTTTGATTGGTATTAGCACTAACAATTAGTGGTAAATTATTCAAACAGATAACCTGATCATCAATATCAATAATAGGTTTTGGATTTACAATCGTTGTAAACTGTGTAATTGAATAACATCCAGTACTATTATTTTCAACACGAACATAAATAGTTTGTCCATCCATCGCATCATATAGAGCGGGTAATTCATCTTCTGCTTCTTCAGCTAGCAAATTATCATCATAGTAACTTACACTGAAGTTTGCTGCATTTTGGCCACCAAGTACATCTGTATTTTGTTGGCTGAGGTCAAATTCGAAAAAGCCATCATAATCATCATCACAACTTACTAAATCGTTAGGTTGATTGGCCATAGGTGCTGGATTTACCAGAAGGCTAAATTCATGGATATAAAAGCAATGAGTTGTTGAAAATTCTACACGAACAAAAATAGTATCACTAGTACTTTGGTAACTATAATCTGTATTTAATGCATTAGTTTGGTCCTGTGCATCTTGTAATGTAGGATAATAGTTCAGTAACACATTGGCACTTTGTTCTAGGATTACTGAATTAATTTCAGTTAAATCGGTAGTGCCTGAATCATTATCACAAATTTCATAACTAGAAATTTCATTAATAGCAGGCGGTAAGTTCACATCAAGTTCTAAGGGAAGTGACACAAAGCAATCTGAAATTGAATTGGTTACACGAACATAAACCGTTTGCGGATTTGTTAGATTGGTGTAATTATCTGGATTGACAATGTTATTCGTTTGTAAAAACGAATCCTCTAGAGTTTCATGATATGTAATAACAATATTATCTTGTCTGACATCTAAGATGTCAAATTCTGAAAGTGTTAAATCAAATGTTACAATACCATCATAATCATCATCACATTGCACTAAGGTTTGTGGTTCATTGACGTCTGGTGCTGCTATTACATTAAGAACAAACGATGTGTAAGATTCACAAATAGTTCCGTTATTAATTCTTACATAGATTTGTTGCGGATTAACAGTATTGCTGTAATTTAATGGTAATGCATTGGTATTATTTTCGGCATGGATTTGTGAGGTGTGAAAACTAACGTCTTCAATATTTGTTAAACCTTGAGTTATTTCAGCTAGTTGCACATTAAAATCAAATTCAACACTGCCATCGTTTGTAATATCATCACAAATAAAAATGTCTGTAGGTTCATTAAATTCAGGGTTCGTTCCTACTTCTATAGGAAAAGATGATGTGGCATAACAGTTTGGGTCTGTAAAGTTTTCAACCCTAACAAAAATGGTTTGCGGATTTGATATATTCACATAAATATTATCCTTATCTATTGGATTTGTATTGTTTTCTGCATCTAAAGCTGTTTCATAGTAAAACACTTCTTTTCCAGTTTGACCATTCAATATTTCTAAATCTTGAGATGAAAATATGAATTCACCTAGACCATCATCACCAAGTTCACAGAATTTGTAAAGATTAATATTATTAACTACAGGTAATGTATTAACTATAACTTCAAAACTCTGTGTTGAGTAACAGCCTGTCATTGCATTTTCTATTCTAACAAATAGCGTTTCTGTACTAGCCAAATACGCTGACGTTCCTATAATATTATTTAAGTCGTCGTCAGCATCATTTTGAGAGTTATGAAATGTAACAACCCTGTTTGTCATTGATGTTACAATTTCTGAAATCTTATTGTTTAAATTAATTAGAGATATGCCATCTTGATCTGCATCACAAATAACAATATCTGAAGGCGTATTACTTTCTGGAGCTGGTAATATTTCAATATCAAAAGAATTTACATCAGCACAGCCTGTTAAAGCATAACTAATTCTAGTGAAAATTGTTTGAGGATTAGATGTGTTTGTATAAATAGTTGGTAAGGCATTAGAATTAGACTCTGCATCTTCTTCTGTTGCAAAATATCTCACACTATAGTCAGGTTGGTTATCTGAAACCAAAGCATCAAACTGACTCATATCAATTGCTGTAAATCCATCTTGATCAGTATCACATAATGTAACTAAGCCAATGGAGTCAAACTCTATAATTGGGTTTATTGTAATTTCAATTTCGTCAACTTCTTGACACGTTGGACTAGTAATAACTAAATATAGTGTTAGAGGTGTTGATGATGATTGAAAAAGTTGCGTTGGATCTATTGCATTTACTTGATTGTCTCTATCATCTTCAGTGAGATAAAAGTCAACGGTTATTTCGTATCCTAATATAAGCTCAAGATCGCCTATTATTGCTGCAGCAATTGCAGCTAAATCAAATTCTTCTTGTCCATCATTTCCAATATCACATAAGTTAATATCTCTTAGGTTGGTAGCAGTTAGTAACAGATTCGTATGAAGTTCAATAGGAGTAATGCTTGCACATCCTGATGCTTGATTTTCAACTCTGATAAATACTATTTGTTCATCACTAACAATATTTTGATAATTTGACGCATTTGCGATCGGATTGATGCCCAAATCTGCATCTTCTTGAGTTTCATGAAATGTTACATTTACACCTGTTAAACCTTGTAATACATCAGCAATAACAGATGTTAAATCAAAAGAAGCAAATCCGTCATGATCACTATCACATGCATCAAGCAATTGTGGTTCTGTATTTATTGAAGGATTATCTAATACTTCTATATCTAAGGTTGTGGTGACAGAACAGCCTGTATTGGCGTCAGTAACATTAACAAATAAGGTTTCTGTAATATTTGTATTCACATAAGGTAATGGAACAGCGTTAGTGTCATTATCTGCATCATTTTGAGTTAAATGATAGGTGACTATCAAATCAAAGTTTCCTCCAGTAATTTCATCATCTTTTTGAGATAAATCAATTGTTGTAACTCCATCTGGAGTATTGTCATCACAAACAATTAAGATTGTAGGTGGTGTAATATTTGGTAGCGGATTAACAATTAATTCAAAATTTTGATAAGCCAAACATCCATTTATAGTGTCTTCAATTTTGACAAATATAGTTTGCGGATTTGATGTATTTTGAATTGGACCCGTTATAGGGTTTGTTCCATTTAATGCTTCATTTGCGGTGTAATGGTAACTCACATTATAACTAGATGAAGGCACTGAGGCTAATGCTTCAGAGTCTTTAGTTGTCAAGTCAAATGTTTCTATCCCGTTGGCACTTATATCATCACAAATTTCATAATCTGAAATGGCATCTGCAGATTGTGTTGAGCTTAACAAAACGTTTACTGTATCTTCTATAATACATGTAGAGTTTGTTAAAGGAATTTCTATTGAAACCGTATAATCTCCAGATTGAGTAACGTTTAAAGTTGGTTGGTTTTCACCAGGAATTATCACGTTGTTAAACAACCATGAATAAACTGCTAGCGGATTTTCAATGTTTCCATCTAAAGTTACATCAGTAGCACAAGTTTGAATATCATCTCCAAGATCTACATTAGCACTAAAACTATTGCCTTCAATAAATACTGCAGAATCATAATTTTTATCCGTTTGATCGGCAATAACAATTTTGATATGGTATTGTACATTTGGTAAAATTATAGCAGTTGCAGTCATTACAGTTGTACGACCATTATAGTTGGTGTCACCTAAATTATAACCTTCAAAAAACTGTTCATTAGAAGGCGCACAAAACCCAACAATTTCATCATGTATGGTGTTAGTATTCACTGGAGTAGTCGTTCCGGGAATTAGTGCAATATTGGTATAAGGATCACTAGTTCCTGTTTCTTTAATAAGAAAAGCAAAACCATCTGAGTATTCACAAGGGAAGTTTCCAAAATATTCTTCGGAAGCTAAAATGTAATTAAATTGAATTTGATTTGAAACCGATATAAAATCGAATTCTATTGACGTCGCATTTAATGTTCCTGAAATGCCTAAAGCAGATTCTAAATCTGTATCTGTCGTCCAATCAGTTCCTCCTTCATTTAAAATAGCATTGTTTTGCGTATTACCTCCAGAAAGTGGATTTCCAGTAGAAAGCATTATACCATTTTGAAAAGGGAAGTTTGAGCCTGCGCGATCAAAGTAAGCAAAGCTATTGAATCCATTTACGGAGCCATTGACTTCAGAACTTATATTAGAGGTTTCAACACAGCCTTGTATTAAATTGTTTTCAATAAGTTGCTGTTCAGTAAAAGTATTGTCTATACTTATTTGTTGACCATAAGTAAATAGGCCATAAAGCATGCAGAATACTACTGCGAGGGATTGTTTTAAAATTTTCATCATTAAGCGGTTAAGTTCATGGTGGTTAGCCATGAGGTTTGGGACTTTGGGCTAATTTTCTAATTTTATATTGGCGAAATATAGAACCGAATTAGACGAAATGCAAATTTTTACGATGAAATACACAAAACATTAACATTTAGCGCTTTTTCGAAATACAATTTCTGACGCTTTTTTGATAATTATTTTACGTTCTTTAGGCTTGAAAATATACAGGTAGATCATTACATAAATCATATAGTAGGATTTTAGGCGCTGGGATGTTTTATAGCATTGGACTTACATTGAGGCGTATGTCACTCATATATAACTAGTATGAATTTACTAAATACAATACAATTAGAGTAGCATTTGAATCGTGTAAAATGTCTTTCCATACTTAATTAGTTAGTAGTTACTCGTTATTTATAAAAAAGTGAGGGAAAAGCTTACTTGATGCGTAATTTGAATATGAAATTAGAGGATATCAAGTTAAAAGACAAATAAATACGACAAACAACATCATAATTTAACATTTTAGTAGTTCACATATACCCAACCAACTAAGGATTCATAGTTTGGGTCGTTAAAATTTATGACATAATAATAGGTTCCAACGGGAACTATTTTTCCATGGTTATTAAGACCTCTATTAATCAATCCAAACCATGGTTTATCGTTATTACCTTCAAAAATGAGCGTTCCATATCTATTGAATATTTTTAACTCATGTCTTTCAAAAATATTATAGAGTCCTTGAATATTAAACCAATCGTTGGCATTATCACCATTAGGTGAAAACCCATCTGGTATATGAGGCGGACAATTTTCAACTAAAACATCAAACGCATATACATCATAACAAGGAGGATTGTCTACTCTAGCGTAAATGGTTTGCGGATTACTAATATTATTATAGTCCTCAGGAATTATAATTTCATTAGTATTTAATTCTAAATCTGAAAGACTGATATAAAAACTAACATTATTGGTTGTAGTTATGCCATTTGCATTTAAAACCTCAATAAGATTGAATTGTGCAGAATTAAAACCTTCATTACATGATAGCGTGCTTGGCAATATTTCTAAAGGAGGAATAACTAATAAATCAATTGGTGTTTCATAGTCATTATTAGTTTCAATAATTTCTGTTACAAATCCATTTCCCGTTCCATCATCATCAACAACAAGTGATAATGTAAATGAATCTCCAACAGTATCTGGTATAGTTAGTGAAGCCATACCAATTTCAAAGTCATTTATTTGTATGTCATTTTGAGTGCTTGCCTGACCAATTAAAACGGAATCTGCATAAAACGCTATTAAAGTATTTGATGGTAATGGATCTGTACTATTGGTATTAAAGACCGTGTATTCAATTTCAATATGTCTATCTCCACAGTTAATAATGAAATCATTTAGCATAATACTTGCATCAGGAAGTTGACTATTAAGCACTGTAATTATATTATTAATCATGACATAGTCTTGACCAGATGTAAGTTGAATGGTTGCTGAGGTATCTCCTATATCAATATTATTTTGAATATCATAGACATCAATATCCATATTGTATAAATTGGATGCTCCTGTAAAACTATTGGTGCCATTAAAAGCGTTATTGAAAGGATTTAACGGAGGATTTCCAATTAGATTTCCATTTATAGTAAGTTGCTCATTTACTGCTATTCCTGCATCACCTTCCCAAGCAACAAAACCAATTTTTGCACCTTCATTGTCTAAAACATTTAAGTTATCGAGAGTTACAGATAAATTTGTTGGTACACTTTGTAAGCCATCGTAAACATTTAATTGATTTAAGGGAAGTATATCATCCTCATAAATTACTGTTATTGCCCAACCACCAAAATTAGTTCCAGTTGGACAATACGGATCAATTATTCCAGAAAGATCGAGTTCAGAAATTGTATAGGTTGTACTACCTTGATCCTGAACAATGGATGTAATATCTGCAAAAGCAGCGAAAAAGACTCTTGTCGTGTCTAAGGCGTCACTAAAGGTTCTATCAGCTGTTAATGGGATTCCATTAACTTCAATATCAAAGTCTCCAGTTCCAGATCCTGCCCAATATAAATATGCGGCTACAATGTTTTGATTTGGAGTTAACGCTAGAGTAGCTGAAGACGCAGTTAATATTTCACATGGAGCAATTGTACCATTCTCCGCAATATTTAAGGTGTTTCCGATAGCCGTGTAGTCATATCTGCCGTTATATTGCTGAAACAATTCAATATCTTGACCAATGGTGGTCAATGGTAAAGCTAAAATGATAAGAAAAATCACAAATTTGCTATACCTCATATTGTATTGTTTTCATTTGTGAATTTACATAAATATTTATTAGCGCTTTAAAGCAAAATGGCTTTTAAAGACTCTTCCGTCTTGAAGCGTTACAAAAAACCAATAATCACTAGAAGGCATTTCTGCTCCATTATAAGTACCATCCCAACCTGGACCAAGCGGATCTATTTCAGCTAAAAGTTTTCCATAACGATCAAAAATTAGGATTTGAGTGTTGGGTTGAAATTGTGTAGAAAGTCCTTTTACTTGCCAAAATGGATTGTAATCATCACCATCTGGCGTGAAAAATTTCGGAAAACCTATGACTGAAACCAATTCTTCAGAAATACCACAATCGTTTTCTATATCTCTTACATAAACCGTATGAAAACCAAAATCTACATTAGTAAACACATTACTTTCTTGGTAAGGCCCAAGAATATTATCTAATGCATATTCATAAATGCCTTCACCAGAAACAAATACTGATATGATGTTATTTGACGTCGCATCAGTAATTTCAATGTGTTCTATTGTAGCAATATCGGAAGGTAAAACGGTAATAGTTCTATCTTTAAAACAACCATCAGTATTGGTTACTCGAACTGTATAAGTACCAGGTTCATTAACTTCAATTTCAAACATATCTTCACCTGTAGACCAATCATAATAATAATTATTAGGAATGTCATCAATTAAACCACTTGTTAAAGTAATGGTCTCCGGAAAGTCATTCAAACAATACAACAACTCTTCTTGTGTGACAATATTTGGCAATTCAAAAACCGTTAATTCTATTGCACTAATTCCGAAACACTCATTAGCATTTTCAACACGAGCGTATATAGTTTGATTGTACGGAATGGTATTAGTAAAACTTGTACCTAAGGGATTGTCTTCTAAGAGCGCATCTTCATAAGTTTCATAATAGGAAAGGTCAAGACCAGCTGGTAATCCATTTAAAATTACAGCTTCCGTTTGAGTAAGATTAAAATTGACAAATCCATCTTCTGTACCATCATCGTCACAGGCCTGTAAAAAGGTATCTACTGAAGACGTAGAACTTGCTTGAAGCGTGATTTTAGCTATATTAGCACAACCAGTATTTGTATCAGTTACTAGAGCATAAATTATATGAGGATTGAAATAATTGTCAAATGCATCTGCATTAAGTTCATCTTCATCATTTATTAAATCAGCCAAAGACACATAAAAATTTATGGTTCTGTTAGGAGCACTATTTGTTATGTCATCAAAAACTTGGTTAAGGTCAAAAGTTGTAAATCCTTCAGGAATACCATCTTCATCACACTGAATTATGGTTGTGTCTATGGCTTCAGGAGCATTATTAACGGTTAAGGTAAATGAACCTGTAGAGAAGCAAGTTGTATTTGCATCGTTTTCTATCCTTACAAAGATGACTTCTGTATTAGCAACAGTATTTGTAAAAGAAATTGGATGAGCATTGGTATTGTCATCTGCATCTATTTGTGTCGGATGATAAGAAATAGAATAAAGGCTACCATCTTGAGAACCTAAAATACTAGGATTGAATTCTGAAAGATCTATGGTTGTAAAACCGTCCATACTATTTCCCATAAAATCTGTATCACATAACGTAACATCATTTAACATTACAATTTCAGGAGTGATAAATACTTCAATTGTAAATGTTGTAATGTCATGACAATTAGGGTTATTATCATTTTCTACTCTTGCATAAATAGTTTGAGGACTCTCAGTATTACTGAAGGTTCCAATAATTTCATTTACGTTCGAATCTGCGTCTGCTTGACTTGTGAAATATCGAACTGAATATTCAAGTGGATTTTGTATATCTAATATTTGCGCATCTTGTGTTGTGAAATCAAAGTTTGAAATCCCTGTTTCATCACAAACAACAATATTGTCTGGTTGAGTAGCAGTTGGTATATCAAAAATGCCAACAACAGCTTCACCTTCAATAGGACATTCTCCATTATTCTGTTCAATAAAAACTTCGTAGAAACCAGGTGTATCAACAAATAATTGAAATGTAGAATCGGGTAGAGGTAATCCATCTTTTGTCCATTCATAATCGGCACCAGGAATGTTTTCTGCTTGTAAAGTATAATTATCGCCAGAACAGAGTTTTAATTCGGTGGTGCTAATCCCATTCTGAATAATATCAATTTGTGAATTGAATAAGGATTGAATAAAAGGTGGTAAGCCAATGCGACCTGTGTTTTGTGAATTACCATTAATATCTAATAAGACACCAGTTTCATTATAGCCTGCAGCGAGACCATCGGCTTCTGGGTTTTGAATGACACCAATATATTGTCCTGAACTTGCATTAGTGAAATCAAATTGTACTCTATAAATTCGTTTATCAATACCTAACTGTAAGGCACCTCCATTAAAAGCGTTAGATGTATGAACAGTTTGCTGTGAATTTGGAATATCGGCAGCTTCCAAATCCCATTGCAAAACACTACTTGCTCCATTTCCAGAAGCTCCTGTATTGACAGTTGCATAGACCTTTCTGTTTTCTGCTGAGAATTCTATGCCATATGGACTATCATTATTTTGTGGACTGAATAACTCTAACGAGTTTGAAACCATTCCTGTGTCATTATCAAAGTCGAACAGATAAACGCCTCCTGCAGCATCTG
Source organism: Psychroserpens sp. (assembly GCF_034670085.1). Lineage (GTDB taxonomy): Bacteria > Bacteroidota > Bacteroidia > Flavobacteriales > Flavobacteriaceae > Psychroserpens. Next base: position 59,102 of record NZ_JAXMOD010000009.1, on the reverse strand, counting down.
CACCTGGTGTTGTAGAAAACCCAAAGTGTGCTACAGCTAATTTAGATCCATCAGGAGATGCTTTTAAATAGCCTAATGAATTTCTACGATAACCTGAAATATTCACTGAAGGCCCAACAGTTGATACTACTGGGTTTGTATCGACTCCTGTTTCGGTGACTTTAAAGGCATAAAATTTATCAATAAAATGACTAATCACCCAAAAGGACGAGCAGTCATCAGCTTTTACAGCAGTAATTTTTTCTGAACATTTATATTCAGCTTGCAATGGGTCAGTCGGGTCATATGTAATTAATGGAATGTTTTTTTCCACTGGATCTACATCACCTAAACCTCCATTTAGTGTGATATCAACCAAAGAATACATGAGTCCGTCATTTACACCATCATTTGCAGAGTTTCCAGGAAAAGCAGATGTATTATCGTGATGAGGTTCATCAACAGTAAAAATATAATAGTAATCAGCATCTTGTGGTTTTGGTACTATCAATCCAGAAGAGGTACTAGAATCGTCACCCTTAAGACCAGTTCCTAAGGCGACATTTCCATTTGCCATGGGCAAATGATTTGCATTCCATACGGTTATACCATCAGAATAAAACAATAAATTTCCACTTGAATCTGAAATAGATGTACAACCTTCAAGCGTATTAATTTGACCGTCAGTTATAGCAGTAACAGCTCCTGTACCAGCATTAAAACGTAGACCAGCATTTTGGCCAAAATACCAATTAGAAGCTTCTTGTTGTGAATAGGTGAATATACTGCATAGCAGTATCATTAAAAATAGATAGGGTTTCTTTTTCATTTTAGCAATAGCAATTTACTTCATCAGCTGACATTAATACAACATCTTTTAGGCTAAAATTACTACCTAAAATTTGATAATAGGCAGAACTTTAACATAAAACTATGGTAATGATATAGCTGAACGTATAAAGATATTACAAATCTCTCTTTTTTAATAATCTGTACGATAAAAAGATGAAAAGGGCAGTCCAACCCATAACGATAGCAATTTCGTACCAATGCACTGCAAAGTCGTACAAAAATTCTTGTCCGTTAGGTGCTTTAGAGATCGCAATTCTCTGGAATGGCTGATCAATAAGTTTATACATCGATTTTAATGGGAAGAAATTCTGAATTTTCTCAGCAATATCTGCATTAGCTTGCCATGTAATTAAGCCGAAAATAATCCATTCTAAAATATAGAGTACAAAAAGAAATGCAAGAGCAAATGCTGATCGTTTTACTAACATGCCTAAAAACAAACACAAACTGAAGAAACCAACTAATTTCACAAAGTAGGCTAGAAGAAACTCTGTTTCTCTAAAGATTAAACTTGCTTCGATAATGCTTGAATAATATAAACCAATAAGCAAGCAAATTATGAAGATTAAAAATGTAGCAATGGCTGAAAAGAAAACAATCGTATAAAATTTAGATAATATGAATTCCTTTTTACTAAGTCCATCAATAAGATTCTGTTTGATGGTTTTGTTGCTGTACTCGTTACCAATCATACTCACTACGACTATCGCAAAAAAGAATTTAAACTGCGATGCAAAAAATGTTGTGATATGCCAAACGATTGGAAAGTTAAAAAGCCCGTAATGACCTAGTTCTAATGTGAAAAACCCAAAAAAGTCAATACGTAACGAGGATAAAATAATAACGAAAAAAGGCAATACAAAGGATATAAATATCAAAACTTTACTCGCTCTATTGAGTAATAATTTTTGTAATTCTAGTTGCAAAAGTCTTAACATGATGGGTTGGTTTTTTATTTGATTGATTGACCCTTCGATTGCGCTCAGGGCAAGTTTTTAGTTATTATCTGTAAGTTGTAAAAATTGTTCTTCTAAACTTTCTTTACGTTTTACGAGATGAGATAACACGATGCCTTTTTCAAACATGAGTTTGTTAAATGCTGGAGCATCCATTGGTTCATTTAAGAAAGCAGTAATTAATTGGCCTTCATATTTTATGGTTCCAAAAGATGAATCATTTTCAAGAACCTTAATCAATTCGTCATGCTTTTCAGCTTTCAATTCAAAAAAGCCATGACTTGAAATCATTTCATCAACACGACCCGAATATAATTTCTCGCCTTTTCGCAACACAACAACGTGTGTACAAACTTTCTCAACTTCATCTAATAGGTGAGAAGCTAAAAGTATGGTAGTGCCTTTGCTAGCAATTTGTTTAATAATCGCTCGAATTTGATGAATACCTTGAGGATCAAGTCCGTTTGTAGGTTCATCAAGAATTAGAATTTCAGGATCGTTTAACAATGCAGAAGCAATAGCCAAACGTTGTTTCATACCTAATGAATAGGTTCTAAACTTATGATCTTTACGATCTAACAATCCAACAACTTCTAATTTTTCAGCTATTTTGCTTTGATCTACTTCCTTTATTTTGCATACTAGTTTTAAATTCTGTTCTGCAGTCATATAAGGATAAAAGTTAGGACGCTCAATAATAGCACCTACTTTTTTTAATGCGTCATGTGTTGTTGTATTGCCATCAAACCAATGAAAATTTCCTTCTGTTTTATTGACGACATTCAAAACTATACCAAGTGTTGTAGATTTTCCGCTTCCATTTGGCCCTAAGATGCCATAGACATTACCTTTATTGATAGTAAATGATAAATCTTTGACAGCAGTGAGGTAGCCAAATTTTTTGGTCAGATTATTAATGGTTAGAATAGATTCCAAATTTGATTGATTTTTGTACTGAAAAAGATTCAGTAAAGGTTGATTATAAAAATAAGACGACACTGTGTTTGTTTTGTTACAATGTCGTCTTAATTATTAAATTCAATTATTGATTTATTTAATTCCAGTTTTCGTCGAAATCTAAGTTATCGTAATCGTCAATGTCTAAATCGTCTTCAAATTCATCATCAAGATCATCAAAGTTTTCAGCCTCAAACGTTTTTTCAGGAGCCGTATCAGGAATTTGTCCAAAAGCGAACATGAGGTTTGGATAATCGGTACCTTCGGCTTCATCGACAATTTCAGCAAGTTCTACCAAAAACGTCCACATGCTCATAAAGTCATAAACGTAAATTAATTTTGTTTGTGATTTATTTACCACGTCGTTTAAAGCAGTTTCATTCATCAACCGAACTGATGCATTGCCTTCACTTACATCAAACATTGAAATTTCTTCACCTTGATCCCATTCCTCATTACTAATATAAAAAGAGGCCATTTGCAAACCATCAAACCCAAACGATTGTGTGATGGCATTATGTAAATCTTCAAGTGAATCTGTTTCGCGAATTTCTATATCACGGAACACATCTTCTTTAGTATCGTTATCGAGTATGGCTCTAAATCTGTATATCATTTTGCAAAAGTAAATTATTTACTGAAACGATGCAAAGTAAATGTCATTGCTGTTAGTAATAAAAAAGCTCCAACTTGATGAACGACACCTAACCAAACTGGCACTGCGTAAATAATGGTTAAAACACCTAATAAAAACTGAATTCCAACCATAATTAATAACGCATTTATACCATATAATTGGTTACTAGTGAGTATTAATCGTTTTGCTTTGTACCATATTAATAATATAACAGCAACTACTACATAGGCTAAAGTTCGGTGTACAAATTGCACGCCACTTTTTCCTTCTATAAAATTCTTATATATTGGATTTTGCTCGATGTAAACCGTTTCATGTATCAACTTGCCTTCACTCATCATTGGCCAATGATTATGTATAAAACCAGCATCTAATCCAGCCACGAAAGCACCATAAATAATTTGAAGAATTAGTATTCCTAATCCAAATCTTATGATATTTCGAACACCTTTATCGATGTCTTTTTTGTTAGGAAACATTAAATCTAAAGCCACCCAAAACGTGTATGCAAACGTTATAAAAGCTGTTGTTAAATGCATTGCTAATCTGTAATGACTTACATCAGGATTGTCAACTAAACCACTTTTTACCATATACCAACCTAAAAATCCTTGAAAACCACCTAAAACGAGTAAAACAATAGATTTTTTAATAGTAGATTTTGAAAGTTGTTTTTTAGCCAAGAAATATAAAAACGGAATTAAAAACACGACACCAATAAACCTACCGATAACACGATGGATCCATTCCCAGAAGTAAATGTCTTTAAAATCTTGAAGATCAAAATGGGTGTTGAGTTTTTGATATTCTGGGTATTGTTTATACAAGTCAAAAGCATCTTGCCATTCAACGTCATTCATTGGAGGAATGGTTCCAGAAATTAGTTTGTAGTTCGAAATTGATAATCCAGAATGGGTTAAACGCGTAATGCCTCCTACAATGACCATGATAAAAATGAGCACGCAACCTGTGAAGAGCCAATAGATAACTTTTTTGTTGTCTTTATTCATAACCATTTATTTATGCTTAATTTGTCATTCCGAATAAGCGAGGAATCTCATTGTTTTTAGCAGATTCTTCATTTTGTTTCACTTCATTCTGAATGACACTACTTTTTAACTTTTTTTAATATATGTCGCGCTCTTGCTTTAAAACCAGAACTTTGTATTTGATAATCTCTTTCAAGGATTAAAACCAATTCCGGATGAATCCAATCAATGTCTTTACCTAATAAAAACAAGGTATTCATGGCATAAGCTTTAGGCGCAATTTTTTCGTCATTAATCATCCAATCAAAACAGGATTCAACAATTTTTTCTATATGTGCAGTTTTTAAAGCTGTTTGAATTGCATTCTCTGTTTTTGAGTAAAACGCTGTCACTAAATATTCACAAACTTTGGCAACTGGTCTAACAGCTGAATCTAAGTGCACTTTATGGATGCTTCCTGTAAATCGATCTAAAAATGGGATAATTGCGTCTAACTTATAACCACACATGAATTCAAAAACCCAAGCAGCTCGACAGGAAATCTTATCGTCAACTGTAAATAGAATATCTAATAATTCGGGAATTAGTTCAGGTTGAGAAATTACTAAATTGGCATAATGCAGACGTTTTTCACGCGAATGGTTGACGTAATTTAATTCATTGTAAAGTTGTGCTGTTGTCAATCCTTTTTTTTAATTTTAAGCAATACAAAAATAACGAAAATGAAACTCATAAAAAAGATACTTTTAGCATTACTTATTGTGTTTATTGTGGCACAATTCTTCGGCCCAGAAAAGAACCAAGGCGATTACGCATCAATTGAATCATTTATTGCTGAAACTAAACCTTCGCCTGAAGTGACTGAAATTTTGAAATCTTCGTGTTTCGATTGCCACAGTGATGTTACACGATATCCATGGTATAATAATATTACACCTGTAAATTATTGGTTGGCAGATCATATTAAACATGGAAAAGGACATTTTGATGTGTCTAAATGGGATTCATATAGCATAAAAAAGAAAGACCATAAACTAGACGAATTGATTGAAATGGTGGAAGAAAAAGAAATGCCATTAAATTCATATACTTGGACGCATTCTGAAGCAAATTTAACTGATGCTCAAATAACATCAATTATCGATTGGGCAAAAGGGGTAAGAGCAACCTATGTTAACCAACTTTCTAAGGACTAGCATTAGCTAATAACTCTGTGCAAAAATCTCTTCTCATTTTAGGCTTTGTTTGGCCAGAACCTCATAGTTCTGCAGCTGGAAGTAGAATGATGCAGCTGATTTCATCTTTTAAATCTGAAGGTTATACGATTACGTTTGCAAGTGCATGCGCAAAAACTGACAATGCTTTTGATTTGAAATCTTTAGGAATTGAACCCGTAATGATTGAGCTTAATCAGTCTAGTTTTGATGATTTTATTCTAAAATTACAACCTGATGTTGTATTGTTTGATCGGTTTATGACTGAAGAACAATATGGTTGGCGAGTTGCAAAACATTGTCCAGATGCCTTGAGGTTACTTGATACTGAAGATTTACATTGCTTACGAAAAGGTCGCCAGCAAGCTTTCAAAGATGAGCAAACATTTGATACTTCATATCTGTTTAATGACATTGCTATACGTGAAATAGCAAGTATTTACAGATGTGATTTAAGCCTGATTATATCTGAAGCTGAGCTTGATATTTTGACTCAGGTTTTTAAAGTTGATGAGTCGCTATTGTACTATTTACCCTTTATATTAGAGCCAATTTTAAATGACAACAGTAGTGCCCTTCCTAAGTTTTCTGAACGACAACATTTTGTGACAATTGGTAATTTTTTGCATCCACCAAATTACCAATCGATTTTATACTTAAAAAATGCAATTTGGCCAAGGCTTGGACAACGGTTTCCAAATGCTGAATTACATATTTATGGCGCTTATGCTTCCCAGAAAGTCAATCAGTTGCATAATAAAAATGAACGTTTTTTAATTAAAGGTTATGCAGAAGATGTTTCAGAAGTGATGCAATATGCGAAAGTGTGTTTGGCACCTTTACAATTTGGTGCTGGTTTAAAAGGAAAATTGATTGATGCCATGCAAAACGGAACACCTTGTGTCATGAGTTCTATTGCTGCTGAAGGCATGTTTGGCAACCAAGATCCTAATGGATTTATTACTGATGATATTGCTGATTTTGTAAATTCAGCAGTTGCTTTATACACCAATGATTCTATTTGGAAAGATTCTCAAGAAAAGGGCTTCAAAGTGATTAATGAACGTTTTCAACGTTCAAACTTTCAAACTGATTTCGTACAGATTGTACACGATGTAAAATCAATACTTAAAACACATAGACAAGAAAATTTTATAGGTCAAATGCTTCAACATCATACCTTGCAAAGTACAAAGTTTATGAGTAAATGGATAGAAGAGAAGCATCGTAACAACTAAATTACCGACTATTTTGTCTTAATGTCTTCAATTTCTAACCCTAAAAATAAGAGTTTATGAAAGGTTGGTAATTGTGCTTCAGTTTCTGTAGTTGACCAGTCTGTCCAAGTTGCTTCTAAGCCATCAATAGGTAAAATATCAACCCACATTTGAAAACTTTTTGGTTTTCCGTTGTCATCAAAATGCCATAAATACGAATCTCCAGGCGTTGTGCCTCCTGAGGAATAGGTTACTAAAAGCGCCTCTTTATTATCTTTAGTCTTTACAAGTTTTCGAACGACACCTTTGTCAAATACTTTGTAAGGTGCAACCAACCAAAAGGTATCGTTATTGAAATAGCTTTCTGCTTTATGAATGTATTCATGCACATCAGCTTGATTATAAGCCAATTCGTCAATATAGACTTTAGAATTATTATGATTAATGACATCTAAGTTTACTTTAATGTTTTTCCAATAGACTTCGCATGTATTTTCGGCTTTGTTCCATTTAAAATGATGACGTTTTTTGAATGTAAATTCGATATAATCTGTGGCGTTATAGGCATCATGATTTAAAACATCAAGCATTTTTGTGGCTAGACTGTCGGCAGCTTTACCTTGTGTTCCTACTGGCAATTCTTCGTTGTATTTGAAATACATAAATCCGAATAAAAGTAGTGTCGGTAAGGTGAAGAAAATTATTAATCCACCACAAATTTTTAAAATGCGTTTAATGTTCATTATCTAAGGTATCTTTTATGGCTTTTGCTAGAATTTTTGCAGCTTCAGGATGGTGTCTAAACCAAAGTTCGGGTTCAATAAGTTCTAGTTCTGAAAGTGCAATATTAGTATTATTATCTTCAAAAATATCGACTCTAGCATAAATTGGAAGTTCTTTACAAGCGTTTACACAAGATTCTGCAAATTCAATTTCCTCATCAGTAGGAGCGTAGTCGTGAACGCTTCCACCGAAATCATCTTGAACTCTAAAATCTCCTGCTTTTGCCTTTTTAAGAATTGCATGTGTAAATTGCCCGTTAAACACCATCATTGAAATTTCGCCTTTACTCACAATATTATTTTGAAAAGGTTGCAGCATCATGGCTTCATTGGTAATTAATTCTTGAAATATGGTTTCATGCTCTTGTAAATTTTCAAGATTCAATTTATAAGTATGTCTCGCAGCACCTGAAATGCATGGTTTTAGAACGGTTTCTTTCCAATTTAAAATATCGTGAAGTTGTTCTAAAGTTACTTTTGCATGTTGTTCTATGAAATGACTTTCGGCAATATGAACACCATTTTTCTCTAAATCTAAGAGGTAATGTTTGTCTATATTCCAGCGAATTAGGGATTCAGAATTTAATAATTTGGTTTGTTTTGACACCTTTTCTAGCCATTCTGAAAATTCATCAAAGCGATCAAAATAATCCCATGTGGTTCTGAATAATATCGATTTTGTAGTAGACCAATCAAAAAACATGTCGTCCCAAGCGAGTCGCAAGGTTTTGAGTCCGAGTTCTTCTAGAGCGTGATAAACCAATCTGTCTTCAAAATAGACATTGTGTTTGTAGGCATCTGTTTTTGAATCATTAAGATAGCGTTGCTCAGTAAGGATGACACAATCGTATGTTGACATATAGTTTTTATTTCGGAACTAAATTATGAAAAGTAAATGTATTATGTAAGCCATAAATTAAGTCAGTTTTAGCCAAGAATCTTTATCAATTTTGTAGCAAATACATTTTTCGTATTGCGGAAATGCTTTTAATTTTGGATGGTTGAATGTCCCAATTTTTACCATTCCAATTTTTTTCATGATACTTTCAGATTTGATATTTTTCTCGGTAAATACAGAAATGACACTCTCTATATTCAAATTTTTAAATGCAAATTCTAAGCATTTTTTAGCGCCTTCGGTAGCATAACCATTTCCCCAAGCACTTTTTTTCAATCGCCAACCAATGTCTGTAGCAGGTGTAAATTCGGTTTTATATTCTTGATATGCCAACCCGATAAACCCAATTAATTCACCAGTTTCTATGATGTCAGTAGCAAAGTAACTATAACCAAATGTTTCATAATGTGTTCGCAATCGTTTAATAAAGTCAGATGTTTCAGTTCTCGTTAATGGTTTTGGGAAATATTCCATAACGTCTAAATCGGCATTTAGGTTTGCAAATTCATCCAAGTCAGAGTCGTTCCAATTACGGAAACCAAGGCGTTCAGATTTAAAAATGTAATCTTTTTTCAATTTAATTATGCTTTTTTTTTCAAAAATTTAATAACAATTCCTAATTGACCTAAATGATACAAATCATGATGAAGCATCCCGTTTATTAAAAAGTGGTATGTATAAGTTCCTTTAAAATCGGTATCATAATAGGTTTCATTAAGAAAATCATCATTTTTCTCTTTGAGTAACTCTATTAATTCGGTCAGACTTTTATCATATTCTGATTTTAAGCACGTCCAACCCTTTACTTTCAATTTGTCATTTGAAAGCCAGTTTTCTTCACAGTCATCAGTTTTACTGCCTTTGCCAGTTTTAATTTTTAATATGGCTTCCTTTCTCCATAAGGTTAAATGAGAAATAATCTCGGCAATACTGTGTAGTTCCTTTATTGGACTGCTAAAAACTAAATTATTTTCAATTTGATTTAATTTGCTTGAATATGTGCTTCCTATCCATAAGTTTCCTTTTTGGACATCAATTAGTTGTTCTATAAAATGTTTAATTAAAGTATTCATCAAATGCACTCGTAGTGTTGTGTTTATTTCTAAAACACTGAATTTCGAATTTTATTAATAATACTATTTATTTCTATAGTATTGGTATCAATCGCTTCATTTTTTAAACTATAAGGCTCGTATATTTTAGGATTAGTAACATTAAATAATCCTAAAGTAGTCGTATTTGTTGCCGCTGCCAAATGCATCATGCCACTATCTGCGCCAATAAAAACAATGGAGTTTTCAATTACTGAGGCTATTTCTCGAAGGTCTTTGCTATAATAGGAGGTGCACTCAAAATCGATTTGTGATACATTTTCCATAGGAAGGATTTCTAAAATATTAAAAGCACTAAATTCCATTTTTAGTTTCTTGTAGAAATCTGCCCACCATTCTTTAGAATAGCATTTGTCTCTTGTTGCAAATGTGAAAATACAAATGGTTTTTTTGTCATTTTTAAAAAAAATATCAATGATTTGCTTTCCTTTTTCTATTTCTTGGGTTGTTAAATTGATTGATAGTTTTGGATATTCATAGGTTTTTAAACTTACCGAAGGTCGCAAAACGGTATTAAAATTATAGACGGGATATTTTGCAATATGAATTGGTTTATTCAAGTTTTCGGAGCCTGAATCGTAAATTTTCAATGTCGCCCTTGACAGCTTAACAAAGATTTTACTTGAATTAGAGTCTTCACAAGCTGCAATCGCAATGTCATAATTATTTGATATAACTTTTATAGATTGCGTAATATATTTTAATAGGTTATTAAATGGTTTTTTTGGAAGATTAATTATTCTGTTAACATTTTTATACTCCGAAAATAAGATATTTGAAAGACCGCCATTAACCACTAAATCTATTTTACTGTTTGGATATTGGTTACAAATTTCTTGAATCAAAGGCGATATTAAAAGTTGATTTCCAAGTCTATGATTTGGTCTTGAAATTAAAACTTTCAATTCCGGTTTTTCATGCAGGTTTTCTGGTATTCTTTTTGAATTTTTAAAACTATTAGTTAGGAACTCAAATATTTTGGATTTTATTGGATTTAATTTTGAAATTTTGAACATTATAAGGTCTTTTTATTTCTATAAATCATATGCAACAATCGCACTGTTTATTACTCTAAATTCTGCAGTATCATCTAGTACATTATCGAATGCAGCATAGTCAATCCAAATGAACCCATTTTCTCCCCAATCTTCTCCCCAAGAATTTACAACTTTGAATGCATTATAAGTGTCGGAATAACCAGTAACTAGCATGGCATGACATCCGCCTTCTTGGCTAAAATCTACAGCATGATCTCTATACGCAGTTAAACCTAATTCATCAGTTTTTCCAAACTCTGAAGATAAAAATGCTGCTATTAATATTGGTGTTTGTTCAATAATTAAGGCCTTCATTTCTGAAACCATATTTTGACCGCTAAGATATTTATAGTCACTAATTTTATTAGCTTCAGCTTCTAAATCTTGTGTTTGTGTTGGTTGTAAATTACATGTATTATCAAAATAAGGAAATGATGCAATTGAAGTTGTTCCTTTTACTGTTAATATAGATAACGCACTAGTTAAGGCTGTACCTTCACAAATACCTTGAGTGACTTGATTATAGGTGTAAGCTGGACTCATAATTCTTGAATCATTATAAGATAAGCCAGATTCTATTCGTTCCTGAAATGATTTCAAATAATACGTTGTAGCCCAATGCACACAGGAACCTTGCTGACCTTGATCTCCAATTGGAGGTAAATATTGCGATAAATCATAGGTTTGAGGTAAGTTATCAGGAATTAATAAATCCTCTAAAACTCTATTTCCATCAAAATTGTAGTCACCAGAACCCGTGCAATCACTTAAACCTGTATAGTAAACAATCCCTTCAGGTGAAAGAAATTGATAGTCTTCTGTTTCTTGATTGTCCTCATCAACAATCAATTTATCATCTGCATCATAATTACATGAGATCAATAAAAACCCTAAAAATATTGTGGAAAGAAGTGTTTTTTTCATTTTGGTTTTGGCTATAATTATTTTTTTCAAGGATAAATAGATTCTAATTCTGTTTGAACCAAAGATAGCGAAAGCGTGAGGATTTTCCGATAGAAAATCTGCGGCAATACGTTTTAAGTTGTTAGCTCAAGACGTCTTTTATATATTTTAGATTGATTTATTGGAATAACACATATCTAGGCGGAACAAGTCCGTTTAGTCTCATATAAACAAGCATTTGACCTCTGTGGTGAGTCACGTGATCAGCTAGTAATAAGAAGATTTGTCGTTTAGTTCGAGTCAAGCCAAAATAGTCTAACTCGTCATCAAAATGAGTTGCATCGAATGTTTTGATTAGTTCAATGGCTTCGTCAAAAGTGTTATCAATGGTTGCAATCATGTCTTTCTTAGATTTACTGGCAACCTTATATATTGTATCCGTTTTCCATTCTCTTGATTCTCGACCACCTAATAATGACTGACTATGCCAATCTATTGCAAACCCAATGTGCATTAAATTTTCGGCAAAACTTAAGGACTCTGGAGAAGCTTTAAAGTTATATTTATCCTCTGGCATTGTTTCTGCGACAAGAATTAAATATTTGCGAGAATTTTCAAATCGCTCTAAATAATCCTCGATAAAACTGTCCTGCTGCGCAAATAGAGGTGAGGTGACAGCACTAAATAGGATAATGCTAGCTAAAATTTGTAACTGTTTCATAGAATTATAATTTTGCGATTTATAGTTGGTTGTTTTTAGATTTTAGTGCTCTTTGAATGTACCGAAATGCCATAAAATCCCACTAGGATCGTGAAGAAAAAACTCATCTCCCCAAATGTTTTGTACTATTTTTGATAATCTAACATTCTCATAAGTTTCAGTCAGTTTTAAACTTTGAATGTATTCTAAAGTACTTTCTAAATGGTCTACTTCGAAGAAAATCATAGAATTATCTATCCAATCCTTTACATAGGCATCCTGTAAATAAAATCCAAATTTACCAATTTGGAAGTAAGACATGTTTTCTGAAATAATTATTTCTTCAAATCCCAAATCTTTATAAAAATTTCTAGAAATAGTATAGTGTTTAGAACCAATAAAAGTCCGAATGGATTGTCCTGATAGTTTCATATTCCGAGTTTCTGTTAATTGACAAACAAGTTTGTTTAATTTTAGCAAGGTTGGTAGGAACTAAGTTAGCAAAAGAATAAGAATCAATACGAAAATCTATAAATTTATGATTTCAATTTATCAACTTCAATTCTAATAAATTCAGGTAAATAGCTAGGCGTACATCCTTTATGAACAATTTCATCCTTATAAAGACACGTATTTTCTCCTATAGAGATACATCTTGAACGATATTCTTCTTGCCATTTGCCTATTTGACCAGCCGTATAGTTCATAGCCCATTGTACTTCTGGCTGTTCGTGAAGAATCTTGTTTTCGATTGATTTTAAGAGTTCTTCAGTATTTGAATGGTTTGTATTGCCCATCCACCTTAATCTTGCTTGGTAATACCAGAATATTCTCCTTTGTAAAGCAGAAGGGCTATTTTCCCATGATTCAATAAGAGTTATTGATTTTTTATCTTTGGATAGTTGATTGGCCATTAACCAATCTATCAGTTGATTGCGTTCCTCAAAATCATGATTTTGGATATCTGTATCAAGTATGTCTATAGTTTCCTGATTAAGCAATTTTTTATCCATAATTAGAATAGCCAATTGTCTTGGTAAAAATTCTCCAGTAGACCATAATTCCATTGCTAATTCATGATCTTTTTTGAGGTCTTTAGCCATTCGCCTCAAGTCGCCTAATTTGGTTGTTTGCTTGTCTATTTGACTGTAAGTTTTATTAGCTCTAGAAGATAATTTCATGCTATTTAAAGTTGTTCACAACATACACGTTTATGTCATGTTGTTTTGGTTTTACAACTAAATTAGCAAAAGAAAATGAAACTCAGAGAATTCCTTATAATTTTCAATATAGAATTTCAATTTCTGTATCTAACATGTACTGCCTATTGACATACAAATATTTGTTTTTCCGAATTGTCATTAAATGGTTCTTCGTCAAATCCACCAAACTTGTTTATAATATGAAAGCCATTACTTTCTAGGTATGCATCTAATTCTTGAGGAAAAAATAGTCTCATATCTAAATTTTGAACCGAATCAAACTTTCCGTTTATATAGTAATGCCATTCTATGCGATTAACCTGAGTTTTGTTTTCATAACGCATCATTTGTTTGATCACTATTTCTCTACCATCGTTGGTGGTATATTCATCAATTTGTTTTATTTCTTTTTCACTTTCGACTATAAGTTGAATATTTGGATTAAAACAATCGAACAGAAATGAACCACCATCGTTAAGATGTTTTTTAATAACATGTAAGACTTTAAAGACATCGTCATTAGTATATAAATGATGAATGGAATTAAATGGAATACATATTAGATCATATTTTTCGGGTAAATTTAAAGTTCTAATATCGGCTTGAATAAATTCAATTTCTAAACCTTCTTCTGACGCTTTTAGTTTGGCCTGGTCAAGCATTGAAGGTGTGAAATCTACTCCGCAAATATTAACACCTTCCTTGGCAATAGGAATCGTAAGCCTTCCTGTGCCACAGCACAGTTCAAGGATACGAGCATTTTTGTTTTTGGGTAACCATCGTTTGTAAAATTCTAAATCATTAATATTGGAATTCATGCCATCATAAATGTTAGCATCATAAATTAAATCTCCAACTTTATAATCATGTTCTATTTTGTTCTTCAAAACCTATTGATTTTTATCATTAATTAGTTCCTACAATTTCGCTTCTTTTTTCTAAAAGAACTGTGTCGCGCCATACACCATACATTTTTCCAATTCTTTCTCGATAACCAACTTCTCTAAATCCTAGTTGTTTGTGAATTTTAATGCTACCTATATTTTCTGGAAAAATACCAGCTTGTAAGGTCCAAATTCCTTGTTTTTCACTTTCTGAAATTAGGGTTTTTAAGAGTGTAGTACCAATTTTTTGACCTGAAAATTTTGAAGCAACATATACACTTACTTCTGCAACACCTCCGTAAACACAACGTGATGACACTGGTGACAATGCTGCCCAACCCACTATTTTATTATTAATTTCGGCAATTATTCTGCATTGTTTTATATGACCAAAATCCCAATCTTTCCAATCAGGACAATTGGTTTCAAACGTTGCGTTTCCTGTATCTAAACCTTCTTGATAAATTTTGGAAACAGTGTCCCAGTCTGTTTGCATTAGGTCTCTAAATTCTAACATTTCGTTCATTTTACATCTGATGTTGTTGATAATAATCTAAAATGTGATCCGGAATTTCCATTTTCTGTGGTAGGCCTTTATCTGGTATAGGGTATTCTGCAATTTGCTTCAAAGGAATTATTCCAGCCCAAACATCTACATCGTAATCTTCAGGTTCGTCTGCTACACCAACATCTCTTATTTTAGCAGAAGCAGTTTCGATGGTCATTTCTACAACTAACGTTCTGTCTAATTCCAATTGATGCATTGCTCTAATGTTGTTCCATCGACCTTTCATCATATGTTCCATAAAACAGTAAAGAGCTGATTCTTTTTCTTTTGAGTCTTCTAAGTTTTTAATAGATCCAAATATAGTTGCAGAACGATAGTTTACAGAATGATGCAAACCAGAACGTGCTAAAACCAAGGCATCTAAATGCATCACTGTCATGCTTAATTCTTTGGCTTCTAATAAAGTAAGTAACATTCTATTGGCTTGTGAGCCATGCAAATATATTTTGTTGTCTTTTCTTCCATAAGCCATAGGCAATGAGATCGCTTTTCCTTGATATATATAACTAACAAAGCCAATAAATCCTGCATCTAAGATAGAATTGATTTTTTCAACATCGTATGAGGCTCTAATTTGACCACGCTTTATTCTG
Organism: Psychroserpens sp.; assembly: GCF_034670085.1. GTDB lineage: Bacteria > Bacteroidota > Bacteroidia > Flavobacteriales > Flavobacteriaceae > Psychroserpens. The sequence goes on along the minus strand of NZ_JAXMOD010000009.1, from coordinate 43,622 downwards.
TTTAATTTTGATTTTGAGTACGCTTTCATGATTATAACAGTTTCGAAAACACTATATTTTCATAGTTTTTTCCATTGACTAGAAAATTTATGTCACCTACATTTATAAATTCATTTCTTTCATAAAATCTAATGGCTCTTTTATTTTTAACATACACAGAAAGCCACATGGTATCAAGTTGTAATTCTTTGGACTTATCTTCAAGATAATTTAGAAATTGTTGACCAATTTTTAAGGGAATAAATTCATTTAAGATATAGATTTTATCTAACAGACAATTGTTGAGTGATGCTACATTTTCGTTTTTTTCGTTTAAAATTAGTTTCGCATAACCAATAGGCAAATCGTCTACATAAAGGATATAAAATAAGTTCTTCGGATTATTGAGATCCTGTTTTGTCTTCGACACTGAAAAAGCGTCGTTAATGTAATGAGATAAATCATTCTTGTCGGAAATAAAATGACCATGAGATTCCACATATGTTATTCGCCCTAAAAGAGCCAAAACTTCTGAATCTGATTCTTTTCCTTTTTTTATTTTAACCATTGCTATTCTTTTTTATTCTCAATCTTCTGATATGATAACCATGGAGTAGCACAGCAATCGAACATCCTACAATTACAGGAGTAGCACTAATTAAGGTGCCGTAAAAAATGTAACATACATTAGCAATTAGTGAAATTAGTCTTAGTTTATATTCGCCTTTGGTAGACATTGAATATAAGTTGATGACCAATGCTCCGTAACCTATACTATCAATTAAAAATGGACTCATATTTATCGTTTTTCTGGAGGAATATTTTTAAATCTATCCGTATTTACTTTAGCTTTTTCTAAATCTTTTGGTTTAAATAGTTGTTTAGTAGATGCAGAATATTTTTCAATTTCTTTTTGGGGTCTAATCGGACGGTCAACAAAGTTCCCTGAACAACTTGGACATACGTTTTCAAAGATATTTAGGGCGCATTCTTTACAATATGTGCATTCAAAAGAACAGATCATTGCCTCGGTAGACGTGTTTGGCAAGTCTTTGTTACAGTGTTCACAATTAGGTCTTATTTCTAACATATTTTAGCTATTTTATGTATTTTGGTTACTACTCTTTTAATTTTACCCATATATAATCGTCAATAATTTTTCCATTTTTAATAACAGCATTTTTCCGAATACTTTCTAAATAATACCCGTTTTTCTCTAAAACTTTCATTGAAGATTTATTAAAATCAAAAACTCCAGCTACTAGTCTAATGACATCAAAATGTTTAAATGTATATGCTGTCATTTTTTTTACAGCTTGAGTGGCCAACCCTTTTCCCCAATATGTTTTAGAAATAAAATATCCAATTTCAGCATTTAGTCGAAATACATCTTTCTTTAAGGTTATTCCTATTTCGCCTGCAATTTCATCATTCCAATAAATAAGAAATCGTTCTTCTGGGTGTTTTCCAATTTCTTGATTTATAAATTTAAGAGCATCTTTTTCGGTATAAGGATTTGGTGTTTTATCATATCCATTGTTGAGTATTTCAGGAACATTTTTCATTGTCGCAAATTCTTTTGCAAACTCAATATTGTGTGGCTTGAACTCCATCATCCTTAAATAGGTGTATTTAACTTATTAATGAAACTTAATTAGAAGCCCTTAAAATTTCAGAGTTGTAATTCTAAATATTTCAATTATTCTACATTTCTATATCAAAAATACTATATTTATGGACTATTATAATAATCCAGAATAGAAATACAAAGTAGTCCAGATGTTTCCATTTAAAACGAGTATTCAATTTGATAGACAATGTAATCAGTCGTTATATTTACAATTGGCCAATCAGATAATTCAATTGATTAAGAATCAAACTTTAGCTCCAAATACCAAACTGCCTGGTAGCAGAACTTTGGCAGAAGAGTTAAATGTTCATAGGAAAACAATTGTAGCTTGTTATGAAGAGTTGTTGCTACAAGGATGGATAGAAAGTATTCCCAAAAAAGGAACTTTTGTACCTAGTAGTTTGCCTGTGTTACAACAACAAAAACTATCTAATTCTGCAACAGATGGCTTAAGAGAACGTGCTGGTTTTTCATTTTATAAGAATTCTGTATTATCTGAAAAACCTGCTAAAAAAGACGATGATTTTATGTATTTGAATGATGGTACTTCAGATGGAAGATTAACGCCTACAGATGAAATAGCAAGAACCTACAGACGAATTTCAGCAAAGAAAATGATTACAAAGCATTTGTCTTACGGCTCAACCTATGGAAATGAAACACTACGTGAAGTATTAGTTGATTATTTAAATACGACTAGAGGTTTACATATCACAAAAGATAATGTCTTGATTACACGAGGAAGTCAAATGGGAATTTGGTTGTCCTCTCAACTATTACTTCAAGAGGAGGATATTATAGTAGTTGGAAACACTAATTATGATTCAGCCGATTCAACTTTTCTATACCAAAAATCAAGAATTGAACGCGTATTAGTAGATGAAGATGGCATTGTAACCGATGATATTGAAAAACTTTGTAAACTAAAACAAATTAAGGCAGTTTATGTGACAACACATCATCATCATCCTACTACGGTTACACTTTCTGCAAAAAGAAGAATCCACCTTTTAAACCTTGCTAAACAGTATAATTTTGCAATAATTGAAGATGATTATGATTACGATTTTAACTATAATCATGCACCAATATTGCCATTGGCAAGTCATGATTTAAACGGGAATGTTATTTATATTGGTTCAGTTTGTAAATCTGTTGCTCCCGTTTACAGAATAGGTTATTTAATTGCTTCAAGGGAGTTTTTAGACGAAGCTGCTAAATTAAGAGGCTTTGTAGATAGGCAAGGGGATGCCTTATTAGAATTAACATTTGCTGATTTTATTAAATCTGGAGATTTAGACAGGCATATTCGAAAAGTGATGAAAATTTACAAGCAACGACGTGATTTGTTTTGTGCACTATTAAAAAATGAATTCGATGGTGTTTTTCAGTTCGAAATTCCGAAAGGCGGCATGGCTGTATGGACGAAGTTAAACTCTAATTATTCTTGGGCAACGGTTTCTGAAGTTGCAAGAACATATAAATTAGAAATAGGTGACTGGCAACGTTACGATAATGCAAATTTAGGACACAATCATATTAGAATTGGTTTTGCATCATATAACGAAGACGAAATTTATGAATTGATACATAGGTTAAAACAAACCATTGCTGACATTAAAAACTTATAAATAGCTTTTTTATATGATAATAATCTTAACTGTCTATAAACGAACTTTAAGTCGATTAGTATCGTACACGTTGTTTTATTGCACTTTACAACGAACGTTATTCTCCTAAGTTGTTCTCCCTTATTTTTTTTCTTAGACCGACTCGACTACTTCCGTCGGAATACCAGTTTTCCATTTCTGTAAATTGTGTGTATCCATGTCTGTCGTAGAATCTTAAGGTAGGAGGTCCTGAGGTCCAGAGCCAGATGTTTTGCACACCTATGGTACTAATCTTATCTTCTAATTCTGTTAGAAGGACAGAGCCTAAGCCTTGGTCACGAAATTTCTTCTCAACAAATAAATCAGTAAGATAGAACCAACCTGAATATTTTTCTCCATTCTTATGAGCCAAACCTGATGAGCAACCTATTAGAGTGCTACCTATTAATGCTACAAAGCTTATTCTCTCCGTGCTTTCTAGTGCTATGCCTTCTTCAAGTGAAAGGTTATCAAACCCAGAGTTCACAAGTTCAATTTCTTCAGAGGTCAATTCCCTATTTACAATATTGATATTGTTCATGTCTTTCAATTGATAATTTGACTTTTAAAATTGAACACAACTTGTTAGATTATATTTATGGACGTTGTTATTCAAAGCTTTAATTTCTAATTACTTAATATTCAGGATATTTTCTTTTGGTGCTTCAACAAGCTTTTCTGTCAATTTAATATTGTCTTGATTTTGCTGACAACAGAAAAATAAGCTAGGAATTGCGACAAGAAATAATACCCCATTTCTCCATGTTTTTCTCATTATTTGCTATTTAAATGACTGCCAAAGTATTTGAGAATGGCTTAGATACGTTGGCTAGGTCTAAAATAGTAAAAGAAAACGAACCTTTATGGAAATCTGTAGAATTATCGGAGTAATAATCTGACTAGTAATTCACTAAACACGTTGTTGGTGTTATTTTATGTAACAAATTCAATTCTGTGAAGTCTTCATATAAACTAATCTCATGAAAAAAATAGTATGCTCGGCAATTCTTATTCTTTTATGTAATACAATTCATACTCAAGAAAAACAAAGTATTTCTGTAATTAAACAAGAAGCAGATGATAATTATAGGTCCCAAAACTATAAATCGGCAACAGAGAAATATTTAAAAATTATTGAATTAGCTGATTTCAAAAGCCAAAAACTAAATGCTACATATAATGCAGCATGCTGTTTGGCTGTACAAAACAAAATAGATAGTTCATATATATATTTAGAAAAAGCAATAGAATACGGCTTTAACTACAAATCTCATCTATTAAACGATAACGATTTAAAGAATCTGCATGATCATCCTAAATGGGAAAAATTAATAGCTAAGATACCTGAATCAAAATCCTTAAATAGTAATCCTGAATTAGCAAATATTATTACGAAAGATATCCATCATTTTTGGGAAGCATATGATTTTGTGAATAAAGATTCCACAAACATTCGTGATGTGTACAAAAGCAAATATTTTGACAAAGCTAGTGAAGGCATGGAGGATTATATGGGTGCAAAAGTAAGTTCCATAGATTATTTTATAAAACACATCCAGTCTCATCCAAAACTGTATAAATCAATTAGGAACAACACTTTAAAAGTTGATGATTACAAAAAAGACATTAGACAAAGTTTTAAGAACTTCAAAGAATTATATTCTGAAGCAAAATTCCCTGATGTTTACTTTGTAATTGGAGCATTTACAAGTGGTGGAACGGTTTCTCCTTCGGGTTTACTTATTGGGACAAATCAAATGAGTGATGGAGAAAATGTAAATACAGATGAACTCGATTTTGGGGATAAATTGTTGCTAAATAAATCTAAATACCTTCCGCATGTCGTTGCACACGAATTAATTCATTTTCAGCAAGATGGATTGAAAAATGACACTATTACTCTTGGGTATGTTATTAAGGAAGGTATGGCCGATTTTATTGGTGAATTGATTAGTGGAGATACGGCAAATAAAAAAATCTTTGATTGGGCACAAGGAAAGGAACATAAAATTTGGAATGACTTTAAAAAAGACATGTATTATGATCGATATAGTAATTGGATAGCCAATTATAATACAGCTTCAGAAGATAGTTATCCAGATTTAGGATATTGGATTGGTTATGAAATTTGCAAATCTTATTACGAAAATGCAAAAGACAAAACACAAGCCATTATAGATATGTTGACTATTCAAGATTATCGAAAATTTTTAATAGATAGTAAATGGGAAGGTAAACTTGCAAAAATGAAGTAAACTTCTGCCTATTTTCATCAGAGTTGTCTTTTTTTATGACTTAATTCAAGTCAATTCTTAATTTTGGACCTTTTTGATGAAACCCATTGTTTTGATAAAACTTTAGAGTTCTTGGCCATTCATCGGAATTAGGAGCTCCAACTTCAATTTTGGACCAATTCATTTCTTCTGAAAACTTAAAAACTGATTGTAATAGTAATTTTCCGATGCCAGTAGATCTAGAATTTCTATCCACATATAATTCTGTAATGACTCCAAAATCTCCTCCATTGTATATCGCAAATGCTTCTGAAATAGTTATTAATCCGACAGGAGAATCCTTAACATCATAAGCTATGAATGCTCCAAAATTAGGTCGAGTAATTAATGTTTGAGTTACAGTTTCTAATTTATCTCTATCTACGATAAAATCACTACCACTTCGGTTATTAAAGTCAATTAATAATTTCGCAATTAAATCGACTATAATTTTCAATTCATTCTGAGTTGCTTTTTTTATTTCGATTTCTTGCATTTTGTTATTGAATTACTGTTCTTATTTTTCAATTTCCCAATATATTTCGCTGGCAACATTTCCATAATTTGGAAACGCACTAGCATCATTAATATCCTTTTTAGGATCTATATCGCCACAAATTTGAAGAAAATGACCTGTATCTCCAGAATCTAATATGACTTGCGAATTTATTTTAATAGCTGCGTTATTATTTAAGACTTTTTCATTATTTACAATTATAGTTTCTAATCTCCCTTTAATTTTCCATTTGCTAGTTAAACCTGTACTTCGAACTGAATTAGGATTAGATGTTGAAACACCATGTGATTTAGGGATGTTGTGATAACATTCTAACTGTCCGCATTTATCAAGGTATCCACCATTACCATCATTGTACATATTTACAAGATAAATCCAATCGAAAGAAATAACAGCTGAACCAATGGCCTTCTCTTGAGCAGATAAAATTTTCCATTGTCCTGAATTGCCAGAATGATTTCGATTCTGACTTACGACAACATTATATAAATTACTTTCGCATTGAGCGTCTTCATAAACATTTAAATAACCAGCTTGCGCATCATTTTCTAAGCTCCTGATATAAATAATATCTCCATATGTAATGATCTTTTTGGATTCCTTTTTATTGATTTCATAAATGGAATCAATTTTTTTATGGGCTTCCGCAACAAATCTGCCATTTGGATACTTGGTAATATATTTAACAACATTAAGACTATCGTTTAATTTGCTATAAGATGCCCAGAGGAGATCTTCGATAATAGAATCGGCTTCTTTTATATATTTTCCATTAGGAAATTTTTCTTTATAAGTTTCAAATAAACTAATATCATTTTGATAAGAAATATCATTCCAAAAAATGACTGCTTTATCTCTTTTATTATTACTCATCCAGTTGAGACCGAAAGCACCTAAAGCAACGAAAATAACTACAGGAATATAGTATTTTTTTAGTTTCGATGTATATAATCTATTTTTTGAATTGGGCTTATTTAGATTGTTTGGAATAATATTAACATTACCTTGAGGCTTGTTTTTAACACCAATAATCGAATTAATATCTTGAATTAGTTTTTTAAAATCAGGATGTTGATGGTCTCTATTCCAGTTAATTAAATTAGCAGCTTGAATGTTCTTGAAAGCAAAAGGAATGTCAACATCTTCAATTTTTACAGGAATTAACACCTTTTTTTCTCGGCCTTCATTGGCCTCTAATTTTACCCAGTCACTTGTAATCGAATTTGAAGACCATAATACTAATACACTTTTAGATGCTTTTAATGCCTCTTCAATTACTTCAGCGTATGTCTTTCCCGCAGGAATTGATGTGTCCCACCAAACAGAAAAGCCTTCGCTTTTTAAATCTTCAGCAAAGTCTTTTGCAAAATCTTTATCTCTGCTAGAGTAACTAATAAAAATATCGTACATGATTAAAGTTTTAAAGCAGTAGGTGTTGAAAAATTAGTTCTGGGTCTAACGTGAATGTGATACTATAATTTTAAGGTTAGTCTAATTCTAATTTAGACAATGTTTCTTAGTTTTGAGTCAAGCATTGTTACGAATTTAAACATTCAATTATTTAACGTATTGTAAACGTGTTTGTGTTTGATTAGTACAGACCAAGTAATTGATTAAAATCTCTGTTGTCGATTGTATGTTAGTCTTCCAATAGTTTAATTGTAATTTTTTCACCTTGTTCTACCATTGGTTTCATATTTTCAATTTCGTCGTAATTTTTTTTAGCACTTGGAATTTGAACAGTTGCTAAGTGATAAACACCAAACATATTAGTATCAATTTTAATATCATTCTCCTTTGCATCTAATAAAATCCAATAAGGTACAAAAGCCCAATCCATATTTTTTATGGTTCCGATGGTTTCCGCACTTTCTGTATCACCTGATAAAAAGATTTTTTTATGGTGCCAAGTAATTAAATAGGAATAGTGTTTGGATGACCATTTATGATCAGTTTTAAAGGCTTGAATGCTAAAATTTGGAATTGATTCTCCGAGATTTCTCAATTCGTCAATATTCCAAGAGCCGTATTTTTTTCCGCCTTTTTCTTTAATGACTTTTTTAATATTCTTATCTGAGTAATGATCAGAATGTTTGTGAGTAAAAATGAATATTGAGTTCTCCTTAATGCTATCTAATTCTGTTTCTTCAAAGTCCATATAGCCGTGTGCTCCCGACTTATATGGAAAATCTGTGTAAATACTCGTTTTTCCATCGGTTAAATACAATCCGCAATTTCCCAAAAATTCAATTTTAATTTCTTTTGATTGAGAAAACCCAAGAGTAGTAATTAGGCATAAAATGAGAGTTAAAATTTGGCCTCTAAATGTTCTTTTCATAGTAATGGTGTTATATTCTGGGCAATATGTTTCTATTGGTTTTTTTAGGTTTTTATTTGCAGGAAAAGAATAAAAAATAATAGAAGTAATCATGCAATTATTGGATGTTTTTTCAAACCGATTGTTGGCACTAGTCTTATTTCTTTTCTTCTCTTAAAATTTTCTCCATTTTGCGACCTCTAGCTAATTCATCAATGAGTTTTTCCATACGTCTACATTGTTTATACAATTCAAATTCATCCTCTATTTCTTCAATCCGATAACCACAAACAACGCCTTTGATCAAATGAGCGTTTGAATGTATTTTAGCGTTTTGAAAAAAGGTTCTAAACGTTACTTTCTCTTCAATAAGTCTTTGTAAATCATCTTGGTCAAAACCAGTAAACCATTCTATTACTTGGTTGAGTTCTTCTTTTGTTTTACCATTCTTCTCCAACCTATTCAAGTAAAGAGGATAAATGGTTGCAAATATCATATTAGCGACTTTTTCATTTTTTTCTGCAGTAACTTTCATCTTTGTTTTAAATTAATTATACATGTTGTTAGTGTGCGTTTTTTTAGTCTAGTTAATAAAATTCTAAAAAATTTATTCATTATGCTTCGTTCAAATGCATCTTAAGGTAGACGTGTATGGCTAGTTACATTGGATAGGTCTAAGTTAGCAAAAGAAAACGAACCTGAGGAACATGCGTTTGGATTTTCGGAATTCACACAGACCAAGAACGTAGTTAAACACCTTGTTGTGCTTTCGTTATTTCTTGATTTCAATGTCTAAAAGCTCTATTATTTCCTTATTTAAATTGATACACTTTTCTTGTCGACCAAGGAGTATTGTTTGATTGACAATTTGATTTTCTACAAAATTTTCGAATTCAGATGATTTGAGCATTTCATTGTTATCTATATCAAATCCAGATGCTGGGAAATCTATTGCTCTAATTTGTTGATCTGTAGACATTTTGTCTGCATTTAACCAACTTCCGTTTTTTATAATATACAGCACAAGATGTCTATTATATTCAAGAGCTATTTGTTCCCTATCGTGTAAGGTTTCTAGAGTAGGAAACCAAGAGGAAAGTCTGTTGCGTAGAGTTTCGTTACTAATTATACCAAGTTTTCCAGAGTTGACTAATTCCAATAGAAAACCGTTTTGTGGGAAATAAACAGGAGTAAACGTTATTTGGTCTATTAAGCTATCGATACTAAAATTGTTCGATATTTTGTTTCCAGTTTGAGAAATAATTTTTAACCCAGCCTTTTTGTTATTTTTAAGATTTTGAATGTTCCGTTCCAATTCTGAAAGGTTATAATCAAAATCCAATTTTAGATTTTGAAGAATTTTTTGTTCCTGTTTATGCTGTTTTAGAGTATCATTATAATTATTCAGCTGTAAAGCGATTAAGATGCCAAGGACGACCAATACAATCTCACCAATAGCATATTTCAAGTACTTTCCAGTTTTATTTTTTCCCATAAGGTCGTAGCGTATTTTTCTAAAGAATTTAATCATTTGGTTAGGGTTGGTATTGCAATGTTAGTTTCCTTGACTAGGAACTAAGATAGCAAAAAGGAAACTTCGTAAAGAAAATTCGGTAGAATTTCTGTGGTAATACTTTAACAATTGTTAATGTACGTTGTTGTTGTGTGCAGATTTATTTATCTTTTGCAATTCTAAATCCAAATCCATCATTTCTAGTATGTCGAGGTGATTGATATCTTACTTCGGGCATATGTATTCCAAACTCTAAAGGTTTTCCATCTTCATCTTGGGAATTGTAAAACCAACTTACGCCTTTTGAAATTTTGCCTTCACCATCAGGTGGTCCTTGTGGATTTATTTTACTAACTAAACTATCTTTTTCTGGGTTGTACCAATCAAAAACCCATTCACTTACATTTCCAGTCATGTCATGAATTCCGAGTTCATTAGGTTTTAAAAGTCCAACGCTATGAAACGTGCTATCAGAATTTTCTCCAACCCATCCAATTTCTAGTGGATTATCGCTTCCACTATACTGAAATCCTTTACTTTTCTGTCCTCCTTTTGCTGCATATTCCCATTCACTCTCTGTCGGCAATCTTCCACCAGCCCAAAGCGCAAATTCGTTAGCCTCATTCCAAGTGGCTAGCATAGGTTTATCATTTTCCCATTTATAGAACACTTTATTTCCGTGTGCATTTACAATAGGAGGTTCGGGCATTTTTCTTCCAGTACTCATGCAAAATTCTTTAAATTGCTCCACTGTAATTTCATATTTGCTAATGTAGAAGTCACTAATTTCTACAAATCGATGAGGACTCGTAAAACCTCTTACAGTATCTCTTTTCGGACTAATTAGGATTTGATTTTTGCCTTGCTCAAATGTTCCGCCTTTTACAAAAACCCAATCGATTTCTGTTTTTTTCTGATTTTGGTTACAAGAATTAAAAACTAAAAGACCTAGTAAAACTAAAATGCTGTTTTTTACCATTTGACTTTATATCTATTGTTAGTAATTGTTTTTCTGAAAAAATGTAACGATTTGATTATTTCAAAACTATGAAACAGTTTTTTTAATGTGAATTCTTAATTGTGAAAAAAATGTAAAAAAAAGTGTATAAACCTAACTTGACAATTCTAAAGCTACTAATTACCGAAAAAGGTGAAGAGCATGGATAGTTGTGTTGGCATGAACTAAGTTAATAAAAGAAACCGAAACAGAGGAAAATCGGTATGGTTTTCGGAGTACTCACAGCATCAGGAATTGACTATACACGTTGTTAGTTTTTGATTTTTTTCCAATCAAATGGTAACCACAATTTAACTATTATTAATCTATTTTATCATCTGGCCAATCACCTTCAGCTTTTAAGAATGTGATAGCATTATCACGCATTGCATTAATGTCAGCTGTTATTCTAACCTCCATAGCTTTAAATTCTGGTGTTTCTGAAATAAGATCAGTTGTCATACTATTTAAGATTTTGTCATAAGAGCTGGCTTTAGATTTTCTATTAAAATAGTATTCTTCCATAATTTCTGAAGCTAATTTTCCATCACCAGATAGACAAGCACAATACCCATAGTCATAAAGAACATCTAGTTTTTCCTTTTTCAAATCACCATTAAATTCAAATTCAGAATAAATTTTATTACAGAAAATTTCTGCCAACCGATTTGCTTGTTCTAGGTTACCAGAATGTTTTAAAGTTGCAGCTGCTCTTAATAACCTATATCTATTTTCTTGTATAGAGGACAGCGTATCTGACAGATAAATTGGGTGGTATGATTTAATAAAATTAACAGCGTCTTCCAATTCACCTGCATAATAAAAATTTTTTAATTTAAAACGAACCCATCTGTTATTATCTTGAATTAAGTCTAGTTTTTCAAGAAATTCACGTCTAGTTTTTACAAAATTGTCCAAATCATTTTGATGGAAATAGTTGTCAAATTTCACGTCAACATAGGCTCCGTTCTCTGGATAAAGTGATGTCATTTTTTCTAATAACGCATCAACAAAATCATATAAATGCAAGTCTATTGCCACATGCGCCAATTCAAGCATAATTTCTAAATTCTCAGGAAATTGTCTATGGGCAGCATAACCACTTATAAAAGCGTCATCTAATTTGCCATTTGGACTGTCACGTAAAATGCTTATTAAAGTACTATGGGCTTCAACAAAATCTGGGTTAATGGTGACATTTTTCTCTGCTAATTCCTGTGATTTAGCATAGTTTTCGTGAACAGAATAATCAAAACTTAAAACTGATATCGTTAAAGGTGATAAAGGATCTATTTTATATGCTTTATGTACTAGTTCTGTTTTTAGTTTGGCATTATCTTTTAAAGAATACCCATATAATAATATAATTTCTGGATTATTAGGGTCTATAGTGTATGCCTTATAACTTGCTGATTCAGCTTCTTTATCCCTTTTTTGATAAAAATAAGATACCGCTAAGGCTGCATTCGCCAAACTGCTTGTGCTATCCAGGAGAATAGCTTTCTCAGCATTACTGATTATGGCACCAGCTGCTTCACGCATGCGAATACTTCCATATCTACCTAACCAATGATATGTTATTGCTAAACGACTATAGGCTAAAGAAAACTCTGGATCAAGAGCAATTGCTTCGTTAAAATACTCAATTGCTTTTTCAATATCTTTAGGCTGAAAATTTCTACATAATTGAATGCCTCTTAGGTAGGCTTCGTAAGCTTCGGTATTTGTAGTAGGCAATTCTTTATCTTTAACAGCGATATTGATACCTAGCAATTTTACTTTTAACTCTTTTAGAACTTCGTTAGAAATTTCATCCTGTATTTTAAATAAATTTTCAGCCGAATAGGTTCGGTCATAGGTTTCTGTCCAGATATGAAAGCCATCTTCTACATTTATTAACTGTGCAGTAACCCGAATGGTGTTTCCAGATTTACGAACAGAACCTTCTAAAATATGATTGACACCGAGTTCGGCTCCTATTTTTTTTAGGTCATCGTTTACGCCCTTATATTTAAAAGAAGATGTACGACCAGCGACTTTCATTTCTTCAACTTTAGCAAGCACATTTAGAAGCTCTTCAGCTAATCCATCAGAAAAATACTCTTGATCGTTTTGTGGAGACATATCTGCAAAGGGTAAAACGGCAATTGAAGCCATACCATCATCAATATTGTCTGTAGTGCTATTAAATACTTTATACCCAGTAAAATGGGCTAAAGTAAACATGGATAAAAGCGCTAAAAGCAATATTCCAACATATCGCAATATTTTATTTGGTTTTCTTACAGTGTCTTTAAATTTGCCTTGAATTTTTGATTTTTCTGGAACAGTAAGTCCTTTATTTTGTAATGCAAATATTTCTATTGCTTCTGCTACATTTTTAAATTCAAATGTACCTAAAGATGTTAATTTGAACTCATCTTTGTTTTTTATCTGGTTTCGTATGGCGTTTGATAACAACACAGATCCTGGGATGCCCATACTTTCGATTCTAGAAGCAATATTAACGCCATCTCCAAAAACATTATCATTTGTAAAGACAACTTCTCCCAAGTGCATACCTATCCTAATAGGAATGCTTTGTTTTTGAAAATCCTCTTGCAATGCTATAGAACATTGAACTCCCGAAGTTGCACTATCGAATGAAAGTAAACAAGCGTCTCCAAAATATTGAACAATTCGACCTTCATAATTTGGTACTTTATTCTCTAGGATTAGTTTGAATTTTTGAAGATATCCCATTGCTTTTTCTTCGTTACTGTGCATGATATCGGTATAGCCAGCTATGTCAGCAAAAAGAATGGTATTTAATTTTCTGGTTTCTTTCATTATATCTCCCCAAGGTACTACTTTTTTCTCACTATATGCCTCTATTAAAATGTATGCAAGCGTGTTTGTGTTTGACTAGTTGCATTGGCTAGCACTAAGCTATTAAATAGGAACTAACCAGAGGAAAGTCGGAAGGGTTTACCGAATACAAACAGAATCAGAAATTAGTTTGAGACGATGTTGTATTAGTTTTTTTGTTAACCCTTATAATTAAACTAATGAAGATGTATTATAAATAACTGGCATTTGTCCTTTCCATGTCTTCCACAAATCATTATCATTTATTAAGCTAGCCATGAAATGACCAACGTTTATACGACTTGTTTTACCAGCATTAAAAATTGCGCTTCTAATGGGAGATGGATAAGTTTCATAGTTTGTAACCTCTTCTTCATCTATTAAGTTGTCAGGTCTTACTGCTACCCACTCAATAAATTTATTATTTTGCCTGATTTGGGTTCTTAAAAAATCTGCAGCTTTTTCATTGTCCACATGTGGTGGTAATAACAATCTAAGTAGTGCAATAACGCATTTTTGAGCAAAAGAAATTGGTTCGTTTAAATCTCGATTTTGATTTCCAGAAGTGTTCATTAAAACATATTTTACTGGATGATTTGGACTATTAGTTTTTATTGCAGAACAAAGACGTTGAGTAGCATCGGTAACAAGTTTTCTTGGCTGGCCATAAACTCCCTTCCAAGTCAAATTGTGTCCAAGACATGATGCAACAGAATCACAACCTGAAACATGTTTACACATTTCTTCTTCACTTAACTCTAATATACTTGCTGTTATAATTTGTACTTTGTCATTATCTTTCCAAGATTCTGATAAATTTTGTGAAGAACGAACAATTACCTTAACGTCATTTCCTTGAATTAGAAGCTGATTAACTAATTGATTTCCTGTTGATCCACTTGCACCTACTACTAAAACTTTCATATCATGTTTATTTTTTTCTCTTAATTATTTTTACAATACGATTAATAAAAATCTCTGATAAATTCCATTCGTACCCATTAAAATCTGTTGTATTAATAAATTGGACTACGACTGCGTCAATATCCTTGTGATATTCTGCAAGACTTTGATAGCCAACGACCAAACCGCCATGGTTGTACTCGTATGGATAGATTTCCTGTTCTCCTTCGTCAAATACCGAACCATCGTTTAATGCTCGCAAGAATATACCCACATCTTCTGCTGTTGCTAACATTCCATAGTCATTAGCTTTAAAATCTTCTTCATGTCCAACATAATATCCACTCATTACATCGTCTAAATCGACTTCGGTTATCGAAAAAAAGGTGTTTTTCAAATTTAAGGGTATCAATATTTTCTCTTCGATATATTCATTGTGATTATATCCTAAGACATCATCCATAATCCTTCGTAGCAATAAATAATTTGTATTTGAATATTCATATCCATTATTAGGTTTAAAACTAGCTGGTAAATCGAGGGCAAAATCAAGAGCATCTTTGCTGTTCTCTAGTTCATTTTCCCAATAGGCAGGATTATCTGTGAAATTTGGAATTCCAGACCGATGTTGAACCATCATCTTTAGGGTAATTTCTTTTGCATTTTCTATTCTTCCTTCAAGTTCAGGAAAGTAATCGGCAAGTCTTTCATCTAAGGACAAACGCTTTTCTTTTGCCAATTTAGTAAGCGCTACAGCTGTATATAACTTGCTAATACTGGCAATTTTGAATAGTGATTTTGGGTCAGCTGGGATTTTGTTTTTTCTATCTTTCCAACCACCACCATAAAATGCTGGTAGCTTGTCTGCCTCATCTACATAAACTATCATTCCATCGAACCCATAACCAATGGCATCGTCAACCTGTTCTTGAACTGTGTTTGGCAAAGGCATTATCCAAGCTTTTACTAAAATCCATGGTACAAAAAACATTGAAATTAGAGTTCCTGAAAGTAATACTATTCTAAATATATTTTTTTTCATAACGAAATTTGCCTTTTAGTAGAATGATTTAGATATTTATATTTCTTGCAAACCTCCAATTTTATTTATTGACCAAAAATTTATTAATTCTGAATTGTTTAATATTAAGGATGAGCTGTTATAAAAATATATAAGCAAATTCAAATTGGCAACAACGTGTGCTTGCGTGATTGGTTACTTTGGCTAGGTTAAAGTTAGTACAATGCAACGAACCAGAGAGAAAACGGTATGGTTTTCCGAGTACACTAAGAACTAGCAACTGATTGTTTTCTTTGTTGTGACAGGTTTAAAATTCAGGACAGAAATTAGTAGGAAAATAGAAGCCTTCATCAATTCCAATTTTATCATTATCTAATTTGAAACAACTTAAAAAGCCTCCAATTCTAGCATTAGTTTGCCAAGTATTAAATAATCCATATGAAGAACCAATACCTTCATAAAAATATTGACCGTTGCTTAATTTGTATTTGGTTAAGTAATTAGAACCTATTTCGATAGAATCTATTTCCGTTACTGTTATGTTGTTTATATTCCATTTATAATTTAACACATCTCCAAGATTAATATCAAAATCTGCATAGACCTCTTCTGTATTTTGACCTGCGGAAATATAAATAACCAAATCAGAATTCTCTCTCATTGCAGCAACATAATTTATGCCAGTAAAAGTCGAGTCAAATTGTTGAATACCTCCAGAAATAGGCTGGTAATATATAGAATCCAATTGTTTATTATACATTTTTTTGAATTGCAAACCATTAATAAGAGTGTCTCCTTCAAAATAGTATATTAATTTTCTTCTAATCTCTTTTAATATTCCATTGTCTTCGTCTAATTCTTCTAAACTTCCATTTATATACCATTTATTAGATTCAGAAACCATACTAATTGATTTATTCAATTTCATTTGATTATTAGATTCCGAATCATCATTGCTGGAGCAACTTATAAGTATGCATACTAGAAGTAAAACTATATTTCCTCTCATGATATTTTAGTTTAAATACTTTTCACAAATGTGTTACAAGGTTTACGTGTATGGCTATTGCTTGAGTACTAAGATAGCAAAAAGAAACAGCGTAAAGGTAATTAGGCAGAATTTATGTGGAAGCGTTTAAACATAGCAATTCAATTAGTTCTGCACGTTGTTGGCCTTTGTTTTTTATTAGTCGGTACTCTAATTTTGTTGTAATTAAGATCTATTTCGGTTTGAATCCTGATAAACCTAAAAAAGTAAACATTATAGTTGATGTCAAAATAGAACCAAAAAAAACAAACATAGATTCAATCATAGGATCTAGGCTGTTTTTGATATAAACAATTCCGAAGAAGAAAAATGCGGATAGAACAGATCCAGTAATTAAACTATACACAATATATTTTTGTTTCTCTTTATCTATTAACCGTAGAATTAGTGACAATATAATTAATGAACCTACCAATACATAAAATGGAATAGCAGCTATAGGCAGGGAAATTAATTCCTTTAGGACCTGTTTATTATTAACCTGATTTATTGCATTTAGGGCCACAAATGCTGTAGAAATTACAAGCGATAAGCTAAGCAACGTATAAATAAGTACTTGAATCCTAAATAGTATTTTTTCGTTTGTTGTTGGTACGTCAAATGAAATAATTTTTCCTAACCCAAGAATATCCTGTTCCCAATTGCGATCGGAAATTGTAATGGCATTAAAATTTAAAATTGGAGCTAATTTTGACGGTAATTCATCCTTTCGTGGAAGTACAGTTCCATCAATTAAAACAGGAAATACTCGAATTCCGAGTTCTATAGCAGTTATAATTTCCTGTACAACCCAATCATCCGAATCATCAATTCGCCTTTTCCCTTCATCATTACTTGCAGACAACCACTTTGGACCAATTAGTACTATTACTGCATCGGCTGAACTCATTTGTTCTTCAATATCTTTTGCATAATCTGCGCCACCTTTAATATCTTTTATATCTCTAAAAATCCTGTTCCCTCCGAAATAGGATTCAAGCGAATCAGATAATCTTCCAGCATATCCCTGAGTATCAGATCGTCTATAGCTAATAAAAATCTTGCCTACTTTCTTTTTTTTCCAAATCATAGTTTTATGATTAACATTGGTTGATAGCTATCAGTTAATTGAAGACCAACGTGTTTGTGTGTATTTTAGTTGAGTTGGCTAGGTCTAAATTAGTAAAAGAAAACGAACTAGAGGAAAATCTACAGGGTTTTCAGAGTAAACACGAACCAGCAATAGGCATTATTCTACTATGATAACCTCTCCATCTTCCGGAATATGTGTTTTTTCATCAAGTCCGTTTTTGCTTAGTTCGGTTCTTAATTCTTTTCTAGTTGTTGGGCAATGATTGACAGCCTCTAAATGATTAGCAATAACGGTTCCAGGTGAATTTTTGACAAAGTTGATGATGTCTTCCATGGTCATTAATAAAGGTTTAAAAATGTCTAGTTGAGCCGTTCCGCATGCTACTACACTAACTTCTGGTTTATATTGTTTTAGTATTTTGTCAACATCATTGGTATAAATTGTATCAGCACTTAAATAAATCGATTTTTCATTTGGAAGATGGATATAGAAACCCATTACATTTCCCATGGGTTTTGCCACAAAGCCATAACCGTGTTTTGCAGGAATACCTTCAATTATTCCATCAAGAAATTGAGTTTGTTTCCAATAATTTACTGTTTTAAGGACGGTTAATCCTCGTTTTCTTAACGTTTTTTCATCTTTAAAACTGCATATAATTGGTGTGTTATTTGCTTTTAAAAATTCTTCTGCGGTTTTGTCTAAATGGTCAGGATGAAGATGGGTAATTAAACAATGTGTTGTTTTGTTTACAATATCCATTGCGTTTTTTGGCAAATCGAGTATTGGATTTCTTTTTGGTTTAAACCTAAATAATGTAAATGATGGTCCAGCAGTTCCTTTTTTTCCCAACATTGGGTCAACTAAAATGAATTTACCTTTAGTTTCAATAACCATTGTGGCATTACGTAAATGATGTATTTTCATATTTATTTGTAAAAAACAAAATTAAAATATCAAATTATGTTATTCATTGATTTGAATCAAGAAATTCGTTTACGTATTCTGCTTAAGGTTTCTGGAGATATGTTTAAATAAGATGCGATATGATATTGTGGAATTTTTTCGAGCCAATTAGGTTTGTAAATAAAGAGTTCGCTGTAGAGTTCCTCTGCGTTTTTAGTAATACGATTATATTCAAAGCGTTCTTTGTGTTTTAACAATTTTTGGAATGATAAATCTATTAATGATTTTCCGCATTCATATGTTTTCAGTAATTCTTGAAAAGCTTTTTTATCAATGGTTAGAAGTTCACTATTGGTTAAAGTTTCTTGGTTTTTTTTAGTTTTTGAATTTGAGTTAAAAGAAAATAAATCGGTTATGAATTGAGGTTTTGTATAAAAATTAATATTGGTTTCTTTGTTTGAAGTTGCATAATATTCTCTAATGACACCATTGTTTAAAAAACGAAGTTGTTTTTCTTTGCTCTCCGCTTTTAAAACTTGTGTTCCTTTTTTAATACGTTCCGTTTTAAACAAAGAAAGTAATTCTCTTATGCCATCTTTATTTAATGGATATTCAGTTTCAAAAAAGGTCGAAATTTCAGCTAATTCGGGTTTCATTTTTAATTCAGTCTTTTTCTTTTTCTGGGATTGCCATGGTATGATTTGCGATTAGAAAACATTTTCCATTGAATTCAACATAAGTTCTCATAAAATGATAAGTAGTTGGTCTTGGACCTCTATCTATAATTGTAAATCCGCTAACTATAGCTGTTGAGCCAGAAATTATCACTTTTACATTATTCGATGTTCGAGATTTGGTGGTTTTATTATTACTTTTTAAATGTCTTTCAATTCTATCTAAAACGTCTGCTTTATCATCAATTGTATTAGCATGGTTATGAACCCAAATGAAATCTTCTGCCAGTAACGACTTGACAAAGTTAAAGTCCAATTCTAACTGGGCCTTTTCCCATGATGCATCTAATTTTATAAGATCTTCTTGATTTAAGCAATTTTCTTGTGCAGATACTGAAAAGATTGATAATCCAATAATAGCAGTTAAAATTCTAATAAGTTTCATTATTTTTTGTTTCAAGGGTTTGTTGCGTTTTCACTTAGATAGCAAATAGGAGCGAAAGAAATTCCGAATGGGAATTTCCGAGTAATGAACTATACACGTTGTTGTGTAAGGTTTAAATTTTAAAGACAGAATAGTTTGATTATTGTTTGACTATAGTAGTCACTGAGAATTTATTTTTTGATAAAGTTGTGTCAATTTCAAAACTTACTTTATCAGCAGAAAAATCTGGATTTTTATTTTTACGTATCAATTTCACAATCCGTTTTCTCTCTTTAATAAAAGTTGACTCTTTTATTGATTGTCCCTTTTTAAACTTCGTTTTGTCCATATGAGTGTACAATAATTCTTTAATGCTACTATCCTTAACATTGTATTCAACCGTCTCTAATTTAAAATCATTTTCGTGAACAGTTACTTGTTTTGAAGTGCTGCAATTAATGGTGCAAGTTAGAATCAATAGTGCGAAAATTAATTTGAGAGTTTTCATGTGTTTTGAATTTAAGTTTTTATAGTTTCAGTATTTCTAATGTTGCACTCCAAGATTGTGAATTGCTCAGTTATGTTGGCAGGAACTAAGTTAGTAAAAAGAAACTGTACCAATAGAAAAATCTACAGGATTTTACGAATACACGTAGACAAGTAATTAGTTATACACATTGTTGTAGCACTTTTATTATCTCGAGAGACAATCTATCCAAATTTCTTGCAACCTTTTTATATAATAGATTTACATGGCAAAACAGCTTTAAAAAATTAACAAAATAAACTACTTTTTTAAAATTTTAAAAGTCGATTCTTTTTCATCATTAAACACTTTTACCAGATAAAATCCTTCAGTTAAATTTGAAATATTTAGCGTAGTTGCATTGCTTTCTAATACGTGTTGACCTAAAAGGTTAAATATTTTTACTTTTTGTATGGGCACAGTTGATCGTATGTAAAGCTCCTGTTGTGCTGGATTTGGGTAAATAGTAACTGTTTCCCTAAAAAACTCATCTGTGCTTAAGTTGTCACAATCTTGATTATAAACAGTGCTATCATCTTTTAACCATGTGACTGGTGGAGTAAACCCATCATCAATTTGTATGCAATTTAAATCCACATTGCTTGTCGCATTAAAGTCCAAAATATCAAAATTAAAACCATTGGCAACATTTAAATTTGTTAATGCATTATTAGAACAATTGATGCTAGATAAGTATAGATTTGACACATCTATACTTGTTAAAGCATTATATGAACAATCTAAATTATTAATAAATGGAGAGAGACTGGGCAGAGATAAACTCGTTAGTAAATTATTACTACAAAGGATATTTTCTAACTGATTATTGTTTGAAACATCTAAACTTGTCAAATCATTTCCAGAACAACTTAAATAATACAAGTTGAAATTATTAGACATGTCTAAATTCGTCAATGCATTGTCATTACAAGATAAGGTCTCTAATAGAGGATTCCCTACATCTAAAGCCGTTAAATTATTACTATCACAATTTAAACTATATAGATTCGGATTGTTTGCAAAACCAATAATATCTATAGCATTATAACTACAATCCAAAAAACTCAAAAAGGAATTGTTCGATAAATCTATTCCTGTTAGATTATTATTTGAACAATATAGGAGTTGTAAATTTGTGTTATTTGACACATCCAAATCATCAAGAGTATTATAACTGCAGGATAAATCTGATAACAAAATATTATCAGTAATGTCTAAACTCGTTAAAGAATTGTTTGAACAGGATAGCGTAAATAATCCTAGATTAGAGGATAGGTCCAAACTTGTTAAATTATTATCGCTACAATACAAGTCTTCCAACTGAACACAGTTAGAAACATCAATACTTGATATTGAATTGCTTTCAAATCTTAATACTGTTAATAGTGCATTACTTAGGACATTTAGGGTATTCAAATTATTATTACTACATCTTAATTTATTTAGTTGAGGACTGTTTGAAACATCTAAATTAGCCAATGCATTGTTAAAACAAAATAACTCCTGAAGTACAGTATTATTTGTTAGATTCAAACTAGTTAACATATTATTGAAACAACTTAGTTCACGTAACATTGGATTACTTAAAACATCTAAACTAGTTAGCAAATTACTACCACAATATAAATCTTGCAATGCAAAGTTGTTAGAAACATTTAAACTTGTTAATGTATTATTATTACAAATTAACTCTAGCAATACTGCATTGGTTGCCACATTTAAACTTGTTAGTGAATTGTTATTACATATTAAGCTTTCTAATGCAATGTTATTGGAAACATCTAAGTTAGTTAATGCATTATTATTACAAATTAACTCTCGTAATTCTGTATTACTTGAAACATCTAAACTAGTTAAATTTATATTACCACAATCTAAACCTTCAAGATTTACAAATGCTTCCAATCCTGTTAAATCCAAAATACTAACGTAATTATTAATATCTATTTCGCCACTAAATGCCATTGCTTCAGCGCAACTAATTTCATTATCATTATTAGTATCTATGCTTAAAAAGCTACTAAGTAAATAGGTTTTAAAGTTAGCGTCTGGAATATATACAAAGTCTATACATTCTGCTTTTGAATTTAAAGAAAAAGCACAAAACAGAAACAAAAAAAATATCTTTTTCATGATATAGCATTAAAAGTTAGCACTTTAATATAAACTTTATTTATTAATTAGGAAATTCATTTAAGTTCATTATTTGAAAAACTAGGTACGCTCTCTCTAATGTGTGCCAATGGGTTCGTGAATAGCTTGTTACGTTGGCATGAACTAAGTTAACAAAAGAAAACGATCTAGAGGGAAATCCGCTAGGAGTAACGAGCACAAACAGAACGAGAAATTAATTTTACATGTTGTTGGCAAACGTTATTTTATTTATTTAGATTTGATGAAAACAAATTTTATCTTTTAAAAATGAAGAATCTATTTTCTATTTTATTTATCGCTTTAGTTTTTTGTTCATGCAGTGATGACAGTTCTAATTCGTCAACTGATGATCCTCAGGACACTCAAGTTTATGATGCTCCTTATGTAAGGTCTTATGCAACCTATAGAACAACAAACTCCATAACTTTGAATGGATTTATTGATCATTCTCTAGTTACTTTTTCTGTGCCAGATACTTATAAAGTAGGTTTTGTTCTCAGAACTGGAGATCCAAATGATTCTAGTAATGATCAAATAATTGAACTTGAAGGTGAAGTTGATTATTATAATGGATTCTATAAATTCAACCATTTTATGGATGGATTAGATCCAAATACGACCTATTATTATACAGCTTTTACAAGAAATGGTGATAGTGAAGAAGATGATTGGGAAGAATTTACTACTTCTGATTTTCCTTGTTCATATTCACAGGATAATTATTATAGTATTAATGGTAATTGGATTACAGCATATAACCCTGAATTGTTAGAACCAAATTGCTGTGATGAAGGAAATGTTGGGATCAGATTTGGAAATTGGCCAAATATATATGAAGTGAATTTTAATGAGTTAGATAATGGAAACCCAATTACTGCTCAATATTTTGGTATAGATTATATGTTCGACATTTCATATCTACAAAGAGAGCTAACGAAATCCACAAATCAAGTGTTGATTGGTAGCAGTTCAACTCCAGAAACTGAGGTGTTTGTTGAGAATAATGGTGTAAAATTTACTATAATATTCTGTAATACTGTTCTAAGAAATGGTGATATTTTAAATGGTAAAGTTTCAGTAGATTTACCTTAAAAACCAACATCCTATTTTTAAATATTGAAGTTTAATCCTATAAATTATGATTATTTTATTGTAGTTGGAAAAATGGGTGCCTACGTGTTCGTGTATGGTTAGTTAGGTTGGCAAGGTTAAGGTTAATAGAAGAAATACGAACCTGAGGAAAATCATTAGGATTATTCGGGTACACAAAGAACTAGCAATTGACGATTCACCTTGTTAGGCAACATTTTTATACCGAATTAATTATTTTTTATAAGGTCAATTACAAAGTCGATTTGTGTGTCTTTTTGATTAAGATAGTCTTGATAAGTTTGGGTTACATTATGGTCTGGAATTATTCCTCTATTATAAATTTGATTAACCTTTTTAGGAACATCTTGTTCTAAATTTACGACTGAAAAGAATGTTGCAATCTTAGATTTAGGTAGTATATAGCCCAAAGGCGTATGTCCATTATGCCCATAATAACCTCCCATTGTTTCTTCCCCAATTACTGTTGTGTTTTCATTACCTGCAACCATTGCAGCAAATAAACTACCTGCTGATGCTACTCTTGGGCTAATAAGCAGGTAAATATTACCAGTAAACACATTTTTATTTGGTGTTCTTACTTTGTGGTCATTGCTTGAAGAATCTTGATGAAACTGACCATTTATTTCTTTTGGAAATTCTCTTTGGAATTCTCTGTTATACTTTCCAACACCGAACGGTCTCAGGAACCTTGGTATTTTAGTATAAGCGTATTTAATATCAGGTATTTTTTTAAAACTAATCCAAGCTTGTTTGTTTTCTTGAAAGTTTCTTTGTGACAGGTAGGAATAGGTAACTAAATCGTTTGGGTCAGTTCCTCCACCATTATATCTCACATCTATAATCAAATTATTGATGTTATTCCTTTTTATATCTGTAAATACACTATCTAAAAAAGACACATAACGTTGATGTTTTGGGGATTGTTCATTTCCTAAACCAAAATCATTTATAGTTAAGATCCCAGTTTGTTCGTTGATTGTTTTAAAATTATACGTTTCACTTTCTTTCCAATCTTTATAGTTGACGGTATCAAAAGGTCTTGAATATCTTTTGCTTACATTTTTATAGTAGGCTCTATATGAAACACTATTAAGGGTTATTTTTTTAATTTCATTTGAACTTCTTGTTTTATAATCAATTATAAATTGATTATTCAGTCCATAATTTAAACGGTAATATTTACTAAAATGACGAATTAAACCTATGAGCTTTCCTGTTGTGTTTACACCGTCTGTTGTATAGTATTTATTGAGATTATTAATAATATCCTGAATGTTTTCATTGTTAATAGCTATGATTTCTGCACCTAATGGAATTTCACCTTTAGCAAAATTCATTATCCATTTATTTTCAATATATTTTAATGGATATGGGAAGTAGCCATTTTCTTCATCTTGAATTGCTTTTGCCATCTTTTTTGGTAAGGTAGTATTGTTATGTAAGCTTCCTTCAAAATCGGTTAATTGACAAATAATATTATAAAATTCTCGATAAGTCGATGAGTTTTTAATTTCTCGCTCCGCCCAATTATAAATGCTATCTATTTCTTGTTTTGTTCGGTATTTATAAAGTCCTGAATTGGCTGCTAAGCGAATGTTTTTAAAAACCTCTAAATCACTTAGCATCTTTTCTTGCGAAAAGGAATCATCTACAGACTGAGAATACAATACGTTAATAAGTAGTACAAGCAAAAGAGATAAATAACCAGCTTTTTTCATTATAATGCGATTTGTGACAAATGTAATTATATATGACTATAGCCACTTGTATAATGTTGGTCATTTTATGTTTTAGTCTTAAGACTCTCTTTGTATTTTTTTGGTGAAATACCAATAAAGCGCTTGAAGGTTTTTGAAAAATGAGCTATATCTGTAAAGTTGTATTGATATGCTATATCAGTAAGTTCAGAGTTTAATTTGATCGATTTTTTACTAGAAAATATTTTTCGCATTAAGACATAATTTATAGGTGTCATACCAGTTAATGTCTTGAATTTTTTGGCAAATCCAAATTTATTGATATTCACAATTTGAGATAATTCATCTAGACTAACTTTATCATAAATATGATTTTCAATATAGTTGCAAATTTGATTATAACTATTAAAATTTAATCCTGAATATTCTTTTTCATTCTCTTGTGAGTAGAACTTTAAGGCATTAATAAATTGCGATAACTTACATTCAATTACCGAATCATTTTTAGTGTCCAAAGCATTTTTCACCTCTAAAAATAACTGGTTTGCTTTTTCACTAGTTATTTGTCGGTTAATAAACTCAATGTTTTTTCCATTCAATAGATATTTCATTACATCGTTTGGTACGTAGATCGTATCAAATTTTAAGTAAGAGTCATTATCAATAAGTGGGTTGGAATGTACCTCGTACGGATTCGTAATTGATATGCTACCAGCTTCTGTAAAAAGGCTTTGGTTTTCAAAATCTATTTGTTCAATTCCTTTATGAATAAGTGAAATACAAAACGTTTTGTGAAAATGTTTTGGAAAACTAGTTGTTTGATTTTCTATTGTTATATATTCCAAATCATCAAATGACATCTCTGTTTTCACGGTGTTTTGTTAAATGTTGTCTAGCGTTTTCGTGTTATGGTAAGTTACGTTGGCAAGGTTAAAGTTAATAAAAGTAATACGAACTAGAGGAAAATCATTAGGTTCCTGGTACACACAGCACGAGCGATTAACTATACACGTTGTTGTGGTTAGTGCTTTTATATCCAACGTCTTACTTTTTTACAATATGCAATATAGAGTTGTCCAAATTCTTCCTTTAAAAACTCTTCTTCTAATCTAATTTGTGTATTTATGCTTATAGCTGATAATGAGGTGATTAACAAAGTAAAAGCATTTGGAATAACTAAAAACAAACCAATATTTGCTATCATGATTCCAAAAAATATTGGGTTTCTTGAAATGGAAAATAATCCTTTTGTAACCAATTCAGTCTTGTTTTTCTCGTCTATTCCAATTCTCCAAGATTCTGCCATTTGACTTTGAGATATCCAAACCCAAACTAAAGACATAATAAGTAAGCTCCAACCAATTTTTTGAGACGAAGGATTTTCCAAATACCAAAATGGAAGTAAATAGTCGTACCATTCATTTTTAAACGCATAGACTCCAACTACTATTAATTCAATTAACGAGATTATTTTGAAAACTTTTCCGTTAAATCCGTGAGCGTCATCCTTTTTGTCAAAAGTTAATGGATTTATTCCTGTTTTTTTCCACAACAAAACAGAACGTAATACAAACACAAGTAAAAAATAAACAACGAAGTAAGTAAATAGCAACATTATTTTCCAAGTTTTAAAATTCTAATTGCACCTTGAATTACCAGGACAAAAACGATTGTTCCTATTATTAAATCAGGTTTGCTTGAACTTAACCAATTTACCAAAATTCCAGCGATTATTATTCCTAAATTGATAATCACGTCATTTGAGGTGAAAATCATACTTGCTTTCATATGTGCCTCGTCTTTGCTATTTGACTTTTGCAAAATGTAAAGACACATCCCGTTTGCTATAAGTGCAAAAATTGAAACGATAATCATTGTTGAAAAGTCAGGAAGTCTCACGTCGCCAAAAAACCGTCTCAAAACTTCTATAAAACCAATAATAGCAAGTATTATTTGAAAATATCCAGCAAGTTTTGCAATCCGTTTTTTCCTAATTAAAGTACCGCCAACAGCAAGCAAACTAATTCCGTAAACAAAACTGTCTGCAAGCATATCCAAACTATCGGCAACAAGTCCCATAGATTTTGAAATGATCCCTGTTGTCATTTCGATAATGAAAAAAGTAAAATTGATTGCAAGTACATACCAAAGTAGTTTTTTTTGATTTGCGTTGTCTTGAAAATCAGTTTGGTCAGTTTGTTCAGTTGAGATTTTCTTTCCGCCTAATTTCAGTTCGATAACTGATGCTTCGATTTGGTCAATTTCTCCACTGTGAAAAACGGTTAATTTTCGATTAGGAATGTCAAAGTCCAAATTCGCAATACTTGAAATTCCGTCTAATTTCATTCGGATTAAATTTTCCTCCGATGGACAGTCCATTTTGGAAATTTCAAATATTGTTTTGTTCATTTAAATACGTTGGTTTAAGATATTAACAATATGTTTGTGAATGGTTTATTACAGGAAAAGACATAAGTATTTTTCCGCTAGATATAAAGATAATTAATAAGATTGAATTTCCGAGAGGAAATTCAGTTGCAATGAATGATACACGTTGTTAGCTAGTCGTTGTTAATTTCTACAAGAACATTCATGGTGTTCTTCAAGATATGCAATGGTTTCTTTGCTTAGTTGTTCTACAATTGGAATATTTATGTCAGTTAGTTTTTTAAAATAGATACAAGCTTTTCCCATTTTGAATTTACCTAAATCTTTCAAAAGAGCATCACTTTTTTCTGTTTTAGAATACACATAAAGTGAAAATTGAGATTTTCGTGGTGAGAAACCTAGCAATGGAGCATCACCTTCATGACCACTTTCATATTTATAATGATAGTTTCCAAAACCTATAATTGTTGGTCCCCACATTTTAGGTTCAAAACCTGACCATTCACGCATTAATTCTATTAATTTATGACTATCAACTTTCTTTTGATCATTGTCTACATATGCTTCAATAAAATCAAAGACATCTACTTCGGTTATGGTGGTTTTATTTTTTGCCATTTCTGTAAATATTATTAGTTGCTTCGCAATGCCTGCCAACGGCTTCGTGCATGGTTAGTTGCATTGGCAAGAACTAAGTTAGTAAAAGAAAACAAAACAGTTGGAAAATCTGCAGGATTTTCTATATACATAGACTAGCAATTGATTATACACGTTGTTCTAACATGTTATTCTGACTTGCTTTTGAATGGTATAGAAACTCCAAGAGCTAATGCTCCAACAAACTGTTTAACTGATGGTTGATAATAATAAGTAAAAGCTAAATCAACATTGTTATTCCTACCCAATTCTAATCCAATTGAGAGCGGGATATGGTGTATAATTCCATTTTTTTCTATATCATCAAAAGCAGTAAATGTTTCAAACTTTCCAATTGAAGTGCCAATTCCTAATTCTAAATAAGGAGCAACCCATTTTATTGGTATTCTTATTCTTGCTTTTCCTCCAATGAAGAAAGCTTTTGATTCGGCTTTTTCATCTGTTTCATTTCCATTAAGATCTTTACCATCTGAACTTGTTGAAATTAGACCTAAATAAGGCCTTATATCTAGCCATGAATTAACTTGTAATACCAACTCTCCTTGAACAAAAAAACCTCCATTAGCAATATCATCTTCACTATCATAAGGAGAGCTGATTCCATAACCTATTTGGGCATTTATTGATTTTTCTTTAATGAATTGAGCTTCTGCGAAATTATAAACAAAAATTGCTAATACTAAAAAGGTGTTTCTCATAATGTGTTACGACGTGTTCGTGTTTGGCTTGTTAGGTTGACAAGAACTAAGTTAACAAAAGAAACTGAACCAATAGGAAAATCCGTTAGGATTTTCTGAGTACATACAGAATGACTAATTAGATTTACACGTGGTTGTTAGTAGTTAATTTAACAAGAATTTGAGGATAATACGATTTACTTTTTTAGGTTTTTCAATGTTTATATTATGAGCAGAATTTTTTATTTCTATCCATTTGGAATTTTTTAATTCAATACTATATAATTTAGCTATTTGAAGAATATCTATTGCATCTAAATCACCTGTCAATAGCAGAGTTTCAGCTTTAATAGAACTCCATTTTGTTTCTGTAGATAAAGTCGACCAATCTTCGTTCCAGTGATTTTCTACAGTTTTTAATAGTATATTTT
This sequence comes from Psychroserpens sp., assembly GCF_034670085.1. GTDB lineage: Bacteria > Bacteroidota > Bacteroidia > Flavobacteriales > Flavobacteriaceae > Psychroserpens. The sequence goes on along the minus strand of NZ_JAXMOD010000009.1, from coordinate 14,209 downwards.
CAATCTTTTCTCGAATTGTTTTAGGGATTCTATTAGAGTTTTGATTAGGACCATCTGTCCAATTCTTCTGAAAATATTCAACAAAAGCTTTTTTATCACCAAGATTTTTTGCTAACTGTCTTTTTTTATAATTGTCTTCTGCTTTTGCATCTTGAAAATATTGCCAACCATTTCTACCAGGTGATATCAGGATTAATTTATCAATGTTATCAGGATGGATTAAAGCAAAATCCAAAGCTAACATTGAACCCCAAGACAATCCAATAATATTAATTTTTTCAATTTTATATTTCTTGGTTAACTCATCAATTATTTGGTATCCAAACAATGGTTCTTTACCATTTATCGTTTTTCCATGTCCTAAATCATCAAAAACAATAGTTTTAAAACCATTTTTATTTAAAAATTTAATTTGCTCTTTCCAAATGTCAAGACTCAAATATCCACCATGAATTAAAAGGATTGGTTCACCATTGCCAGTTACTTCATAATAAATCTTATGATCTTTTATTGTAAGAAAGTCTTTTTCTTTAAAAATATTAGACTTTTCTGCCTGACAATAACTTGTTGAAATTGTAATTAAATTAATACAAATAAATAAAATTAATTTTGGCATAAATGTCCATTTAATTACTTAAAACGTGTTTGTGCATGATCTGTGCTACCCAGAATCCGTAGGATTTTTGGTTGTAGTAAATCAGTTGTTTAAATATATAAATTTAAATTGAAGTAGGAGTAAGGCATTAATTATACACGTTGTTGTGCTTTCGTTATTTATTTTCGAGTTTATTGAAATTACAACTATAATGTTTAAGGAAAAGTTAAATAAGTTAAACAAAATAATATGTTTGTTATCTTTACAACGTATTAAAACTTAAAAAACAATAAATTATGAAAAAGTTAGTCCTTATTTTAACAATTACAATGACTTTAGCCTTAACTAAAAATGCTACTGCACAAGAAACGATAGTAGATGTGGCAGTTGGAAACGAAGATTTTTCAACATTAGTAACTGCTTTAAAAGCAGCCGATTTAGTTGGTGCTTTGCAAGGAGATGGACCATTCACTGTTTTTGCTCCAACAAACGATGCATTCGCAAAAATTGATTCGAAAGCATTAAGTTCTCTATTAGAAACAAAAAATCAAAAAGAATTAGCTAATATCTTAACATATCATGTAGTATCTGGTAAGATAACTGCAAATGATGTTATAGATGCTTTAAAGAAAGGGAATGGAACTGTAGAATTAAAAGCGTTAAATGGTCAAGTGTTGACTGTAATTCAAAAAGACGATAAAATTTGGATGAAAGACGTAAATGGAAATTATAGTGAAATTGTTGCAACAGATGTGATGGGTAGTAATGGTGTAATTCATGTAATAAACACAGTAGCGATGCCTAAGTAAACGGAAATTATTTGTTATGAAAAATGAAAGCCTCGATAATTCGAGGCTTTCTTATTGAACTAATTTTTCTAAAGAATTTTAGCATTGGCTGGCGGTTTCTGATAATGAAGCCTAACGTCTTCGTGCATGATTTGAACGACCAAGAATCCGTAGGTTTTACGGTTGTAGCACATCAGTTGTTTACATACAAGATTTTAAATTGGAGTAGAGAAGTAGCATTAATTATACATGTTGTGGTCAATTGCAAGGATAGATTAGAATAAGCAGGATCTGATTAGAACGATGAAGCAAGAGTAATCACATTTAGCGAGTAAGATTAAGCAGAATTAGTCATAGGGAAAAAGGTGGAGGATATCTTCATAATATCAATTTCAAACCATTAAAATTTTTCACAAAAGAGTTTTATGAAAAATGTTTGTTAGACTCAAAAAAAAATCGCGAAAAGAAAACCTGGCTTTTTTGCGCTACTAAAAAAATCAGAGTAGAGTAAGCAGACCATTTAGAGTTTGAGTGATAAACAAATCCACGTCAGTGTAAAAACAAATTCAGAGTTTGAGTAAGTTTGGAGTTGTTGTTGGCAACGTGTTCGGCATGGTTTGTTGCTTTGGCAGGAACTAAGTTAACAAAGGAAAACTAACTTGAAGGGAAATCCGCAGGATTTTCCGAGTACAAACAACCTAGTAGTTGGTTATAAACGTTGTTGGCTAACATTAATCACAGGTAATTGAAGAATAATTCTACAATCACACCAAGGACAACACTGAATAAAGCTCCTAAATTAGATAAACGTTCTAATTTAAATGTATTTGAAAATGCCAACCACAGACATAACACACCACAAATCGCTAAAATTATAGTTCCATATAAAGGAACGATGCTTTTGAAAAGCTCTATTTGATTAAAAAAGGGATCTAACAAAGCAGTAAAACCAAAAAGAGCTAATGTGAAATTTGTCTTTTTATGTCCATTAAATAGATAATAGCTTGCAATTAATAATTCAACACTTATTGCTAAAGGACCATATTGGTTATAATATTCTCTTTTAAAATATAGCTCGAACCCTTGGGGAAAATCAATGTTCATTACAAAGGCTACACTCAGAGCTAGTCCGATAATCAAAAGGGATAATGCAATTGTCCTTCTTTTTTTCATGAGTTCTTACTTAATGTTTGCCAACGTTGTTGTATATGATTTGTTGTGTTGGCAAGAACTAAGTTAGTAAAAGAAAGCGAACCAGTAGGATAATCCGCTAGGATTTTCCGAGTACACACAAGCTGAGCAATTGGTTATACGCGTTGTTGTAGTGCGTTATTTCTTAATTCCTTTCAATTTAACTCCTTTCCAACCCATTTGAATATTGAAACTACCATTTTCATTATCAACAAACTCAAACGATTCGGGTTCTTTAGGGTCGTCAAAGAAAGTATTTTCTGATTCAGCTTTTAAGGTGGCTATCTGCTCTCCATCTTGATAAACTAATAAATTTTCATTCTCTATTTTAAAAGTCAATTTCAAATTACCCATATCTGCAAATGAATATGTTCCTACATATCTCTTTAAAATGTCAGCGGATAATTTGATAGATTTTCTATTCAACTCTTTCGGAAAATCGTATGGTTTGTTTTCCAGTATTTTGGCAAAATCTTGCACTGTTTTCTGAAAAGGAACTTCTTCATAATTCGCTAAAAAAATGAAATTGTAGTTATATTCTAGGTTTGTATAAATCTCAACTCTTATTCCGTCTGAACCTCCACTTTTCTCAATTACACTAAATTCGTTTTGTAATAGCGATGCAAAAGGCTCAATTTTTATATGGTTTAAAAATTCATTTAAGTCTTTGGCAGTTGAAAATATTCTCGCAGTTTTCAATTCATCTGGTAAAATATTATCAACCTGCATTATTTGTCCATCATCTTTTTCGTGGTTTTTTGCTAATTTTTTTAAGTTATTCTCTTTAAGATTGAAATGTGCTCCTGAATTTTTCATTCCCAAAGGTTTGAACACTTCGTCTGCCAAACATTGGGCGAAAGTTTTGTTAGAAACTTCTTGAATAACAAAATAAACAAGTTCATAAGCCACATTAGAATATTGTTTTTCTATTCCAGGTTCGAAAAGTAGTTTTTGTTTTTTGGCATACTCAATTATCTGTACTGATGACAAGTTGATTTCATCTTCTTTGACATTCTTTAAACTTCTTGGAAGTCCTGATGTGTGGTTGAGCAACATTTGTATTGTTATTTTGTCGCCATTAGGAAAATCCGGAATGAACTTTTTGATGGGTTCGCTTTTTTTGACTTTTCCTTCCAATTCAAACTTCTCAATTAAATAATAAGCCATTAATTTTGAAACAGAATGAATATCAAATTGACTTTCGGTTGTTACATACGTTGTACTACTTTTATCCTGATTTAAATTATATGCCTTGTCAATGATTAGGGTGTCATTTTTTGAAGCAAATACAACTCCATTGAATTTTCCAATTTTATTAAGTGCCGAGAAGTACTCATCTATTTGTTTATTCAGTTTTTCGGTTTGATGTGGTGAGTTATCTTCCGTTTTTTCATCCTCATTTTTGCAAGAGATTATAAGAATTGATAGAAGAAGTATGGTTAAAATTTGTCTCATTATTTAGTTTGGTTCTAATGCACTACACTGTGTTTGTGTATGGTTTGTGCGGAATCGTCCGCAGGATGATTCCGATCGAAATCATATTTCAATAAAAGTAAGAAAAAACCCTTTGCTTAACCAACTTAGCATTGACTATACACGTTGTTGCAAAATGTAATTTATACTGATTTTTAATCGTCTAACATCATTTCCAATCCATCGTTTAAAACTAGTTCGAAATATTTTCCGTGTTCAATTTTCACACTTACTACTTCAGCGTTTTTTGATTTGAGGAATGTTTTTTCCTTTTCTGTTAGTTTGCCAACTCTTTGGTCGATTTCGCTATAAATGTAAGTGAGGTTAGAAAGATCTGAATCTTTTAGCAATTCAGTATATTTTACTTCTCTATTTATTGCCGCGGCAATTTTTCGCATGTTAACTGTATATATATTTTCTGATTTTTCACCGATTATTGGCGTAGTTGCGTCTTCTTCAAAATTAGCCTCAAATCCTTTAGAATAAGCCGTACTGACTTCTTTAGTCATATCAAGTCTACCAAACATTAATAAATATCCGTCTGCAATATTGTTGTAATCAACTAGAGATTTTAAACCAACTAAAGAGCCGTAAGATCCGCCAACAACATACACTTTTTTATTTAGTGATTTAAAATAACTAATGAGCTCGTAAAGCGTTTTTACCGTCTTTTCATTATAATTATTTGCCTGTTCCCACGAAATTTCTTCCTTTTCTGTCTCTTCTGGATGTAGTGTTTGTGATTCACGCATGTTAATTAAAAAATAGTTGCTTTCATCAATTCCACCTAGAACGCTAAATATATATTCGAACACATAAGTTCTAAGATCATTTTCAGGCCCTCCATCTATGTTTATGATTACCGTATCACTGTCAGGATTTCCAAAAGAATATCCATGTTTTTCTAATGATTTAGGTATATCAGCAAATACAATCTTTATGTCTTCATTTCTAAGAGTGCTTTTAACAACCAACGCTTTGTATTCTCCATTTTCATCCACAAACATGCGTGGTATTAACTTTTGGTCCATTATTAGTGGTAAAACTTCTTTAAAGGCTACTGGTGTTCCATCCTCATAATAAACGGGTTCAAAATCTGCAGGTGGTTCTTTTTTTATCAGTTCTTGCATCGGAAGTAATCTTAAGCTATCATGAATAAATGTATATTCTTGACCTTGTGCAAAAATGCATGTCAACAAACTTGTAATTAGGATTAATATTTTCATTTTATCTTGGACTATATATTTAGTTGATTATTTTTTACAACCTGTACGTGTATGGTTTGTAGCGTAAAAGTACACGCTTAATTTTCCGCAGTAACAATATAGTAAAAAGTACCCAAAGATCATCGTCTTAGCCAGCTGTAGCTATTAACTATACACGTTGTTAGTCAACGTATTTTTGACTTTTCAAATGGTCTTTTATCTGATGTAGTCATTTTATATTGTTCCAAAGCCTCTTCCAGAGTAAGATTTGTGGGCATATTTTCAATGAATGTCATAACTGATGTAAATATGAACGGTATGTTGCTTTTTGAATTAAAATCAGATTTTGTTGCAATGTCATCTAATTGATCAGCATTCCATTTTTTTCTTATTCTATTGGCACTCTCATATTTTTCCTTATTCAAATTTGGAAGCCATATTTTGTTATTTAGTGAATCTGGCAACAAGTGATGTCTATATTGCCAAGTTGAGTAAACCTCAAAATTTCCTTTATCTTTATCATTTTGGAAATGCAGGTAAGAGATTGCCTGTTCAGGATCAAATCGTCCCTCATTTACTGCCTTGCAAAGAATTGGTTCAAGATCAATTATGTTTTTATCGCTGCCTCTTTTTTGAGATGTATGAACTAAAACCACATCATGATTTTGCCCTCTTAAGGATTTTTTAAAACCGAGCTCTATCTGAGAAGGGAAGCCAAGAGAATCAGTTAGTGAAAGTATCCTGTTCATATTTATTATTCGATTAGCTTGAATAGTATCACCATGAGTATCGTACATTGGTCTGAACATTTGATCTCTTTCCCAAATTGATTTGAATTCATTTCTTAATCTTGAGTCATATTCAGTCGTTCTTTTCTCTATAAAAGAATTCCAAAGGTTTTCATCTATATATGTGTTAACAAAAATTGACTTTAGCAAACTTAAATCGTCAGAATTATTTATAAGTAGTTGAAGATATAAATTTCTTTCATCTAAATTATTAGAGAGTTGATTTGAAAGGGCGGCATTATATACATCAGCACCAAAAGGTTTTTTGATTTCTCTAAATGCCAATGAGTAACTTTTGGATGCTTTATCGAAATCACCATCACAAATTGCAATTTCAGCTTTATTAGTTAGAATGTGATATTTAGTAATTGCTTCATTATTGTAGTTGCATTTCGTTAATTCAGTGATGGCAGAATTTTCAGACTTAATATTCGTCTCATTACGGTTTTTACAACCTACTTGAATTGTCAGAATAATTATAATGATTGTTATTCTCATTTTTTAAATTTTATGGTGACTAACGTGTTCGTGCATGATTAGTTGCGTTGGCAGGAACTAAGTTAGCAAAAGAAAACGAACCAATAGGAAAATCCGTTAGGATTTTCCGAGTACACACAAACTAGCAATTGGTTATACACGTTGTTGTAAAACGTTTATGGACACACTGTTTATTCAAATTATTGTAATTAAACAATTTCCATTTTTTTGATTTGAAATGAGTTTTTGTAAAAAATGTAGTTAATTTAATGAATAGGACTAAAACTTTACTGAATTTCTTAAAACATGTGGATAAATAGAAAGTAGTAGATTATTATGGGTTGATTTCCAGTTCAAACTAAATAGTAGTTAAATACTGAACTTTTAATTCAACACTTAACTACTATTCTATATTAAAAGAGTAAGCTAACAATTAGTCTGGAGGTGCAATATAATTGTCTGCTCTTTGAATTAAATTAGGGTTTGCGCAAATTTTGACATTAAAAGGACCATAATGGACAGAGAATGAATCGCCACTTTCCATTACTTCACCATATATTTCTAATGTTTCTTGTACACAACTAGCAGTATAACATGTCTTATGTTTAGTCATTCCGTTTGGACATCCACCTCTTTCCAATGTGCTTTGATTTTCATTTTCAAAAACAAATTTCTCAGGGTAAATAGTGTATTTATTATCAAGAAAGGAAACATTGAAATCTAAACCAAGATAACCTTTTTCTGAAAAATCATCTTTTTTTGTTTCTTCAAATAATTCTGTTAATTGATTAATAAATAATGATCTTCTGATGATATCATCATTATGTTCAATAATAATGGCATCTTTTTCTGAAAAATCAAATGATATCGATGAAAACGAAATGTTTGAAAGATCTAAGTTATTATCACTATTTTGATTGAACCTAAATGTATCATTCTTTTTAAATAACTCTACTGATTTTTCAGATTCTAGTTCCATTGAATCATTGTCTGTGCAATTTGTTGCAAGAATAAAAATAAGTAGTAATAAAGTAAAGTTGAAATTTATTTTCATTTTAAATCTTTTTAAAGTGTTAATAACTAAACTGTTAAAACAAATATATAGATTATATTCGATATTTTAAAATTAGATAGACAAAAAAAGCACATTCATGCATTTTTTAGTCAAATTATTTTCTTACTAGCTCAGTTTGATTAATAAAAAAATCATCTCTATTAATATTCTCTTTAAAAAAATTTAAAAGTTCAGTTTCAGATTCGAATTCATTTTCTCTTAGCTTGTCATTTACTTCAGAAAAGGTAAGTGTGTTACTATCAATATTAAATCCATAAAACAAATTTGCAACCTTACCGTCATATTCCGTAATTATATTCATAATGTTGAATCCTTTTACTGCTTTTGAGAATGCGATTAATTCTTCTGTTTTCTCTTTATCAACAATAATCAGTTTATAGGTTTTCTCATTGTTTTTTTCAATTCTCAAAAATTCATGTTTGGAATTCTCAGTTCTCCATTCTCCTATCAATTCAGATTTAATTAATTCGTCATTTGGTAAAGAAAACATAGATTCTATTGCACAACTGACTACAAGTAATAATATTAAAAATCCGATAATTTTTTTTGTATATGATTTCATTTTTTAAATGTTCTACAGCGTGTTCGTGTATGGTTTCGTTGCGTTTGCACTAAGTTAGCAAATAAACAGGAACCCATTGTTCAGAAGCGACAGAAATTCCGACAGGAATTTCCGAGCAATGAACTATACACGTTGTTGTGTGTTGCCTTATTTGTTTTTTTTCAACGAACAAGAGCTAATCCCGAATGGAGCGTATAAAGGACAAAAACTAATTAAGCTGGTTAAAACGAATATAACCGCCAAAACAAGTAACACTAATCCTAATGTCCCAGAAATTATACCTGTTAAATAAAGAACTCCTACTATAGCAGCGATTATTATTCTAATAATCCTATCTGCTGAACCCATGTTTTTTTTCATAATATAAATTTTAAGTGTTTTATAATATCAAAGCTACATGAAGTTATATTTATATGCAGTGACCTAGGTCACCACTCACCAATAATTTTTATTACTCCTGAATTTTGAATAACTAAACCTTCTGTTTCAAGTTTTTTCATTACTCTAGAGATTACTTCTCTAACTGTTCCCAATTCATTGGCAAGTTGGCTATGACTTATCTTAATTGATGTGCCATTGGTTAATTCAATTTTTCTATTCAAATGATCTAATAATCGTTTATCCATTTTATTTAATAATAAATGACTAATAGTGTCTAAGAGTTCAGAGTACCTTAAATTAAATTGGTTGTAAAAGAGTTCATTAAACTCAGGATATTCATTTAGCCATTTTGGTAAAAGTGGGACAGGAATTAGCAGAATTTTAGATTCTTCCTCAGTCACCGCAAATACTTTGCTTGGCGTGTTCTTGAGCGCAGCATAAAATGACATTACGCAGCTTTGCGCAGGTTCGATGTAGTATAGTAATAATTCTTTTTCGTCAAATCTTGAATAAACTTTTACAAATCCTTCAACTACAATTGGCAATACTTTGACAAATTGATGCTCTCTTAAAATTTCAGTTCCTTTAGGAAATGCTTTTATGGTTGATTCCTCTAGAATTTCATCGAGTAAATCAGGTTTTAAAAATGATAGTATGTTTATGTCAAAATCCAATTACTTGGTTTGTTCGAGGTTACACACAACGGTTTTGTGTATGGCTTGTTGCGTTGGCAGGAACTAAGTTAGCAAAAGAAACCGAACCAATAGGAAAATCCGCTAGGATTTTCCGAGTACACACAAACCAAGCAATTGGTTATACACGTTGTTAGCTCTAGTTTTATTTCTTTTTTGTGAATTTAATTCCAAGTATTATTAAAATTACTATCAAGGTGATAAAAAAGACACTAGTTGAAGTACTTTTTATAATCGAAAAAATATTGGTTGTATTAACCATAGTTTTTGTCAAATCTGGATAACTGTTCAACATTGTGATAATCCCAATATTTTCCAAATAATCCGCGATTCCCGCAATTATTGGTAAAATACATAGATGGCTAAATGGAGATTTGAGCTTGTTTAATTTTTTAAGAAAATATGCTAAAAGCAAAGAATAGGTGAGTCCAAAAAGTAGCGGATAAATCATATCCACAGGTATTTGGTTAGTTAAATAAATTTCACGTCCGTTCTTTCCAAGTGTTTTAAATAATTCATTTACATAGTCCTGATTATAGCCCGTTGGCAACATATCCAACAATTTCATTCCGCTAGAGAATCCCATTGTTTTTGGAATCGTTACAAACAACATAAATAGGTAAACAACATTAGTCAGTATGAATAGACCTAAAACTTTTTTTCCTGAAGTGTTTTTTTCTAGGATTTTAGTGAATCTGTTCATTGTTTTCAAATTAGAGCTAACGTGTTCGTGTATGGCTTGTTGCGTTGGCGAGAACTAAGTTAATAAAAGAAACCGAACCAGTAGGAAAATCCGCTAGGATTTTCCGAGTACACACAAACCAAGCAATTGGTTATACACGTTGTTGGCAAATCGTTTTTTATTCAACTTTCTAAAAATCTTAAATCTAAATAGTTGTTATTTGGGTTTGTAGAGTCAATATATAGTCTAGTTTCTTTTTTAATTGCAAAGTGCATCTTTAATTTCGTTATGTCCATATCAATGTTCAACTTGTATTTAATTGAGTCATTTTTATAAGGTACATCAATCAATATCACATTATGATTGATATCAATATATTCATTACGAGTTTTGTATCCACTTCCGACTTCTATTTCTTGTTTGTAACTATTGCTCTTTATTTCTAAATTATCTAATTTAACTATTACTTTATCGCCAGTTCTAATTAAGTCATTAATTCTATTGCTTTCCTCGTTATCGGTTTTACTCAAAAGAATTTTGGTTTTAAGCATATAAATCAAAAATGGCAAAATCAATATTATTCCTATTGCTACAAAATAAAAGTTTGTTTCTCCTGTTGCTTTATATCTTCCTCTTCCACCGATTCCAGCATAGATAATTATAAACCCTAGAAATGTAAGTCCAGCATAAATCCAACTCCCAAAATCAGATAGTATTTTTTTAAAGTTCATATAGTTTGATCAAATGTGTTTAACGTGCTCGGGTATGGATTATTGACAGAAAATTAGAGGCAATGAACTATACATTTTATTAGCAAATTGTTTTTTTATTTCAATTGTTTCTTTTCGCAAAGGTCAAATTCAGTTTTGGCCTTTAAAAATTCCACAATGCAATCTTCTGGCTCAGATTTTAAAAAAAGAACTTCAACTTCGGTTTCATCAATGTCCTTATAAAAAATTCCAGTTAAATACTTTTTCCTTAATTTCAAATACGGTTTACTTCCAGGTCCAACAAGGTATTCTTGAGTTATATAAAGGATTTCATAATCATTGATTTCCCACGAACTATGTTTCTTTTCAGTTCCTGAAAAATCTCCAAAAAACTCAAAGAAAATAATTATTAGTCCAATTCCAATTGTCAGCACAGTCGATATAATCTGAAGTCCTAATTTTTTGGAATGCCAAAAAGTAAATCCGACTATTACAACTAAATTAAGAAACGTAATCTTATAAATATCAGAGTGAGCAAAATTCAATTCAGATTTATAAATCATCAATTCAGCAACTACAATTACTATTAGAATAATAGCTAAAATGTCTTTAATTCTCTGTTTCATTAAATGTTTGCCAACGTATTTGTGTATGGCTTCGTTGCGGAAAAATCCACAGGATTCTTTCCGCCGTAACCGAAAGATAGCAAATTGCAATGAATTCCGATTAGGAATTCAGCCGCAATGAGTTATACACGTTGTTATAAACTGGTTTTTAATTCTGTTATTTTTGCATTTCCAAATTCAGCTTCTTGAAGTTGTTTTAATTTCATTTTACTGTCATCTAGTGATATAATTTGATAAATGTTTTGATCTGCTGTTTGATCCAAAGCAAATACTAAGAAAAAGTTCTGTTTTATTTCTTTAACATACCAATATCCTTCGTCTTCCCAACTTTTATTAATCAATGCATTTTTCTTATTTTGTTCTTTGAACATTACATCAATAAAATAAGGTTTGTCGCTGAATTCTATATTTATTTTGCCATTGTTTTTATCAAAATAATTACTGATGAAAAAGTCACTTTTGGTTAAAAAACTGCTAATTTGATTTTCATTAATAGACAATTTGTGATTTAAGTTTAATGGTCTAAAAACATGCATAATGTTTATGTCGAAGTCTATTTCAATTGAATCTTTTTCGTAAACTTTAAATTCGACATTAGTGGTATCGTTTTTCACAAATAGTTTTGACTTTTTAAAATCAATATTTATTGGAACAATACTATCATTTTGAATATAACTAATTGTTTGTTTGTCAAAATCAATTATTATTCCTTCGTTTCCAGAGTAGTAAGCCGAATCTGTATCTATAATATAGTTATTGTAAGACATCCAAATTCCATCAACTTCTTGATTAGAACAAGATGTTAACCCGAGGATTATAATTATTAATTGCAGTATTTTTCTCAAACTTGTTTATAACGTGATTGTGTATGATTTCGTTGCGTGTTTAAGCATTAAAGTTAGCAAATAAATCACAGATAGAAAGTCCGCGAGGACTTTCGTAAGTAGGCTATAGCTAGCAATGAATTATACACGGTGTTGTGCTTTCGTTATTTATTAAGTTCTTGTTCAATTTCATTTAATATGACCTCAATTTCATTTTTTAATCCACCAAAAAAAATTATACCCGCAGCTGATTTATGCAGCAACACAAAATCTATAAGATAGTTTTCAAGTTCTACAGAATTAAACAACAGTTTATTATTTATATTTTTTGAAATGGAATTGGTTTGAGGACTTAATAGTTCACCCGCTAGTTTTCTAATACTACTCTCTTTGTATATAATAGATTTCAGATTTTCTTTTACAGCTAATGCATTATTTTCCTGAAGTTTTAAAAAATCTAATGAGCTTTCAAAAGACGCAAGTCTTTGTCTCAACTTTTGATTCGCAATTAAATTCAAATTTCCAGAACTTATGATGTCATTTAACACTCCAGTTGAAGGCTTAAACGACATTTGATTGCCCAAAACTGAACGAAACGTTTCTTTCAGATACTTGTTACTAACAGAGTCAAGCACTTCATTATCAAATAAATTTAATAAGCCATTTATCCCTTTTATTATGGCTTCATTTTCCGCAATTGAAAAATTTAGTTTATCCATATTAGTATTAAATTCCGATTGCAAAGACAATAAATACTCTTGTTCTATTTTTTGTTGTTTCCTCTGCTCATTCCAATTATTGATGCTTAATGCAATCAAAATTCCAATCACCACAAGGATAATTTCTCCGATTGCATAAATCAAGTACTTACTGAATTTGTTTTCAGTCAGCATTTTTTGTCTAATTTTTCTAAAGAATTTTATCATTAGTTTGCGGTTTGTGTAATGAAGCACAACGTGTTCGTGTATGATTTGTGCGACCTAGAATCCGCAGGATTTTCGGTTGTAGCAAATCAGTTGCTTAAATATAAGTTTTTTATTTGAAGTAGGAGTGAAGCATTGATTATACACGTTGTTGCATCACTTTTGCGACAGACTAGAGTAATCACGTTTAACTTAGAGCGTTGAAGCTTGAGTAAGCACATAAAGCGAGTTTGAATAAGCAGAATCAGCCATTTGAGTAAAACGTTCCGCAAACAAGCTCAAAATCCGTTAGAGTAAGAAACCTTTTCCTTTTTTTAAATTCAGAGTTTGAGTAAGCTTTAACCTTAAGGGATTGAGTAAGCAATAGATCTAAAATTATTAAACTTATTGACTGAAATTAAAAAGGAGTTAGGATTTGGAGCAATTGGTTGCAACGTGTTCGTGTATGGCTTGTTGCGTTGGCGAGAACTAAGTTAGCAAAAGAAACCGAACCAATAGGAAAATCCGCTAGGATTTTCCGAGTACACACAAACCAAGCAATTGGTTATACACGTTGTTGTGGTGTCGTTTTTATTCAGTTATTTTATATTTTCGACCAATTAATTCACATTTTTTAGTCACATTCCAAAAAGCAAAACCAGGTTCGCCTGTCGGTATTTTTCGTGTTATTATTTCTCCATTTGTCTTTCGAATTCTAAAATCAGCGAAATGTCCATTTTGTTTAACACTTATTCCATCTTCTCTGTTAGTCACAAAAGCTTTAAATCCGTTGTGCCATTCAAATTCAGAGTATTCAATGAATTCAGATTTTGAACTGTCCAAAAGAACAAATCTATGAGTTGAGTTTATAATAAATTCAGATTCAGATATTTTTAAAATCAAAACAGGAATTTCATTTTTTTTCAATTCCATTTTTTTACTAAAAACACTTTGTTCCGATTCAGGAATTAAATCGAAAAGAGTAAATAATTCAGTTCCATTGAAATCAGATTTCTCTTTGCCGAAAAATCCAAAAAACCAAAATTCCATTTGGTCTTTTACTTTTTCCGACGATTTTTCTATTAATTCACTCATTTTCTTAAATGCACCACAACGTGTTCGTGTATGGCTTGTTGCGTTGGCGAGAACTAAGTTAGCAAAAGAAACCGAACCAATAGGAAAATCCGCTAGGATTTTCCGAGTACACACAAACCAAGCAATTGGTTATACACGTTGTT
>NZ_JAXMOD010000008.1:0-242848 GCF_034670085.1 Psychroserpens sp. | reverse complement strand
ATCTTACTTTAACTGGTGATGTGACTGATGAAGCGGATAACTGTTCAACGGATTTAGAAGCGACTTACACTGATGCTGTTGCTGATGGTGCATGTGCTAATGAATCGATCATTACTAGAACGTGGACGCTTACTGATGAATGTGATAATACAACAACGTTTAATCAAACAATAACAGTTCAAGATACTACTGCGCCTACTTTTACTGTGCCTGCAGATATTAATGTAGAATGTGATGTAGATGTAAATGATCTTACTTTAACTGGTGATGTGACTGATGAAGCGGATAACTGTTCAACGGATTTAGAAGCGACTTACACTGATGCTGTTGCTGATGGTGCATGTGCTAATGAATCGATCATTACTAGAACGTGGACATTAACTGATGAATGTGATAATACAACAACGTTTAATCAAACCATTTCGGTTCAGGACACTACAGCTCCAGCGTTAGTTTCAGATTTAGAAGAAGAAATATTCATAGTTTGTAATGACATTCCTGAAGTACCAGAATTAGTGTTTGAAGATGCATGTTCTACAAATATCGAAGTGGTATTTACTGAAAATTCTACTTCAGATGGAACTGTACAAGATTATATTATAATAAGAGAATGGTTAGTGACAGATGATTGTGGAAATGAAGCTTTATATTCTCAACTTATAAATGTTAGTGTTGAAAATGAAATCGATGCTTCAGATGCTGAACTATGTATCATTGAAGACTTTAATTTTGATCTTTTCGATTTACTATCTGGAAACTTTGATATTGATGGTGTGTGGACAGTAACGCTTGGAGATGCTACCTTAGATGGAAGTTTATTTAATCCTTCTAGCTTATTAAATGCTAGCGGAGAATACACTGATGCAGACTTAGGTGATTATATATTTACCTATACTGTTGGTGGCAATTGTCCTAGTGTAACTGATGTAACAATAACTATAGATGATGAGTGTGTTGTTATACCTTGTGGTGAAGAAGACCTTGTTATTTCTAAAGCTGTTACACCATCTACTGCAGACGGAATCAATGACGTATTTACGATAACGGGAGTTGAAGACTGTGGCTTTGTAATTGAGTTACAAATATTCAATCGTTGGGGTGCAAAAATCTATGATAATTCAAATTATAATAACGATTGGAATGGTACATCATCTAAAGCTTCTGTAGGAAACTCTGGATTTGTCCCAACAGGAACATATTATTATATCATTAAATTAAAAGGTAGTACTGGTGACTTACAATTAAAACCAATCACAGGACCAATCTACGTATCAACAAACTAAATCTTAACCTAAAATGAAATTAGTCAAGTTTAACATTATAGCATTTATACTATTCAGTAGCTGGATGGGAGTTGCTCAGCAATTACCTCAGTTCACACAGTATATGTACAATACGATTTCAATTAATCCGGCTTATGCAGGAAGTAGAGAAACCTTAAGTGTTGTAGGTTTACATAGAAGTCAATGGGTTGGTCTTGAAGGAGGTCCAACTACTCAGACCCTTTCTGTACATACGCCACTAAGAAATGAAAATGTAGGATTAGGTTTCTCATTTATAAATGATGAATTAGGTTTTCAAAACTTTTCATATTTATATGGTGACTTCTCGTATACGATTCGTGTTAGTGAAAACAGTGAGTTAGCATTTGGTTTGAAAGCTGGTTTTACAAGCTTTAGCCTTGATCCTGATTTCCAATTATCAGAGTCTAATGATCCCGTAATTTTCGGTTTTGAAGACCGCTGGAAACCAAATATTGGAACTGGTATCTATTGGCATAGTAGTCGATGGTATTTAGGGCTTTCTGCACCTAGAATATTAAATACCGATTACACGGGAGATGAAGAATTTCAGTCGTTAGAAAGAATTAGTTACTACTTTACTGGTGGTTATGTATTTGATTTAGGTGAAAACACAAAACTAAAACCAGCCATGTTACTTAAAGGAACAAATGGTGCGCCTTTATCTTTTGATCTTACAGCTAACTTTTTATTTTATGAAAAATTCTGGGTTGGTGGATCTTACAGAATAAATGAAAGAGCTGAAGCTCTTGGTGCCATTGCAGATTTTCAAGTGTCTAAACAATTGAGAATTGGTTATGCATATGAATATCCATTATCCGAATTAAGCGCCTATACAAGTGGAACCCATGAAGTTTTACTTATGTTCGAAATATTTAAAAGCAAACGTATTAAATCGCCTAGATACTTCTAAAAATTTAATCATGATGAAAACAAAATCCTTAATATTATTTTTTGTGCTTAGTAGCACATTCATGATCGCTCAAGAAAAACTAGCCGATAAATTCTTTGGTAATTACAGTTATGTAAAAGCAACTGAATTATATAAAGAAGTGCTAAAAAAGGGTGACACAAGTGTACACGTTTTGACTCGCTTAGGTGATTGTTATTACAATAATTCTAAATCTGAAGATGCAGCACAATGGTACAAAAAAGCACTGCAAAAATATGATAGTGATGTAAATCCTGAATATATCTATAAATACATCCAGTCTTTAAGAAGTTTAGGTAATTATTCTGAAGCCAATGTGTGGATGAAAAAATTTACTGAAATCCAAAATAACGATTCAAGAGTTAAAGGTTATAATCCAGAAGATATTAGCAAATACAACGAATTAGCTAAAACTGAAATGGATCGTGTAGTCAAGTTAGTGAACTTACCTTTTAATTCTAAGTACTCCGATTTCGGATCATTTATCCATAATGAGCAAATGTACTTTGCATCGTCTAGAAATACTGATGAAAAGAAACTTTATAGTTGGAACCAAGAACCCTTTCTTGATATCTATAGTGTTTCCGTTGAAAAACAAGGAGATACAATAGCTTATGGAAGTGCAGATTTTATAAACGCAGAAAAGATAAATACAGACTATCATGAAGCTTCAGTAGCCATCACTAAAGATGGAAAAACGATGTATTTCACAAGAGATAATGTTGGTAAAAAGAATAAGGCAAAATACGATAACGAAGGAACAACTCATTTAAAACTTTACAAAGCTAGTCTTGTTGGTGAAACCTGGACAAATATTGAAGAACTTCCTTTTAATGATGATGTATTTTCAACTGGACATCCTACTTTAAGTCCTGACAACAAAATTTTATACTTTGTTTCTGATCGTGAAGGCGGATTGGGTCAAACAGATATTTATCAAGTAGAAATTAATAATAACAGCTATTCTGAACCTGTAAACCTAGGAGAAAAAGTTAATACAGAAGGACGAGAAATGTTTCCTTTTGTGAGCCAAGATAGTACATTTTATTTTTCGTCTGATGGCCATTTAAATTTAGGATTTCTCGACATTTTTAAATCTAATATCATAAAAGATGAAAATGCACAACCAGAAAATATGGGAGCTCCTTACAACAGTGGTTATGATGATTTTGCGTTCTTTATGAATCCGTCAGAAGAAGAAAATGATAAAACAGGATACTTCTCTTCTAATAGACCAGATGGTCAAGGTAGTGATGACATTTATAGTTTTGATGCCAGTATTTGTCTGCAAACAATTAAAGGAATTACAAGAGATTTAAATACCAATGATATCATTGCTGGTACAACAGTAAAGTTGGTTAACGAGGTAGGTAAAGTCCTAGAAGAAGTTGAATCAAACGACAAAGGAGAATATGAGTTTACAGTAGACTGTAATAAAAAATATACTGTTATAGGTAGTAAAGAAGATTATAAAGATGATCTGAAGGAAGTATCTACTGATAACGAAAATGAAAAAGTGACAGAAGCAGATCTTTATCTAGAGCCATTAATTAATGATAATCAAATTGTTATTAATCCAATTTTCTTCGATTTTGATAAATCTAATATTAGAACAGATGCGCAATACGAACTTGAAAACATTGTAGATGTAATGCGAGCACATCCAAATATGGTGATTAAAATTGAAGCGCATACTGATAGTCGTGGACGTGATAAATACAATGAAAAATTGTCTGATAGAAGAGCCAAATCTACAAGAGATTATATTATTTCTAGAGGAATTGCTCCAGAACGAATAGAAAGTGCTATTGGATATGGAGAAACACAATTACTCAATAAATGTTCTAATGGTGTAAAATGTTCAGAAGAAGAACACCAGATGAACAGACGTTCTTACTTCTATATTTTAAAAGAATAAAATTTCCCCTATATTAAACTAAAAAAGCAGATTCATATATTGAATCTGCTTTTTTCATTTTTAAGATCTTCTTATAAATAAAAATATGTTATTATATAGATTGTACTCAACAGTCGTATTTGTAATGATAACCATTGCGTTTTTTTTAATTTCCTGAATAAGCAATACCAATTTAATTCTCTAAATCATTCATTACATGGCTTGATTCACAACCTTTTCAATTTAAGTGCTAAACCACACTTATTTCATTTAATAAGCTTTATAATTTACGTAAAAGGTGGCTTCCTTATTAGTTATAATAGATTGTGAATTATTCTTTATTAAGAGTCCAAGACTTAATCTATGGCCCTATTTAATGCCTTGATACTATAGGTTAACTAAAAGTAGAAATACTGTGTTTTCCAAATCTTAATCTAAAACCTATACCTGTAGATTCTTTACAATTCAAAATCTCTAATGCGATTTGTAAATCTTGCTATACTTCAGCCTCAAGGTTATAATCCCAATTTCAAATCCATTTCGAGTCAACAAAATTCTATTGTTTAGTAACTACTGTTTTAAATATAGAGTTCGTTAAGATTCAACTTTACTCTAACGTTCTAATTCCTAGATTAACTAATGTTCTGCATCAATTAAGCAGAATATAAAACAAAAAAAAGCCACAGATAAACTGTGGCTCTAAAACAACTATTTGCTATTAATCAGTTTTTGGGTTATAAATTATTTTTTTATAAAGATGTTTGTAAAATACCATTTACCTTCACTATTCTTTTCGGCTGAGACATCAAAATCTGTAAAGTCTCCTTCTATATTTGCTCTATGTCCTTCACTATTTAACCAGGCATTAACTACAGACTCTGCTGAACTAAAAGCATAAGCTACATTTTCCGATACTTTAGTTGCAGATGCATTCTGTACTAAACTGTTCTTACGTTGAAAGAAATTATCATGTGATACATTATTAACTTCTACCATATAATCTGTATGTGTATAGGCAACAGCTTTAATTGTATTATGATTACTTAAAGGATTTAATCCTATATTAATTCTATGTGAATTGATAAGTTCCAATATTTCAACTTCAATTATTTTTGCAGCTGGAACATTAGCAAGCTCAATACTGTTAATAGTATCTTCTGGAAGTTCTTCTGTTGAACAAGAGAACGTTAGTAAAGCGATTAATGCCATTACAGGCAACATTTTAGTAGGTTTCATAAGTAGGGCTTTTATGATTTTATAATAATAGATTTGGGGTCTAATTATTATGTTTAAAAAACAATTAGTTAAACGGGGCATTTAACTAATTGCGTAATACATCGCTAATATATATGTTATCGTTAATTTAAACGTATATATATGCAGATAATCGATGAAATGCATAAAATTTATGTATATTCCTACAAAAAATTACATTTTATAGATAATAAAATGACGATAAAAGGGATTGTCTATGGAGACAAACGGTCCTGAATCCAATCGAAGTTTTTATTTAATTGATATCGAATTCTATCATGCAAACGGTTAGGTCGACCTTGCCAGAATTCAATTTCTACAGGCTTAACAATATAACCACCCCAAAAATCAGGTCTAGGAATATCTTTACCTTCAAATTCTTCCTCTAATGCTTTAAGAGATTTTTCTATTACTGATCTGTTTTTAATGATTTCACTTTGGTTGGACACTAAAGCACCTAATTGACTACCTCGAGGTCTAGATTCAAAATACCCATCACTTAAATTTTCAGCTATTTTTTCGGCTTTACCTTTAATAATGACTTGACGCTCTGCTTCTGCCCAAAAAAATGATAAACAAACATTTGGATTATTTGCAATAGCTTTTCCTTTTTCACTTTCGTAGTTTGTATAAAAAATAAACCCTTCGTAAGTGAATTTTTTTAATAGCACTACTCTACTTTTCGGAAAGCCATCTAATCCGATAGTGCTTATTGTCATTGCGTTAGTTTCACCAATATTGAAATTAGTATCAACTTCATGAAACCATTTTTGGAATACTTCTAAAGGATTATCACTAAGATATTTTTCAAGTAATTCTTGCTTTTCATAAGATTTTCTGTAATCGCCTAGGTCTGTATTCATTAGATTGAAATATAAAATTTATAGTGATTTTCTTTTTTAGCCACATTATTTCTTATAAATTTAACAATAATCCCTTGAAATGACATTTGAAACCAGTAAATATTCTAAACTTTTAGAATTTAGAAAAATAGAGTTCCCATTCGGAAAAATCTATATCACAAAACAATTTATAGTATCAGAATTAAATGAAGGTATCCATGTAGATTTTAATATGGTAAGCAGAGTCATCGGAAAATTTTCCGAAGACATTAGCAACGATATCAGAATAGGATATATTGCAAATCGAATAAACTCCTACTCTTTTGAACCTCAGTTATGGCTTGATTTTAACAATGATTACGACTTTTTAGTTGCTAGTGCAGTTGTAACCTATAGCGATTTTGGCTATCTAAACTCTAGTCTTGAAAAACATTTTTTCAAGAAAAGTCTAAAACGTTGTCACAGTTTAGATGAAGCGATAGAATGGATGTTAGAATTGGACGAATTGAAACAAGAAATCAAGTCTTAATAGAAGCGCTTCTAATTTTCTAAAATTCAAATGATTTTCCGTCTTTTGCTAATTCTACATTTTGAAATATTTCTGTAGCTTCCTCCTTAAACAGATTCAAATCATCATATCTAGTTGAATAATGTCCTAAAATTAAGGTTCCAGCGTTGGCCTGCTTTGCTATACTAGCTGCTTGTTTTGCTGTACTGTGCTTGGTTGGAATTGCAAGCTTTTCATTCTTATCTAAAAATGTGGATTCGTGATATAGTACATCGACATCTTTAATAATTGGCACTATCGCTTCATTGTATGCCGTATCACTACAAAACGCATAACTTTTAGGTTTGTTTGGTGGTTTTGTAACAGATTCGTTGCTTATACGGATGCCTTTATTATTTTCAACATCAAAGCCTTGTTTCAGTTTTCTATAGTATGCAATATCTATATCGGCATTTAATACAGCATTCATATCTAATTTACGTTCGCCTACTTTTTCTTTGAATAGAAATCCGTTGGTATAAATTCGATGGTCTAACGGAATGGTATAAACTTCTACTTTATCATCTTCGAAAATCAATTCAGAAACATCCGACGTTAAGTCATGAAAAATCAACTTATAATTAGTCCAAGACTCAGTCAATTTCATTTGAAGGGTAATTATTTCTTTTAGTCCTTTTGGCCCATACACGTGTAAATCAGCTTCACGAGTTAACAACCTGAACGTTGAAATAAGTCCAACCAAGCCAAAGAAATGATCACCATGTAAATGAGAAATAAAGATATGTTTGATCCTAACAAATTTTACTTTGTTTCTACGTAACTCTACTTGAGTACCTTCACCACAATCTATTAAAAAGGTATGATTTTTTATCTCTAAAACTTGAGATGTTGGATTGGTATTGGTTCTAGGCGTTGCACTGTGACAACCAAGTATCTTTAATTTCATAGCGCATTAAAATCCTAAATCACGCTCTATATCTTCCATTTCAATAATATCATAAGCTTCTTGAAGTGTTGGTACTACAACAATTTCATCTGGACTTTCATCAAGATTTGCATTATTTGAAACTATAACAAACGAATGCTTCGCTTTTCGATGTTTATTCGATATTTGAAGAAATTCAACAATATCAGATAGTGTCACTTTATTTAGAGTGGTGAGATTAATGATTATATTATCATTTTTAAAGCGCTCATAAAGCACGTCAATTTTTTTTACCAGCTCTATTATAGACGCTTTTTCTTGTGTAATTATGGACGTATTTCCGTTTTTATCAAAAATCATAATATCAATGTTTTATTTTGGAAGCTAATAAATAAATGACTGCCATTCGTATAGCTACACCATTTTGAACTTGATCTAGAATAATCGCTTGTTTAGAATCTGCAACATCACTGGTAATCTCAACACCGCGATTTATTGGTCCTGGATGCATTATTGTTATCTCTTTATCTAAAGATTCTAATAACGCTTTAGTCACTCCATATTGTTGTGCATATTCTCGTGTTGATGGAAAATAACTAATATCCATACGTTCATTTTGAACACGCAACATATTTGCTACATCACACCAATTAAGGGCTTTCTTTAAATTTGTTTCAACCTTTACTCCCAAATCTTTTATATATTTTGGAAGCAAGGTTTTAGGTCCACAAACCATCACATTGGCACCTAATAATTGTAATGCATAAATGTTAGAAAGGGCAACTCTACTATGTAAAATATCACCAACAATAACCACATTTTTACCTTTAACTTCACCAAATCGTTCTCTTATCGAATAGGTGTCGAGTAATGCTTGTGTTGGATGTTCATGTGCTCCATCTCCAGCATTGATAATACTTGCATCTACATGTTGTGACAAAAACACACCTGCTCCAGGATTGGGATGACGCATCACAACCATATCTACTTTCATAGATAGAATATTATTTACAGTATCTATTAAGGTTTCTCCTTTTTTAACCGAAGACTGAGATGCCGAAAAATTAATCACATCAGCTGAAAGTCGTTTTTCGGCGAGTTCAAATGACAATTTTGTTCGTGTAGAATTTTCAAAAAATAAGTTGGCAATAGTAATATCTCTAAGCGAAGGCACTTTTTTAATTGGTCTATTTATCACTTCTTTAAAGTGATCTGCCGTTTCAAAAATTAATTGAATATCCTTTTTGTTGAGATATTTAATTCCTAATAAGTGATTGACACTTAATTCGCTCATGGTCTTAATTATTTATCAAATATACTGCGTCTTCACCTTCGTTTTCGGCCCAGTTAACTTTTACTTTTTCTTCATTAATAGCATCTACTTGTCGACCTCTATAATTGGGTTGAATTGGTAAATGTCTACTAAATCGTCTATCAATTAATGTTAGTAATTCAATTTCATTTGGTCGTCCAAACGATTGAATAGCTGTCAATGCAGCTCTTATACTTCGTCCAGTATACAATACATCATCAATAAAAACAATGTTTTTCCCTTCTACTAAAAAGCCAATTTCTGTAGTATTGGCTTCTAATATTTTTTCACCTCTTCTAAAATCATCTCTAAAAAAAGTGATATCCAAATGTCCTAACTCAATATTTTTGATGTTATAATCGTTTTTTAGCATGGTTGCTAGACGATTAGCAAGGTATTTTCCTCTTGGCTGAATACCAATAAGAACCGTATTTGTAAAGTCGTTATGATTTTCAATAAGTTGACAAGCCAGTCGATGAAGAATGATGTTTACCTCTTTAGTATTAAGTAACACTTTTTGACTCATATAATTTCCAAACGTATTTGGTTGACAAAGTTAATGCAAAATTTTAGAAGTTAAAACATATATCTACGAAACAAAAAAGCCTTTCATTTCTGAAAGGCTTTTAATATTTAAAAATTCAAGGAATTATTTCTTCCCGTCCATTTTATCTTTAAGCGCTTGTAAAGCGTCATTAGCATCACCTAAAGTTGGTTTTGCTTCTGCTGCTTGCGTTTCTTGCTTCTTAACAGCTGCTTTTACATTTGCCATTTCTTCTTCTTTGAAGATTGCAGTATGAGAAGCAACTACACGTTTAAATTCTTTATTGAATTCAATAATTTTAAACTCTGCAGATTCTCCTTTACCAATTTTCTTACCATCTTCTTTTTCTAAGTGACGTGAAGGTACAAAAGCAACGATATCTTCGTTAAACTCAATTGTAGCTCCTTTATCAACGATTTCAGAAATTTCAGCAGTATGAACTGTACCTAAAGCAAATTCAGTTTCGTATTTATCCCAAGGGTTATCAGTAGTTTGTTTGTGACCTAAAGATAATTTACGTCCTTCAACATCTAATTCTAAAACAACAACGTCTAAGTTATCACCTACGTTACAGAATTCACTTGGATGCTTAATTTTCTTAGTCCAAGATAAATCTGAGATATAAATTAATCCGTCGATACCTTCTTCTAATTCAACAAATACACCAAAGTTTGTAAAGTTACGAACGATACCTGTGTGTTTAGAACCTACAGGATATTTGCTTGTAATATCTGTCCATGGATCTGGTGTTAATTGCTTAATACCAAGCGACATTTTACGATCTTCTCTATCAAGAGTTAAGATTTGAGCTTCGATTTCATCACCAACTGATACGAAATCTTGAGCAGAACGTAAATGTGTTGACCAAGACATTTCACTTACGTGAACTAATCCTTCTACACCTTCTTCTACTTCAACAAATGCACCATAATCCGCAATTACAACAACTTTTCCTTTAACCTTATCACCAACTTTTACAGTTTCGCCTAAAGCTTCCCAAGGATGTTTGCTTAATTGTTTAAGACCTAATTGAATTCTAGACTTATCTTCGTCAAAGTCTAAGATTACAACATTAAGTTTTTGATCTAATTCTACGATTTCATTTGGATGATTAATTCTAGACCAAGAAAGATCTGTAATGTGAACTAATCCGTCAACTCCACCAAGATCAATAAATACACCGTAAGACGTAATATTCTTAACTGTACCTTCTAATACTTGACCTTTTTCTAATTGACCAATGATTTCTTTTTTCTGTTCTTCAATATCAGCTTCAATTAAAGCTTTATGAGACACAACTATATTTTTGAATTCGTGGTTGATTTTCACAACTTTAAATTCCATAGTTTTATTTACATACTGATCGTAATCTCTAATAGGTTTCACATCAATTTGAGAACCTGGTAGGAAAGCTTCAATACCAAATACATCAACGATCATTCCTCCTTTAGTTCTGCATTTTACAAAACCATTTACGATTTCACCTGTATCATGAGCATTATTTACACGATCCCAAGCTTTAATTACTCTTGCTTTTCTGTGAGATAATACTAATTGACCTGTTGCGTCTTCACGAACGTCAATTAATACTTCAACTTTGTCACCAACTTTAAGATCTGGATTGTAACGGAACTCATTAAGAGAAATTACACCTTCAGACTTTGCATTGATATCGATGATAGCATCTCTATCAGAAAGATGAATAACTACACCTTCAACGACTTCATCATTTAGAGTATCAACGAAATTTTCTGCTACTAGTTTTTCAAATTCTACTAATTGCTCATCGTCAACTTGATCGATACCTTCTTCGTAGTTGTGCCAGTTAAAATCTTTTAAGAATTTTTCAGGGTTTGCTTGTGACTCAGATACTTTTACTTTTGGAGTCTCAACTGTTTGTGTTTCTGTAGTTTCAACAGTTGCTGCTTCAGTAGTTTCTACCTCAGCTTTTTTTGTTTCTTTTTCAGACATGTGCTGAATATTAATTTGTATTCTGTACGTTTAGAAAGATTTAAGCGAATAACACACAGAAGCGTTATTGTTTGTTATAGTTTTTCCTTTTTTCTTTCTAATGATTCGCTAAAAGGAGTGCAAAAATACGTTTTCTAAATCAATAAAACAAACAAAATCATTGCTAAGCATTTCATTAGGCATTGATTATCTAAAAATGAAAAAAAAATACCTCTAACCTATTGATTTTTTGGCATATAAATTGATATCTTTACCATACGTATAACACAAAATTAAAAACAACTATTATGGTAAAAGCAAAATACCAAGAGGTCCTAGACTTAGGAGAAACTTTAAACATTGAAAATGGAGATGTAAAAGTTGAAGATGGAAAATTAAAAATCTGGGGAACAGCAAAAACACAATACGAAAAAGATTTACTTTGGGATGCAATAAAGGCTGTTGGTGGTGATAGTCCTTCTGATATCATGGCAGATATTAAAGTAGCTGATACATCAGTTTACACTAGACATACTGTAAAAAGCGGAGAAACTTTAGGTAAAATTGCTAAGCAATATTATGGTAATCCTGCAAAATATCAAGACATTTTTGCTGCAAATTCTGATATTCTTAAAAATCCGGATTTAATTTATCCAGACCAAGAGTTAATTATTCCAAATTTATCTTAAGAATAGAGTAATGAGTAAAATAAAAAGCGACCAATGGTCGCTTTTTATTTTTATATATCCTATCGGTCTAATTACATTCATTAATTTTGTTTAACGCCAACTTATAAATTAATTCAAATTGTTCGTCTAAGGTTAAATTAGAATTATCAACCTTAATAGCATCCTTAGCCATAGATAATGGCGAATCCTCTCTTGTAGAATCTATATGATCTCTAGTTTGAACATTTGTTAAAACATCTTCATAACTCACATCGTCACCTCTTTCTAATAACTCGTCATAGCGACGAAGTGCTCTTTTCTCTGCGGAAGCTGTCATAAATAATTTCAATTCGGCATCAGGAAAAACGACAGTTCCAATATCACGACCGTCCATAACGACACCCTTATGTTTTCCAAAGTTTTGTTGCTGAAGAACTAGCTGCTCTCTAACCTCAGAAACTGTAGCCACTTGACTCACAAATTGTGATACTTGAAGTGTTCTTATATTTTTTTCAACATTTTCACCATTGAGATATACTTCAGCAAAACCCAAATCGTCATTAAATTTAAAGTTTATTTGAATATTATCAAGTTGTTCAATAAGTTGTTCTTTATCAAAACAATTAGTTTCAATCAAACCATTTTGCATAGCATAGAAGGTGACAGCACGATACATTGCACCAGAGTCAACATAAACATAGCCTAGAGCTTTAGCTAATCGCTTTGCTACTGTACTTTTTCCAGTAGAAGAAAATCCGTCTATTGCTATGGTAATTTTATGCATTATCTTAAATCAATTTGTAGTCCAAAGAAACTCGTATTAGATGCGCTTGTAAATCTAGCATGTGTATAGCTAAATCGCATTTTATTCAATTTTATTCCCATTCCAAAAGACAATCCTGAAAAATTACGTTGTTCTTCAATGCGCAATTCTTCTGCTCTTCTAAAGTTATAACCTAATCTTAAACTAAATCCACGATCAGGAAATAATTCTGCTCCAATTACTGTATGACGCATGACTTCACCTAAAAAACCTATTTCCTCTTGAGTTTGATTGCCATCTAAATCTGTGACAGCTCGTGCAGGATTTGCAAAAGACAATGGCCATTTCTGTAAATTTTCAAAGGTTAAGTGCCAACGTAAAGGTACATGCTCTAATGTTTGAGATAAACCTAATGAAATTTCTAGAGGCAACTTTTCATTTAATCCGGCATAAGTTACTATTTGAGTTCCTAAATTTCTAACGCTTAAAGCGGCATGAAAATCTAATTTTTCATCAATATACATCGCTCCAAAATCGGCAGCAATACCAATTGAATTATATTGTTCTAGTTTAGAGGTGATCATTTTGAGGTTGGCTCCTAAATAAAAATCACTAAATGGTATTTGATAAGCATAGCCAGCAGAAAGTGCTGCTTCATTACCTGTAAAAGTTCCTGTAGATACGCCATTTTGATCATATCCATCAAATTCTCCGTAATTGATATAAGTCATACCTATATGCAAAGTTTGCACGTGTCTATCCCAAGTATAAGCATAAGCGGCAGTTCCGTAACTAATACCTCCTAAATAACTCGAATAATTTACAGCTAGTTGATTATCCATTTCCGGGTTTATGCTTGCTGGATTAAACAAACCGCTTGTAACATCATAATCATAATTGGTAATTACCTTTCCGCCAAGTGCAGCTTGCCGAGGAGATGAAACTAAATTTAAAAATTGAAATGTAGACTCACCACCAACTTGAGCATAAAATGCAGAGGTCGTCAAAAGACAAATAAACGTGGTAATTTTCTTTAGCATATAAGTTTGCAAAGTAAATAATTCTATCTTAAAACGACTAGTTGTGCTTTTTATTTTTTTGTAATTGCTGAATTCTGATTTACCTGAAGTTTTTGTCCGATTTTTATTAAATTATTTGACAATGCATTAAGGTCTTTTATCTCTTCAACTGTAGTGTTATTTCGCTTTGCAATATTATATAAGGTATCTCCTTTTGAAACTATCCAGAGCGAATCAGTTGCTTCGACAGACTCAAAGTTTCTTACTCTTAACGTCTCTCCCTCTTTAATAAGTGTAGTTTCCAAGTTGTTTGCTATTTTTAGTTGCCCTAAGCTGGTTTCATATCGTTGTGCTAATTGATATAACGTTTCACCTTTTTTAACCATATGAAAGTCATATGGATTGTTTTTAGCATGCTCTTCTCGATTGGTTTTGGATGGATTAGATACTACTGTTTCATTCGTTAATAAAGTCATTGTAGTCTTATAATCATTAGCTTCTGTAGGGTTTTCAGTAAGCTCAGGTGTTTTAGAATCTGTATCTATTTCAGTATCATCAACGACAGGTTCAATAGCATCTGTAATTACAACATGTTGTGTTGCATTAGAAGTTGCAGACATATCTTTAAGTAGATTTGTCTTAATTTCTGTTCGATTATCTAAAACTGAATCCTTGATTTTTCTAGCTGCTCGAGATTTAGCAATCTCTCCATTAGTGAATGTTATTTCTCCAGTCACTAAATTTAACTTTGCTGGTTTGCCATCTAGAAGGACATCCTTATAATTATCGGTTTCATTGATTTGCGCAATAGTTTCAAAACTAGAAGCCGCAAAAACCAAAACCATAGCTATTAATCTAAAGTTTTTTAGCATTCTTTACTTTTTGATTGGTTAATGCCAATCTCAAAACGTCACTCATATCTTTGACATAATGAAATTTTAATCCTTTCAAATATAAGGGATTTATTTCTTCTATGTCTCTTTTGTTATCTTCACAAAGTAAAATTTCCTTTATTCTAGCGCGTTTTGCTGCCAAAATTTTCTCTTTTATTCCTCCTACTGGCAATACTTTTCCTCTTAAAGTGATCTCACCTGTCATAGCCAAACTATTTTTCACTTTACGTTGGGTAAATAAGGAAACTAAAGACGTTAACATGGTTACACCTGCACTCGGACCGTCTTTTGGAGTAGCACCTTCGGGAACATGAATATGGACATTGTATTTCTCAAAAACATCTGGATTTATTCCAAATTCATCAGCATTTGATTTAATATATTCCATAGCAATGGTAGCAGACTCTTTCATTACTTTACCTAAGTTACCAGTAATAGTGAGATTACCTTTTCCTTTTGATAAAATGGATTCAATAAATAAAATATCACCTCCTACTCTAGTCCAAGCTAAACCAGTAACCACTCCAGCAACATTATTATTTTCATACTTATCACGTTCTAATCTAGGAGCTCCTAATACTTCAATGATGTCATCATTAGTCACTTTAAGATTATATGTCTCTTCCATAGCTATATTTTTGGCAGCATGACGCACCATTTTTGCTATTTGTTTTTCCAAACCACGAACTCCAGACTCTCTAGTGTAACCTTCAACAATTTTTTCTAACTGAGGTTTCGCAATCTTTAAATGTTTGTCTGTAAGGCCGTGTTCTTTTAATTGCTTCGGAAGTAAATGACGCTTACCTATTTCAACTTTTTCTTCAATAGTATAACCAGATACATTAATAATCTCCATACGATCTAACAATGCAGGTTGAATTGTATTTAAACTATTTGATGTAGCAATAAACATTACTTTAGACAAATCGAATCCCATTTCAAGGAAATTGTCATGAAACTCGTTATTTTGTTCTGGATCCAAAACTTCTAACAACGCAGAAGACGGATCGCCTTGATGAGAATTGGTAAGTTTATCAATTTCATCTAAAACAAACACAGGATTTGATGTACCTGCTTTTTTCAAACTCTGAATAATTCGACCTGGCATTGCACCAATATACGTTTTACGATGACCTCGAATTTCGGCTTCATCACGTAAACCGCCTAAGGACATCCGAACATACTCACGACCTAAAGCTTCAGCAATTGACTTTCCTAAAGACGTTTTACCAACACCAGGAGGTCCATATAAACAAAGAATAGGAGATTTCATATCGTTACGCAATTTTAAAACTGCGAGATACTCGATAATTCGTTTTTTAACATCATCCAAACCATAATGATCACGATCTAAAATTTTCATGGCTCGTTTTAAATCGAATTTATCTGTACTAAACTCATCCCATGGCAAGTCTAAGAATAAATCTAGGTAATTGCGTTGAATAGAATACTCAGCTACTTGCGGATTCATACGTTGCATTTTTGACAATTCTTTATCAAAATGCTCAGCAACCGTTTCGTTCCATTTCTTTGTTTTAGCACGTTGACGCATCTCTTCTATCTCTTCACCAGATGATACACCACCTCCAAGTTCTTCCTGAATGGTTTTCATTTGCTGATGTAAGAAATACTCTCGTTGTTGCTGATTCATATCACTTTGAACCTTAGACTGGATATCATTTTTAAGTTCCAGTTTTTGAAATTCAATATTCATGAATTTCAAGGTCGCTAGTGCACGTTGCTTCAAATCATTAATCTCTAATAACTCTTGCTTTTCTTTTACAGAAAGATTCATATTAGAAGACACAAAGTTTACTAAAAACGAATTACTTTCTATATTCTTGATTGCAAAAGAAGCTTCCGTTGGAATATTTGGACTGTCTTTTATTATTTGAAGCGACAATTCTTTAATAGATTCGATAATTGCAGAAAACTCTTCATTATCAACTGCTGGTTTTGCTTCCGGAACATCTTTTACTGTAGCCGTTAAATAAGGGTCTTCAGAAATGATATCTTGAATTTCAAAACGCTTTTTTCCTTGTATGATTA
Organism: Psychroserpens sp.; assembly: GCF_034670085.1. GTDB lineage: Bacteria > Bacteroidota > Bacteroidia > Flavobacteriales > Flavobacteriaceae > Psychroserpens. The sequence goes on along the minus strand of NZ_JAXMOD010000008.1, from coordinate 225,992 downwards.
TGGTTGTATTACCATCTGGCATTTTGAGTACTTTCAATATGCGAGCAACAGTTCCTTTTTTGAAGACATCTTTTCCGGTAGGATCTTCAATAGTCTCATCCTTTTGAGAAACAACTCCAATAACCTTACTGCCTTTATTGGCATCATTAATTAGTTTGATAGATTTATCTCTACCTGCCGTAATAGGAATTACAACTCCAGGAAACAAAACTGTATTACGCAATGGTAATATTGGTAATGACTCTGGAAGGGTTTCATTATTTATTTCTGCTTCATCTTCTGGAGTCATTAAAGGAATTAATTCTGAATTTTCATCAAAATCCTGAAATGACAAACTGTCAAGCTTTAAGAAATTAGACTTCGCCATATTATTTTTTTAGTCAATCTGTCATTAAAATAACAGAAGTTATAGGTTTATAATTTTTATAATAATCACTCTAAAGCTTGTTTATCAAACGATTACAAAGTAAAAGTAATTATCTACCTTTATGTAATTCCAATAGTTATGCCATTACGCTACATAATATTAAAAACTTTTTTTATTAAAAGTGTAACAATTGGTTTACCCTTTCATCTCTATAATAAAGCAATTGTTTTTTGACACTAACCAATCAAAATATAGAGCAGTTATTGCAGCTTTGTAAATCTGGAGACCAGCATGCACAAATGGAAGTCTACAACAGGTACTACAAAGCGATGTATAACACCGCAATCAGAATTGTAAAAGACAGTTTTGAGGCTGAAGACATCATGCAAGATTCGTTTTTAACTGCATTCACAAAGTTAGATAATCTTAAAGAGATTAAAACTTTTGGATCTTGGTTAAAGCGGATCGTTATCAACAATAGTATTTATCATTATAAAAAGAATACTAAATATAATGATGTATCAATTGATGATGTGCTTTATAAAGTTGAAGATCATTCTGGAATAGTTGAAAATGATGAGTTTACTAGTTTGAAAGCGAATCAAATTTTAGACACGATGAAATCGTTAAAAGATAATTACAGAATGGGATTGACATTACACTTGATAGAGGGTTATGATTATGAAGAAATTTGTGAAATCATGGACATAACGAATGCCAACTGTAGAACATTAATATCTCGAGCTAAAGAAAGCTTGAGGAAAAAATTAGCGCCTTTGGCCTCTTAATACAACGAACATGGAAAAAGATAATATGGATAACCTTTTTGGACGACTTGAAAATGAGTTTGATGTTGATATGCCAAACTCTGGTCATCAAAATCGATTTTTAGAAAAGTTAAAACAGCAGAATACTATTGCTGAGAATACCATTCAACAAAAATCAAATTACTGGAAGCCTTTCTTAGCTGTAGCTGCATCAATAGTATTATGTTTTAGCATTTTTACGTTTATGCAACAACAAGAACCTGAGATAAACGATTTGGCAAGTGTGTCTCCAGAATTATCTCGAACTCAAGACTTTTTTACGTTGGCAATTCAAAATGAATTAGCTACTCTTGAAACTGAACGGTCTCCAGAAACCGAAGAGTTAATCAATGACGCTTTAAAACAATTAATAGTTTTAGAAACTGATTATGAAAAATTAAAAAAAGATTTAACCCAATCTGGAGATGACCAACGTGTTGTTTATGCGATGATTTCAAACTTTCAAAACAGAATTGACGTACTAGAGCATGTCATGAAAAATATTGAAGAGGTTAAACAATTTAAAGCTGACGAATTAAATCAAAATACTTTATAACAATTAAATCAACAAAAAACGTTCCAACACAGTTAAATACTCACATTGGGATATAAATCACAATCATTATGAAAACAAAATTACTATACAGAATACTGTTTGCATTTATTCTAGTGCCTACTATTGCATTGGCAGGCAACACAACAAATTGGTCTGGAAAACACACCAAAGAGAAAACTATAAAAAAAGAATTTCCTGTGTCTAGTGACGCTACATTAAAAGTAAATAATAGCTACGGAAACATTGATATTGTTACTTATGAAGGATCAACAATTAGCATTGAAGTTAAAATTAAAACCAATGGTGATGATCTAGAAAAAGTACAAGAAAAGATTAATGATATCGATGTTGAATTTAGTGCAACATCTAAATCTGTTATGGCGAAAACAATTTTTAGCAAAGAGAAATCTAAGTCTTGGTGGAATTGGGGCAAAAACAATAATGTAAATATGTCTATTAATTATATCATCAAATTACCAATTACGAATAATGTAGACTTAAGCAACGATTACGGAAGCATAACCCTTGATAAGCTAGAAGGTCGTGCAGAACTTAATTGCGATTATGGTAAAATAACCACAAAAGAATTGATGGCAGATAATAATGATATCAAATTTGACTATACAAACAATTCTTATTTTGAATATATAAAAAGCGGAAGTATAAATGCCGATTATAGTGGATTCACAATAGGCAGCGCAAAATCCCTGGACATCAATGCAGATTATACAAAGTCAGAAATTGAGTTAGCAGAAGACATCTCATACAATTGTGATTATGGATCATTAAAAATCAATAATGCAAATAACGTTGAAGGCAATGGCGATTATTTAACGCTTAGAATGGGAACGATCTATAAAAATGTAAATGTAAAAGCCGACTATGGTTCTATAAAAATTGAAAAGATGGCTGCCAATGCTGGTAATATTGAAATAGAATCAGATTATTGCGGCATTACAATTGGCTACGATTCTGCTTATGCATTCAACTTTGATATCGAATTAGAGTATGCCTCTTTGAGAGATGCTGATAACTTTGAGTATACAAAAAAGCGCATTGAATCCTCAGACAAATACTACCTAGGATATTATGGCAATTCAAATAGCAGAAATATGATTAGAATAAAAACTGAATATGGAAGCGTAACATTCAAAAAACATTAATTAATTAAAAAACTTTAAAATGAAAAAATCAATCTTACTTACTGCCCTTTTATTTTGCATCTCATTTAGTTATGCTGGTGGCAAAAAAATTAAAGGCAACGGAAAAATGACAACTACAACAAGATCTACTTCAGATTATGACGGCATAGCATGTGCTGGTTCTTTTGATTATATTTTAGTTGCAGGTACTGAAGGAAAAATAACCATTGAAGGTGAAGAAAATTTATTAGAGTACGTTATAACAGAGGTTAAGGAGAATAAATTAGTTATAAAGACAAAAAAGAATATCAACCTAAACCCTAGTAATAATAAAACCATAAAAATCACCATTCCATTTAAAGATATAAGTTATGTATCATTGTCTGGTTCAGGTGACTTATGGAATGAAGATGTAATTACGTCCTCAGATTTACAGATTGCATTATCAGGATCTGGTGATGTTGTTTTAAATATTGAAGCTTCAAATACTATAGGGAAGTTAGCAGGTTCTGGTGATTTAACTATAAAAGGAAACACTAATAAACTTGAAGCTAAAGTAGCTGGCTCTGGTGATTTTCACGGCTTTGATTTGCAATCCAATCACACTGTAGTTTCTGTAGCAGGATCTGGAGATGCAGAAGTTGTAAGTAATGAAAGCTTAAAAGCAAGGGTTGCTGGTTCTGGAGATATTGAATACAGAGGGAATCCTAAAACTGAAGACACTAAGGTTGCTGGTTCAGGAAGCATTAGTAATTAACTTTAATTCATCAATCAAAACAAAAAAGCCACTCTGTTCAGAGTGGCTTTTTTAGCATTTATACTTCGTTTATTATTTTAATATTCCAAATCTACAATTCCTTGGGCTAAATTTAAATCTGCGCCATCAGTTCTTGTAACTATACCTCCAAAAGTTCCTTGAATTACTCCTCCAGAATTCACGGTAATATTATTCGTGAAATCATCAAACCCATCAGTATTTGGGAAAAATTCACCATCATTTAAGGTTAGTTTAAAGTTTTGCATAACATCTACACCAGTAGTACCTTCAGGTACTTGAAACTCTATAAAATAATTAGCTCCTTGCTCAGTATTACTTCCGTTAACAATTACCATACCTGATTCTAAAACTGCACTATTTGTAATGAACTGAATGTTTAATGTTCCAGCAGTTACACTTAAAGTACCAGAAGACATATTTGTTATTGTACAATCTCCTAACTCATCAATAATTATTTGAAGGCTTCCATCAGTATCACCACAAATAGCTATTTGAGTTTGCAATGCTGCTTTATAAGCACTACATAAGGTCAAATTTGATGTGTCTGCATTATATGCAGTTGCAGCTTGTGCAGAAGCCGCAGTGGCATCATCACAAGGATCTGTATTGGTTTCTCCACAATCTCCTATACTATCAATTTGAGTTTGCAATGATCCATCAGGATCTCCACAAAATTGTATTTGCACTTGTAATGCATTTCTATAAGCGATACACAATTGAGCATAGGTTTCAACAGTTACATCTAAAAATGCTAATGCAGCATTCTGAGTGTTTTGTGTTGCAATATCACAAGACAACTCTGTATCTGAAACAAAATCACCTTCTAGAGGTTCGTTTTCACAAGTAAACGCCGTTAATAATATAAATAAGGAAAAAAGTAAACTTAGCTTTTTCATAATACAATTAATTTATTTTCAGCAAACATACTAATTAATTTGCATTTGGATTTTCTTTTGGAACTCTAAATAGCAAAATTATACCAACTAAAAAGAAGATGAATAAGAATAGAATTGCATTACGCATACTTCCAGTAATTTGATCTATAGTCGCGAAAATAACCATTCCAATTACGATTCCTATTTTTTCAGCAACATCATAAAAACTAAAATAAGAGGTTGTGTCTTCAGTATCATCTGGTAAAAATTTTGAGTAAGTCGATCTTGCTAATGACTGTATGCCACCCATTACTAACCCAACTAACGATGCTGCAGTATAAAACTCTATAGGTGTTTCCATAAAATATGCGTAAACACATAATGACATCCAAATAAAATTAATTACGATTAGTGTTGGTATATTTCCAAACTTTGAAGATGCACGAGAGGTCAAAAAAGCTCCAAGAATGGCTACCAACTGAATTACTAATATACTTACAATTAAACCTTGTGTTTTTGCATCAGAATTACCCCAAGCAATTTCTTCTTCGCCAAAATACACAGCCACTAGCATGATGGTTTGAACTGCCATACTAAACACAAAAAATGCAATGAGATAACGCTTAAGTCTTAAGTTTTGTTTGAGTTGAAGCCAAACGAGTTTTAATTCCTTTAAGCCATTAAACACAACCGCCTTGGTAACCTTATGTCCATTTGAAACACCTTTAGGAAGGATATAAAATGTATATTGACTGAAAATTATCCACCATAACCCAACAGTCACAAAAGAGTAACGCATCATTTGCATTTTCTCTGCTCCTGTTTCTTGGCTCATGACCATAAATAGATTAAGCACTAAAAGTAGGACACTTCCTATATAACCCATACTAAATCCTTTTGCACTGATACTATCTTGTTGCTCAGGAAATGCAATATCTGGTAAGTATGAATTATAGAACACCAAACTTCCCCAATATCCTATTAATCCCATGAAATAAAACAGTAGACTTAAATGTATATTTTCAATACTAAACCAATATAAACCAATACATCCTGCAGCACCTACGTAACAAAAGAATTTCATAAAATTCTTTTTATTTCCGACATAATCTGCAATACCTGAAAGTATTGGTGATGTTATTGAAACTACTAAAAATGTAAATGCGGTGACATAAGTTATTAGTGCTGAACTTTTAAATTCTAATCCGAAGGCATCTACTATTTTATCGGAACCTTCAATAAATAAAAAGGAATAGAATAATGGAAAAATTGAAGACGCAATTGTTAATGTGTAGACTGAGTTTGCCCAATCATAAAATGCCCAAGCATTGAGCAGTTTTTTACTGCCTTTTTGTAAATGTTCCATAAAAAAAAGCTGCTTTTAAGTAAGCAGCTTCTAAAATAAGGTATTTTTTAAGAACTAAATATTAAAACTCTCCTAATGGTCTAAATGATGTTACACCAAACTTTTTAGCTTCTGCTTTAGATTTGGGTGCCCAACTTTGTAAATTAGAAATTCTTGTATCATTTGATGGGTGTGTACTTAAAAATTCTGGTGGTCCTTGTCCTCCACTATTAGCTTTCATACGTTTCCATAATTCAGCAGCTTCATCTGGATTATAACCTGCAATCGCCATTAGTGTTAATCCAAATTCATCAGACTGAGATTCGTGACTTCTACTAAATGGTAACATTCCTAAAACGTTTGAGCCAATACCATAAGATTGATTAAAGATATTTCTTGTTTTCTCGTCCTTAATAGCAAAGTTTCCAGCAACTGCAAGACCTTGTTGAATATAAGCAGCACTCATACGTTGTTGTCCGTGATTAGCAAGTGCGTGAGCAACTTCATGTCCCATAATTGCAGCAACACCTGTTTCATTTTGTGCAATAGGTAAAATTCCTGTGTAAAATACAATCTTTCCACCAGGCATACACCAAGCATTAACCGTATTATCATTTACTAAGTTGTACTCCCATTTATAATCTTTTAAATAACCTTGATGTCCATTTGCATTTAACCAACGTTCTGCCGCAACGGCAATTCGTTGTCCAACACGTTTAATCATTTCAGAATCAGAAGTGCCACTAACGACATTGTTCTCAGATAAAAATTTATCATATTGTGCAAATGCAGAAGGAAATATCTGACTGTTTGATACAAATGCCATTGTTTTTTTTCCTGTAAGAGGATTGGTAGCACAAGACAGAAACAATGCTAGAGTTCCTAATGCTACTATAGTGTTTTTATATTTCATTGTTAATGGTTTTTAATAATATAAGCTAAATTTACAAAATTCGTTCCATAATGTTTGACACAAACAATTATAAAAATGTCACAGGTCATCGTACTTTTTATTTCCCTATGATATGAAGTTCTGAAAAGTCTTTATCAATAATGATATTTGAGTATTTGTCAACCTTTAACCTTTTAATATCAATAATTTCATTATCTACTTGAATCTCTTTAACTTCAAATGGCAAACCATAGATTTTCAAGTTAAAGGTTGTGTACTTAGTTGTATACTTACCTTCTTTATGTTGTTGAATAATTAACTCATTTTCTTTTCCTCTTAATTTAAAGGTTCTTAAACTATACCTGCCTTTGGTATAATCATAACCATCTTCTGCATCATCAAAAAGTGTAGATACTTCCTTTCCTTTCTTAAAATACACCTCTAAAGTTACTTCTTCAATATCAAGTTCATCAACATATTGTTGGATCGGATATTTTGGAATAATTGCACCTTCTTTTATAAAAATAGGCATGCTTTCAATATCAGCATCAACCCATAATTCTTTTCCTCCTTTTACGATTTCGTTAGTCCAATAGTTATACCACATTCCTCGAGGAATATACATACGTCTTCCTCTTGCATTTTGTTCAATAATTGGACATACTAAAATACTTTCTCCAAAAACAAATTCATCAGTTCTATAGTGCGTGTGAACGTCCTCTTGGTCATAAAGAACTAAAGATTTCAATATAGGTGTTCCTTGATCTACATGATGCCAAAAAGCTGTATATAAATACGGTAATAATTGGTATCGCAATTCTATAAATTTTCTTACAATATCGGTCACATCTTCATCAAAAGCCCAAGGTTCTTGATCGCCATGATCTCCTGAAGAATGTACACGGCAGAAGGGATGAAAAACACCCAATTGAATCCATCGCGTGAATAATTCGCCTTGTGGTTGCTCTGCAAATCCACCGATATCACTTCCTGCAAAGCTAAAACCTGACATCGCCATACGTTGCGCTTGTACATTAGCGATCCATAAATGTTCCCAAGTAGCCACATTATCACCTGTCCAAGTAGACGTGTAACGTTGCGTTCCAGAATACGCAGATCTTGTTATGACAAAAGGACGTTTAGGGTAGGCATATTTCTTTAAACCTTGATAGGTTGCTCTAGCCATTTGCATGCCATACACATTATGTGCTTTTCTGTGACTACAATAGTTTCCATCATAATTATGCCTAACATCATCTGGAAAGGTTTTATTTGGAACTTCCATTACTGCAGGCTCGTTCATATCATTCCAAACGCCTTTTATACCAATATCTTCAATTAATTCTTTAAACAGACCTGACCACCATTCCCTTACTTCAGGATTAGTGAAATCTGGAAAATAACATTCTCCAGGCCATACTTTTCCTTTCATATAAGGACCATCAGCTCGTTTACAGAAATAATCATTTTCTAAAGCCTCTTTAAAGACTGAATACTCTTTATCTATTTTTATTCCTGGATCAATAATAGCAACCGTTTTAAAGCCGTCATCTGCCAATTCTTTAACCATTCGCTTTGGGTCTGGAAAGTACTCTTTGTTCCATGTAAAACATCTAAATCCTTCCATATAATCGATGTCTAAATAAATAGCATCACATGGAATTTTTAACCTTCTAAAGGTAGATGTGATTTCTTTCACCTTACTTTCTGGATAATAACTCCATTTACATTGGTGATATCCTAATGCCCAAAGTGGTGGTAATTGGTGTGGTTTTCCTGTAAGATCCGTATAACTTTCAATAACATCTTGCATTTGTGGACCGTAAATGAAGTAATAATTCATTTCACCACCATCTGCCCAAAAACTTGTTACATTTCGTCTTTCATGTGAAAAATCGAAAAAACTTCTAAACGTATTATCAAAGAAAACACCATAAGCTTTTTTATTATGCAAACCTGTATAAAACGGAATGGCCTTATAAATTGGATCAGTATCTTTTCCGTAGGCATATGAATCAGTTACCCAATTTTGGTAACGTTTACCTTTCAAATTTAAATGGTTCGGCTTATCGCCTAAACCATAATAACTTTCACCATCATTAGATGATTTACTCATCTTAACTATATTACCACCAAACTCGTAGCTTTCTTCCCAATGAAAACCGGCTTCATCTTGATTAATCAGTTCATTGTCTTTAGCATCATATAATGATACTCTTAAATCTTCTTTAGCAATGTGACAAATTAATTTTGAAGTTGTTACTTTATAATGGTGTTCATCTTCTTCAATCGTTAGATGATTATATCCTGTGCTTGCATATTTTGTTATGGCATAAGAAAAATCTTTATCAAAAGTTCCGGTTGTTGTATATCTAAATCGCAAAACACTATCTCTTAACACTGTAAGCTGCAAAACAACATCATTATCTGTGGAAAAATATAAGGTATCGACATCCTTTTTGAATGCGATTATTTTTGAAGGAAATAAATTCCCTTTTTGTTCTAATTCTGTATTTACAATCATGTTCTGATTTTAAAATAATAAACGTAAAAAAACGGAAAAGTTAGCACCTAAAAAAGAATGCTTTCGAGTAATTATAAGGAATTATTAACTACAACGATTTCGGCTATTTATTTTATCGAAAATAAGACTTTAGCTTCGTGAAATTGATAATTCGTTAAAAACTCTTCAACTATTTCATATACTTAAAAACCACAACACCTAGAGGTGGTATTTTAACACTTACTGAATGATCTCTAAAATGCCAAGGTTCATCTTTTGTAGCAACAGTCTTATTGGCATAAAGACCAGTTCCGTAATACTTTTTAAGGTCACTATTAAAAATTTCTTTAACCTTACCTGCTTTTGGCGCACCAATTTTGAAATTATCTTTAGGAATTGGTGTCATATTACAAACCACAATTATTGTGTCTTTTTTAAGTTCGCCATGCCTCATATAGACGAATGTAGAATTTTCGGCATCATTATAGTCTATCCATTCAAATCCATCTCCAGAAAATTGTTTTTGATGTAATGCAGGTTCTTTTCTATACAATGTATTTAACCCTTTTATTAATTCTTGAATTCCTTTATGAGGTTCATAATCTAACAGATGCCAATCTAAACTTTGTTCAAAATTCCATTCATTGCTCTGTGCAAATTCAGCACCTTGAAACAATAAATTCGTTCCAGGATGCGTAAACATGTAACTGTAAAGGGTTCGTAAATTTGCAAAACGCTGCCATTCATCTCCTGGCATTCGACCTAATATAGATTTTTTACCATATACGACTTCGTCATGACTTAACGGCAACATGAAATTTTCGGTAAACGCATAGGTCATACTGAATGTTAAATCATTTTGATGATATCTTCTATACACAGGTTCTTTTGCAAAATACTGAAGTGTGTCATGCATCCAACCCATCATCCATTTCATACCAAAACCTAATCCACCCATAAATGTTGGTTTTGACACCATTGGAAATGCTGTTGATTCTTCAGCAATAGTTTGAACATCAGGAAAACTTGAATACACAGCTTCATTCATTTCACGCATAAAAGCCATAGCTTCTAGGTTTTCTCTTCCGCCAAACATATTTGGTTCCCATTGACCATCTTCTCTAGAATAATCTAAAAATAACATAGATGCAACTGCATCAACACGTAAACCATCAGCATGGTATTGATCTAGCCAAAAAATTGCATTACTGATTAGAAAAGACTTGACTTCATTTCTTCCATAATTAAAGATTAAACTTTTCCAATCGTTATGATAGCCTTTTTTCGGATCTGGATGTTCGTATAAATTTGAACCATCAAAAAATCCTAAACCATGGGCATCTTCAGGAAAGTGAGAAGGCACCCAATCTAAAATAATTCCAATATCATTTTGGTGTAATTTATCTACAAGAAGTTTAAATTCCTCAGGATATCCAAAACGTGATGTTGGTGCAAAATAACCTGTTAATTGATAACCCCAACTTGGATCGTAAGGGAATTCCATTATGGGCATTAACTCCACATGTGTAAAGTTCATGTCCTTAACATAACTCACTAATTCATCGGCTAACTCAACATACGACATGAATCGATTGTCTTCTATTTGTTTCTTCCATGAGCCTAAATGGACTTCATAAACTGAAAAAGGCGCATCTAAAGCATTGTGCTTTTTGCGCTTTTTCATCCATTTGCTATCTTTCCAGCTGTAAGGTTCGTCCCAAACGATTGAAGCCGTTTTAGGAGGATGCTCACATCGTCTTGCATAAGGATCAGCTTTTTCGGTTTTTATATCATTATTGTTACTATGGATTTTGTATTTGTAAGTAGATCCTTTACCTGCACCAGGAATAAAACCTTCCCAAATGCCACTTGCATCCCATCTTACATTTAATGAATGAGCACCTTCAACCCAATAATTGAAATCACCCACTACTGAAACATGTTTAGCACTTGGAGCCCAAACCGCAAAGTATGTACCTTCTACTCCATCTAAAGTCATGATATGCGAACCAAATTTTTCGTATAATCGATAATGCTTTCCAGATTTGAATAGGTTTATATCAAATTCTGTGAATAGACTATGTGCTATTACTTCTGCCATAAATTAATTATTAATGATGTTAGATATTCCCTTTAAAGGAATAACAGCCCAACGCGGACGAGAATTAAGTTCATATCCTAATTCGTAAACTGCTTTTTCTAGCAGTGAATATTTTAATAAGAAAATACGTTCTTGATGATACCCAATATTGATGTTTGCATTTTGGATTTCAACGATATAAGTTCCTAAAAACACACCTTTTAAATATTGATATAACACTTCTCCAGCTTCAAATAATTCGGCTTGATCGTGTTTGTACAATTCGATATTATTAAATATAGTGGCATAAATAGCATAATGAAATGAACGAAACATACCAGCAACATCTTTTAAAGGTGGTTGTTTCACTTTTCTATCTCGAATAGTACTTTCTGGTTCACCTTCAAAATCTAGAATATAAAAATCATCATCCTTAACCAAAACTTGACCTAGATGATAATCGCCATGAACCCGTATGCGCTCACCTTTTAATTTTGTCCAATCAAAATTGACGAACTTTTTTCTAATTTCATTTTTGCGTTCAAGAAATTCATTTGCTAATTCTAAGGCTAACCCGTCGAGTTTATGCAAATTATTTTCAATGGCATTTAACCTATTCTGAAACTGATATAATAACCTGTTTTTCAACCACACTGTATAATCACCATTAAAATGCGTTGGTGTAAATGAGGTGTCTTCGAATTCACTTCCTAAAGCAATATGCATTTCTGCGGTTCGTTTAGCTAAGGTTTGAATCTTTAAAAATAAGTTGAGTCCAGCCCAATCTATAATTTGAGGAGGCACATCTGGAATATGCAAGCGACCATAATCTTCTGTTTTTGGAAGCTTCTTAATATTTATGTTTTTATATTCTAGGTTTGAAAAGACTTTATGCAATTCTTTAAGCATATAATCCCAAGCGTCACCTTGGTTTTGAACCATTTCTTGCATAAGTCCAATGGTAATATTTAAACCATCGCTATCCTTAATTTGTACACTTCCTAAATACGCAGGCGTATTTTTGAAATCTTTTTTATCAGACAGAAATCGGCTCATTTCATAATCTGGATTTCTATCGGCATAAATTCTTCTGAAAAACTTGAGCACAAACTTTTCATTATATACAATAGAAGTATTACTTTGTTCTAAACCCATAAAACGGGACGATTCATATTGACAATCTTTAAAAATATCGCTTTTCTGGTATCGCACTTTAGTTTTGTCTTTTGGAAGCGCATTTAAAATACGTTCGAATACTACTTTTCTAAACGCTTCTAAATTAATTGCATCTATAATAAAACCTTTCTGATTTTGAATGCTTATTGGAAGGATTCGGTTTTCTTTTGCAAAATTTTCGTCAGAAACAAATGCAATTGGAAGAAAGTAATGCTGATAGAATGCTTCGTCAAAGTTGACCTCTAGAATTAAGCCATAATATACTTCTTCTTTTTGCTGAATTCTAAAGTATTCTGCTAATTCAATGTATTTGAGTTTGCTCGCTTTTCCACCATACCAACGTTGCTTTTTGATATAGTCTTCTAAAATATCAGATAAAAAAATCTTTACAAAATCTTTATTTTCCAGCAATTCTTCCCATTTATCATTAAAATTGAAAGGTGGTTGTAAGCTTAAATTTTTTGTAGATTTCTTAGACATCTCTTACTTATTTATCTTAAAGATATGAAAAGGAAGTGCTGGATGCAACTCAACGAAGTTCCATTCTTGATGCCAATTATAACTACTTCCAGTAATCAAATCTTGCATATTTAACCTTTCCCCTTCGTGCACTCCTAAATCTTTAAGAGGCAATTGAACGGTGCCTTGTTGTTTATAATATGGGTCTAAACTAATGATTATTAAAAGTTCATTAGTTTTATCTTGATTCCATTTATAAAATGCCAAAAGATTATCATTTTCTATGTGACAAAACTTAATATTATTGGTTTGCTGTAAGGCTTCATTTTGATGTCTTACTTGGTTAATTTTTGAAATTAACATTGTAAGTTTATTTTCTTTAAACCAATCATAATGCTTTACTTCAAACTTTTCAGACATATAATATTCCTCTTTACCAGGAATCGCATCCGTTATCATTTGCTCGAAAACTGGACCATAAATACCAATACTCGAACTTAAGGTTCCTGCTAAGGCGTAACGCAATAAATGCATCGATTCATTAGCTCCTTGCAAATGATAAGGGTTAATATCTGGTGTATTTGGCCAGAAATTAGGTTGCATATACTCTCGTTGATTAGTTTGGGTCAACTCGGTCATATATTCAATAAATTCCTGTTTAGAATTTCTCCAAGTAAAATAGGTATATGACTGTGAATAGCCCTGTTTTGCCAATTGTTGCATTACTTTTGGTCTAGTAAATGCTTCAGCCAAAAAGATTACATCTGGATGTTTTTGTTTGACTTCAGAGATTAGCCAGTTCCAAAAATAATACGGTTTAGTATGTGGATTATCAACTCTAAAAACATGAACACCACAATCTATCCAATAGAGCATGGTATCAAGGCACTCTTTCCAAAGGTTTTTGTAATCTTTACTTTCCCAAAAAATTGGAAGAATATCTTGGTATTTTTTTGGTGGGTTTTCTGCATATTGAACTGTCCCATCTGGTCTCCATTTGAACCAATCTGGATGTGATGATACCCAAGGATGGTCTGGAGCAGCTTGCAAGGCATAATCCATGGCTATTTCAATATTTAAATCTTTTCCTTTCTTTACAAGTCTTTTAAAATCTGTAATAGTTCCTAATTGCGGATGAATAGATTTATGACCTCCATCTTTTGAACCAATTCCCCAAGCTGATCCAACATCAGCATCTTTAGCTTCTGTGGTGTTATTTTTTCCCTTTCTATTGACTTCTCCTATTGGATGAACAGGCGGAAAATACAAGGTGTCGAATCCCATTTGAGCAACTCTAGGCAGCAAACGTTCGCAATCTTTGAATGTGCCATGAACGCCTTCCTTTTCTGAAGTAGAGCGCGGAAAAAACTCGTACCAAGTGCTAAACCTAGCTTTAGGCCTATCAACATACACTTGTAAATCGCGAGTAGTATTTGCTAGAATTTTTTCAGGATATTTTACAAAAATGGAATGCAATTTTTCACTGGTTGCTTCCACAACAGCTTTATCATAATGCTTTTCATTTTCAAAAACTTCTATGCAGGTTTTAATGTAATCTTTTTCAGTTTTAGTCGCCTTTTTAAGAAGTGGTTTTAAATATAAAAAACCTTCCAAAAGTTCCGACTTTACAAGCTGGTTATCGTCTATTTTTCGTTCAATTCCATGTTGCCAATTAAGAGCGTAATCTACCCAAGCTTCAACTTTATATGTGTAAAACCCTTGTTTTTCAACAACAAATGAAGCTTTCCATTCATCATTTTCAATCAGTTGCATTCTCACCTCATTCCATGTTTTCGCTTTCTCGTGTTTGTAAAGCACTGAAGCTGCTATAATATCATGTCCATCAACCAAAACATGGGCATCGATATTTACAATTTCATTGACGACTCTTTTAATAAAAAATTCGCCTCCATTAATTTGTGGCGAAACATAATCGATGACTACTCGTTTTTGATTTTGCATTTTTACTGACTAATTAGGTATTAGAAATGTGAAATTAATAAAATTAGATACAAATTTCATTACTATAATAGGAATAAACATGTAATAATTTACTACAACGATTGAAAAGAAGAATCTTTTATAATTTTTCTAAATTATGGTCCCTTTTGGTATGACTGCATCTTTCTTGATCACTACAATTCCTTCTTTAATTAAATAGTTTTCGGTTTCGATATCTTCAAGATGTTTTCCTCCATTTATTCTCACATCATCTCCTATTCTGCAGTTTTTATCTAGAATAACGTTTTTTATAAAGCAACGCTCTCCTATTCCCATAAATACTTTAATTTTTTGATTTTGAACTTCCTCTAAAGATTCATAATAGTCATTACCCATCATGTAACAATTTATGACTGTTGATTCTGTCCCAATTCTGGAACGAATACCAATTACAGAACGTTCAATTTTAGCCGCATGAATTAGACAACCATCCGCAATTACAGTTCTATCTAAAAGGGTTCCTGAGATTTTTGAAGTTGGTAATATTCGTGCATTGGTATAAACACGCTTATGATTATCATACAGGTTAAATTGTGGAATATCGTCGGTCAATCCTAAATTGGCTTCAAAGAAAGAATCAATGTTTCCAATGTCTGTCCAATAACCTTCATATTGATAACTTAACGTTTTATGTTTTTTAATTGCTCCTGGAATAATCTCTTTACCGAAATCTACAGTACCAGGTTGCTTCATTAGTTCAACTAATAAGTCTTTATTAAAAATATAAATACCCATAGACGCCAAATAATGTCGTCCTTCACTTTTCATCTCATCACTTACTTGAGATGTCCAATCTGGTAGTAATGAAGCATCAGGTTTTTCAATAAAAGATTGGATAATATTGTCATCATCGGTTTTTAAAATCCCAAATGACGTTGCATCTTTTGCATCAACAGGATATGTTGCAATAGATATTTCTGCTCCACTGGCTTCATGAGCTTCAATCATATCATTAAAATCCATTTGATACAATTGATCTCCAGAGAGAATTAAAGCATATTCAAAATCATGAGACAAAAAATGATGCATACTTTGCCTTACAGCATCTGCAGTTCCTTGGAACCACTCTCCACTATTTATGGTTTGTTCAGCCGCTAAAACATCTACAAAAGCCGAACTAAAAAAACTAAAATGATAAGTGTTTTTTATATGCTTATTTAATGAGGCAGAGTTAAACTGAGTTAAAACAAACATTCGTTTAATATTTGAATTAATACAGTTTGAAATTGGAATATCTACCAATCTATATTTACCCGCAATTGGTACGGCTGGTTTAGATCTGTTTTCTGTTAAAGGGTATAGTCTTGAGCCTTGACCACCTCCCAAAATAATACTTAAAACCTTGTCGTTTATCATTTCTACTTTATTAAATTTTTATAAATCGATTCTGTTTGTTTTGCGATGGCTGTCCAATCGAAAAACGCTTCAACACGTGCTCGTCCATTTTTTGCCATTTTATCTCGTAATTCTTTATTGGCAATTACTGTATTGACACCTTCAGCTAAATCTCTTGAAAACTGATCTGGATTTACAGGCTCAAAAGGTGCAGAATTTTGTTGTTCAAGAGGTATTAATAATCCCGTTTCACCTTCTACTACAACTTCTTTAATTCCTCCAACTGCACTTGCTACAACTGCAGTTTGACAAGCCATAGCTTCGATATTTATGATTCCAAAAGGTTCATAAATTGAAGGACAACAAAAGACATCTGCATGAGAATATAATTGAATAATAGATTTTTTATCTAACATTTTATCAATCCATACAATATTACCCCTAGTTTTAGACGCCTCTTTTACACTAGCTTCCATTTCTTTACCAATTTCTGGTGTATCTGGAGCTCCAGCACATAATACTATTTGAGTGTCTTTATGAATATATTTTATGGCATTAACCAAATGTATGATGCCCTTTTGCCTAGTAATTCTACCAACAAACAGAACATAGGGCTTTGTTTTGTCAATCCCATATTCATCTAGAACTGAGGTTTCATTTACTACAACATATTCCTTTAAGTCTATCCCGTTATAAACGACTTCTATTTTACGTTCATCAACATCAAAATGTTTTAATACATCTTCTTTTGTTTCTTCCGAAACTGCTATTAAAACATCTGCCATTTCTATGGCTGTTTTTTCTATCCATGATGAGGCATCATAACCTCGTCCTAATTGTTCTCGTTTCCAAGGCCTTAAAGGCTCAAGAGAATGCGTTGTGATAACCAAAGGGATGCCGTAACATAGTTTTGCCATTATCCCAGCAAAATGAGAATACCAAGTATGACAATGCACAATGTCTGCATCGATATTTTCAGCATTCATGTGCAAGCCTGTACTTAAGGTTTGAAATATCGCTTTTAACTTATCATTTGAATCTTCAAAAAGTGGGTTATCATAAGGGTATCCCTTTACCTTCAAACTTCCTTTAGTCAAATCTTGATCGCCAAAGGCTCTAACTTCAATCTCCATTAATTTCGACAATTCGGATGCTAAATATTCTACATGCACACCAGCACCTCCATAAACATACGGTGGAAACTCTCTGGTTAAAAATAATGCTTTCATTAAGGCTTTTTTGTAAGTTATTAATTAAGTTAAAGACCAATAGTAAAATTATAATATAGAATTTAAAGTTAACAATTAATTAGACAAAGACAGCTATGATTTACATAATGTTAACCTAATAAAATTACTAAACCGTTTTCGTAATGGATTAATATTCCTTTCGACTTATAAAAAGTAAAAAACACTAAATTTATAACATGAAAAAAATAATATCAGTATTGGTTTTAAGCCTTTTTTTTAGCTGCAATGGTTCTGCGCAAAAAAAAGAAGCAAAAGAGAAAGAAACATTTAAAGTAGTAAAAACAGAAGCCGAATGGAAAAAAGAACTTTCTGAACAAGAATATTACGTGTTAAGACAAGCAGGTACTGAACGTCCATTTTCAAGTCCACTTAATAAAGAATATAGAAAAGGAACATTTCACTGTGCAGCATGTGATACACCATTATTTAAAAGTGAACATAAATTTGATTCAGGTACTGGATGGCCAAGTTTTGATCGAGAAATTGAAGGCAATGTAGCTTACGGAACAGACAACAATTTAGGCTATAGTAGAAACGAAGAACATTGTGCAACTTGCGGTGGACATTTAGGACATGTTTTCAATGATGGTCCAAGAAACACAACTGGAAAAAGGCATTGTATTAATGGCGTTGCATTAAAGTTTGTACCTGTGAATTAAAACCTGAAGATATTCTATATATAGCGATATAAAATCTAACTATGGTAAATCATAGCTTTTAAGATTTTGTATCGCTATTTTTATTTCACTTAAATTAGATATTATGGACCATTCTTATGTAACGAGTATCATAAAACAATTTGAATATTACAAATCATTAGGAGATAAAACCATAAATCAATTATCGATAGAGGAACTCAAACAAGAATTTATTGCTGAATCTAACTCTATTTCGATAATTGTAAAGCATATTGTTGGCAATATGTTGAGTCGATGGATCAATTTTTTAACAGAAGATGGCGAAAAAGAATGGAGAGATCGAGATAATGAATTTAAAGACACATTTAAATCTAAAGAAGAGGTACTAAACTACTGGAATAAAGGATGGAATTGTTTATTTGAAGCCATAAAACCTTTAACTCATAAAGATCTTGAACGAATTATTTATATACGAAACCAAGGTCATACCGTCACTGAAGCTATAAATAGACAATTAGCGCATTACTCCTATCACATTGGTCAACTTGTTTTTTTAGGAAAGCTACTAAAAGGAAACGATTGGGTTTCTTTATCAATTCCCAAAGGAAAATCGAGTTCGTATAACCAAGAAAAATTCAGCAAAGAAAAAGGACGTAGACATTTTACAGATGACCTTTAATATTACAATTTGGTTTTGTAACTTCGTAACCTTAAAAATTAGACAAAAATAGACTCATGAGTAAATACGATGTTATAGTACTTGGAAGTGGTCCTGGAGGCTACGTAACTGCAATTAGAGCTTCTCAATTAGGCTTAAAGACTGCTGTTGTAGAAAAAGAAAGCTTAGGCGGAGTTTGCCTAAATTGGGGTTGTATTCCAACAAAAGCTTTGTTGAAGTCTGCTCAAGTTTTTGAATATTTAAAACACGCAGAAGATTACGGACTAAAAGTAAAGGATGCTCAACATGATTTTGACGCTGTTGTAAAACGAAGTCGTGGTGTTGCAGATGGTATGAGTAAAGGCGTTCAGTTTTTAATGAAAAAGAACAAGATTGATGTCATTGAAGGTTTCGGTACACTTAAAACTGGTAAAAAAGTTGAAGTTGATGGGAAAGAATATAGTGCAGATCATATTATTATAGCAACTGGAGCTCGTTCTCGTGAATTGCCTAGTTTGCCTCAAGACGGTAAAAAAGTAATAGGATATAGAGAAGCAATGACCTTACCAAGCCAACCAAAAAAGATGATTGTTGTTGGTTCTGGAGCCATTGGTGTAGAATTTGCTTATTTCTATAACTCTATGGGAACCGAAGTAACCATTGTTGAATATTTACCTAATATTGTTCCTGTTGAAGATGAAGATGTTTCTAAGCAATTAGAGCGTTCGTTTAAGAAAAGTGGTATTAAAATTATGACCTCTTCTGAAGTCACTAAAGTGGATACGTCTGGAAAAGGTGTTAAAGCGACAGTTAAAACTAAAAAAGGAGAAGAAGTTCTTGAAGCAGATTTAGTATTATCTGCAGTGGGAATTAAATCTAATATTGAAAATATAGGATTAGAAAATGTAGGAATTGCTGTTGATAGAGATAAAATCTTAGTCAACGATTATTACCAAACTAATATTCCTGGATATTATGCCATTGGAGATGTTACTCCTGGACAAGCCTTAGCTCATGTCGCTTCTGCGGAAGGCATTTTGTGTGTAGAAAAAATTGCTGGACAACATGTTGAAGCTTTAGACTACGGAAACATTCCTGGTTGTACATACTGCTCACCTGAAATTGCAAGCGTTGGTTTAACCGAAAAGCAAGCTAAAGATCAAGGTATCGATATTAAAGTTGGAAAATTCCCGTTCTCTGCTTCTGGTAAAGCAAGTGCTTCCGGAGCTAAAGATGGTTTTGTAAAAGTGATTTTTGATGCTAAATATGGCGAATGGTTAGGATGCCACATGATTGGCGCAGGAGTTACTGATATGATTGCTGAAGCCGTTTTAGGTAGAAAACTGGAAACTACAGGTCATGAAGTCTTGAAGGCCGTACATCCTCACCCAACCATGAGTGAAGCGGTTATGGAAGCTGTAGCGGATGCTTATGGTGAAGTAATTCATTTATAATTTAGACACAATAGCATAAAAAATTAATTTAAATAAAAAAGCTCCAGTAGTACTGGAGCTTTTTTATTTGTGAAATTTATAAGAAACTTTGAATAGCCAATTCATAACTTTGTAAACCAAATCCTAAAATGACGCCCTTAGCATTTGAAGAGATGTATGACTTATGTCTAAACTCTTCTCTAGAGAAGGTATTAGATATGTGAACTTCAATTACAGGTGTCTCAATTGCTTTAACGGCATCTCCAATACCAATTGATGTATGTGTATAGGCAGCAGCATTTAAAATAATGCCATCATAACTATAACCAACCTCCTGAATCTTATCTATCAACTCTCCTTCTATATTAGATTGATAATGTTCTAGTTCTATATTAGGATACTTATTACTAATAGAATCGAAAAATTCGGTAAACGATAAATCCCCATAAATATTAGTTTCTCGTTTACCCAATAAATTTATGTTAGGTCCATTGATTATAATTAGTTTCTTCATATAGTAAAGATATTAAAATTTGGGTATAAAAAAACCGAAGCAAATTGCTTCGGTTTTTTATTTAAACTAATTTATCCTTATTGAAAAAAATATCCAACAGAGACCTGAATTACACTATTTTTATATGATGAATTACCTAAGTATTCAGTATCATCATTAGCGTCTGTTAAACCAAGGTTATATCGAGCACCAAAGTTTAAACCATTGTCCAATTTATAACCAACTCCAAAGTTAACTCCAAAGTCGATATCTTTAATACTATGCTTAATATCCTCTTCACCTGATTCAGAATCTGTAAAAGACCCTTCTGTATACATTTCTGTATACGTATAACTATAGTCATTTTTGGCAGATAATAACAATCCAATCTGTGGTCCTGCCTCAATGCTGAAACCTTCGGCTACGTAATATTTTGCCATTAATGGAACGTTTAAATAACCGAGTTTAATATCCCCTTTAGCCGATTCTGTAAAGGTAAACCCATCGACAGACTCAGAAGTTATATCCTCATAAGCCGATCCTTGGTCAGAGTACAAAAGTTCTGGTTGAAAAGAGAATTTTTCAGAAATTGGAATTTCAACTACGGCACCAAAGTGAAAAGATGTTCGTCCATCAAAACTATCGGCTTCGTCTCCTGTAATATCAGCGAAGTTAACACCTGCTTTTGCTCCAAAAATTAACGTCTTATCAGCACCTTGTGCATTTAATATGCCAACTCCAAATACTGAAATCATAATACATGTTAGTAATTTTTTCATAATTTATAGTTTTATTGTTAAATTAACTTAGTCACAAAACTAGGACTGAAAAAACGCTTAAAAAATGACCTGTATCAGTTTTGAAAGATTTGTTAGGTGTCGTTGAACTTTTAAAACAAAAAAAGCCGAAGCATAATGCTTCGGCTTTTAATCTGTAACAGTTCTATTTAGAACTTATATGTCAAACCAAACTGTGCAGTTTGGAAAAAGTTATTAAATACATTCAAGTTACCGTTAAAGCTTGAAACTTTCACTTCCTCACCTGTTGTGCTTAAGTTATCTTTTTCAGTACCTGAGTTGTAAGATAAGATGTCAGATAAAGCAAAGTTAATCGCGAAACATTCAGTAATAAAGTAGTTGATTCCTAATCCAACACCAGCTCCTAAACCACTAAATTCAGTATCACTTAATAAAGTTGTAGCACCAGTTTGGCTTATTTCATTTTTAGAAGAACCAAAACCTACACCAAATTCACCGTAAGTTTTAAAACGCTTTCCTAGATCTAGGAAGTAGTAACGTGCAAATACACCTGCACCAAAAGCATTTCCTTTATCTTCAGTAACGCTATTTGTTGTACCGAAAGCAGTTTGTTCGATTGTAGAACTTCCAACGCTCAATGCTAAACCAATTGCAAGATTTTCATTAATGAAATATCCAGCTTTTGGGTTAAAGCTAACAGATGATGTTCTTTCTTCATATACATCTCCACTGTTATTAGATCCAGTTTCTTTAGCAGAAGAGAATCCTAAGTTACCTTCTACAATAATGTTTCCTTTTTCAAAACCAAATGATTGTTCTCCTTCTTCTTGAGCATTAACATTTGATAGGCCAAATACTGCTACTGCAGCAAATAATAATAAATTTTTCATAATAGATTTAAGTTTAAATTTTAAATTGTCGGCAAAAGTATGTTATGACTTATTACTGTGCAAGAAAAATCGTATAAAATATAAGCACAAAAAAAAGGGTAGCAAAATGCTACCCTTTTTTTTATATAAGAAAACTGAAATTAGTCAATCTTTATTGATAAACCAGCCATAAATGAAATACCACCTACACCTCTTTTTACATTAGTAGTTTCAGTATCAACACCATCAGAGTATGTGTAATCTCCCGAAAGAGAAGCTCTGTCATAACCTAATTGTACTAGGCCACCAACATTACCCCAAATGTAGTAATTCAAACCTACATTTAAACCGTAAGTTAAACCAGAAGCTTTAAACTCATCAGTTGATATATCAAATCCACCAAATTTATCATTAGCAAATCCAAAACCTAAATTAGCTCCACCATACACATTTAAATCGTCATTATTAACGAAGTAGTATCTACCTTGTGCACTAACGTTAGTCATTGACATTGTTGTAGCTCCGATATCAAAACTATCCATTAAGTTATCAACCGTTAAAAGGTATGATCCAGTTGATAATCCTAAACCAACACTCATGTTCTCGTTTAAACCATAATGAACATTAAGTGCGTAAGTTCCAGATGCAAAACTATAATCTTGATCTTCACACCCTTCACAATCTGGTTTATCAGTTACGCTTCCAGCAAAAGTGAAACCACCTAATAAGTTAATGTGAATTGTTCCTTCGTTATTAGATTGGGCAAAACCTAATGAACTTGCCGCTAAAGCAACGACTACTAGTAATTTTTTCATAATTTATAAGTTTTTAAAATTGATTAGTACAAACTAAATACTTTTTTTTGAAATAATAAACAATATTTATTGACTTATTAACAATTTTGTAAACACGTGATTTTAAATACATGATAATGAGGAAATTACAAAATAGTTTATTAACAAAATAAATAATAAATACGACAAATGACGTATAAATACAGACCAAAAAACCCTATTTTTACTATTATTTACAATAATTTAACGTGAATTATAGAGAAAAAACGCTATGAAATGGCAAAACGCTATTAAAGATTACAAACATTACCTAAAAATAGAGCGTGGTTTATCACAAAACTCTATTGATGGGTATGTGCGTGATGTTCAAAAATTAGTTGTGTATCTAGCAGAACACAGTTTAACTGTTTCTCCAATAAAAATTGATAAAAACACTATTCAGTCTTTTGTTTATGATGTTTCTAAAAGCATTAATGCAAGATCACAATCACGATTAATATCAGGATTACGAAGTTTTTTTTCTTATTTAGTCTTTGAAGATTATAGACAAACGAATCCTTTGGATCATATTGAATCACCAAAAACAGGTAGAAAGCTTCCAGACACACTTAGTATAGAAGAGATTGATTCGTTAATACAGGCTATAGATTTATCTAAAAGTTACAATACTATATATATAGGAGAAAGAAATAGAGCCATTTTAGAAACCTTATATAGTTGCGGACTTCGGGTAAGTGAACTAATTAATTTAAAAATATCTGATCTATTTTTTGAAGAAGGCTTTATTAAAGTGACTGGTAAAGGAGATAAGCAACGTTTTGTTCCTATAGGATTGAATACTCAAAACTATATCAATATATGGAAACAAGAACGAACAAAAATTAATGTTATACAAGAATACAAAGACACCTTATTCTTAAATCATAGAGGTGCTCAATTAACTAGAGCTATGATTTTTACCATAATAAAAGATCTAGCTAAAACTATCAACCTGAATAAAGTTATTTCACCTCATACATTTAGGCATTCATTTGCAACCCATTTGTTAGAAAACGGTGCAGACTTAAGAGCTATTCAACTTATGCTAGGACATGAAAGTATTACAACTACAGAAATCTATATGCATGTTGATCGTTCTCACCTTAAAGACATCTTATTACAACATCACCCACGAAATTAAATTTTTGTCAGATTATGGTGACATTTTTCTTTTTTTAGTGTCTTAATAAAAAAGGAGCACCATGAAAAGATTAGTCAAAAAACTAACTTATTCAAAATCAAAAAACCCAGACCTTTCACTTGAGAACAACTTAGATTTAGATGAGTTCAAATGGCAGATAGCATTAGAGAACTCTAATGTTGGACTATGGGACTGGAATGCAGCAACTAATGATGTTTTTTATTCGAGTAAATCAAAACAGCTAATTGGCTATAAAGATTCAGAAATAAAAAACTCAGACATAAAATGGGATCAACGAATTCATCCAGAAGATAGAGACGCTTATTTCAAAGCTTACAATTCACATATAAACAATGACATAGATCATTTTAAAAACGAACATCGTATTCGTTGTAAAGATGGCTCCTACAAATGGATTTTAGATCGTGGCAAAATTGTACTCAGAGATGAAAATGATAAACCATTAAGAATTATTGGGACTCATGCTGATATATCTCAAAAAAAGAAAAATGAAGAATTACTAAATAAAAATTTAGAACTCATCACTAATCAAAATAAGCGACTTCATAATTTTACTCATATAGTATCTCATAATTTAAAAACTCACATTGGTAATTTTAAAAATATATTAGAATTCTATGACGATGCTTCTAATGAGCATGAAAAAGCAGAATTGGTTGAACATTTAAAAACTATTTCTGGAGCATTAACCAACACCATTGTTGATTTAAATGATATCATAAACATTAAGTCCAAATCTAATATTGATCAAATAAATGAAACAATAAACATTTATTCCTGTGCAAATAAGATTATAAAAAGCCTAGAATTAGAAAGTCAACAAAAAGGAATACAGATTCATAATGCTATTAGAGAGATTGATCAATTAAAAACAAATGTGTCTTATTTTGAAAGCATTCTACATAACTTAATTTCAAATGGAATTAAATATAGCGATCCCAAACGAAATTCTAAAATTATGCTTCAAACCATTCATACGAATAAAGAGATTAAAATCTTGATTTCGGATAATGGTATTGGGATTGACATTGAAAAATATAAAGATCAATTATTTGAAATATACCAAACGTTTCATGGCACTAATAGAGAAGATTCTAGAGGTATTGGTTTATACATTACTAAAACTCAAGTTGAAGCTCTTGGTGGACAAATAGAATTAAGTAGTAAACTCAATGAAGGCTCTACTTTTACATTAGCATTTAAAAAACAAAAGCATTCTAAAATTTAGAATGCTTTAATAAAACTATATGTTGTGAGTTTCTACTTGGCAATATTAACAGCTCTTGTTTCTCTAATTACAGTCACTTTAACTTGTCCTGGATAGGTCA
This sequence comes from Psychroserpens sp., assembly GCF_034670085.1. Lineage (GTDB taxonomy): Bacteria > Bacteroidota > Bacteroidia > Flavobacteriales > Flavobacteriaceae > Psychroserpens. Next base: position 200,255 of record NZ_JAXMOD010000008.1, on the reverse strand, counting down.
TATCTGTTTGGATTTTTTGAGAAATTTCAAACGATAAGTTAGCTGCTTGTTCATCTGTTACTTTTTCGCTTTCAACCATCACACGTAATTCTCTACCTGCTTGAATTGCATAAGCTTTATTTACGCCAGTAAATCCAAAGGCTACATCTTCTAAATCTTTTAAACGTTGGATGTAAGAATCTAATACTTGTCGTCTTGCGCCTGGACGTGCACCAGAAATTGCATCACAAACCTGAACAATTGGAGATAACAATGTAGTCATCTCAATTTCGTCGTGGTGAGCTCCAATAGCATTACAAACTTCAGCTTTTTCACCATGCTTTTCAGCCCATTGCATTCCTAAGATTGCGTGCGGTGTTTCCATATCTGCTTCCGAAGATGGTACTTTACCAATATCATGTAATAAACCAGCTCGTTTTGCCAGTTTTGGATTTAATCCTAATTCTGCAGCCATTACACCACACAATTTTGCAACTTCACGTGAATGCTGTAAAAGGTTTTGACCGTAAGACGAACGGTATTTCATTCGACCTACTAACTTTATAAGTTCTGGATGCAAACCATGAATTCCTAAATCAATTACAGTACGTTTACCTACTTCAATGATTTCTTGTTCAATTTGTTTTTCTGTTTTCTTAACGATTTCTTCAATTCGAGCTGGATGAATTCTTCCATCGGTCACTAATTTATGTAATGACAAGCGCGCAATTTCTCTTCTTACGGAATCAAAACAAGATAAAATTATTGCTTCAGGTGTATCATCAACAATAATCTCAACTCCTGTTGCAGCTTCAATTGCTCTAATGTTTCGCCCTTCTCTACCAATTATTCGACCTTTAACATCATCAGATTCAATATTAAAAACAGACACACAATTATCTATTGCTTCTTCTGTTCCTATGCGTTGAATAGAATTAATAATAATTTTCTTAGCCTCTTGTTGTGCAGTAAGTTTAGCTTCTTCAAGAGTATCTTGCAAATAACTCATGGCATCAGTTTTTGCTTCACTCTTAAGCGATTCTACTAATTGTGATTTCGCATCTTCAGCAGATAATCCAGAAATAACTTCTAATTGTTTAATCTGACTCTTGTGTGCTTTTTCCACTTCATCCTTTTTCTTTTCAAGGAATTCAAGTCTGAAATCATAATCCTTAATTTTATCTTCGAGACTTTGACTAGACTTTTTAGCTTTAGCTAATTCACTAGAGATTTGAGACTCTTTATCTCTTGTACGTTTTTCGGCTTCAGCCATTTTTTTATCACGAGAAAGTATTACTTTTTCATGTTCTGATTTAAGCTCAATAAATTTTTCTTTCGCCTGAAGCATTTTGTCTTTTTTAATAGACTCACCTTCATTATTAGCTTGCTTTAAAATTGAATTTGCTTCGTTTTTAGCGTCTTTAATCAGTTTTGAAGCATTGTTCTTTTCAAGAGACTTTGCAATAATATATCCTAGTACTATTCCTAATACTACTCCTCCAACAATCATTAAAATTGTGTTCGTATCCATGTTTTAATTAGTTTAAAATGTTTTTGATCATATCAAAATTTCTCAAATCAACTACTATTGAATTGAGTTCAAAAAAAAGCCTACATCAGTTTCAGATTTTGTATAAACTCCTTAAAAACAAGTTTAGGGCTAACAAACTGATCAAAAATCTGCCCAAAATACTGAAACAAGTTCAGTACTAGCAGCTCGATTTTACAGTTTAAACTCACCCTTTTTAAAGAATTAACGTTGAGTTTATCAAAAATAAAATAACTAATGTAGGCAGTAACCTAATGTTGTATTTAAAAGAACGTTAAGCACTTAAATGTTCGTGTAATAATTGATTTAAAGCATTTAACTTTGTTTCAACTTCTTCACTTACTTCTGCTTTATCTATTGTCTTCTGTTCTACTTGAGAAGCAAATTGTAGAGCACACATGGCTAATACATCTTGCTTATCTCGAACAGAATAATTTTGTTCAAACTGGCTTATCATGGCTTCAATTTTCTTAGCTGCTTTACGTAATCCTTCCTCTTGACTAGGTGCAATAGTTAAAGGATATACTCGGTTTGCTATAGATAGCTTTATTTTAAGCTGTTCTGCCATTAAATTTTGTTTACATTATTCAGATAATTGTGCAATACAATGATCAATATCTCTAATTAATGTATTTATTTTAAGCTTAGTTTCTCTATTATTCTCGTCACTGCCCAATAATGAATTTGCCATTTTGAGTGCTTCATACTTATCAGCCCAAGAACTAATTTCTTCTTGTTGACTCATATTTTTTTTCTGTTGAATTGCTAACTCCTCCGAGATTTTAACGTTGGTTTGCTTCAAAACTTCTAGTTTGTGCAAAACTTTGCTGATTTTATTCTCTAACGAGTCTACAATATCTTCAATTTTACTCATTTACAAAATTCAATACTGATGTAACAAAGTTAACATACCAAATGAAAAATAGCAATAGTTTTAGAATAAATTTTGAATTTATATCTTAACATCAGTCATACAGTAGCTTAGCGATTAATTTAATTTTTAGAGTTACTTGCTTTTTGAAGTTTAACTTTATTATTTTTGAATCTTAGCAACACAAATTATTATTTTAATCTATATATAGAATATTTTCTATATTTAAAATATTTTAATATTTTTACGTTATAGAAATCTGGTATTGCACTTAATAAACATGAAATATATTTATTTTCTCCTACTTATCTCTCAATTTGGTTTTAGCCAATCTCCTTATCCTCAAGACTATTTTAGAAACCCATTGGACGTTACTTTAGTATTATCAGGTACTTTCGCCGAACTAAGGTCGAATCACTTTCATTCTGGTTTAGATATTAAAACCCAACAACGTACAGGTTTAAATGTATATGCTGCAGCTGAAGGTTATGTGAGTCGGATAAAAATTTCTCACTTTGGTTACGGAAAAGCACTTTACATTACGCATCCAAATGGCTATGTTTCAGTGTATGCCCATTTAAAAAAGTTTTCTCCTACAATCGAAGCCTATATCAAAAAGTTACAATACGAAAAAGAGTCTTATGAAATTGAAGTCTTTCCTTCACCTGAAGACTTGCCAATTAAAACCGATGAGATTGTTGCATTTTCTGGTAATTCTGGAAGTTCTGGTGGTCCTCACCTACATTTTGAAATTAGAGACAACGCAGAACGACCAATCAACCCTATGCTTTTCGGAATTGCCATTAAAGACACCAAACGTCCAGTAGTTTTAGCAATTTACGCCTATCCAAAAGATAGAAAATCACATGTTAATGACATTAAAACTAAAAATGAATTGCGTCTCATTCCTAGTAAAAATGGAGATTACAGTGTAGAAGGCATTGAAGCCTTTGGTGAAATTGGTTTTGGTGTGGTTAGTTATGACCAACAAGATTTAGCACATAATAAAAATGGCGTGAGCAATATTCAAACTTTTTTTAATGGCAATAAAAATTTTGAAATGGATTTCAAGCGTTTCAGTTTTGATGAAACAAAACACCTTAATCGATACATTGATTTCGAAATTTTCAAAACCAAAAAATCCCGAGTTCAAAAACTATTTGTCCAATCTGGAAACACGTTAAGCATGCTCAAAGATGTTGAAGATCATGGATACATTCGTGTTGAAGACAGTACATCTTCAGTTTATAAAATTAGAATTCAAGATTTTGAAGGCAATGAAACATGGGTTAATATTCCTATAAAAGGGAAGAAAGCAAAAGAAAAACTAGAAGGTTACGATCTTCAACCAGCCTATTATGTTCAGGCCAATGAATCATTAAGACTTGAGGATAAGAATATATCTGTTTATTTTCCAGCAGATACGTTTTATGACAATTTTCATATTGATTTTGCCGTTAGTAGTGACACTCTAACCTTACATAAGGACGTTGTCCCACTGATGAAAAACTGTACAATTAGCTATAATATTGAGAACTATTCCGAAGAAGATAAAAGTAAGCTTTTCATAGCAAAACTTTATGGCTACTACAAAAAACCATATTACGTTAGCACAAGTAGACAAGGAAATTATTTGACAGCAAGAACAAAATCATTAGGCACTTTTACCTTAGCAACAGATTCTATCAGCCCAACTATAAAACCTGTAAATTTTCAAGATGGTAAATGGTTAAGCAAATTAGAACACCTAAAAATTAAGATTGAAGATGACCTTTCTGGAATTAGTAATTACAGAGCTACAATTAATGGAAAATGGATTTTAATGGAGTACGATTACAAAAAAGACACACTCACTTATCATTTTGATGACAATGTGATTTCTAATACTGAAAATAATTTGAAAGTAATTGTTATAGATAATATTGGAAATAGTTCTACATTTGAAGCAACGTTTTTTAGAAAATAAAAAGAAGCCTTTTGAAAATAAATAGTCTACTCCTATTACTCTTATTAAGTTTACCTCTTATTGGTATCTCCCAAAATGCAACAGTTAAAGGTGTAATTCTTGATGATCAGCAACAACCTATTTATAATGTAAGCATTAAAGCTGGTGATTCGGGAACTACAACGAATGAAAACGGGTTTTATGAACTTAAAATCCCAGCAAATACAGACGTTACAATCGTATTCACACATTTATCGCACAAACGTGTTGAAGCTAAATTTAACTTGAAAAATGGCGAGGAAATAGAATTCAATCCGGTCATGAAAGTTGAAGTAGAGCAAATTACGACTGTTGTCATAAATAGCAACACTAAACAATCTGTTGAAGGCATTGTTTCCATTCCACCAGCAGTTTTAAGAACCATTAAAGGCGCGCAGCCTGGTGTTGAAAACATTTTAAAAACCTTACCTGGTGTAAATATCTCTAATGAATTGAGCACACAATATTCTGTTCGTGGAGGAAATTTTGATGAAAACCTTGTCTATGTGAATGAAATAGAAGTTTATCGTCCTTTTTTAATCCGCTCTGGACAACAAGAAGGCTTGAGTTTTGTAAATACTGATTTGGTTCAAAATGTGGATTTTTCGGCAGGTGGATTTCAGGCTAAATATGGTGATAAATTGTCTTCTGTTTTAGATATTACCTACAGAACACCGCTTAAATTTGGGGTAAGAGCTGAAGCAAGTCTTCTAGGTGGAAGTATGGCTGTCGAAACCGTGAGTAAAGATTCTAAGTTTTCAGGAATTGTAGGACTGCGCTATAGAGATAATAGTTTATTCATTAATTCTTTAGAAACTGAAACCAATGTTGTTCCTGTTTTTGCAGATGCACAAACGTATTTAACATATAAGTTTTCAGATAAATTTCATTTAAACTTCCTTGGAAACATATCGCTTAATAAGTATAATTTCGAACCACAAAATAGACAAACCAACTTTGGTACTTTAGATCAACCTGTTGCATTGTTAGTCTTTTATGATGGTCAAGAAAAAGATCAATACTTAACTACTTTTGGTGCTTTTAAAGCCAATTATTTTCCTTCTGAAGATCTTACCTTGAAATTGATCGCTTCTGCTTATCATACCACTGAAGAAGAATACTTTGATATATTGGCTCAGTACAGATTGGGTGAAGTTAATAGTAATATTGGAGATGAAAATTTAGGTGAAGTTGAGTTTAGCGAAGGTATTGGTTCGCAATTGACACATGCAAGAAATGATTTAGATGCATTAATCTTTAATGTAGAACACAAAGGTGATTACAAATTAGATGAAGAAAGCACCTTTGAATGGTCTCTAAAATACACACATGAAGATATTAGAGATCGTTTGGTAGAATGGGAAGTTATAGATAGTGCAGGTTTTTCAGTGAGACCTCCAATTTTCGATATTCCAAATAACCAACCTTACGAACCATTTGAAGGACCTTTAGTTGCCTTTGAAAATGTTAGGGCGACTAACGAAGTACAAATAGACAGATTGCAAGCTTATGCGCAATGGAGCAAACGTTCAATGCTTGGCAATCACGACGTATTTTATAATGCTGGTGTTAGAGTTCATAATTGGACCGTAAATAGCAAAATTCCAAATCAAGACGGCATAACTAGTTCTACTCAAACAGTTTTTAGTCCGAGAGCACAATTTGCAATTAAACCAGATTGGGACAAGGATATGCTGTTTAGGATTGCAGGCGGAATGTATTACCAACCTCCTTTTTATCGTGAATTAAGAGATTCTTCAGGAACAGTTCAGCCTAATGTTAAAGCTCAAAAATCTATTCATATGGTTTTAGGTAATGAATACAGTTTCAAAATTTGGGATCGACCTTTTAAATTGGTTACCGAAGCCTATTACAAACATATAACTGATGTAAATCCTTATACTCTAGAAAACGTAAGGATACGTTACAGAGCTAAAAATAATGCAAAAGCCTATTCCTACGGACTTGATATGCGCCTTAATGGAGAGTTTATTCCGGGTACTGAAAGCTGGTTCAGTTTTGGGTATTTGAAAACAGAAGAAAATATAGATGACAGAGGTTTTATTGCAAGGCCTACAGATCAACGTTTAAAATTTGGAGCCTTATTTCAGGATTATATGAAAGCCATTCCTGATTTAAAAATGTATTTAAATCTTGTATACAATACAGGTGTTCCAGGAGGTTCTCCGAGTTATGCAGATCCTTATCAGTTTCAAAATCGTTTACCTGCTTATAAACGAGCAGATGTAGGGATTTCCTATCTTTTGGTAGATTCTAACAAAACATACGATCAAAAGTGGAAGCAACGTTTTGAAGAGCTCTCTATAGGCTTTGAAATTTTCAATATTTTCAATGCTCAAAACTCAATTACTAATACTTGGGTGCGTGATGTCTACAGTAAACGTCAATTTGCAGTGCCTAACTTTTTAACGCCTCGTGTATTTAATGTACGTTTAAGTACTCGATTTTAAACAAACTCTTTTAGAACCTCAATAACATAATCAATATCAGCTTTGGTATTGAATGTGCTAAACGAAAACCGCACAGAAGGACGTTTTAAATGTTCCTCGTCTAAAATCTGACTAAGTACATGTGAGTTTTGCGAACTACCACTTTGACAAGCGCTTCCTTTAGAACATGCAATTCCTTTTAAATCTAGTTGAAACTGCAACAGTGAAGCCTTTTCTTGAGCAATTGGCAGGCATACATTTATTAATGTATACGTGCTGTTTTCAATATCTGAACAACTACCATTAAAAAAAACATTGGGAAACATCGCTTCTAATTTTTCAATGAAGTACGTTTTAATACCTAAAATATAATCGCGTTCCGTTTCTAGATTATTATACGATAGTTTCAATGCTTCATCCAAACCTACGATATTATGAATAGCTTCAGTTCCCGCTCTAAAGCCTCTCTCCTGTTCACCTCCCAATATTGAGCCTTTAATTCCCGAATTCTTTCGTATAAACGCAAAACCAACACCTTTAGGTCCATGAAATTTATGCGCACTAGCCGCTAAGAAATCTATAGGGATATTTTCTAAATCCAATTGGTAATGCCCAACAGATTGTACAGTATCACTATGAAATAATACATTATTGCGCTTACATAAATTTGCAACCAATGCTATATCTAATTTGTTTCCGATTTCGTTGTTAATATGCATTAAACTAACTAATTGCTTCGTATTAGAATTTAATAATTGCTCTAATTGAACATAATCGATATGTCCATTAGCATTTAAGTTAACATAGGTTACTTGAATTCCAAACTCGACTTCTAGAGCTTCAACGGTATGCAAAATGGCATGGTGCTCAATTTTGGATGTTATTATTTCTTTTACACCAAGATCTCTAACTGCGCTTCGCAAAATTAAATTATCAGCCTCAGTGCCACCAGAAGTGAATACAATTTCAGAAGCAGACACCTTAAAATGAGAAGCAATTGATTTTCTGCAATTTTCAATTATAGATTTAGATTGCCTTCCATAACTATGTGTAGATGAAGGGTTTCCAAAATAATTTTTCATATTTTCACTCATGCGATTAATAACCTCATCTCGCAATTGAGTCGTAGCAGCATTATCTAAATAAACAGTAGTCATAAACAATTAAAATAGGTCTACAAAGATGCAACATTCTTGTGGTAATTAAAACCATTAGTATCCAATCAAAATTATTTGTTAATCCTATCGTTATAAATTTACAAATCTCTATTTTTGTTTTTTAATGAATTACAGCATGCGAAAACTTATTTATATACTTTGTTTTGGATTTTTATTCACTACCTGTGATGATGGTGATATTGTTGAAGTTACTTTAGATTTTGAAGATGAATTTAAGCAATGTGGTAGCCTTGTATTCTTCAAAACAAATGCAAGTACTTCAGAGTCTTTATCGATTCAATTTGGAAGCTTAACCATTGAAGACATTCTAGAAGTTGATGAGAACTTTTTGTATGAAGACACATTACCATTAGGTGGCTCAAACGTATTAAATTATAGAAGTTATGCTAATTTACCAGCTGACAATCTTTTATTCTGTAATGATATTCCACCTTCTAATATTGGTATTGAAAGAGATGAAGTAAGTATTGGTGGTGAAGTTTTTATTAGAACTGTTTTAGTTGAAGACGATAATGACGGCATCCCTTCAATCCTTGAAGATCTTAATGGAAATGGAGATTTAGAAGATGATGACTTTGATAACGATGGTATACCGAATTATTTGGATGCCGATGATGATGGAGATAATGTGCTGACCATAACTGAACTTACAGATTTCGATAATAATGATGATGATGGAGATCCTCTTACAAATCCAGAAGATACCGATGGTGATGGAAATCCGAATTATCTAGATACCGATGATGATGACGATGGTGTGCTTACTCGCGATGAAGATTTGAATTCGAATCTAAATCCAACAGATGACAATACAAATACGCCAACAGATGGTTCTATTGACCTTGTAGATTATCTTGATAATACAACTGCAAACCCAGTAATAGCAACTGAATTTAGACCTCATATCATTAGAATGATCTATACAATTACCGCAACAGTTTCAAATATTTCTCTACCTTCAATTACACAACAGACGCTTGAATTTGGAACGCTAAACGATTCTAGTATCACTAATGATGAACGATTAGGAGAACCTGTATTTATTGATTAATATTCTGATAGATATAGACTTCTGTAGCACCATTTCCATACTTTTGTAAATCAGCATCATAATATTTGATGTTTTCATAACGCCTGAAAAGAGTTTCTAATTCCATTTTTAGTACGCCTTCACCAACGCCATGAATAAAAACGATTTTTTGAATTCGTTTACGCATCGCAAATTCCAATTGCCGTTTAGCCGTATCCATTTGAAGCGTGAGCATGTCGTAATTTGACATTCGTTTATTCGAATCTGTTAGCTTATGAATATGCAAATCAACCTCCATGGTTGGTAGATTACGCTCTTTTGGCTTCTTTCGAACAGAAAGTTTCTTTACATGTTGTTCTTTTTGCTTGATAACCTCTTCCAAGCCCTCATTAGAGAAGATGTCTTTAGTAAATGATTTGCTTTTAATCAGTTCGCTAGATTTAAATTCTAAAACAAACCCATCACTTGTTTCAATACCTATTATATCGTTGTTAACTTGAACTATAACACCAAAAATATCATCATCTAAAACGGAAACTTTATCGCCAATTTGGAATTTCATCAATTGTTATCATTTTGATTATTTTCTTCTTCATCTTTTTTACTTGGAATATTTCTAGAAATTCTATAAATACCCATCATTAAAACCATAATTCCTCCTATGAGGATATACTGATTTTGATCTTCGTCAGCTTGAGCGTAAATAGCTACAAATGCGCCAGTTACGATTAAAATATAGCTTATTATTCTTGATATTTCCATAGTTTATCGGTGAAAATTTACAATTTATCGAAATTACACTTTTATCACTAATTATCAAGCAGTTATTTCCTATATTAATGTTGGGATTTAAATTTATTTGCTATGACAAAAATTACTTTTTTACTAATTTTATGCATTGGAATATCATTAAACGCTCAAGTAGGTATTAATAATGCAGACCCAAAAACAGAACTAGATGTTGAAGGTGCTATTTCACTAAGAGAAGGTAATGTATTAACTCTAAGTAATGGTAATACAAATAACAATATCAATCTAGGCGCTACACCCTATTCTTTTTATAGAATCACTGGCCCAACTGCAAGCTTTACAATAAGTAGTATTGCACCAGCAATTGCTACAGCAGATGGTCAAATTGTAACCTTCGAAAACACAACAGACCAACCTATGGTCATTAGACATAATGGTGGAGGAACAACTGAAAACAGAATTTTATGTCCTGGTGCCCAAAATTACACCTTGTATGGACAGTATGCTACCATTACATTCCAGTATAATAATACACAAAACAGATGGGTAATTGTTAATCGAGTGGATGCTCGTTATGGTGATAATATTAGAAGTGTAATTGGAACATCAAATATTGGTATCAATACTAACACGTTTACTGACATGACAAATATGTCTATTACTTTTACTCCAAAACACAGCACTGTTTATCTAAATTTCAGTGCTGCTGGTCATTCAGATATTGGAAGTGGTATCCAACAGTATGTAGATTTTAGATTGGTCAATGTTACTGCAGGTAATGCTGTTTTAGCTGGAACCTCTTCCTTATGTACAGATTTCGACTTCGATGATATTTTAGGTTCAATTTCTATTACATCATGGAATGCACATTTTACAATGTTTCCAGTTTCGGTAACTCCTGGAGTTTCAACAACATTAAAAATACAATGGAGTCGAGATGGTAATTTTCCTGCTTCAGTTTATAACTGGGTTACTGCACTACCCGATTCTGCACATAGAAGCTTAACTATTTTAGATTAATATTTATGAAGACTCCAATTAAAACTTTTATACTCTGTTTATTTCTATTATCTTACAGCGTTTTAGCATTTGGTCAGGAATCGAAAAAGAACTTAGATTCATTAGAAACAAAAAAAATAGCGAAATCTAATTTTAATTCTAGGCAATCAACAACGCTTAATACTAAAAAATCAAAAGTATTAACTAAAAAATCAAGGGTATTAACTAAAAAAAAAGCTACGTCTACTAGAAAAGATTATGTAATTAAAAAGGATTCGGTACATTCAAAAAAACATATCCAAACTAATAAATTTTCGAATAGAAAAGGTGTGATCAAAAACAATGACTCTTTAAGTCGCAATCACATTATAAACACGAGTAAAACTCAAAAAAAGAAAACATTAAAAAAAACTGATTCGTTACGTAAGAAACAAATTATTAAGACTCAATAACTAACCCATCATGAAGAATAAACTTTTACTTATAATCATCGCTTTAATTACGAGTTTTACTTTTGCTCAACCAGATTTATACGTTGATAACAATAGTTTTATTTACGCAAGAGACGTTGTTGTTTTTGTAAATGATGATATAAGACTTGAAACACCAACTTCAAATTTCTACTTAAGAGGTGATTCACAGTTATTACAAAATAATGATATAAAAAATTCTGATGCTGGAGAGCTTTCCGTTTATCAAGAACAAACTAAAGGAATATATGAGTACAATTACTGGTGTAGTCCTGTTGGTGTTAGTATTGATGGTACTGTACGAGCTAATCTTTCTTTTAATGGATCAAATATCCATGACCCACAAGATCATACAGATTTAACTAATGTAAATTCTATTGCTTATGCGTTTACAAGCGCTTATAATGGTACAGCCACTGAACTATCAAATTATTGGATGTGGTCTTTAGAATCTGCTGGAGGCTATAATGGCTGGAACCAAATTTTCAATTCAGGAAATGTAAGTACTGGTTATGGTTTTACAACCAAAGGAAGTCCAAATGCCAATAACACTTTAGATTTTAGAGGACGTCCTAATAATGGAGACATTACGTTTAATTGTTTTTTTAATGGCACAGATGCCGATCCAAATTCTGGATTAGATGACCAAGTTTCTACATTAACAGGAAATCCTTATCCATCTGCACTTGACCTTAAGTTGATTTATGTAAATGTTGCTAATAACCAAGCTCGATTAGATGGCAATATATACTTTTGGGAACAAAAAGCCGTTGGCACGCATTATTTACAAACCTATGAAGGTGGTTATGCCGTTTATGCTCCAGGAAATTTAGCCGATCTTAATGATAATGGCACGTACACTAGAGCCACATTTGGAAACTTTGACGGTAATGGTGGAGATGTAGGAGCAACATCAGGATTAAGTCCTAATTACACTCCAAACAATGCTAGACGTTTCGCAGCTATTGGACAAGGATTTGTCGTTAATAGTGTTGATAATTCAGGTGCTCCTGGAGGTGGTGTGATTACCCTTAATAATTCCATGAGGCTTTATCTTGCTGAAGATTCTGTTCCAACTGGTAATGGTTCTATTTTTGGGAGATTAAATTCTGAAGGAGAAGAAGCTATAGCAATGTCACATAATGGACTTGATTATATGGATATCATCAATAATCCAACAATTATTCCAGAGATTAGAATTCATACCAAAGTGAATGATTTGTATTACAGAGAAAGTGTAATTGCTTTTAGAGACAATACAAATTTGAGTTATAATAAGTTTTGTGATGGTAGAAATATTTCTGAATTAAGTGATGATGTCTATTTTTTAGCAGACAACCATAAGCTGGTAATTAAATCATTGACTTATGACCAGGAAGCAAGAATCCCTTTAGTACTTAAGGCTTCTGGTCAAACTACATTTAGTCTTACTATTAATCAATTAACTCATGTTGATGATGAAGTTAATGTATATCTCTACGATGGAGAGAATAATACATATACTAATATAATAGACGGAAGTTTTGATATTTCACTAGGAGAAGGTCAGTATGAAAACCGTTTTGAGATAACATTTAGTAATGAAGATACTTTAAGTACCAAAGACATTACTATTTCAGATTTTATAGTTTTTCAAGACAACAACAATTCACTATTAACAATTAAAAATCCTAATAGCCTAGATATTAATAGCATTGCTCTCTTTGATGTTTCAGGAAAACAGGTCATTAATACAATTGATATAGAAAACAAACAGTCTTACAGTTTTTCTACTAAAAACTTTAGTGATGGTGTTTATGTAACTGTGATTGGCCTAGAAAATAGTGAACCTCTTTCCAAAAAATTGATCATAAAAAATAACTAAGTATTAGAAAAATTACTTTTTTAGTTTTAGTACTTTTGTATGATGCTTTTTAAATTTATGCTTTCTCCAGAAGAATACATGCTACCTTGTTTAAACAAAACTCTTTTAGGAGTAGAATGTATGGGTTGTGGTATTCAACGTTCAGTAGCGTTAATATTTCAGGGTGAATTGGTTGCAGCATTCAAAATGTATCCTGCAATTTTCACACTTATATTATTGTTTGCATTTATTGGACTTAATTACTTCAAAAATTATAAATTTGCTGGTAAGATTATTATTTCCTTAGCTATTATCAATGTTATTATAATAGTTGGGAACTTTGTATTAAAAACTTTTATTAACTAACATCAACTTTTATGGACGACCAAGTACAACAAAAATTACCTAACGCAACTACTGCCTTAGTTTTAGGAATCATTTCATTTATTGCATGCTGTTGTAGTATGGGAATAGGTGGATTTATTTTTTCAGGTATTGCATTCTATCTTGTAAAAAAAGACACTAAGTTATATACTGAAAATCCTAGTGCATATTCAAATTACAGTCAATTGAATACTGCAAAAATTATAGCAATTATTGGTTTAGCATTAGCGGCTTTGTCGTTTATATATTCAATTTACAGTATTTGGTCTATGGGAGGCTGGGATGCATATATGGAACAGATGCAAGACGCAATGAAGCAATTTCAAAATGCAGGATAATTTATTTCTGAATACAAAAAAAGCGACCAATTGGTCGCTTTTTTTATTCTTTAAATAGTTCTAATCTTCAAAATCTTGAAGTGTCTTTTTTATAATTGAAACACAATCTAGTAATTGTTCTTCAGTCATTACTAAAGGAGGTGCAAATCGAATAATATTTCCATGTGTTGGCTTAGCAAGTAAACCATTATCACGTAGAGCTAAGCAAATATTCCAAGCTGTATCACTTTCTTCATCATCATTAATGAGAATAGCGTTTAATAAGCCTTTTCCTCTTACTTCGTTTACAATAGAACTTGTTTTTATAAATGAATTCATTTCTCTTCTAAACAACTCACCTAAATGAAATGCGTTTTCAGCTAGTTTTTCATCTTTGACAACTTCTAGAGCTGCAATTGCAACAGCAGCAGCAATTGGATTACCTCCAAAAGTACTTCCATGGTTTCCAGGTCGAATGACATTCATAATATCATTATTAGCCATAACAGCAGATACTGGATATAAACCTCCACTTAATGCTTTACCTAAAACCAAAACATCTGGCTTTACATCAGGTGTTCCCGAACAATTTTTGTCTGGACAACTACAGTTACCACAACTAGCTAATAATCTACCTGTACGAGCAATTCCGGTTTGAACTTCATCGGCAATAAATAATACATTGTATTTTTCACATAAAGCTTTAGCTTCTTTCAAGTAATTTTCGCTAGGCACAAAAACTCCAGCTTCCCCTTGAATAGGCTCAACCATAAAACCTGCAACATTAGGATTACTCTCTAAAATAGTTTCTAATGCTTTAATATTATTGTATTCAACTTTAATAAAACCATCTGTATATGGTCCGAAATTCTTACGAGCTACAGGATCATTAGAAAAGGAAATAATAGTAGTTGTACGTCCGTGAAAGTTATTTTCACACACAATAATTTCAGCTTTGTTTAAATCGATTCCCTTTACTTCATAAGCCCATTTACGACAAAGCTTCAAAGCAGTTTCAACAGCTTCAGCTCCTGAATTCATAGGAAGCATTTTATCGAATTTAAAAAACTCAGTCGCAAACTTCTCATACTTCCCTAGCATATCATTATAAAATGCTCTCGAAGTTAGTGTTAGTCGTTGCGCTTGTTCTGTCATAGCATTGACAATCTTTGGATGACAATGCCCTTGGTTTAAAGAAGAATACGCAGATAAAAAATCGTAATATTTTTTTCCTTCTACGTCCCAAACAAAGACACCTTCGCCTTTAGTTAATACTACTGGTAATGGATGGTAATTTTGCGCTCCATACTTGTTTTCTAGTGCCATCGCTTCTTGCGATGAAATGTGGTCTAAAACAGCCATTTTAATTTGTTTTAAATTAATAAATAACCATTCCTTATCTACCTTTATCCTTTCGAAGAGTCCGAAAATTCAGCGTGGGAAAGAAATCATCCCTAAGGCTTGCAAATTAATACTTTAAAATCTTATTCGGAAATTTTTCCAGACAATGATGATACTTGCAACTCTAAACGCTTCATTTCTCTAAGAATCGCATTTTTATCCATTTGCATCCAAGCGAAAACTTTGAGCATACTTACACCGAGTAAAAATACAAGTCCACCTATTCCCCATTTTATAAGTTCATTCGTTTCAGTAGTCTCAAAGAAATTAACTGTACAGTAAATAAATAATCCAAAGAAGATTAAAGTCATAATATTCATTACTATTATAATCCATTTATTTTTACCTGTAAATAAGCCACCTACCATTCCCAGAACATTCTGTTCTTCTAGTGAATCATAGAATTTAGATTCTTCTTGAGTTAACGTCTCTTTAATTAATTGATCGATATCTTCCATATTTGTTTTCATAGTAATAAATTTATAGAACATGGTGTTTAGCTTGTTTGTATTTATAAACACTCTATTCTTGGTTTTTATGTCTTGCCAATTATTGGCTTTAATATTAATTTTAGTTTTTCTCTTGCGTGAAACAATCTTGATTTTGTTGTACCAACAGATATACTTAAAAGTTCACTTATTTCTTTTAACGAGTAATCTTCTGTATAAAATAATCTTAAAACAATTTGTTGTTGTTCAGGTAAGCGTTTTATCGCTTTTAACAGTGACGCTTTAAGGTCTATGTTTTCTTTATCATCCTCTACAAATGAAAGATGTGACTTATCAAATTCTGTTTCTTTTGAATGTTTCCTGCTTCGTTCTCTCAAAGCATCCAACGATTTAGAATACACAATACGCAATGACCAACTTTTAAAACTCGATGGATTTTGCAAGGTATGTAGTTTATCCATTATCGTTTGCCAGCAATCTTGCGCTATATCTTTAGATAAACTAGTGTCTTTCACCAACCAATATGCTTTTTTGCAGTATATCAAATGCCATCGCTGAACCAATTTAGCCATTGCTTTTTGATCACCAGCTTGATAAGCTATAACCAGTTCAGTATCTATATGACTATCTTTTTTCAATTATGCATGTTTGGTTTGAATCGATTTTCGCTTATAAAAGTCTCTCAATATAATCACCCAAAGATTGTATGTTGTTGCTTTCTTTTCTTTTGAAAAATAATTCTCTACATTATCAAAAGCTTCTTCAATTAATGCATCGTGTAACCAACGAATCACAAATATCCATAAAAAGCTAGCTTTAAAAGTTGTATTCATTGTTATAGTATGACTAATTTCAGACGTATCTTGAGAAAGAGACCTCATATGTAATTCATGAGTTCCATTAAATCCATCTGGTTTTGTGAATTCAAATTTTATATGGCTTCCAGCTTCAAACGCAGTGATCGTATAACGAATTTGACCATGTCCTCCTCGACTTCCTATCTTTAACCCATCTTTAAATCGCATTGCTGGCCATTGTTTAGAAGGCCAAATTAGATCTTCATTTGTTGCTAAGGTTTTAAATAATTCAGATACCTCTTCTTTAGGTTGATGAATTATTCGTGCATGACTGTTAATGACTCTCATATTCTAAAGACGTAGAAAAAATAAAAAGGTTCATTTTATTTTGAAGTTTTTTAAAGATAATCCTAATTACTTACATTTTTATTTATGGCTATTGTTATTTTTGCTTTATGGCTAGACGTAAAAGTAAAAGACAAGTTTTTGAACACATTGAAGTGATTGATGCTGGTGCAAAAGGTAAAACAGTTGCAAAAGCTCCTGATGGTCGTGTTGTGTTTCTCCCAAACGCCGTTCCTGGTGATGTAATTGATGTGCAAACATTTAAAAAACGTAAGTCATATTACGAAGGAAAGGCAATCAAATTTCATACCTTATCTGATAAACGAACTGAACCTAAATGTGAACATTTTGGAGTTTGCGGTGGTTGCAAATGGCAACACATGGATTATAAGTATCAATTGGAATTTAAACAAAAAGAAGTGACCAATAACCTAGTTCGCATTGGTCATTTAGAATTGCCTGAAGTCTCTCCTATTTTAGGATCTGCAGAACACTATTTTTATAGAAATAAAATGGAATTTTCCTTTAGTGATTCTAGATGGCTTACTCAAGAGGAGGTTGAATCTGATAAAGATTTAGGTGATCGAAATGCCTTAGGATTTCACATTCCTGGCATGTGGGACAAAATTCTCAATATCAACAAATGCTGGCTTCAAGCTGATCCTTCAAATGACATTAGAAATGCAGTACGGGATTTTTCTATTAAAAATAATTTAGAATTTTTTAATACGCGTCAACAAACTGGCCTGCTTCGTACGATGATGGTGAGAACATCAACTACAGGAGATCTAATGATAGTCATTCAGTTTTTTAAGGAAGATAAAGACAAACGAATTTTGCTTTTAGATTTCATAGCTGAAACATTTCCACAGATTACTTCTTTACAATATATCATTAATAGTAAAGCCAATGATACTATTTATGATCAAGATGTGATATGTTATAAAGGCAATGATCACATTTTTGAAGAGATGGAAGGTTTACGTTTTAAAATAAATGCTAAATCGTTTTATCAAACCAATTCTGATCAGGCGTTCGAATTGTATAAAATTACACGTGATTTTGCGGGTCTCAAGGGCGATGAACTCGTATATGATTTATATACAGGAACTGGAACCATAGCTCAATTTGTTGCTAAGCAAGCCAAATTTGTAGTTGGTGTTGAAGCTGTTCCAGATGCCATAAAAGCCGCAAAAGACAATGCACAATTAAATGGGATTGATAACGTTGACTTTTATGTTGGTGATATGAAGAATGTATTTAATTCAGAATTCATAAATAAAAATGGTCAACCTGACGTTATTATTACAGATCCACCACGAGATGGCATGCATAAAGATGTAGTTCAACAAATACTGAATATAGCTCCAGAGAAAATAGTATATGTAAGTTGTAATAGTGCCACCCAAGCCAGAGATTTGGCTTTAATGAATGATATTTATAAGATAACAAAAACACAAGCAGTAGATATGTTTCCCCAAACACATCATGTTGAAAATGTTGTACTTTTAGAACGTAGAAGCTAATCTAGATACTGAACAAATACAATTAAATTGAAACTAAAGACCATACAATATTTCCTAATTATTATTTTCACAGTTAGTTTTATAAGTTGTGAACGTGATGATATTTGTCCTGAAGATGTGCCTACAACACCTCGATTAATCTTAGAATTTTTTGACATTTCTAATCAGGACAACAAAAAAAATGTCACAAAACTATTTATTCAAGGCGTTGATAATATTGCGCCTCTTTCAGGATATCTTGGCGACACTAATGAAAACACTGTTGAGTTACCATTAAAAACAGATGATAATACCACAAGTTTTCGTTTCATTCGCGATTATGCCATTAATGATAATGGAACTCCAGATGATACAAGTGATGATTTTCAAACTGGTAATGAAGATATTATTATAATTAATTATACAGCTGAAAACGTTTACGTATCTCGAGCATGTGGCTACAAAACCATTTATAAAGCAGTGAGTGTCCAATTTGGAGAAGTAAATGTTACAGACAGATGGATTGTTCTGGCACAACCCTTAACCGATAATCAATCAATTGAAGATGAAACAACGATACATTTCAAATTTTTTCATTAGTAGTTGCCTCTTTCTCTTCTGTTGTGCATTAAATGCTCAAAACACTATTGATGGAGAAACGAAAACGGATACCTTAATTTTCAAACAAAAATATGGGTTACGACTTGGTGCCGATTTAGGCAAACTAGTTAAAACATTTATTGATGACGATTACACTGGTTTCGAACTAAATGGAGATTATAGATTAACGAAAAAAATATATTTGGCTGGTGAATTAGGAACTGAAGAAAAAACAATTTCAACAGATTTCTTGAGCGTAACGGCTTCTGGTAGTTATTTTAAAGCTGGTATTGACTACAATTCTTATCAAAACTGGTTGGATATGCAAAACATGATTTATTTTGGTTTTCGTGTTGGTGCAAGCACATTCAATCAAAATCTAAATAACTATACCGTTTATAATCCCAACCAATATTGGCCGACTCAATTTTCTTCTAGTGAAGCTAGAAAAGTAAATGGTTTAACGGCAATTTGGGGAGAAATCATCGTGGGAATTAAAGCAGAATTATTTAATAATTTGTTCTTAGGACTTAATGTTCAAATAAAAAGCTTGATTAGTGAAGATATTCCTGATGATTTTGAAAATTTATTTATACCTGGTTTCAATAGAACGTATGATAGTGGTCGTTTTGGAATTGGCCTAGGTTATAATTTATCCTATCTCATTCCTATTATTAAAAAGGACAAAAAAGTGGTTACCGAAAAGGAAGAATAAATTTAGCTGACGCCTATTTAGTCATAGACCTAATCTACAATACTGAAAAATTCATAAATATTTTATATCTTTTCCATTATACTAATGTATAGATATTATGGATAAAGATTCAATTGCCAATCTTATAGACGATAAAAACCAAGCCTTAATTAATTGGATTTCAAAACAAGACGATGAAAAATGGCTTGAAGGTCCAAACGGTAAATGGACTACAGGACAACATGCACTGCATTTGCTCCAAAGTTTCAAACCTCTTAATGCTGCTTTAAGCATGCCCAAATTTGTATTGCGCTATAAATTTGGTAAGGCAAATAGACCTGTTAGAGATTATCAAACGGTTGTTAATCGTTATCAAGAACGTCTTAAAGGTGTTGAAGGTAAAACTTTTGGACCTTCAAAAAACATGGGAGTTCCTGCGATTTCAGAAAAGCAATACTTATTAGATCGTTTGCAAGTGGAAAGCAAAAAACTTCAGTATAAAACAAGGAAAATTTCAGATAAAAATTTAGACAGTTTAATCCTTCCGCATCCTTTAATGGGAAAGATGCCGATTAGAGAAATCATAATGTGGACAGCTTATCATATTGAACACCATACCAACACACTTAAAGAAAAGTATTAATCCATCAAAATGGCAAACAACATTTAGTTATTCATATACTTACCTTTCTTGCTGCCTTCATACATCACATATTTCACAAAACGTGCTTCTAGCTTAGCATTTACAAGATGTATTTTACGTGAAGGACGCAAGCCAACATGTTTCAAAGCATCTAAATTAGATGTAATAAACCAAGCATCAGTTCCAGGATAACCTTGTTTTAACGTGTCTCCAATATCTTTATAGAATTCTTCCATATCAATATCTAATCGCTCTCCATAAGGTGGATTAAACACCATGTGCAGTTTTTCATCACCACCTTTTTGAGTCTTAAAGAAATCTTCATGTTGTATATGCACAAACTCTTCTAAATGCGCATTTTTTATATTCTCTTTTGCCTTAGTTACAGCACTTGGTGATTTATCATAACCAATTATTTTATGATGAAAATCTCTAGTCTTATTAAGAAGCGATTCTTCAATTTTTTCAAATAAATCAACGTCCCAATCTGGCCAACGTTCAAAAGCAAATTCTTTGCGCATCAAGTTTGGTGGAATATTACACGCAATCATAGCCGCTTCAGCCAAAATAGTTCCACTACCACACATTGGATCCATGAAATCCGATTGTCCGTCCCAACCCGAAAGCATAACTAAACCTGCAGCAAGAACTTCATTAATTGGCGCAATATTAGTTGCTGTTTTATACCCTCTTTTATGTAATGAATCTCCTGAAGCATCTAAAGAAATATTACACGTATTTCTATCGATATGAACATTTATTTTTACATCTGGAAATTTTAAATCTACATTTGGTCGCTGTCCATCAGTATCTCTAAATTTATCAACAATAGCATCTTTTGTTTTTTGGGCTATATAAAGGGAATGCGTAAATACCTGAGAATTTACTGTGGCATCAACTGCCAATGTACCAGTAGGCTTTAGATAATCTTCCCATGGCATTTTGTAAATATTGTCGTAAAGGTCTTGCTCGTTTCTTACTTTAAAGGTGTGAATAGGTTTAAGAATCTTAATCGCAGTGCGCAAAGCAAGATTACATTTATACATAAAACCTTTATCACCTGTAAAACTAACGTTTCTTACGCCTTTTTTTACATGCATAGCTCCTAGTTGAATAAGTTCACGCTCTAATAAATCTTCAAAACCAAATAAGGTTTTGGCCACCATTTTATAATTATTCTCCATAAGATACGACTAATAGATAGCAAAAATAAAGTATTTTTGTGGCTTAAAAGAAGAATTAAATAGATTCCCATAGCTATGGGAAATAAACATGGCAGAAGACACACAGCAATGGTACGCATCTTGGTTTGACACACCTTTTTATCATATTCTTTACAAGGATAGAGATCATAGCGAAGCACAATTGTTTATGGACAACCTAACGGAATATTTAAACATTCCTGAGCATGGTAAAATTCTCGATCTTGCTTGTGGAAAAGGTCGTCATTCGATGTACTTAAATTCTTTAGGCTATGATGTTACAGGTGTAGACTTATCTGAAAATAGCATTTCTTACGCTAAGCAATTTGAAAATGAGACTCTACATTTTGATGTACACGATATGTGTAAGCCTTACGGAAAAAAATTTGATGCTGTATTTAATTTATTTACCAGTTTTGGATATTTTGAAAATGAAGACGACAATCTCAAAACAATCAAATCAATAAAAGCCAACTTAAACGACTTTGGGTTTGGGGTTATTGACTTTATGAATAGTGATTTTGTAATCAATAATCTTGTTCCTGAAGATGTTAAAACGGTTGATGGCATCGATTTCATGCAAAAACGACACGTCGAAGATGGTTACATAATTAAAACCATTACATTTAGCGCTAATAATGAAAATTATAGTTTTCAAGAACGTGTAAAAGCGCTTACATTAAAAGATTTTGAAATTCTTTTTGAAAAAGCAGGTGTTTATTTATTAGATGTTTTTGGAGATTACAAACTAAATACGTTTCATAAAAACAGTTCAGAACGTCTAGTTATGGTTTTTAAATAGCCAATAGTATTATTTAAGATGAGTATTATTAAAAAATGAATACATATTTATTACCCATATTTGCCGTAGTTTTTGGAGTAGGTTTAGCGTTTCTTAGCAAACATAAAAAAACTATAAACACGAAGCTCCTACTCTCCTTTAGTGGTGCTTTTTTATTAGCATTAACACTTTTTGATTTATTACCAGAGGTGTACGAACATTTAGACGTTAAACTTACTGGTCTTTTCATCATGTGTGGTATATTGCTTCAGATTATTTTGGAGTTTTTCTCAAAAGGTGCAGAACATGGACATGTTCATATTCATAAAAACGAAACGGCATTTCCGTGGTTATTATTTATAAGTTTATGCATTCATAGTTTCCTAGAAGGTTTTCCTATTCATGAACACAATGATATGGTGTATGGTGTTTTGATTCATAAAATTCCAATTGCAACTTTAATTACTGCGTTTCTATTACAATCAAATTTTAGTAAGTTGCATATTATTTTCTTTTTACTAGTGTTTACAGTCATGACGCCTTTAGGAACTTTAATATCTAATACTTCAGAAATTGCAACGAACTACATTTATACTATTAATGCGATTGTAATTGGCATCTTTTTTCATATTTCTACTACCATTTTATTCGAAAGTGGTGAAGGTCATAAATTCAACCTTTCAAAACTTATTGCCATAATTTTAGGTGTCGGAATTGCCTATTTTATTTAATTATGTTTTCTAAAGAAGAATCACGACAGTTACGAGAAGAATTTTGGACGAGCTTCGGAAAGTCATTTCCAAGAAAATGGATTTTATATGATACAAAAATTAAAGGCTTTTCTTTTAAATTTCATTTTGATACAAAATCGGCATTGATAGCCTTAGACCTTGAAGATGATTTAGAAAAACGGATTAATTCTTGGGAAAAGCTACTAAGTCTTAAAAGCATCCTTAAAGCAGATTACTTACCAGACGTTATTTTTGAAGAAGAATACTACCTAGAAAACGGAAAGGAAATCTCTAGAATTTATCTTCCACTGGAGCAAAAAGTATCCATTCATAATAAAAACTCATGGCGAGAAGTTATGGTGTTTTTTAATACTACTATGGATAAATTCGAAAGCTTCTTTACAGATTTTGAAGACATCTTAAAAGATTGAATTTTATAAAAAAACAGATAATTTTCGATACATTTGCAGTGAAAATTCAATAGATAGAATTACATCATTTTTAAGAAAAACAATAGTACATCCATAACGGAAACCCAAAACCTTTTGTAATGAAAAATACAGCCTTAACAGAAACACATCAAGCACTTGGAGCAAAAATGGTTCCTTTTGCTGGGTATAATATGCCAGTACAATATGATGGTGTAAATATTGAACATGAAGCGGTAAGAACTGGTGTTGGTGTATTTGATGTCTCTCACATGGGAGAATTTTTAATCGAAGGTCCACATGCTCTTGATTTAATTCAAAAAACATGCAGCAATGATGCTTCAAAATTAACAGTTGGTAAAGCACAGTATAGTTGCTTACCAAATGATGATGGTGGTATTGTAGATGACTTAATTATTTATAGAATTAAAGAGGACACATATTTATTGGTTGTTAATGCTAGTAATATTGAAAAGGATTGGAACTGGATTTCATCTAAAAATGATGTTGGAGCAGACATGAAAGATATCAGTGAAAATTATTCGCTATTAGCAATTCAAGGTCCAAAAGCGGTTGAAGCTATGCAAGCATTGTCTAGCCATGATCTTTCAGAAATAAAATTTTACAACTTTGTTGTTGGTGATTTTGCAGGTGTTGAGCATGTTATTATTTCTGCAACAGGTTATACTGGAAGTGGTGGATTTGAAATTTATTGCAAAAATTCTGAAGTAAAACAGGTTTGGGACAAAGTAGTCGAAGCTGGAGCAAAGCCTATTGGTTTAGCTGCGCGTGACACCTTACGTTTAGAAATGGGTTATTGTCTTTACGGAAATGACATTGACGATACAACATCTCCTATTGAAGCAGGTTTAGGTTGGATTACAAAATTCTCAAAAACATTTACCAATTCTGAAGCCTTAGAAGATGAAAAACGTCGCGGACCAAAGCGTAAATTGGTTGCTTTTGAACTCGATGACAGAGGTATTCCACGTCATGGATACGATATTGTTGATTCTAGCGGAAAAAAGATTGGTGTGGTGACTTCTGGAACCATGTCTCCTAGCCTAGGAAAAGGGATTGGCTTAGGTTATGTACCGACCATTTTTTCTGAAGTTGGAAGTAAAATAAATGTACAAATTCGTAAAAATGCAATACCTGCAACTATAGTAAAATTACCTTTTTACAAGGGATAATTGATGTATTGAGATTGATTAATGAAGGAGAAAGACAATAAACATCGAATATTAATTTTAGGCGCTAGCGGTTTTATCGGTAACGCTATTTATAAGGAGTTGTGTTCTTATTTTAAAACCTTTGGCACCTATCGTATTCCAAATAAAATCTTTACAGAAAACAAGCACTTTTTACAATATAATGTTGAGTCTGATGATGTTTACGAAGTCTTAGAAGTTACCAAACCTACGATTATTATTTCAGCACTTCGAGGAGATTTTCATGCACAAACTATAGCACATCGACACATTTCTGAATATGTATTAGCGCACGACTGCAAAATCATTTTTCTGTCTTCTGCTAATGTATTTGATGCCTACAGTAAATATCCAAGTTACGAATTAGACAAAACTTTCAGCGGAAGTATATATGGCCATTTCAAAATAAAAATTGAAAATATGCTATTACGCCTTCCGAAGAAAAAAGTAGCCATTGTAAGACTTCCAATGGTTTTAGGCGCTCAATCTCCAAGGATAAAGGAGTTAAAACAACATCTCGCAGAGAAAACTGCCATTGAAATTTTTCCAAATATTATTATGAATGTGACTACCGATTCAAAGGTCACACAACAAATTCATTATATCATAAACAGGAATAAATCGGGAGTGTTTCATTTAGGAAGTACAGATCTAGTGCATCACGATGAATACATCAAAGATATTGTTAATCAAATTACATCAAAAAATGGTGTGCTTTTTAAGCACGTATTTACGACCAATGAAGATCGCTATTTAGCAGTACTTCCCAAGTTTAACAAACTTCCTAAACATCTTCAGGTTACAAGTGCTGAAGTGCTTCAAGAACTGAAAAAATAGCAAAAAACAACCATTTAAAGTTTATTTTGCCTGTTTATCTCATTTTATATTCTCAATAGGTATAAGTTCTTATTTTACCATAAAATTTCATACTTTTAATAGAAACAGTTATCTATGAGTTTACTTTCAGAGGACATAATTGAAAAAAAATTATTACGGTTTCCAGATTGGGACTATCATAAAAATGCTATTCATGCCGAATTTGAATTTGATAATTTCAAAGATTGCTTTAGTGCCATGAGTCGAATTGCTTTTGAATGTGAAGCACAAAACCATCATCCTAATTGGAGAAATGTGTATAATGTTTTAAAAATTTCATTGTCAACTCATAGTGTCAATGGCGTAACTGATAAAGATTTTAAATTAGCAGAAGCCATCGAAGCTATTGTTGAAGTCCAAGAATAATAACCTATTGTTTACCTACTAAATCCCTCTATGTTTAATCGACTTATTTTACTTTTCATTCTATGTTGCTTTTTTACGGCGAAATCTCAGGAGGTACCAGAGTTTTGTGATCAATTGGAAGCAATTAAAATACTGGTAAAAAAGGAACATTTCAAACCTAAACCAGTAGATGATAGCTTGTCAGTAGGAGTTTATCAATTGTTTTTAGCTCAATTAGATAATGACAAGCGTTTTTTCACCCAAAACGATATTGACTTGTTTTCAAATGATCGTTTGCAATTAGATGATTATATTCTAAATAAAGATTGTGGATTTATAGGTAAATACAGCACTATACTTGCTGAACGCATTGCAAAAACAAAACAAATAATACAAAACCTTTCAAAAGAAAAATTTGATTATTCCGGAAAAGACACTTTACGTTTTGCTCCAGATGCAACTTATAAATTCTTTGAAGATGATTCTAAAGCAATTAGTTATTGGAGTAAGCGATTACGCTATAATATTCTCTTTGAACTTATTGAAAAAGATTCCTTGATTGATAACCTTCAATCAAATTTCAAAAAACAAGAGGAAGACGTTCGGCCTAAAATCATTCAAAAAGAATTATGCAAACTCGAAGAATTACAAAACCAAAACGGCGGACTACCTCAATTTGTAAAAGAAGCCTTCTTGAACGCTTTTGTAGCCTTTCACGATCCTAATTCGATATTTTTTAATGCTACTGATAAAACAACCTACGTAAACTCCCTTTCAAACGACCAACTTTCTTTTGGAATTGTAACGAGTAAAAATGATAATGGTGATATCATAATTGCACACATCACACCAGGAAGCCCAGCCTATATTAATGGTAATTTTGAAACTAATGATGTTATAAAATCATTACAAGCAAATACTGTTGTTTTAGAAACGTATTGCGTCTCAAATGAAGATATTGTTGCATTTACTGATGACGAAAACAATACAACAATCACGTTTAAAATTAAAAAGCAAGATGGCACTCTTAAGGATATCGAACTGACTAAAACTAAAACCAAAACTGAAGATAATACAGTTACTGGATACCTATTAAAAGACAAGGCTAGTGTTGGTTATATAAGTATTAATAACTTTTATTCAGATTTTGAATCTCCAAACGGGCTAGGTGTCGCCAACGATGTTGCTAAAGAACTATATAAACTTCAGAAAGAAAATATTGATGCACTCATTTTAGATTTAAGGTTTAATGGAGGCGGTTCGATGAAGGAAGCCGCAGATCTTTCAGGCATGTTTATTAATAGAGGTCCATTATCTATTTTAAAATACGCAAACGGTGAAACATTTACGGTAAAAGATTTAAATAGAGGTTCTTTATTTACAAAGCCAATCGTAATTCTTATTAATGGCTTTAGCGCATCAGCTTCAGAGTTTTTTGCAGCAGCAATGCAAGATTACAACAGAGCAATTATTGTAGGCTCTACATCGCATGGTAAAGCTTCAGCTCAAGTATTATTGCCATTAGAAGAAAATTCATCTTTAGGATTTTCAAAACTTACAGTAGAAAAATTTTATCGTATAACAGGACAAAGTCATCAGTCTATTGGCGTAATTCCTGATATACCATTACCAAGTGTATATGATAATTTTAAAACTCAAGAACAATACGCTTCTTATGCATTAGATAATGATTCAATTGAACCTGCTCTTCAGTATATTAAACTAAAAGCATTTCCTATTGAAACACTTTTAACAAAAAATCAAGCTCGTATTCGAAACGATGTAGCTTTTGAAGCAGTAAAATCACTTAATTCATTAATTATAGATTACTATTTCGATTTAAAAACCGAATATCCACTCACATTACAAAATGTATATAGCAATATGAATGCATATCATTCTAAGTGGAAAATATTTAGTGACACTATTGAAAGTAAAACCTCATCATTAATTGTAAGTAATACAAGTTCAACAGAGGAAATTCTTAGTTTTAATGCTGAACTAAAAGACGTTAATACATCAATACTAGAGAACATTCAAAACGATATTTATATCTCTGAAGCACATCATATTTTATTAGATCTAATACAATTAAACTCCACGAATTAAAATGAAACACATCACATTAACCCTTAGCATATTTTGCTTTCTAGTTTCAAACCTAGTAATAGCTCAAAGTTTTAAAAATGCATCTGAATATTTAGATTTTGTTGGTGAAGAACAACAAGCCATCACAAAAAATATGTGGAAATACACAAAAGCAGTAGCCCATAGCAACAGCGATAGAAGTATTGAAGGTAAACGAAAAAATTTACTCAAAACATTAGATAAGGCACTAGCAAAAATTGAAAAAGCAGATGGCTTTAATGGCGATGAATATAAAAACCAAGTTTTAAAGCATATGCGACTTAACAAAAGTCTTTTAAATCATGACTATGCTGAAATTGTTGATATGAAAGCTGTCGCAGAACAATCATATGATGCGATGGAAGCTTACATTCTTGCTCAGGAAATGGCAGATAAGAAAATGGAAGAATCGCAACAAGAATATGAAACCAATTTTTATGCTTTTGCCGAAAAACATGCTATTGAAATTATTGAAAGTGAAAATGATTTAGCCCGAAAAATGAAAATATCAAATGAGGTTTTCGAACATTATAATGACATGTATTTGGTTTACTTTAAAGTCTATATTAATGAGGTATACCTTTGGGATGCTGTTCGAGCAAATGACGTAAGTGCTATTCAACAAAACTCAAATGCACTTAATGCAGCTGCAAAAGAAGGTATTGAAATCTTAAAGACAAAATCAAAATATAAAAATGATGATTCTATTATCAATGCTACAAAAACAGCATTTGAGTTCTTTATTGATGAAACTGAAAATAAAATGCCTCATCTCACTGATTTTCTTATTCTAAATGAAGACTTCGATAAAATCAAAACAACTTTAGATCAAACGCCTGAACGTGAGCGAACCAAAAAGCAAATTGATGATTTCAATAAGAAAGTAAAAGTCCTTAATAAAGCTGTAAAGAATTATAATAAGGTAAATACCGAATTAAATACTAAACGCCAAGCCTCTATAAATGAGTTGAATAATACCAACGCAAATTTTTTAGCAAATCACATTCCTAATGACTAATGTTTGTTGGCATTTCAATTAAATTTCGATAATTTTGAATGCAACAAAAAACTTTTAAAAAAGAACGATAATGGGAAGAGCTTTTGAATTTCGTAAAGCAAGAAAAATGAAACGTTGGTCTGCAATGAGTAAAGCCTTTACACGTATTGGCAAAGACATTGTAATGGCTGTAAAAGAAGGTGGTCCTGATCCAGATTCTAATTCTAGATTGCGAGCAGTGATACAAAATGCGAAAGCGGTAAACATGCCTAAAGACAATGTTGAACGCGCAATTAAAAAGGCTAGTGAGAAGGATCAAGGAGATTATAAAGAAGTCCTTTTTGAAGGCTATGCACAACATGGTATTGCCGTACTTATAGAAACAGCAACAGATAATAATACGCGTACAGTCGCTAATGTCCGTTCTTATTTTAATAAATGTGATGGCAGTTTAGGAACCTCTGGATCTGTTATATTTATGTTTGATCATACCTGCAATTTTAAAATTAAAGGCGAAGAATTAGATTTGGAAGAATTAGAATTAGAACTTATAGATTTTGGTGTTGAAGAAATTTTTGAAGATACTGATGAAGATGAAGAAGGAAATGAGCAAACAAGCGTTATGATTTATGCGCCATTTGAAAGTTTTGGAAACATTCAATCCTATCTTGAAACTAATAATATAGAAATTATATCTTCTGGTTTTGAACGGATTCCACAAGTGACAAAAAAGATAACTCCAGAACAAGCAGAAGATGTAGAAAAACTTCTTGAAAAACTTGAAGAAGATGATGATGTACAAAATGTATATCACACCATGGAAGAATCTACAGAGTAATCCTCATAAATAATAAAATCCTGCCTGATTAAACAGACAGGATTTTACCCCTAACTAAACTAAATTTTAAATCTTAATCAAATCCGCTTAACTATATAATTAAGATTGCCTACTTATGATAATAAAACTTATCTCTAAGTTTCTATCTATGTTATATACGAATGCTTTTGTGTATTTGGATTACGACAATTGAAAAAATTATATTTTTTTCGCTTCTTCCCAGTAAATATCCATCTCAGCTAAAGTCATTTCTGATAATGGTTTGTTTAAATCTTTCGATTTTTGTTCTAAATACTGAAATCGCTTTATGAATTTTTTATTGGTACGTTCTAATGCGCTTTCAGGATCTACTTTTAAAAATCGCGCATAGTTTATCATTGAAAATAAGACATCACCAAATTCACTTTCAATTTTGTCTTGATTGCCAGAATTGATTTCAACTTGTAATTCACTTAGCTCCTCTTTTACTTTTTCAAACACTTGATGTGGTTCTTCCCAATCAAATCCTACTCCAGCAACTTTATCTTGAATTCTGTTAGCCTTTACCATAGCTGGTAAACTTTTGGGTACACCTTCTAAAACGCTTTTCTTTCCTTCTTTAAGTTTAAGTTGCTCCCAGTTTCTCTTTACGTCTTCTTCATTTTCAACAACAACATCACTATAAATATGTGGATGTCGATCAATTAACTTATCGCAGATACTATTGCAAACATCAGCAATATCAAAACTATTAGATTCGCTTCCTATTTTAGAATAGAATACAATGTGTAGTAATACATCACCTAATTCCTTTTTAACCTCGTCTAAATCGTTGACTAAAATAGCATCTCCCAATTCATAAACTTCCTCAATAGTTAAATGACGAAGTGTTTGTAAGGTTTGCTTTTTATCCCAAGGACATTGTTCGCGCAACTCATCCATAATTATGAGTAAACGTTCAAAAGCTTGTAATTGCGATTTTTTATCAGACATGTTTAAGGTTTATTCTTCCTCTTCAGAAGCAGCAACCTTTGCCTCTTCTTCTAAAGCATCAAGCATATCATGCTTTTGAAGTAAATTGTACCACTGCACAATTTTTTTAATATCACTTGCATAAACACGGTCTTCATCATAATCAGGCAATACTTCAAAGAAATATTCCTCTAAAATGTCTTTAGAATCTTTATGACTTATAGAAGTTTGTTGACCATTTTCTTTTTCCATTACCTTTTTAAGAACATCTCTTAATGGTAACTCTTCTGTTAATGTATACACAGCAATTTCGCTAAGAATGCTCACGTTACTGTGAATATTTACATTTACTTTTTTTTGATCAATTAAAGATTCAGCTACAAAGCCAGTTCTTGTTTGTGCAATAACTTTAAACAATCCTGGTTTTCCAGAAATGGAAAGTATTTTATCTAAACTCATAATTTATATAATATGATTTTTATGTTTTATCGTTTCTTTTTTAAAGCAGGAAAACGCATTCTGTAATCTACCTGTATTTTCCCTTTAGAAAT
The DNA here is from genome assembly GCF_034670085.1 of Psychroserpens sp. GTDB lineage: Bacteria > Bacteroidota > Bacteroidia > Flavobacteriales > Flavobacteriaceae > Psychroserpens. The sequence continues at coordinate 168,979 of NZ_JAXMOD010000008.1, read as the reverse complement.
GTTTGATAATTTTCCTTTTATCAAACGCTTTTTTAATGAAGATAGTTTATCAGTAAATAATATACCTTCAATATGATCATATTCATGCTGAATAACTCTAGCTATTAATCCGTCAAATTCTTCAGTATGTGTTTTGAAGTTTTCATCTTGATACTGAATCTTAATTTTTGGTTGTCTAAACACATCTTCGCGAACATCCGGAATACTTAAACAGCCTTCATTAAAAGCCCATTCGTCTCCTTCTTCATCCAAGATTTCAGCATTAATAAATGTACGCTTGAAATTTTTCAAAATCTCTTGCTCTTCTTCAGAAAATTCGTCATCTTCAGCAAAAGGTGATGTGTCAACCAAAAATATTCGAATGGCTAATCCAATTTGCGGAGCTGCCAAACCTACACCAAATGCACCATACATCGTCTCTTTCATATTCTCTAAAAGAGCTTCTAATTTAGGATAATCTTTAGTTATTGGTTCTGCTTTTTTTCTTAAAACAGGATCGCCATAAGCAACTATTGGTAATATCATGTACTTTTATTTTTCGATTGCAAAAATACAATTCTTATTGTGATTTTTTAACTTTTTAGATTTAATTACGATTGATTATACAAGTAACTTTGAAGAATGATTGTCGCACTAATTTCATCAACCAAGGCTTTATTTTTTCGTTGCTTTTTATTAAGTCCGCTATCAATCATTGTCTGAAATGCCATTTTAGATGTAAACCGTTCATCTATTCGTTTCACAGGAATCTCTGGACACGCTTTTTCTAATTTATCTAAAAACTTAGAAATCGACACTTCACTTTCAGAAGCCTCAAAATTCATTTGTTTCGGCTCTCCTACTATAAATAGCTCGACAGATTCTTCAGCAATATAGGTTTTTAAAAACCCAATTAATTCTTTGGTATCAACGGTCGTTAACCCAGAAGCAATAATCTGTAACTCATCTGTTACAGCTATTCCTGTTCGTTTTGTACCATAATCTATTGCTAGTATTCTTGCCATATTGCAAAGGTAATTGTTATTAAACAAAAAAACGCCTCTTTGTAGGTCAAAGAAGCGCTGTAAAATAATCAACCATCAATTATTATTCATAAACTAGTTTACCCTCTACTTTAAACAGTTCATGTTATACTTTTAAGACACATGATTTATAGTTAGGTCACATCTCTTTTTTGTTTTTTTTAAAAATAAAAACACCCTTCTAATAAAAGAAAGGTGTTTTCAAAATTAGCTATTAATTATTAAAGAATTCAAGTGCCTATATTAGGGATGACACATGAATAATAATAATCACAACTTTAAGACACCAACTTTTTAATTAGGTCACATTTTTTTTTATTTTTTCTGAATTAGAAATTATGAGAAGAATTTTATAGACTTATCTTTGTCAAAATTGAGACCTCTAAAATGAAAGAATTACAACAACATATAGAAAACGCATGGAACGACCGTTCTTTATTAACTAATGACATTACCATCAAAAGTATAAGATCTGTAATAGACTTATTAGACGAAGGCACGTTAAGAGTTGCTGAACCTACAAAAAATGGATGGCAAGTTAATGAATGGGTAAAAAAAGCAGTTGTTCTATATTTTCCTATTCAAAAAATGGAAACCCTTGAAGCTGGTATTTTTGAATACCATGATAAAATTCCATTAAAACGTGATTATAAAAAGAAAGGTATTCGTGTTGTACCAAACGCAGTTGCAAGACATGGAGCTTACATATCGCCTGGTACTATTTTAATGCCAAGTTATGTCAATATTGGCGCTTATGTAGATGAAGGTACTATGGTTGATACTTGGGCAACTGTTGGTAGTTGTGCACAAATTGGAAAGAATGTGCATCTTTCTGGTGGTGTTGGAATTGGTGGTGTTTTAGAACCGTTACAAGCAGCACCAGTAATTATTGAAGATGGTGCTTTTATTGGTTCTCGTTGTATTGTTGTTGAAGGAGTACGTGTTGAAAAAGAAGCTGTCTTAGGAGCAAATGTTGTTTTGACAATGAGTACAAAAATTATTGATGTGACTGGCGATAAACCTGTTGAGATGAAAGGTGTTGTTCCTGAACGTTCTGTAGTCATTCCAGGAAGTTATACGAAAACATTTCCTGCAGGAAACTATAATGTTCCTTGTGCTTTAATAATTGGAAAACGTAAAGAGAGTACCAATAAAAAAACCTCTCTAAATGATGCGTTACGTGAATATGATGTTGCCGTGTAACTATTTTAAATCACAGATATCATTTTAGATTGAGATTATACGATTGAGTAAGCTAATAATAAAATAACGCTTAGCGTTTTAGAGTTTGAAAATTTTAATTATACAGCAAAAAATGATTGGTGATGTGCTCACTACAAGCATTTTGTTTGAAGCTTTAAAAGCTGAACATCCAAATGCTGAGCTTCACTATGTAATAAACTCTCATACATTTGCTGTTGTTGAACATAATCCTTTTATAGATAAATTTTTATTTGTTACGCCTGAAATAGAAGACAATAGAGCTGAATTTTTAAGTTTTTTAAAAGGTATTAAGAAAGAACAATACGATGTTGTTATAGATGTGTACTCAAAATTTTCGAGTAATCTTATGACAAAATTTTCAGGGGCAGCGATTAAGATTTCAAAACATAAGTGGTACACCAAATATTATTACACCCACACTTTTAAAGAAGCAACTGAAGCTAAAACCAATGCTGGATTAGCGATAGAAAATAGATTGCAATTATTAGCACCAATCGTTGATAAAATCCCAGCGGCTATTCGTCCGAAAATTCATCTAACGTCTGAGGAAATTTCAGCTTCAAAGCAATTACTATCAGATGCCAAAATAGACTTATCTAAACCTCTATATATGATTAGCGTTTTGGGAAGTGGTACTAATAAAACCTATCCCTTGCCTCACATGGCAAAAGTAATTGACTTTATTGTGACTCAAACCAAGGGACAAATTTTATTCAATTATATTCCAATTCAAATTGATGAGGCAAAAACGGTATATAATTTTTGCACGTCTGAAACTAAAAAACACATCTTTTTTGATGTCTTCGGAAAAAGTCTGAGGGAGTTTTTAGCTATTACTTATCATTGCACAGCTATGATTGGTAATGAAGGTGGTGGTGTAAATATGGCTAAAGCTTTAAGTATTCCAACCTTTACAATTTTTTCTCCTTGGATTATTAAAGAAGCTTGGAACATGTTTGAAGATGGCAAACAAAATGTATCAGTTCATTTAAAGGATTTCAATCCTGATATCGTGGAAAATTCATCACCAAAAGAATTAAAAGAAAACTATAAATCGCTTTATGAACTCATAAAACCTTCACTTTTTATTGAGGAACTAGAAAAATTTCTAAATTCTAACTAAACTGTTTTTATCCGTTAGCAAGCCACATTTGTCTGTGATGAGCCATACTTTGCATATCGTTTTTTATCAATCGTCGTTCTACTTTCCTTTTAGCAAAATAACCAAACCAATCTGCAAAGGGAAAAATGTCTCTATGTCCAATACCATCAACAATAACCATTTCAATAGAATTATCTTTCAATAGTTTACAACAGATATTTCTAGGTTTAAAATCGCTAGCAAAAACCTTATGCTTTATCATTTGCGACTGTAATCGTAAAAGTGCTTGATCGAGAACATCATCACTAAATAGAGGATCTTTCATTATCATGTAATGCCTCAAGGTTTTTGAAACTGTATTTGTAGTTTGATCTCTAACCAAATCATAAACAAAACCTTCGCCTAGATTTGTTTCAATACGTCCATGATAGGCTGCAAAAAAAGGGTAATCAAACTCAGAGAAATCCTTATTTTTAATCTTTTTGTAATACTTGATTTCTTTATAAAGGTGAGCTTCATCAACTCCTGGCTTTCCAATTTTGATGCACAAATTATCGGATTTAGGATGAAAATAGCATTTCCTAGCCAGGCCTTCTGCCATATAATGTTCATCTTTAAGAACTACCATTAGGAACTCAATTTTTCAATACCAAAAGGTGTTTTGGTAATTTTTTTAGATTTTGTAGTCGCTCTGATGGCTTTGTTTTTTTCAATCATTTCAGGTTTCACATAGCCTCTAGCATGATCTAAATGCAAACAAACTGCACTATATCTAATTTGCTTTGCCTTAATTCCGGCATTAAACAAGCGTTCACCTAATTCTCTATCTTCACCTCCATACTGCATACGTTCGTCATAACCATTTGCGGCTAAAATATCACTTTTAAAACCTGATGAATTATGACCATTCCAAGTGGCTGTTGTAGGTGTGATTGCATTAAGTAATTTTTCCTTAAGACCTTTTGAGGTCAACTTATTATTCTTAAATGAAGATTTTAATCCGTGTTGTTTTAACCAGTTAATATTAAAACAATGTTGATTCTTAATATCAGTTTCAGTAATGGTTTCGCTAATATCCATTGGCAACTTAAAATAACCTCCAGATAGAAAATATCCAGCTTCTCTCCTACTAGCATGTACCTGTAAAAAATCTGCTCTAGCAATACAATCACCATCAGTATATACTAAATAATCGCCTTTACTTGCAACAGTTGCTTTGTTTAAAATGATTGTTTTTTGAAACCCTTGGTCTTTGTGCCAGATATGTTGAATAGGAAAACTAACCTGAGAAGCCATAGTATCAATCAGAGATTTTGTATCCTCATTTGATCCATCATCAGCAATAACGACTTCAAAGTTCTTAAAGGTTTGTACGTCAAAACTCCACAAGACTTTTTGCAGCCACTTTGGGTTGTTATAGGTACTTATAATTACTGAAATATCAATAGCTTTCATTGCCTCAAAAATAGTTATTTTTGCCTAATTAAGATGAATCAAGAATGATTAAACTCTCAGGTGTAATAATTACGTTTAACGAAGAACGAAACATTGAAAGGTGTTTGCAGTCACTCGTAAACGTTGTTGATGAGATTATTGTTGTAGATTCATTTTCTACAGATGCTACAAAGCAGATTTGTTTAAAGTACAATGTGACATTTATTGAACAGAAGTTTCTAGGGTATATTGAACAAAAAAACTTTGCATTAACGAAAGCATCAAATGACTTTATTGTGTCTTTAGATGGTGATGAAGCCTTGTCTGAAACGCTTCAAAACTCTATCATTGAATTAAAATCTAATTGGCAATTAGATGGCTATTATTGCAATCGATTAAATAATTTTTGCGGACAATGGATAAAGCATTCAGATTGGTATCCAAATAAAAAACTTCGCGTATTTGACAGACGACTAGCTGAATGGAAAGGTATTAATCCACATGATGAAATTGTTCTAAAAGACAATCGCAAAGCAGGAATACTTATAGGCGACATTTTGCATTGGACCTATCAAAGTTATACCGAGTTTAATAAAAAAACAGATTATTTTTCTTCCATTTCAGCTCAAGCTTACTACGATATTGGAAAAAAAGCACCTTGGTATAAAATTGTATGGAATCCTTTTTGGGCTTTCTTTAAAGCTTACTTTTTAAGACTCGGATTTTTAGATGGAAAAAACGGATTTGTTATAAGTAAGGAAACAGGAAAAATCACCTATTTGAAATACACTAAACTCAGACAATTATATAAGGAGAATTAATTCTTAGATTTTTTCCAAAACTTAAGCTTCTTTTTAAGTCTGCGTTTTCTATGGTATTTATGTTGAAAAGCTTCTGTAGATGACCACATTAAATCAAATACCTTATTGTAATCTTCACCAGAACATTTCGCATATTCATCACTCATCACTTCAATCATGGACTTATGAATTGTGAGTTTAGAGAAATTTTTTATTCGTGTTTCAAAATCGAGTGTTTTAAACTCCATTCTATTTAAATCTACTAAATAAAACTCGTAGTCGTCTCCTACTTTTTTAATCAAGGTGTTGCCTGGAGAATGATCTAAAAAATGCACATTTTTTTGATGTAGTTTGTAGGTGAATCTAGTAAATGCTCTTAAAATAGTATCAAAATCAGGGTAATTTAAATTTGTAGTTAACTCACGATAGGTCAAATCACAATCCTGTTGTTCGCTTATATAATAGCTCTTTTTGAAAAGCAAACCTGTTTTATATTCATAATAAGCTATAGGTTGTGGTGTACCAATATCTAAACTTACAAGCCAATTTCCATATTCAAATGAGCGCTGTGCTTTACTTTTTCTAAAAAAACGATACGCAATTTGATTGATAAAATTTGGAATACGGAAAGACTTGACATTTATGGACTTCCCATTTAAATCAAATAACCTAAGTGAGTTTCGATCTTGATTACCAAAAGGCTTCCCTTTCAAATCAAAATTTGAAATGATATCATCAAAAAATGCTTCGTGAGCTTTAAAATCGTTATGTATGTTTTTAGTTCGTTTCACCTAAATATTTATCTACACCATTTTTACACCAAACCGTTTTATTAGCAATGGTTTGTAATTCGATATCGTTATTAATTTCTAGTCTGCTTTTAGATTTTTCATTGTGATAAATATGAAAAACAATACCTCTATAGCGAATGCGTTTGCCTTGTAATCCAAAATTATGAAATCTTAAAGCCAATTCAGAATCTTCTCGTCCCCAACCTTTAAAATCCTCATTATAACCATTTACGGCAACAAAGTCTGATTTAAAGTAGGACGTATTACAACCTCTATATTTTTTAGAAAACAAATTACTGGCTTTATAAAACTGACTTAAAAAGGGAAAATGTAATGCACGTGTTCGTTTCTTTATACCTTTTGAAAACGCCTTAAATCGAATTTGTTTCTCCTTAAATAAAGTCTCTAAATAGGATTCTTGAATATTTACACGACTTCCAAACAAATACGTATTCTTCTGTGCATAATGTAAATGATCCTCAACGTAATTAGAATGTAAAATACAATCACCATCAGCTTGAATAATATATTCGCCTTGAGCTTGTGCTATCGCTTTATTTAATATAACCGATTTCCTAAAACCTTCATCTTCGTGCCACACATGTCTTAAAGGAATACTGAACTTCGATTTGAATTCTTCAATCAATTGAGCCGTTTCTTGAGTTGAACCATCATCAGCAATAATTATTTCATCAGGCAATTGCGATTGATAAAACGCACTTAACAACACAAGTTCTAAAGCTTGCGGCCAATTATAAGTTGAAATGATTAAGGTTGACTTCATTGAGTTATCAAAATGCTTAAGACTTAAATAAAAATTTAAACCACTGACCGAAATTCTTTTTTAATAAATAGGATGAGCTCAGTTTTAAATCGTCTTGAGTTTTTACTAAATTTTTCATTGTTTCAAGGTCTCTAGAAGGTAAATATCCTAAACCTTTCCAGATTTTCGGATCCATATAGAATAAATCTTTTAACTCTTTATAATTATTTTCATCGGCTTTTTTCCATTTCGGAAAGAATTCATCATTTAATTGATGACTATGTCCCCAATTTTCTAGTTTAAACTTCAGTTCGTCTTCTGTTCTAGCCAAACATTCGTGTAAGAGCACATTATCAGTATAAATTATGCGTTGCTTAGTGTTTCTAGCTCGCTTATAATTTGGGTAATTAGTTGCTAACATCACCTTAGTTGGTTCATTTACATAGAGAATGCCATTATCTAAATACTTATAGATATTAACCAAAAAGCCTGCAATCTGAATTGGTCGCTTCTCAGGCTTGTCTAAATAATGATCATACTTTCTTAAGGTAGTTACGAAATTTTTAAAATCTAAAAATATTTCGTCAGCATCAACTTGAACCAGCCAATTACCAACACCCATTTGTTCTGATAGCATAGTTCTTTCTCTCGTGTCATTTTGAATTGTATCCATTTCTGGAATGAAAAAATCGTCTTTATATAAGGTGATTTTCTTTTCTGTATCAAATGTTTCCAACCACGAAAAAAAGCTAGCATCTATTTCAAATGAATTTCCTTTCCAAGTACGTTGATCTTTATCTAAAGCAATATAAATTGCATCAGCTTCATTGTAAACTGGTGGAATAGAATATTTTAGTTTTTCATAATCATAAGACATTAAAAAACCAACATGAATTTTTTTCATTTAAATAGTAACTGTTGAAATCAGAATTCTAGAATAAATTATAATCACAAATATAATGTTAAGCTTTATAAATACTTACTTTTGCTATTGAAAAACATAAACCAATGAATGCATTAACTGTAATCATACCAGTTTATAATGGCGAAAAGTATTTGGAGGAAGCGATAGACAGCATTCTTAACCAGACATTTACCGATTTTAAATTGTTAGTCTTAAATGACAATTCTTCAGATAGTACTCCTGCTATATTAAAAGCATATCAAGACAAAGACAGCCGAGTTGAAGTTATCCATAAAACAAAAAATGAAGGACCTGCAAATTTAAGAAATGAAGGCATTGAAAGAGCTCAAACCGAATTCATTGCACTTATGGATGCCGATGATATTGCTTTACCAACGCGGTTTGAAAAACAGTTGGCAGTTTTTAATAACAATCCCAATATTGGTGTTTGCGGCACCTGGTTTACATTTTTTGGAGATAAACAAAAATTAATCAAACATGCAGTTGAACCAGACGCTTTAAAAGTTCAGTTCTTGAGTAGTTGTGGAATTGGGAATCCAACAGTTATGTTTAGAAAATCTGCCATTAAGGACTTTAGATTCGAACATCAATTTGTTCCTGCAGAGGACTACGGACTATGGAGTGAAGTGATTCGTGTGACCGATTTTTATAATATTCCAGAATCCTTACTCAATTACAGATGGCATCCAAATAATATCAGTCAGACGAAAACAGAAAATCTTCATAAGGCTAATGTTTTAATTAAAAAAAGACAATTAAAACATTTTGGTATCGATGCAAATTCTGAAAATATGGATGCGTATCTAAATGCTGTTTCCTTAAAAAAAGATCTAACGCCAGAACAAGTTATTGCTGCTATTGAAGCTTCAAAGAAATTAAAAGAAAGAAATCAGACTTCAAACTATTACAATCCTACAATTTTTGAATCTCATATTGATAAAGTGATTATTAGAACCATAAGAAATGCTAATAATTACAACAAAACCTTCTATTCGTATTTGAAAAATGAATCTAGCTATTTTGGGCACATTCCATTTATTGACAAAATGATTTTGCGTTTGAAATGCTTATTTTAAAAAGCGTCTCTTGAAGTATTTCAATTTCGTTTTCAAGTTTCCATTTTTGAAATAATCAGTCATGAATTTCAACTGATCTTCAGTTAAAACCTCTCCTTTTTGCTTCTGTTTAAGTAATCCGAAAGCCGTTGCATTACCAAGAGAATTTAGAATTCGCTTCATGTTTTTTGATCGAGACTCTGGAACAGCTTCCATTATTTCCTTAATGTTTAAATAAGACGAATAGTTTTTATGATAATTTGATGTTAACGAGTAAACACCACCTTCATGCACTCTATATACTGAAGATACAAAATTCAAAAAGGCTCCTTTTCCTTCCCTCAATAATAATACATAAAGAGAATTATCCTTATAATGTTTCAAGGTCTGGTAGAGTTCTAAATCGAATGCTTCCATTCTGAACATCGAGGTTAATGTATAGGTAGAATATGGTGTGAATAAATTATTGAAATCAATATCAATGATATCTTTGGTATAACCGAAATCGGTTTTCGTTAGTTCACCTTTATCATTTACTATGCTGTAATCTGTCCAACAAATCGTATAGTTCGGATTAGCTTCAAGGAAATCGACTTGTTTTTGAAGTTTTAATGGATCAATCCAATAATCATCACCTTCACAAACTGCAATATATTTTCCTTTAGCGGCTTTTAGAGTTCTGATGAAATTAGGAATCATTCCAACATTCTCTTCGCTAAAAATCAGGTTGATTTTATCTCCATATGATTTACAAATCGCTAACGTATCATCTGTGCTTTTATCTTCGCCTACAACAACTTCATATTCAAAATCAGTTTTTTGGGAAAGAAGACTGTCTAATGTTTGTTTAATAAACGCCTCATGATTATATGAAATGACTACAACGGAAACTAGAGGTTTACTCATTCGATTTTATAATTTTACCAGGAACACCAACAACAACACTATTGTCTGGAACATCTTTAAGCACTAATGTTCCTGCACCAATAATACAATTGCGACCAATAGTTATATCTGGAATAATAATAGCATTTGTACCAATGCTGGTTAAATCTCCTATTGTACATCTTCCTGAGATATTTACATTAGGCGATAATTCAACAAAATCACCAACAATAGTATCGTGACCTATAGTACAATTTAAATTGATTAAACAACCTTTACCAATTGTTATGCTATTGGTAATACGAACACCTTGCATTATAGTTGAACCATCTCCAATGCCGACATCAAAACTTCCTATAGAAGCGTCATCGGCTATTATCGTTTTTAAATGAACTCCAAGGTTAGAAAACTTTTTAAACATTGTTTCTCTTACTGAAGGCAATCCAATTCCGATAACAGCGTCCTTATCTGAAGAGGTTTTCAAAAACTCTTGCACTTCGATAATAGATTTCAACACTCTAAACTTTTCAAATAATACGTCAGGAAAAGGCGTTGTTACATCATCAAAAAAAACGATGCTTTCAGTGTCATAACTGCTTGTTACAACCTCTAAAACCTCTTTCGCAAAACCTTTAGCACCAATAATAATCATCTATAACGTATTTATAATAATTTCACTTATGCGTTTGACATCATCTTCAGACAGAGTATAATATAAGGGCAAACAAATAATACGTTCCGCAATACTTTCTGAAATTGGCATTGTTTCACCATTTATGTATGCTATGGTATTAAGAGATGGATAAAAATAGCGTCGTGGAAAAATTTCGTTTTCATTTAAGGCTTTTATTACTGCTAATGTTTGAGGTTCATTTTCTAAAACAATAGGAAAATAGGCATGGTTATAATCAACATTATCAGCTATATTTTGAAATGTAATACTAGTACTGTTTTTTAAATTCTCTATATACAACAGATATAGTTTTTCTCTTCTAGCAAATATCTTGTCAAAATAGGGTAAAACCGCTAAACCCATTGCTGCTTGCAATTCACTCATCTTAGCATTTATACCTAAACCATGAAATCGTTCAGGACCATCATGACCAAAATTATGATGGTAAAATAATTTATCTCTTAAGTTATTATCTTTTGTAAATAACGCGCCTCCTTCTCCAGTATGAAAAATTTTTGTGGCATGAAAACTACATGTACTAACGTCGCCATATTCAAAAATAGAAGTGCCTTTATAAGTCACACCAAATGCATGTGCTGCATCATAAATCACTTTTAAATTATGTTTATCAGCAATGTGTTGAATCGCTTCTAAATTACAAGGATTACCAAATACATGTGTAGCAATAATTGCAGAGGTCTTGTCTGTTATTTTGGCCTCAATTTCTTTTGGATCTATATTGAAACTATCGCTTTCTATGTCTGCAAAAACGGGAACACATGATTCCCATACAACCGTTGATGCTGTTGCAACATAACTAAATGGAGTTGTAATAATTTCACCTGTTAAACCTAAAGCCTTAATGGCAATTTGTAACGGTAAAGTTCCATTTGTTGTGGCAATAATACTTGATACGTTCAGTTTTTCGGTAATTTCGCTCTCTAACCTCAGAACTAAATCACCTCTATTTGTAATCCACTTTTTATCCCAAGCATGATCAAGAATAGTTTGAAACTCTTCTTTTGGAGGTAAAAATGTTTGTGTTACGTATATCATATAAACACAAATTTAATAAACTAATGTTTGTAATTAACATTTATATAAAATTATTGTTCGTTAGCCTGTTTTCGTATATAAAATCCTATTTTTATACCAACATAAGGCATCATATATGGATAAGAAAATTTTAGTTATTCCTTCTTGGTATCCAAATAATAAAAATGATTTGGTAGGTTCATTTTACAAGGAACAAGCTCAATTATTAAACAAAAACGGATTTGATCTCAAGATTCTACTTGGTATTGAACATAAATTAAGTTTAACTAAATATATCTTAAACATTTTCAAATCGACTGTAGCCTTATCTACTAGTTTTCTTAAGCAAGATCCTGAAGCATTTTCATTTGACATTTACTACTACAAAAAATGGTCGGAAAAAAAGAAATTGCAACATATAAAAAAGCAGTATAAAAAGGCATTTGATTTACTTTCAGAACAGTGGAAACCTGAATTAATTCATGCACAATGTACAGCAAACGCTGGAATCTATGCGTCTTATTTGTCAAAGACAAGCGACATTCCTTTTGTCATAATTGAACATCAAATTTTCTTATTGAATGTGTATCCTAAAACGATTCAAAAAGAAATGATACAGGCAATCGAAAATGCAACCAAAATTGGAGCTGTAAGTTACCATCAAAAAAGATGTATTTTAATGCATAACATTAATTGTAATCCAGTTATTACTTGGAATTTGATGGATGAAACTAAATTCGATATCATTCCAAAGACATCTAATTCAAAGTTTACAATTCTAACGATTACTTATCCTCATTTTATAAAAGACAGTGAAACTTTTTTCAAAAGCATTCAAGCCTTTAAAAACAGTAGCAAAATAGATTTTGAAGTTATTGTTATCGGAAATGATTCATTTAAGGATATTACTAAAGCAAACAGTCTTACCTTCGAATCTCAAGCGAAAGCTTTTGATGTCTTTGATAAATGCACCTTTTATCCACACCTAAATCGTGAAGAAATTAAAAAGAAACTTCAAGAATGCAATGTATTTGTGTCGACTAGTATAGCTGAAACCTATGGTGTTGCACCTCGAGAAGCTATGTTATGTGGGAAACCTGTAATAAGTACTAAAAGCGGAGGTATTGAAGATTCTTTAAACTCGACAACTGGTGTTTCTGTTCAACTCAAAGATTATAAAGCGATCGCGAACCACCTAAATGAAATTAGCTCTAATGAATTGTCTTTTAGTCCAGAAAACATCCGAAATTTCATAATTGAACAAGCTGGTCAAAAAGCGTTTATAAAAATTATGAGTGGTTTTTATAATTTGTAATTGTTTAATTTATCAAATCCTTTTTTTAAAAATCTCTAAATCGTAGATTTGCCAAGAATAATAACTGGTCAATAAACGAGTTTATTTAGTTGATACCTGTAATAATGAACTACAAAGACGCTTTACAAAATAAAATTTTTAAAATCATTTCAGATTCTGCTAAAGAGCTGAAACTTGATTCGTATGTCATTGGTGGTTTTGTTCGTGATTATATTTTAAATAGAGGATTACATAAAGATATAGACATTGTAGCCATTGGAAGTGGAATATCTCTTGCCAAACAGGTCGCAAAAAATTTACCAATTTCACCTAAGGTACAAGTGTTTAAAACCTATGGAACTGCCATGCTTCCTTTTGAAGATATGGATATTGAATTTGTTGGTGCTCGAAAAGAAAGTTACCATGAAAACAGTAGAAATCCAGTGGTTGAGAATGGAACTCTTCAAGATGACCAAAACCGAAGAGATTTCACTATAAATGCTATGGCTTTAAATTTAAGCGAAGCTAATTTTGGTGAATTATTAGATCCTTTTAATGGCATTAAAGATTTACAAAATAAAATTATTCGTACACCTTTAGATCCAGATATCACTTATAGTGATGACCCATTGCGAATGATGAGAGCGATTCGTTTTGCAACGCAACTCGGATTTGTAATAGAACCTAAATCGCTTGACGCTATTTCTAGAAATAAAGAAAGGATAAAAATCATTACCAATGAACGTATCGTTGTAGAACTCAATAAGATTCTTGAAAGTGATGTGCCTTCTGTTGGCTTTTTATTGCTAGAAAATACAGGATTATTAGATTTTATTTTACCTGAATTAACGGCTCTAAAAGGAATTGACGAAATTGAAGGTCAAAAACATAAGGACAATTTTTATCATACGTTAGAAGTCGTTGATAATATTTCAAAACATACAGACAACCTATGGTTACGTTGGGCTGCACTGCTTCATGATATAGGTAAAGCGCCTACGAAAAAGTTCAGTAAAAAAGTAGGTTGGACCTTTCATACACACGAATTTGAAGGAGCAAAAATGGTCTATCATTTATTCAAAAGGTTAAAAATGCCATTGAACGAAAAAATGAAGTTTGTTCAAAAAATGGTGTTTATGAGCTCCAGACCTATTGTATTGGCTCAAGATCTTGTAACAGATTCTGCAGTAAGGCGTTTGGTTTTTGATGCTGGTGATTATGTAGAAGATTTAATGACACTTTGTGAAGCCGATATTACCACAAAGAATCCTAAGAAATTTAATAAATATCACAACAACTTTAAAATTGTTCGTCAAAAAATTGATGAGGTTGAAGCTCGTGACCATGTTCGTAATTTTCAACCACCAATCTCAGGTGAGGATATCATGAAAGCTTTTAATATCAAACCTTCACGTGAAATCGGACAAATAAAGGAAGTGATTAAAGAAGCCATTTTAGAAGGTGACATTCCAAATGACTATGAAGCTGCTTACGAACTTATGATTAAAGAAGGTATCCGATTAGGACTCAAAACTGCTAATTAGTTTTTTTGATTGGAATTAAGTCAGCCAATATAACAACGAGCATTATTCAACGGCATCATTGACTTCTATCCAATATCCATTTAGATCTTGAAAGTAAACTTGTCGAATTCCGTCTTTCCTAATGTAATCTTTGTGTGGTGTGTCTCGCCAATCTGAATACTCTATTTTTAAAGTCGCTAAATGCTTGACAAATGAGCCAAAATCGTTTGTAGCCAAGGCAAAATGAACAGCCTTATTTGTTTTTATAATAGCATCGGGTCTAGAAATCAAGTGAAGTTGCTTGCCTTCACCTAAAGATAGCCATCTCGTCTTAGAATTAGAAGCTGTATTCTTTATTTCCTTAAAATGAAATACGTTTTGGTAAAATGCAATAGATTCGTCAACATCTTTTACCGAAAGCGCTATATGATTGAAAGTAAAAGAAGGTGTTACCATAGGTCTATCGTCTTGTGAATTAGAAAAAGACTTAAAATCTCATTAACAATTAGTTTATTCTACCGCTTTTAAACTTAAATCTTTATTGTAAACCGAATGTGTCAATGCGCCAGAAGAAATATAATCTACACCACATTCCGCATATTTTCTAAGCGTTTTTTCATTTATTCCACCTGATGATTCCGTTAAACATTGATCGCCAATAAGCTTAACGGCAGTTCGTGTATCTTCATAATTAAAATTATCAATTAATATACGATACACACCTCCTACCTCAAGGATTTCTTTAATTTCATCGAGGTTTCTTGCTTCTACAATAATTTTCAAATCACGATTGGTATCTTTCAAATATTGCTTGGTTTTATTGATTGCTTTTGTAATTCCTCCAGAAAAATCAATATGATTGTCTTTCAACATAATCATATCATATAAAGCAAATCTATGGTTTTCTCCTCCTCCAATTTTTACAGCCCATTTTTCAAGTGCTCTAATACCAGGAGTAGTTTTTCTAGTATCTAAAATTTTAGTTCCAGTACCTTCTAATAAATCGACAAACTGTTTCGTTTTTGTGGCAATTGCACTCATGCGTTGCATGGCATTTAACACCAAACGTTCTGCCTTCAAAATTGATTGTGAAGCGCCTTCAACATAAAATACAATATCGCCAAATTTAACACGACTTCCGTCTTCAATTAGCGTTTCAACAGTCATGTCTTTATCGACATAAGCAAAAACTTGTTTAGCGAATTCTACGCCTGCAATAATGCCTTCATCTTTCACAAGAAGTTTGGCTTTACCCTTTGCAGTTACGGGAATACAAGCTAATGAACTGTGATCACCATCTCCTACATCTTCTCTGATAGCGTTTGAGATAATTAAATCTATTTCTATGTTGAATTGTTCTTTAGAAATCATATGAATATATTTAATGTAAAAATAGTAATTGACTTCAATTAAATAAAGTGATATAGAAATGAATTTTTCAATTTTAAAACGAAAAATGATAACTTTGATATTCTCTTAAAGAAAGAAAAGTCTACCAGTTTGCAGTCTATAGGTTTTTTTATTAGGTTTCGACTGCGCTCAACCTGACATTGATATGACAATTAAACTCCTTGCCATTGGCAAAACTGACAACAAACAATTACTAGCGCTTATTGATGATTATCAAAAGCGTTTAGGATTTTATGTAAGATTTGAGTTTGAGATTATTCCAGATCTCAAAAAAGCTAAACATCTTAGTGAAGATCAGCAAAAGCAAAAGGAAGGCGTACTTATTTTAAACAAACTGAATCCCACAGATGTTTTGGTTTTACTTGACGAAAACGGAAAACAATTAGATTCGGTTGCCTTTTCAAACTACTTGCAAAAGCACATGAATTCTGGAATTAAACAATTGGTATTTGTGATTGGTGGTCCTTATGGTTTTTCACCTGATGTTTATCAAAAGGCACATGGGAAATTATCATTGTCTAAAATGACATTTTCTCACCAAATGATTCGGTTGTTTGTATTAGAGCAATTGTATAGAGGCTTTACAATTTTACGTAATGAGCCTTACCATCATCGTTAATCTTTATTCTAAACCAAGGCTTTTAACGTAAGCTTTGTTATTCATTGGTCGGCCTAAAAATTCTTCAACAGCTTCGTCAACAGTTCTTTGGCTTCCGTTTGCTAAAATTAATTTTCTATATCTCACTCCAGTTTCTTGATCACGCAATCCATTCTTTTCAAAAATGGTAAACATATCTTGAGCATAAACTTCTGACCATAAATAACCATAGTAATATACTGGATGTGTATTGATATGAATCCAACAAGCCTGAGGATGTGTTCCTTCAATATACCAATCCATTACACCCAATTGCTTATCGACATCTCGCCATAATTGATCCGTATCTATTGGTTGCTCTGGATTGTATTTATCATATAAATTCATATCATAAATACAACTTCTTAATGAACCTTGGGCAGATAGTCCTGACGATACATTTTTAGCATTCACCATATTATCAAATAATTCCTTTGGCAAGACTTCACCTGTTTCATAATGTTTAGCAAATGAACTCAAGATGTTATAATCCCAAATCCAGTTTTCAAAAATTTGAGACATGGCTTCTACAAAATCTCTTTTTGTATTGGCTTGCAAACTATATTCTCCTTCATAAGCCATAGCATCCATAATATGACCAAACTCATGAAATAAGGTGCTTAATTCGTTATGTGTAATCATTGAAGGCAGTATATCAGTTCCTTTTGTGAAATTCCCTAAAAGCATAGCCACTGGGACTTCATAACCATCTGCTGTTTGTTTACCAGTTGAAAGTGGAACTGCATAAAACCAAGACTCTTTATTTGGTCTTGGAAATAAATCTAGGAAGAACCTTCCTTTTAACTTACCATTTTCAAACACTTCGTAAGCTTGGATATCTTCATGCCAAACTGAAGCATTTTCTACTTTTTTAAATTCCACATCTAATAATTCTTGATACAATTCAAACATGCCATCTAGACATGAGCTTACTGGTAAATATTCACGGATTTTTTCAGTATCCACTTGATATTCGGTTTTTAATATTTGGTTTTTATAATAAGATAAATCCCAAGCATTTAAAACTTCTTCATTATTAATGTTATCTGTTTTTTTTCTAGCGGTTTTCAAAACTTCTATATCTTGAATAGCTTTTTCTTTAGATTCGGCAACTAGGTCATCAATAAATTTCCAAACAGCTTCTGGGTTTTTAGCCATTTTCGGTACTAAATTATGTTCAGCATAAGATTTTTTACCCATTAATTGTCCGAGTTGATACCGTTTTGCAACCAACTGATTCAATATACCTATATTCTTATCTGCTCCTCTGTTAGAATACAATATTTGGTACTTTTTTCTGGTTTCAGAATTTATTGCATTACTCATAACTGGTCCACTAGTTGAAGGTTGAGCAGGAATTTCGTATCTACCGTTTTCAGTTTTATATTTTTCTTTAAGATTCTCCGGAATCCCTTTTGCTCCAGCTTCATCAATTAACAATACTGAATTAGCTGTGTTCATATTTGTTGAATATTGAGACGTTAAATCTGTTATTTCAGCCTTTAATGTTTTAACCTTATTGAGTTTTTCATCTGATAAATTAATTCCAGATTGCTTGAAACTATCAATGATATCATTAACAAATCGCTGTCTTCTAGTATTTAATTTAGAATAGTCTTTAGAAGCAGCAAAAGTTTCAAATTGTTTGAACAAATCTTTGTCTGATGAAATTGCTGTACTCAAAGAATCTACTTTTTGTGAGTACTCTAAACCTTTTGCTCTAGTAATAGAATCTGTAGAAGTCCAATACAACATAAATGAATTGCTGCCAGCTTTATTTAGTCTATTGTATACATCATCAAACGGATGAAATGTGTTTTCTAATGTTGGAATGGATTGATTTTTTATAATTTCAATGGTCTGCACTACATTTTGGATTTCATAAGTCACAAAGTCTTCTATAGATTCTCCAGTTACATTAGCGTAATCAAAAGGTTCATTTAAAGCAACATTAAACGGATTATCTTTTGACAACTCAACTACAGCCTTTTCGGCTTCTTTTTCTGAACAATTCATAAGTGATAGTAATACAAGTATAGCAGCTAGTTTTCTCATTTGAAATAAAAATTTATGTATTTACAAATATAACATTCAAAAATCACAAATTCATCAATGCAAAAAAAAGTCTTATAAAATCATTACGGATTTTATAAGACTTTTTTGAAATAATTAAAACATTTAATGTGCATTAAAAACTTCTTTGCGTTTTTTAAGTTGACGTTCTAAGTCGCTAATTGTAGATCGCACTGCGACTTCATATTTTGATTCGTCGGAAGTGGCAAAAATTCGTGGTCCAGGCAAACTTAATTCTATATCACAAATTTTACCTTTCGTGTGACTATTATCATCGTGTTTAAATCGGACTGTTGCTCCAATTATAAACTCGTATCTATTAAATAATTTATTTAGTTTTTCTTCTGTAAAGGTGTTTAGTGATTCACTTATATCCACACCTACATATCTAAAGTTTACATTCATAATCGTTCTTGTTTTAGGTTAATTTCAATACTTAAATTTACAAAATTCTATCAAATTTTAATTGATAAATATCATAAAATGTATATAATTTTCAAGACGTCATGGACTATTCAAAAATTATGTTATCTGACGTATTAAACCAAGTCGGATAAAACTCTTGATGAATTTTCTCAATGCTATTTCGTTTCACTTTCATACTAGGTGTGGTCAAACCGTTAGCGACATTCCAGTCTTCTTTCATAATTACGACTTTTTCAAGTCGCTCATGTTTTTCAAGCGTTGGATTTATTTCAGCTACACTCGCTAATAATGAACTTGATATACCCTCTTTTGATTTCGCTTTTCCGAGTTCTGATAAGGTTATCAAGGCAATTGGTTGCGGAATTCCGGTTCCAACAATACAAATTTGTTCAATATCTGTATTGCTACACATTAATAGTTCGATATGAGAAGGCGAAATGTATTTTCCTTTATCGGTTTTAAACTGATCTTTTACACGACCAACAATACTTAAAAAACCATCATGATCAAATTCTCCCATATCTCCAGTTTTTAAGTAGCCTTCGTCATCAAAAACTTCGGCTGTTAATTCGGGAGCTTTAAAATAGCCTTTCATTAAGCAGCTGTTTTTAATACAAATTTCTCCTTCAGCAGATAATTTGGCTTTGACATTATCGAAAGTTTTGCCCACAGTTCCAATTTTACTCGCTCCAGGTTTATTGAAATGAGATACACAACAATCTTCAGTCATACCATAACCTTGATAAATGGTGATTCCCAATTTTTGATACCATCTTACAATTTCAGAAGCAATTGGTGCAGCAGCTGAAGCTATAAATACAGCGTCTGTCAATCCTAATTTTTGTTTTAGTTTCTTTTTTATAATTCCGTTTATTAGCGGAATACTTAATAATATATTTAGCTTTTTCTGTGGAAGTGATTCTAGTATTTTTTCTCTAAATTTTGTCCATATTCTTGGCACGGCAAAAAACAAATTGGGCTGAACAGCTTCTAAATCTTTAGCAAAAGTATCTAAAGATTCTGCGAAAGTAATTGTACCTCCCAAAACCATTCCAGCGTTATTCAATAATCGTTCGGCCACATGAGCTAATGGCAAATATGAAAATAGTTTAGGCTTATTATCTAGAGTAAACTCACGAACTAATGTTGAAGATGATTCCATAAAATTACTTCCAGAATGCATTACTCCTTTCGGAGTTCCTGTTGTTCCCGACGTATAAATAATAGTATGTAGCGCTTCTGGATCTGACTTATGAACGACTTTTAATGGTTGCGTATCATTAACAATATCTTCCCATAAGGTACCTTCTTGTTCACCAAATAACCCAACACTAATTTTTGGAATATCAGGAACACCATCCTTTTGAGATGCAAAATCATCTAATTTACCAATAATTATGGCTTTTGATTCACTATGCACTAAAATTTGGTTCATGGATGCACTATTCAATGTTGGATAAATAGGAATAGACACATATCCAGCCATCATAATAGCTAAGTCTGCCAAAATCCAATGTGCACAATTCTTAGACAGTAATGCCACATGACTTCGTTCTGGTAGATGTAAAGACCCTAAGTAGGCAGCCATTTTTCGTGCTTCTTCTCCAGCTTCTTGATATGAATAGGTGATTTTTTTACCGTTAATAGGTTGATTTAAAAAGAGATGGTGTGGAGATTCAGCTTCCCAGTATAAAAAAGCCTCTAGAGGTGATTTAAATTCTTTCATTCTATAGCATAGTTAGTAATTACTAAATATAGCCAAAGTTTTTCAGTAAAAGAATTTCTCAAAAAAATGAATGCATTAAAGTATCTTTGACCACATAAAAGTCAAGACAATGCAACTCGTTTTCGCCACTAATAACCTAAATAAACTTAAGGAAGTACAATCATTAATTCCTGACCACTTTAAACTATTAAGTTTAAAAGATATTGGTTGTTTTGAAGACGTCCCAGAAACCCAATTGACCATTGAAGGTAATGCTATTCAAAAAGCAGAGTATATAAAGGAACAGTATGGCTTTGACTGTTTTGCAGATGACACAGGTTTAGAAGTTGAATCACTCAATAAAGAACCGGGAGTTTTTAGTGCACGTTATGCTGGTGAGCAACGCGATGCAAATGATAATATGAATAAGTTACTTCAGAATCTTGAAGGAAAACCAAATAGAAGTGCACAATTCAAAACCGTTATTGCTCTGCATCTCAATAACAAATTAGAAACGTTTACTGGTATTTGTAAAGGTGAAATTACTGAAACCAAACAAGGCAACGAAGGCTTTGGTTATGATCCAATTTTTAAAGCTAAAGGCTACACTAAAACCTTTGCTGAAATATCTTTAGAGGAGAAAAACAAGATTGGGCATCGAGGTAAGGCCGTTAAACAATTAGTCTTATTTCTAAATGAATTGCGTTAACGATGGAACGGCATGTTTGAAATCCTTTTTGTTTTTTTTACAAAAAGATTGAGTAGTGAGAGCGTGTTAAAACGCCCAAGTATTGTATATCCAAATAATAGTCTATCTTTGCACCTTTAAAATCCCAAAGAATTGGGATGTTAAATTCCTCAGAGTGAGGATGTGTTACCTAGAAGTTTAAGTGTTAAGTATGTCGATTCGCTTCTTTTGTAACACCAAAGGACATAATCGAATACAAAACAAAACGAATGAGCACATTCCAAGAACTCGGTCTTAATGAAGACCTATTAACTGCTATTACCGATTTAGGATTTGAAAACCCTAGTGATGTACAAGCAAAAGCAATTCCAATTTTATTAGAAAAAGATTCTGATCTCGTTGCCCTAGCGCAAACTGGTACAGGAAAAACTGCAGCATTCGGATTTCCGATGCTTCAAAAAATAAATATTGAAAGTCGAACGACCCAAGGCTTGATACTCTCTCCTACTCGAGAGCTATGTTTACAAATTACCAACGAGCTTAAACTCTACGGAAAATATTGTAAAGGACTTAATGTTACTGCAATTTATGGTGGTGCAAGTATCACAGATCAAGCTAGATCTGTAAAACGTGGTGCACAAATTATTGTGGCTACTCCTGGTCGTATGAAAGATATGATTAGCAGAAACATGGTTGATATTTCTAAAATCGAATATGCGGTTTTAGATGAAGCTGATGAAATGCTAAACATGGGGTTTTATGAAGATATTACTGATATTTTATCACATACTCCTGAAGATAAAAGCACATGGTTATTTTCTGCAACGATGCCTAAAGAGGTCTCTAGAATTGCAAAAGATTTCATGAATGATCCGATAGAAATTACTGTTGGAAATAAAAATGAAAGTACAAGTCAGGTATCTCACGAATACTATTTAGTAAACGCAAGAGATCGCTATCAAGCTTTAAAGCGTTTATCAGATGCTAATCCAGATATTTTTTCTGTGATTTTCTGTCGTACAAAACGTGATACTCAAAAAGTTGCCGAAAACTTAATCGAAGATGGTTATAGTGCTGGTGCTTTACATGGTGATTTAAGTCAGAACCAACGTGATTTGGTAATGAAATCGTTCAGAAATAAACAAATCCAAATGCTTGTCGCGACAGATGTTGCTGCTCGTGGTATTGATGTTGATGATATTACACATGTTATAAATTATCAATTACCTGACGAACCTGAAATTTACACACACCGTTCTGGACGTACTGGGCGTGCTGGTAAAACAGGTATTTCGATGGTTATTGTTTCTAAAAGTGAAGTCCGAAAGATTAAAAGTATCGAACGTATCATCAAGAAAGAATTTGAGAAAAAAGAAATTCCTGATGGCATGGAAATTTGCGAAGTGCAATTAATGTCGCTTGCAAACAAAATACATAATACTGAAGTTAATGATGAGATTGACAAACATTTATCTAGCATTAACGAATTATTTGAAGACACAGATAAAGACGAATTGATTAAAAAATTCTTCTCTGTTGAATTTACGCGCTTCTATAATTATTACCAAAAATCTAAGAAACTCAATGTACCGAGTTCATCTAGAGATTCTGAAGGTGATAGTGGTGGTCGCGGTTATGGTGGAAGCAAAAATGAATCACGTTACTTTATTAATGTTGGACGAAAAGATGGTTACGATTGGATGAAACTGAAAGATTTCTTAAAAGAAGTTTTAGAGTTAGGTCGTGATGATGTCTTTAAGGTAGATGTAAAAGACAGTTTTTCATTCTTTAATACAGAAAAAGACATTCAAGAGAAAGTACTCGCCTTTTTTACCGATTTTAAACATAACGGAAGATTTGTTAATGTAGAAGTAAGTGAAGACAGAGGTGGTGGCGGAAGAAATCGTGGTGGACGTTCAGGTGGTGGACGACGTGATGGTGGAGGTGGAAGCCGAAGACGTAGCGATGATAGATCAAGAGGTGAAAGACGTTCATCAGGAAGACGCAGTGATTCTGGTTCTGGAAACAGAAGTGATAGACGATCTTCAGACAATTCAGGAAGACGAAGCGATAGACGAAGTAGCGACAGTTCTGGTAACAGAAGTGATAGACGAAGTTCTGGTGGAGATTCGAGACCACCTAGACGTTCTGAAAGCAGTTCGGGATCTGACAGACCAAGACGCTCAAGGCGAAGAGATTAAATATAGAAACCTCGTAACAATGTTGCGAGGTTTTTTTAAACCTTCTTGTTAATATTAAGTCAAATTATTAGGCATTAATTCAGTTATTTACTTTTGTTTACTACTTTTATGTCATAATTTTAATACATGAAACACCTACAAGTACTTGTTTTTCTACTTTTTACTTCTGTAATTGGTTATGCTCAAGAACCAACATCTGTTATAGGAACTGTTATTGATGTCTCTACAGATTTACCAATTGATCGCGTAAATATTGTTAATTTGAATCAAGTCATTGGTACGTCGTCTAGTGATGATGGCGAGTTTGAAATTAAAGCTAATGTTAATGACACTCTTCATTTTTCGTATTTAGGTTATAAATCAATTAAGGTAAGAGTCACTAATGATTGGCTTAAGTTTGGTAAAACCAAAATAGGAATGACCGAATTGGCTTTAGCTCTTGAAGAAGTCGTTGTAAATCAATTAAAACTAACAGGTTATTTGGCTGTTGATATTAAGCAAGTTCCAATAAAATCTAATTATAGATACAGTATTTCAGGTTTATCAAATAAAGGTTACGAAGCTGGTGATAGAAGGCCTAATGCCGTAAGTAAAGTTTTAGGTGCAATTTTTAATCCTGCAGATTTTTTACATAATATGTTTGGAAAAAAACCAAACGAGTTGCGTAAACTGAAAAAAATGAAGCAAGACGATGAAATTAGAAATAATCTAGCGTCACGTTTTGATCGTGAAATGTTGATGGTGTTATTACAAGTCGACAAATATGATTTAGATGAAATTATAAATCAGTGTAATTATTCAAAAGACTTTATAGAAACGGCTAATGACCTCCAAATTTTAGATGCTATTAGTGAGTGCTATGAAGAATACAAAGTGTTGAGCAGAAGTAAATCAGGTCGATTTTAATTGGTTCTATACTTGATATTGCTTGCAGGTTCTAGCAAAATAACCCAACCAAAACGTAATACCCAAAAATTTAAAACCGTCTTCAGCTAGTTTAGCTATATATGGCGATGCATTAGGCAAGAAATTATCTATAAATAATGATAATCCGAAGCCACCCATAGCCAATGTGAAAAGTATAAAATCTGATTGAAGAATGACTTTATAATATTTCAATAGATAAAATAGCATCAATATTCCATATCCTAAAAACACAACTTTTTGGTGAATTCCTAATTCCGGAAATACTATTTCGTGAAACATAAATGCATCATCTAATGCAAGAAAAATTGTTATAAATGCAGAAGCTTTAATAAATGCTTTGTGTTCTTTCTCCTTAATAAATTGAACACTATAAATACAAATTGCGGCCGTTGCCGACCAAAGAAAAATACCTAATTGTGATAATAAACCAGTATAAATAGGAACCTCTCCTATTACAGCGACATCACTTGTAAGTACAACTAATGGCACCTCGTTGATTACATGAATTCCAGTTACAAATCCTAAGACTAGGATTACAATTATAAACAGAATTATAAGGGAAGACTGAATAGTCTTCAATTGGTTTTTTAATAGTTCAAACATAATATAATAGCTAATTGACAGCAACATAGCTATAAAAAAAAAATACAACAATTAAATCGTATAAAATACCAAAATATCAGATATGATAAATGAGGTTACGATTTTGAATGCAAAGCTATTCTATTACCTTCTGAGTCTATAAAAACAGCCATGTAACCATGTTCAGGAGAAATTTGTGTTTTTGGTTGATAGATTTTTCCACCAGCTGGTATCACTCTACTTAATTCATTTTTAACATCAATGGAATTGAAATACACTAAAGTTCCTTTTTGACTAGGTATGTAAGATTCTTGCTTTATCAAAGTTCCAGTAGCTCCAGGTTTAGTTTCATTAAAAGGAAACCAACCCATTAAAGTGCCTCCAAAATCATGAACCGATAATTTAATTTCAAAAACAGCCTCATAAAACCGTTTTGCTCTATCCATATTATCTACTGGTATTTCAAACCAGCCTACCATATTGTTTTCCATAGTATCTAATTTTAAAAATAATTTACTTTATAACTAGTCTTTTTGATAAAAACGCTCAATGATGTCTTCATAACTTTTTATCGTCTTCTTACACCAATCTAAGCGTTTTTCATTTTGCTCCTCTTCAGTGAGTTGCCAATCCACCTTAGAATGTTTAAGTTTCGTTGTTACATGTTGCAAAATAATTGCTGCAGACACAGAAATGTTCAAGCTTTCGGTAAATCCAACCATTGGAATTTTCAAAAAACAATCTGCCTCATCAATGACTTCCTGCGACAGGCCTTCCGTTTCTCTACCAAAGAAGAAACACGATTTTTTTGTGACGTCAAAATCAAATAATAAAGCATCATCCTCATGAGGTGTTGTTGCAACAATTTGATAACCTTTCTGCCTCAAATCTGAAATAGTTTCCTTAACAGAATTATACCTAACTAAATCGACCCATTTTTGTGCTCCCATAGCAATTTCACGATCAATTTGCTTACTATTTAATTCTTCTACGATATGAACTTCTTGAATTCCAAACACATCACAACTACGTATTACTGCACTTGTATTATGTAATTGATAGACATCTTCGGTAGCAACAGTGAAGTGCTTAGTTCGTTGCGACAACACTTTTGCAAAACGCTCTTTACGATGCTCTGTAAGATAGCTTTCAAGATGTTCAAGAAGATTTAAATCGGTCATTAAATTGTTTTATATTAGTTGAAATTAAAAAAACTTATGGGATTTAAAAACATAGTACTCCTTTTTTCATTTTTACTAATTAACAGTTATAGTATTAATGCTCAAAACAACCGCAATGACATACGAAAAGACACAATGGCTTTGAGCGACGAAAATACTGAAAAAGTTATGGCTTTCGGTCATTTTATTGAAGCTTCAATACATGAAAATAATCCAGATGATTTTAATTCCAAATTAAATAGTGACTCATTCTTTGACCTTGTATTTAAATATTATCCTGAGATAAATCGAAAAGATGAATTTGTAAAAGGCTTTAGAAATGGTTTAAAAGCTTCGTTATCCGCTTTTCCAAGCAAAATCATTACTGAAGTAAAAAATGGATCTTACTATGATTTTGTAAATTATCGATATGATTATGAAAGTGAAACGTACTATGTGCTTTTTAGGTTGTATTCTTTAGAAACTGGAATGAATTATCATGATTATCGAGTGCAAAAAAATAAAGACGATATTGAATTTTCCGATATGTATATTTATGTCTCTGGTGAGTATTTATCAGAAACTATTGGTCGATTATTAAGCTATTCCATTCCAAAGGAAGATGTAAAAGCCAAGGAACAATCTCAAATAGAACGGGATTCAGAAATTCTATATCAAGTCATAATGTATCACAAATCTGGTGCATATGGCAAAGCCTACGAAGCCATGGAACAACTAGAATCTAAACTCTCTAAAGAGAAATTTGTGCTCATTCTTAAATCCTTAATAGCTAGTCAGGTGGATGATGCGAAGTATTTAAAATCTCTGGAAGAATTAATAGCTACATATCCAGATGATCCAACCTTAGCGCTTAATAAAATTGATTATCATATTTATAAAGAAAACTATTTTGAAGCCATTCAAGTTATCAATCAATTGCAAAATGAAACTGAAGACGACTTTTTAAACTTTATGAAAGGTGCTGTTGCTTTTCTTGATGGCAACTATGATTTAGCACTCAATATGTTTAGTTATACTATAGAAAATTTTCCAGGATTTTTCGATGGTCAAATTGGTTATCTCAACGTTCTAATTGTAATGGAAAACTATTCAGAAGCCATAAATTTCCTTGACACATTAATCGCTGAAGGCTATGAAAAACCTTCTTTGATAGACTACTTGGAAGAGGATGATGAAACTGGAGAAAACATTCTAGATCAATTTATACAGTCTGAGGATTTTAAAGCTTGGAAATTAAAAAAAGATTAAAAATGAAACATATCGTTGTATTAACTGGCGCTGGAATGAGTGCTGAAAGCGGATTAAAAACATTTAGAGATGCTAACGGATTATGGGAAGGTCATGATGTGATGGAAGTTGCAACACCTGAAGGTTTTCATAGAAATCCAGAATTGGTTTTAGAATTTTATAATCAGCGTAGAAAGCAATTGCTGCAGGTTGAACCAAACTCTGCTCATGTCGATTTAGCCCATTTAGAAAACGATTTTGAAGTTACAATCATTACCCAAAATGTAGATGATTTGCACGAACGTGCTGGAAGTCGTAAGGTAATTCACTTGCATGGCGAATTATTAAAAGTTAGAAGTTCAGGCAATGAATTTGACATCCAATCTTGGACTCAAGATCTAATTTTAGGAGATAAATGTGAGAAAGGCTATCAATTACGGCCACATATTGTTTGGTTTGGCGAAGCTGTCCCTATGATAGATAAAGCAATGGAAATCTGCGCAACTGCAGATTCATTATTGATTATTGGCACCTCAATGCAAGTCTATCCTGCCGCAAGTTTGATGCATTATGTACCTGAACAAACGCCAACTTATTTTATTGATCCTAATCCTGCAATGACAAGTAATGGGCAACTAAAGGTCATTGCAGAAACTGCTACTTCAGGACTTAAGAAAGTCATTGAGTTACTTAAATACCATTAATTTTTATTAGACTCAATGGAAGGAATAATATAGGTATTCATTAACTCATCTGTATAATTGTGAGCATTTCGGTTGTTATAATTTGTAGAAGTAATGACAACAGATAAATTAAGATCAGGACAAGCCAAAACTTTGTTTCCTCCATTTCCAGACATATAATACGATTTGTATTTTGTGTCATTTCCGAAGCTTTTTAGCCACAGTAAATACCCATAATCTGTGTCATCATAAGCACTTACTTTTGGAGTGGTTGCTTTTTGAAGCCATGATTCAGAAATAATTTGCTTCCCATTCCATTTTCCATTATTTAAACACATTTGGATGAGTTTTAAAAAATCTCTACTTCTATATTCACTTCCACCTGCCGTATTTAAAACACCTTTAGGAGAATAATGCAAGGTGTAATCCTTAATTGCGAGAGGCTCAAAAAGATGAGTCTTGGTAAAATCTATGAGATCACCTTTAATCGCATGCTGTAGTATATCTGCTATCGCAGCAGATTTAGCCGAAGCATATGCAAAAACTCTTCCATAAGGTGCATCTTCAGGTTTAGGTCCAAATGGATATGAACGCACTGGCAAATCCACTAAAAATTGTGTCCAATCTTCAATAAAATACATACGTTCTTCATGTCCACGAGAATGCCAATTACTGTCGTCACATTCCAAAATAGAGGTCATGGTTAATAAATCTTCTATGGTAATATTATCTTTTCTTTTATCTGGATTCTTAACGGGTAATGTATGCTTCAAATAAGTGAATATTTTATCTTTTTCAGAATTCACAAATCCTTTGTCTATAGCAATTCCAGTTAGAAATGTTGCCAATGTTTTAGTTGCAGAGCGTGTATTATGTTTTGAATCAACGGTGTTATTATTATAGTATTTTTCGTATACTACATTACCATTCTGTGCGACCAATATACTCGTAATTCGTTCATATTTACCAGATTCAACAAGGCTATCCATTTCATGCAATAACGCTGTTGTCTCAGAATTAGCATTAGAAAAATCGAGTTGTGCAAATAGTTGTGTTGAGATACATAAACAAAGTAAAAGAAGGCATTTAAATTTCATGTGTTTAGTTTTTTAAATTAACAGTGATCAAATATAGAATTCGAGATTAGGATAAAATAGTATGAAATTAACATCAGTTAATTTTACTTCTATATTGATTTGGAGTCATTCCTATGTACATTTTAAATAATCGAATGAAATGACTTTGATCTGAAAACCCACACATATAGGTAATATCAGTTAATGACAAACTGGGATTCATCATATAACTCATTGAATTCTTAACCTTAATTTGTCTAATATAATCACCTAGAGTGGTTTTTAAATATTTAGGAACTGCACGAGAAATATGTGCTGGATGTACTCCTAATTCTTTTGAAAGTGATTCTAAACTTAGATTCTTATTGGTTTGATGTAGTACCTCTTTTAGTTTATGAATCCATTTTGGTTCATCTAACGTGTTTGTGAATTGGATTGAATCAATGCCTTCGCAAAACTGAAAGAGTAATAATTCGGTTGAAACTTGAGAATAGTCATCATGACATTTAAATTCGAAATACAACTTGGCTAAAACATGGTGTAGATTCGGGTTATTAATTAATCGACTGCCTTCCCACAAATTCAAATCTAATTGTTTGTCTTTAAACCATTGTCTTTCAAACTCTATATGAAAGCCTTTCGCGAAATTTGAATGTTTTGAATTAAAATGTGGTTCATCCCAATTATAAAAAAACAGGCTTCCAGTTGTGCATGCAGTTTGTTTTCTCTTATTGTTATCATACAAATTCCCTTGAAGAACATACATTAAATAAGGGTTTTCATGGTAATGCCAATCTGTTTGTTGTGTTAAATAATTATATTCTGAAAGAATAACTCCATTATAGTTATGCTCAGATTTCATTATACCATAATATTCTCCTTTAGATAATATCTTCATTTTAAATAATTAGAAATCTATATATTAAAGATAAAAAAACAATGCGGTTGTTACACTAAAGCAAAATTATAATCGCTTTCAGAAGTAATAATACAACAAATAGGACCACTTTAATCATCTTCTGAAAGTTTAAAAAAAGCGTTAACTGGTTTTTCAAAAACTTCAGATAACTTAAGTGCTAAAACCGTTGATGGTACATATCTATTCGCTTCAATAGAATTTATGGTTTGACGTGATACACCAATTTTTTTGGCTAAATCGTCTTGAGTTAAACTCAATATTGCACGTTCAACTTTTATAGTATTTTCCATTATCTCATGCGTTTTAAAGTATGAAAACACAAGAGTTGAACCATTAATATAAATAATAGTAATTGAAAATCACCAATATCATGAAATGCTTCACCTTCTGGTTTCAATGCATTGGAAACACCATATTCAACAAATGGCATAATTAAAGCATAAATGACACCTGCAACAAAGGCATAGGTGTACGATTGCATTCTTAATTTCACAATCATTTCATCTTCAAATTTATCTCTTGCAATAGACATAAACATCATCCCAATTAAAAGTACTTTTTTTAATACTTCTTTTAATACGTCTTGATCCCCTTCTAGAGCAAATGCTCTAACAAACATCATGACAATTGCTAAACCTGCGATTACCATTCCTATGTTATAAAAGTAATGTGGCAATCTAAAATTAATTAGCCTTTCTAACCCTTTTCTCTCGCATTCTACAAAATTCTGTTTTCCCATAATTGACAAATATATTTTATATTAAGTAAAATTATTTTTACTATATGACAAATATACTTTACATTTTAAAATTACACAAATATAAATCACTGTTTATAGAAAACAGTGATTTTAAAAGTTTAAAAAATGCGTTTTTAAGAGCTCTTCTGACCTACAAACTGCTGAGTTTTTAATTTAAAAAGCACATTGAAGGTTGTTAAACTTCCGTAGCTACGTGTGATATATTGCTGAAGATCTATTTTCTCTTGTTCGTCAAGATTTTTACTTGAGTTGATTTTTTGCTCCATAACACGAAGACGGTCTCTAACCATGGTTATCTTATGGAAAAAACTATCAATTGGAATTTCTTTGCTCTGCAAACTCGTATCAGCTGGCTCTAAAATTAATTTCCCTCCTTTCCATTTATCTGCTATGGAAATCACTTCAGTGACATCGCTCCATTTTTTTAGAATTTGCACTAAACTGCTTTCAACATCAAAAAAACTAACCGTATCGACTTCATCTTCGGCGGCTTCAATAACTTCAAAATCGCTATCTAGGTCAATCGTCTCTAATCCGTTGTCTATAAAAGTTACCCAATAATGCTTTGAAGTCACATTAGTAACAACACCTTTGCCGTACTCTGGATGCTGTATTCTTGATCCTATACCTAATAATTTCATTGAAAATTTGTTTTCATTCCCAGGATTGGGAATCTAGTTTATATTGATTAATTGCAACTAAAATAAAAATTATTATGGACAACTAAGTGCTATGACATTACTAATTCGTTTTTACATTGATTGAAAGAATTACAACATCATCTTTTGGTCGATCCATTTTATCTGTTTTAACTTGAGCTATAGAATCAATGATATTTAAGCCCTCAATCACTTGTCCAAACACAGTATAATTTTGATCTAAATGTGGTGTTCCTCCAATTGTTTTGTATACTTCACGATGTGTTTGTGGAATGCTATAGGTTTTAAAATCTGTAAAACCTTCAACCTTTTTAGTTATACTATCATTTAAAACAGTGTACTGTTTAAAATCTTCATTTTTTTCTGCTTTTTTTAAACCATCCCAAAGTTCCTTACTGCTAGGTTGATTTAAAAAATAATGTCTAGCTAACATTTTATTTATTCTTGAATCTGCTACATCCAAAAGACTATCATTATGGACTTTTCCTTGAACTATAAAAAACTGCATTGCACTAGATACTCTGCCAAGCGTTTCTGATCTCGCTGTAGACAAAGCACCTTTCTTATGAAACAAATCTGACCTAAATTCTGCATCAACCGAATACTCCAAATCTCCTTCGCCCAACATATCACCAGGTTTAGCATGTCGGCTCTCTGGATCACCACCTTGAATCATAAAGGTTTCAATAACACGATGAAACAATAAACTATCGTAAGCTTTATCATTAATTAATTTAATAAAATTATCACGATGCAAAGGTGTTTCGTTATAAAGTTCGATGACCATTGTACCATAATTGGTATGCATTTCAACACGTGTTCTATCCTCTGGATTCGAGATATAACTTAAAAGAAATAAGCATGATACTAGTGTAAAAGCAATTTTAAGATTCGTTTTCATATTTGATTTTTAGTTGATAAACTAGCCTAAATTAAATCATTAATTTCAAAACTCCTAAATATGGATCTATCTATTATTTTAACAAAACTCTAAATAAACCTTCTTTCGGTTTTAGTCCTAAATTAAGTACCTTTGCAACTTTGTGACCAAAACTCACATTTTCAGGTTTATTTATGAGCAAATTCCACGAAACCATCGAGGTTAAAGGTGCCAGAGTGCATAACTTAAAAAATATTGATGTTTCCATTCCGCGAGAACAATTAGTAGTCATTACTGGTTTATCTGGAAGTGGAAAATCGTCTTTGGCATTTGATACCATTTATGCCGAAGGTCAGCGTCGTTATATTGAAACATTTTCTGCTTATGCTCGTCAATTTTTAGGTGGCTTAGAACGTCCAGATGTTGATAAAATAGACGGCTTATCACCAGTAATTGCCATCGAACAAAAAACCACGAGTAAATCACCTCGATCTACAGTTGGTACCATTACAGAGATTTACGATTTCTTGCGTTTGCTTTATGCTCGTGCAAGTGATGCTTACAGTTATAATACTGGAGAAAAAATGGTAAGTTATAGCGATGAGCAAATAAAAGAACTCATCAAAGAGAGTTACAAAGACAAACGAATAAATGTCCTCTCTCCTATTATTCGTTCGAGAAAAGGTCATTATCGCGAACTTTTTGAACAAATTGCAAAGCAAGGCTTTGTTAAGGTAAGAACTGATGGCGAAGTTCGAGATTTAGTTAAAGGAATGAAACTCGATCGTTACAAAACTCATGATATAGAAATTGTAATTGACCGACTTAAAATTGATGGTACTGCAGATAATGATAAACGCCTTTCAGAAACTATAAATACTGCCATGTATCATGGTGATGATGTTTTGATGGTTTTGGATCACGATTCTGAAGAGGTGCGTTATTTTAGTCGAAATCTTATGTGTCCTTCGTCTGGAATATCATATCCAAATCCAGAACCGAATAATTTTTCATTTAACTCACCTAAAGGTGCATGTCAAACTTGTAATGGTATTGGGACTTTATATCAAGTCAACGAAAACAAAATTGTTCCAGATGACAAAATTTCTATCAATGCTGGTGCTTTAGCACCTCATGGTCCGCAAAAAAACAGTTGGATTTTTAAACAATTTGAAACCATCGCTCAACGTTTCGATTTTACCTTAAATGATCCATTTAACAAAATACCTGCTGAAGCCAAACAAATGATCATGTATGGCGGAAACGATAAGTTTTCCGTAGAAAGCAAGTCTTTGGGTGTTACTCGTGATTATAAAATTGAATTTGAAGGTGTCGCTAATTTTATTGAAAGTCAATATAAAAATGCTGAAACAACATCGCTCAAACGTTGGGCAAAAGACTATATGGACAAAGTCTCTTGTCCAACTTGTGAAGGTTCTAGACTTAGAAAAGAATCCTTGTATTTTAAAGTCAACGGATTAAACATTGCTGAGCTTGCACATAAAGACATCATTGATTTTGCTGCTTGGTTTGACGATTTAGAAAATCATTTGAGTGACATTCAATTTAAAATTGCAGAAGAAATTATAAAAGAGATTAAAGCTCGATCAAAGTTTTTATTAGATGTTGGTCTAGACTATTTATCGCTCAATAGAAGTTCCAAATCACTTTCAGGTGGCGAAGCCCAACGTATTAGACTTGCTACTCAAATTGGTTCACAATTGGTAGGTGTACTTTATATTTTAGATGAACCAAGTATTGGATTACATCAACGTGATAATGAAAAATTGATCAACTCATTAGTCGCACTTCGTGATATTGGCAATTCTGTTATTGTTGTTGAACACGATAAGGATATGATAGAACGTGCCGATTATGTCATTGATATTGGTCCGAAAGCAGGAAAATACGGTGGAGAAATTATCAGTATTGGTTCTCCAGCAGAGTTATTAACACATGATACCTTAACTGCCGATTACCTAAACGGTAAAAAAGAAATTCCTGTGCCAAATAAACGTCGTAAAGGCAATGGTAAAACTATAGAACTTAAAGGTTGTACAGGAAATAACTTGAAAAATGTATCTGTTGTTCTTCCTTTAGGCAAAATGATTGGAGTTACTGGAGTTTCAGGAAGTGGAAAATCAACACTTATAAACGAAACACTCTATCCAATTATGAATGCCCATTATTTTAATGGTGTAAAAGTTCCTATGCCATACAAAAGCATTAAAGGGTTGGAACATATTGATAAAGTAATTGATATAAATCAATCGCCAATTGGTAGAACACCAAGGAGCAATCCTGCAACCTATACGGGAACGTTTAGCGAAATTCGTAGTTTATTTGCTAAAATCCCAGAAGCTATGATTCGTGGTTATAAACCAGGACGTTTCAGTTTCAATGTAAAAGGTGGTCGATGTGAAACTTGCCAAGGTGGTGGTTTACGTGTAATCGAAATGAATTTTCTTCCAGATGTATATGTTGAATGTGAAACCTGTCAAGGTAAACGATTCAATAGAGAAACGCTTGAAATTC
Source organism: Psychroserpens sp. (assembly GCF_034670085.1). Lineage (GTDB taxonomy): Bacteria > Bacteroidota > Bacteroidia > Flavobacteriales > Flavobacteriaceae > Psychroserpens. Next base: position 133,884 of record NZ_JAXMOD010000008.1, on the reverse strand, counting down.
GTTACAAAGGAAAATCGATTAGTGACGTATTAGACATGACCATGAATGAAGCGGTTAACTTTTTTGAGCACATTCCGAAGATTCACAAGAAACTAAAAACCATTGTAGATGTAGGTTTAGGCTATATCACGCTTGGTCAACAAAGCACAACTCTTTCTGGTGGAGAAGCGCAACGTATTAAATTAGCTACAGAGCTTAGTAAAAGAGATACTGGAAATACCTTCTATATTCTTGACGAACCAACTACAGGTTTACATTTTGAAGATATTAGAGTTTTAATGCTAGTTTTAAATAAACTGGTAGATAAAGGTAATACCGTTTTAATCATTGAACATAACCTAGATGTGATTAAAATGGCAGACCATATTATTGATATTGGTTATGAAGGCGGACAAGGTGGTGGAAAGATTGTTGCAAAAGGAACTCCTGAAGAGATAATTAAAGATAAAAAGAGTTACACTGCTAAATTCTTGAAAAAAGAATTAAATTAGCAAGTTGACTTAAAATTAAGAAGAATATAAATGAGAAAAGAACAGAATGTAAAAGGTTGGAACGAAATTAAAACCAACGACTCATGGGCCATTTTTAAAATTATGGGTGAATTCGTAAGCGGTTACGAAAAGCTTAGTAAAATAGGACCTTGCGTTTCCATTTTTGGATCTGCAAGAACAAAACCAGATCACAAATATTATAAACTCACTGAAGAAGTCGCTACAAAAATTGTAGAACATGGCTATGGTGTGATTACAGGAGGTGGACCAGGAATCATGGAAGCCGGAAATAAAGGTGCTCACATTGCAGGAGGAACTTCAGTAGGACTGAATATCGAATTACCCTTTGAACAACATGACAATCCATATATCGATTCAGATAAAAGCTTAGACTTTGATTACTTCTTCGTGAGAAAAGTAATGTTTGTAAAGTATTCGCAAGGATTTGTGGTAATGCCTGGAGGATTTGGAACTTTAGACGAACTCTTTGAAGCCATGACTTTAATCCAAACGAATAAAATTGAAAAATTTCCTATTATTTTAGTTGGAAGCAGTTTTTGGGGTGGTTTAATGGATTGGGTTAAATCAACGTTATTAGAAGAAAAGAATATTAGTCCGAAAGATTTAGATCTCATTCATGTGGTTGATTCTGCAGATGAGGTTATAACTATTTTAGATAGTTTCTATAAAGAATCTGGATTAAGTCCGAATTTCTAAAAACCAACATTCGCTTTTTAATATAGCTATGAAAAAGAAAATATGTTTGGTATTGATGCTTAGCATCTTTGCATTTAATGGACTGCAGGCTCAGGAGAATTTTAAATTCATGTTTTATAACATTTTAAATTTCCCTTTAGAAGATGCTGTGCCTAATAGGTTGCAGTATTTAGAAGTTGTTTTAGATGATTATAGACCAGATATTTTTATGGTTTGTGAGCTCAATAATAGTAGTGGTGCAGAAACCATATTGAGTGCACTTCAATTTTTAAATCCGAATTATGAAAGCGCAACATTTGAATTAAATACGTCTGATGACAACATTAGTGACCAAAATGATCTTCAGAATTTAATTTATTATGATAGTTCAAAATTTATTCTAGAGAACCAAAGTATCGTAACAAGCATTTTTAGAGATTTCAATCATTATCGAATGAAAATCAATTCGCTAGAATCGGCAACAAATCCGGTATTTATTGATATTATAGTTTGCCATTTAAAGGCGTCAAGTGGCACAGAAAACCAAGCACTTCGTTTTGAAATGGTTGAAGATTTAGTCGCATATCTTGATACATTTCCTACAGACAGCAACGTGGTTTTAGCGGGAGATTTTAATGTTTATACTCATACAGAGCCTGCATTTCAAGAACTAATCGATTCTGATAATAATAATACTATTGATTTTATTGATCCTGCGAATCAAATTGGGAGTTGGCATAATAACACTAATTATATTGATGTGATGACACAATCGACAAGAACTTTAAACGGTTTTGGCGGTTCAACTGGAGGATTTGATGATCGCTTTGATTTTATCATGACCTCAGAAAATATGGCAACAAATCCTGAAATTAAATTTGTCGAAAACTCGTATAAAGTGTTTGGCAATAATGCTAACGTTCAGTGCTATAATCAAGCAATCAATTCTTCTGATTGTAGTGGTCCCGATTATTCAGCATTTATTAGAGAGGCATTACATAATTTTAGTGACCACCTTCCGGTTACCTTAGAGTTTCAAACTAATCAATCCTTATCAATAGAAGAGTTCACAACTGTTTCAACCATACAATTTGTTGGTTCTAATATCATTAATGATGTATTAAAACTAAAATTAAATCCTTTAACCCAAATAAAAACGCTGACCATTACCAATAATTTAGGTCAAATCGTTAAAACCATTTCTGTTAAAAATTCGTTATATATTGAAGAAAACATGTCATCTCTAGCAAATGGTATATATTACATAACATCGCAAGAATTTCAAGTTAAACCATTAAAATTCATTATTACACATTGAAATTTAGACATTCCATTTTTATAGTATCTTGTTTGTTCTTTTATGTAACTGGTTATGGTCAAAATTCTATTGATCTCAAGGCAGATTTTGATATTGAAAACAAAACTATTCATGTTCAACAAAAAATAATTTATCAGAACACTAGTGATGATGTGTTAAATGTTATTTACTTAAATGATTGGAATAATGCATACTCTACAAAAAACACACCTTTAGCAAAACGTTTCGAAGAAGAATTTAGTCTTAAAATTCATCTTGCAAAAAATGAACAACGTGGTTATACAACCATGACTTCTTTAAAAAATAAAGTTGGTGAAGATCTTAGCTTTCATAATCTTGATGAACATCCAGATATTATAAAAATAGATTTAAGCAAACCTCTTCTGCCAAATGAACAATATGAGCTCAACTTAAACTATAATTTGGTATTACCAGATGCCACTTTTACTGGTCATGGAATAAGTAAAAACAATGAGTTTAATTTAAAATATTGGTACCTCACTCCTGCTGTTTACGACGGAAAGTGGCAAATTTATAGCAATAAAAATCTAGATGACCTATATACACCAAAGGCAAATCTTAATCTTAAAATTAAATTCCCTTTAGGATATACCTTTATTTCTGAATTAAATACCATAGATATCCAGCAAACCAAAACTGATCAAACCATAACATTATATGGAGAAAACAGAGTCAATACCACATTTTTATTGGTTAAGTTTTCTGATTTTAAGTTTGTTCAAACTGATGATTTTAATATCGTTTCAGATATAAGTAGTAAGAATATTGCACCAGAAGAAAAGGCGTTAATTACAGATAAAATAACACGTTATATTACTCAGAATCTTGGAGAGTATCCACATGAACGCTTGTTAATTACTAAAAGTGATTATAAAAAAGACCCCTTATATGGTTTAAATCAATTACCAGATTTTATTCGACCATTTCCTGATAGTTTTCAATACGAATTGAAACTCTTAAAAACGGCTCTTAAAAACTATTTGGACAACACACTTTTAGTCAATTCTAGAAAAGATTATTGGATTAAGGAAGGTATTCAGATTTATTATTTAATGAAATACATTGAAGCTAATTATCCTGATACCAAAATGATTGGAACACTTGCTAAAGTTTGGGGAATTAGATCGTTTCATGCCGCAGATTTAAATTATAACGATCAATTTGTATTGTTCTACATGCAAATGGCTAGAACAAATAAAGACCAGGCCTTAACCGTCTCAAAGGATTCTCTATTAAAATTTAATGCAAATATTGCCAATAAATACAAAGCAGGTGTTGGTTTACGATATTTAGATGATTTTGTAAATGGCAACACAGTTGAATCTACAATCACTGAATATTTAGCAAATCATAAACTGAATATTACATCTTCAAAAGATTTCGAAACCCTTCTGAAGAAAAACACAACCAAGGATATCGACTGGTTCTTTTCAGATTATATCAATTCACGAAAAAAAATCGATTTCAAAATAAAGGGTGTTGAAGCTACTGAAGATTCAATAACGCTAACCATAAGAAACAAAAGAAAAACAAGTGTTCCAGTTTCCTTATTTACGCTTGATAATGATTCTATCCTTACCAAAACTTGGATAGAAAATATAAACGATAGTAAAACACTTACCATTCCTAGAAATGGCACTACCAAGTTTGCTTTAAACTACGATAATACGATTCCTGAGTTCAATCTTCGAGATAACTACAAATCTTTAAATAGTAATTTTTTAAATAATAAGCCTCTTCAGTTTAGGCTTATCCAAGATATTGAAGACCCTTATTACAACCAGATTTTCATGATGCCATTAATAGAGTTTCAAAATATTTATGATGGATTAACGCTCGGTAGTAAATTTTACAACAAAACATTACTAAGAAAACGACTTAATTACAAGATATCTCCTCAATATGGCACAAATTCAAAAGCGCTAACAGGTAGTGCATCAGTGCGCTACACACATAATATTGAAAATAGAAATCTATACGCAATTAATTACGGAATAAGTACAAGCTATTCGTCTTTTGCAGAAGATGCCTTTGTCACACGAATTTCTCCTAGCCTATCTTTAAACTTTAGAGATGATAACGATTTTAGATCTGATGAATTCAAAAATTTGAATTTTAGGTTTTTATCAATACGAAGAGATGTTGGTGATAATACAATATTTGAAGTAGATAATGATATAATTGATGAACCAGACTACAATATTTTTAATATTAGATATGTAACAGGTCAACCTGGTATTATTAGTTTCAAAAGGTGGTTTTATGATTTTCAGGCCGCTGAACGCTTCGGAAAAGTATCAGTTAATTTCGAATACAGAAAATTATCTGAACGTAACAGACAGTTTAATATTCGTTTGTTTGCAGGAACATTTTTATATAATAAAACAGATAATGAATCAGACTATTTCAGTTTTGCTTTAGATCGACCAACAGATTACTTATTTGATTACAACTATTTAGGACGTTCGGAATCCTCAGGGATTTTTAGTCAGCAAATTATAATAGCAGAAGGCGGATTTAAGTCTATGTTAGAAACACCATTTGCCAACCGCTGGATGACAACAGCAAATGCAAGTACAACTATTTGGAGATACATTGAAGCCTATGCTGATGTTGGTGTTGTTAAAAATAGTAGAGAAAATCCGAAATTTGTCTACGATTCTGGAATTAGATTAAATTTAATAACAGATTATTTTGAAGTTTACTTTCCTATATATTCAAATCTAGGTTGGGAAATAGGGCAACGAAAATACGAAGAGCGTATTCGTATTTTATTTACCTTAGATCCTGGAAGACTTTTAGGTCTATTTAGACGTAAATGGTTTTAGAATATCCTTAACCAAACCTTTATTTAACTCCCAATATTAGGAATATCGTAATTTTTACTATGTTTTTTTGATAATATACTAAATTTATAACAATTTTCAATGTTGTAAAACATAGAAACTTTAGTTAAATTTGCAACATATACTTTTAGCCAATGCAAACCGATTCTAATACCACATCAGATTTAACTTTTGAAGACTTCAAAACTCAAGTCTTAAACGACTATACAATTGCTATAACAAGTAGAGAATGTAGTTTATTAGGGCGACGCGAAGTATTAACCGGAAAAGCTAAATTTGGTATTTTTGGAGACGGAAAAGAAATTCCTCAACTCGCTTGGGCAAAAGTTTTTAAAAATGGAGATTTCAGATCTGGTTACTACAGAGATCAAACCTTTATGATGGCTATTGGAGAATTAACTATAGAGCAATTCTTCGCAGGCTTGTATGCAAATACAGACATTGCACAAGAACCAATGTCTGCTGGTCGTCAAATGGGTGGTCATTTTGGTACTCATAGTCTTGATGAAAATGGCAACTGGAAAAACCTCACAGAACAAAAGAATTCTAGTGCAGATATTTCTCCTACTGCTGGTCAAATGCCAAGACTTTTAGGATTAGCACAAGCTTCTAAAATATACAGACAAGTTGAAGGCATAGATACCACTAACTTTTCAAAAAACGGAAATGAAATTGCTTGGGGAACTATAGGTAACGCAAGTACTAGTGAAGGTTTATTCTTTGAAACCATAAATGCTGCAGGTGTTTTACAGGTACCAATGGTGATTAATATTTGGGATGATGAATACGGAATTTCCGTGCATGCTAAATACCAAACTACAAAAGAAAACATCTCAGAAATCTTAAAAGGTTTCCAACGTGATGAGGACAATAAAGGTTACGACATTTTGAAAGTGAACGGTTGGGATTATCCAGCGTTAATAGAAACCTACCAAAAAGCAGAACAGATAGCGCGTAAAGAACATGTTCCAGTGATGATACATGTTGTCGAATTAACACAACCTCAAGGCCACTCTACTTCTGGTTCTCACGAACGTTACAAAAGTAAAGAACGCTTAGAATGGGAACAGGAATTTGATTGCATCGCTCAAATGAGCAAGTGGATGATAAGCAATAATATTGCGACACAAGAGGAACTTGATGCACTAAATAAAACGATAAAAAAGAAAGTACGCGATGGTAAAAAGGCAGCTTGGAACTCCTATTTACAACCCATAAAAAACGAACAAGAAGAAGCTAATATCTTATTAACTGCCTTAGCAGAATCAAGTACTAATAAAGTATTTATCAATAAAATCACAGATCAACTTAAACATATTGAGGAACCTGCGAGAAGAGATATTGCATCTACCGTTAGAAAGGCCTTACGTTATGTTGTTTCTGAAGATTCTATAGAAAAAGATCGTATTCAGACATGGATTAATGCCTACATTGAAACAGTTCAACCCAAATACAGTTCGCATTTAAATAGTACTTCAAAACATGCGGCTATTAATATTAAAGAAGTATTACCAACGTACGATAGTAATGCAGAACAGGTTGATGGCAGATTAGTTTTAAGAGAAAACTTTGATGCTATTTTTGGAAATTATCCAGAAGCTCTAGTTTTTGGTGAAGATGCAGGAAATATTGGTGACGTCAATCAAGGTTTAGAAGGTCTTCAAGAAAAATATGGAGAACTTAGAGTTGCAGATGCCGGAATTAGAGAAGCTACTATTCTCGGACAAGGGATTGGTATGGCCATGCGAGGTTTAAGGCCAATTGCCGAAATTCAATATTTAGATTACATTTTGTACGCGTTACAAATTATGAGTGATGATTTAGCAACACTTCATTATAGAACCAAAGGAAAACAAAAAGCGCCTTTAATTGTTAGAACTCGTGGACATAGACTCGAAGGCATTTGGCATTCTGGATCTCAATTAGGAGGTATTATTAACCTCATTAGAGGTATACATGTTTTGGTTCCAAGAAATATGACCAAAGCTGCAGGTTTTTACAATACACTTTTAGAAAGTGATGAACCTGCCTTAATTATTGAATGTTTAAATGGATATCGTCTAAAGGAAACTTTGCCAAATAATATTGGTCAATTTAAAACGCCTATAGGCGTTGTTGAAACTGTAAAAGAAGGTACAGATATTACATTAGTGTCTTATGGTTCAACGCTCAGAATTGTAGAACAAGTAGCAAAAGAACTTCAAGAAGTTGGTATTGATGCTGAAGTAATTGATGTTCAATCCTTATTGCCATTTGATATCAATCATGACATCGTTAAAAGTGTTGCCAAAACAAATCGATTAATGGTAATTGATGAAGATGTTCCTGGTGGAGCTTCTGCTTATATATTAAATGAAATATTAAACACACAGAATGCATTTCAATATCTTGATGGTCAGCCTAAAACCTTAGCAGCAAAATCACATCGTCCAGCTTATGGAACTGATGGAGATTATTTCTCGAAACCATCAGCAGAAGATATTTTTGAGGCTGTTTATGACGTCATGCATGAAGCTAGCCCAAATGACTTTCCTAAATTAAGATAACTTAATTAGACATACTTATAATTTAAAAAACCTTCTGGTAAATCGGAAGGTTTTTTTTATCAAGCATCTAAAATGATATAAGTCATAAAATCATTATATAGTAATTCATACCTTAGTAGCTTTATGTAAAAATTTCAATATATGCTTACAGAAGAAGTTATTAAAACATTCAAAACTAATTTAGATTTAATTTCATATTTAGAAACTCATAAAGCTGACAATCCAGATTATGAATCTGCACTAGAAAAACACAAATATGAAGAGGAATTACTTCCACTTCAAGCAGAACTTGTAGATTTTCAACGTTGGGTTCAAAAAGAAAACAAAAAAATAGCCATCATTTTTGAAGGTCGAGATGCTTCAGGAAAAGGTGGAACAATAAAGCGTTTTAAAGAACATCTCAATCCAAGAGCGATGAGAATTGTCGCTTTAAACAAACCAACAGAAGTTGAAAAAAATCAATGGTATTTCAATAGGTATATTAAAGTTTTACCAAATGCTGGAGAAATTGTTTTTTTCGATAGAAGCTGGTACAACAGAGCTGTTGTAGAACCTGTTATGGGATTTTGCACAAAACAACAATATAATCGTTTTATGATTCAGGTTCCTGAATTTGAAAATATGCTATATGAATCTGGCACAACTATCATTAAATTTTGGTTTTCAGTTTCTAAAGAAGAACAACAACGTCGCTTCGAAAAACGATTAAAAAACCCGCTTAAAAAATGGAAATTTAGTCCTGTTGATGAAAAAGGTCAAGAACTTTGGGATGATTTTACAATTTACAAAAATCAAATGTTTTCGAGAACGCATAACTCCTTCTCTCCTTGGGTAGTCATTAAATCGAATGATAAAAAACAGGCACGACTAGAAAGTATTAAATATGTATTAAGCCTATTTGATTACGATAACAAAGGGAATAGTTGCAAAGCTCTTTTACCAGATCCAAATATCGTTCAGCGCTATTTTAGAAACACAGTTCAACTAGACCAATAATAGAAATAGTATGACAGAAAAAGACGTAAACACCCTAAATTCAAAAAAAGGACTTGAAGTCCTGTTGCGCCAAAACCACATCGATGTTGAAAAAGCAATTCAGCATGTTAAGTATGAAAAACGACTAGAAAAACTTCAAGAAGAAATGCTAATTCTTCAGCAATGGGTGTCTAAAAACAATAAGAAAGTTGTCATTCTTTTCGAAGGACGTGATGCAGCAGGAAAAGGTGGTGCAATAAGACGAATTATTCAACATTTACCTCCTCGTGCTATTCGAGTTGTGGCTTTACCTAAACCCAATGAGACAGAAATTGGACAATGGTATTTTCAGCGTTATATCAATCGTCTTCCAAATAACGGAGAAATTGTGTTTTTCGATAGAAGCTGGTACAATAGAGCTGTAGTAGAACCTGTGAATAATTTTTGTTCTAAAAAAGACTATGAAATCTTTATGGGTCAGGTTAATGAATTTGAAAAAATGATCCAAGATTCTGGAATCTATTTACTAAAATTATATTTCTCAATTACCAAGAAGGAACAAGAACGTCGTTTTAAAGATATTATTAGTTCTACAATCAAAAAATGGAAATATAGTGATGTCGATAAAAAAGCATTGTCGCTTTGGGATGAATATACAAGATATAAAGAAACCATGTTTGAGAAAACCCAAGATCAGGCGCCATGGAAAATCATTAAAGCTAATAAAAAAACAAGTGCTAGAATTACAGCTTTTGAATATATCTTAAAACAAATCCCTTATGAGATAAAGGATTTAGAAACCATTAAGCATAAATCATTACGTTCCATATTAAATGAATAGTTTAAAAACTAACGGTCAAAACAGACTAATAAAATCCAGTTAATATAACTGCATTGTAAACTAAAAATTAACCAATTATTTAGTTTATTGAAAAAAAACATGATAATACCTTAAAAATCCATCGCACTTGTGATGGATTTTTTATATTTATAGGAAACAGACCAACTATGCTTTCAAAACAAGACAAACATAAATTAAGAGGCTCAATATTTAGACATCTGGACGGAATTGCAACTGCAACTTCTGCATTTTCACTTCATAAAAAAGGGGTATTAACCTATTTATTAGAACAGAAACAAGCATCTTTAGAATCCTTAACATCAAAATTTAATGCTAATGAAGGCTATCTTAATGTAGCCTTACGAATTTTATCCTCACAAGGTTGGTTAATTCAACATTTGGATAATAAAAGTAATTCGGTGTCTTATGAAACCAACGCGTCAAGTGCACACGCATTTAAATTAGTACCTCATTATGAAGAGGCTGTAAATTTGTTAAAATACACTGTTAAATTATCTAATGAACCCATAGGAATTGATGCCTTTCATATCTTAGAAAAAGTCTTCACCTCTTTTGAATCGCAATATGGTATGGACATTTCTGAAGAATCTTCAGTAGAATATCAAATATTAAAACATATTGAAGGTGCTATTATTGCTCCCATCATTGTTAGGTTAGGAATGAATGGTTTATTTCATAAATATTTTATGGAAGCCTCTTTTACTGCTGAAGAATATCATAAAAACCCTGAGAGTTTTAAGAAGATTTTAGATTTCTTTTCACATTTAGGGTGGTTTATTAAAAAGAAAAACACCTATCAATTTACTAATGAAGGTTTGTTCTTCGCAAAGAGAGCGAGTGCTTATGGTGTAACAGTTTCGTATTTACCAACCTTTATTCATTTAGATGATTTAATCTTCGGAAATGCGAGTGTTTTAAAAACAGATTCACCTGATGAAACCGAAAAACATGTCCATCGCGAAATGAATGTCTGGGGAAGTGGAGGCGCACATTCCACCTATTTTAAAGTTATAGATCAAGTCATCATAAAACTATTTAACAAACCAATTGAAGAACAGCCAAAAGGTATTCTAGATATGGGTTGTGGAAATGGTGCTTTTATTCAACATATATTTGATGTAATTGAATACCAAACCAAACGTGGGAAAATGCTCGATGAACATCCATTGCTATTGGTTGGAGCCGATTTTAATCAGGCAGCTTTAAAAGTCACCAGAGCAAACCTAATTAAAGCCGATATTTGGGCAAAGGTCATTTGGGGCGATATAGGAAGACCAGATATTTTAGCCAAAGATTTAAAAGAAGATTATAATATTGAACTTAAAGATTTACTCAACGTTCGAACGTTTTTAGATCATAATCGTATTTGGGAAGCACCTCAAAATAAAACTGGTAGAGTTAGTGATTCTTCAGGAGCTTATGCTAGTCATGGAAAACGTTTAAGCAACAATTTTGTTGAAGATTCATTATTAGAACATTTGACCAAATGGAAACCTTATGTAGAACGTTTTGGATTACTTATGATTGAATTACATACCGTTAGTCCAAAATTAGTTGCTCAAAACATCGGACAAACAGCTGCTACTGCTTATGATGCTACACATGGATATAGTGATCAATATATCTTAGAAGTTGATGTATTTAATAAAGTAGCTCAAGAAGCTGGCTTGCATCCAGATCCAAATTATTTTTCAAGATTTCCAGACAGTGATTTAGCAACTGTGAGCGTGAACCTTTTAAAAGGACATTAAATTCATGAAAGAACAACAAACATTAATCACAAGGGATTGGTTGGCTATTGAACGTACAAAACTTGCAAACGAACGTACCTTTTTAGCTTACTTTAGAACCTTTGTTGTGTTTTTAGGAACAGGACTAACCGTTTTAAAGATTGAATTCTTTTCAGAATTAAAAGCCTTTGGTGTCGCGTTATTAATTATATCACCCATCATACTCATAATTGGTGTTATACGACTTATTAGAGTAAAACAAACCATTAGAAAACACTATAAAATTTGAAAGCAGTTTCAGTAGTTACCATAAAAAAAGAGTTACAACATCGTTCTTCTGACGAGTTGATGCAACTTTGTTTACGACTTTCAAAATTTAAGAAAGAAAACAAAGAGCTCCTCACCTATTTATTATTTGAAGCTCATGACGAGTCTGGCTATATTGAAACTGTAAAAGCTGAAATCGATGCTCAGTTTGAAGTGATAAACACTAACAGTTATTTTTACATTAAAAAGAGTGTTCGGAAGATTTTACGAAACATCAAAAAATATGCACGATACTCCTTAAAAAAAGAAACTGAAGCCGAGTTACTGCTCTATTTTTGTGACAAATTGAAAGACTTTAAACCAAGCATTAGAAACAATACTACTTTAATCAATATCTATAACAGACAACTCGCTTTAGCAGAAAAATTAGTATCTGCAATGCACGAGGATTTGCAATACGACTTTGGATTAATGATTGAAGAATTAGGATACATATAAATTAGACATTATGAAAGACACAAGCCATCACGATGAGCGTGTTGCAAAAATGATTTTCGCATCTGTTTATCCTCATTACGTAAATAGAATTGAAAGAAATGGTAGAACCGAAGATGAACTACATCAAGTCATTGAGTGGTTAACGGGATATGACAAAAACAAACTTGAAACGCTCCTCAAGGAAAAAGTCACTGTTGAGGAGTTTTATCAAAAAGCTACCATACATCCAAATGCAAAACTTATAAAAGGAGTTGTTTGTGGCTATCGCATTGAAGACATTGAAAATAAATTAACGCAGAAAGCACGATATTTAGACAAACTAATTGATGAATTAGCAAAAGGTCGAAAGATGGAGAAAATTTTGAGAGTGGAAAAACCGTAAGTGAATGACATTTAATACTAAATACTCTACAAATGAAACACGAATGGAGAAAAAAAGAAAAAAACGTTTATTTGCCTAAGACTAAACCAGAATTAATTACAATTCCCGAATTTCAATTTGTGACCATTAGTGGTAAAGGAAATCCTAATGATGCATTCTTTGCAGATTATATAACTGCATTATATGCTGTTTCCTACACGATTAAAATGAACCTCAAAAAATTAGACACCAAACCCAATAATTATATAGATTGGACTGTATATCCACTGGAAGGTGTTTGGGATATTAGTGATTTAGCAAAACAGAACTTTAATGGAAAACTAAATAAAAATGATTTAGTATTTGAACTCATGATTAGACAGCCCGATTTTATAAGTCGAGAATTCTTCAATGACATGTTGGAGGTCGCAAAAAAGAAAAAACCAGTGCCTCTTTTAGATAAGGTTGAATTCAAAACCATAACTGAAGGACGATGTATTCAAATGATGCATATTGGAAGCTATGATAGCGAACCTGCAAGTTTTGATAAAATGGAAGCCTTTGCTGAAAGCCAAAATTTAATCCGAAAATCAAAAATGCATAGAGAAATATATATTTCTGATTTTAGAAAAGTGCCACAAGACAAACTAAAAACAACCTTACGATTTCAATTAGATAATTAAACTATAATGAACACCACAAACAATCACATTAATTATATCGAATTTAAAGCTAACAACTTAGATAAAACTAAAGCCTTTTATAGTAAAGCATTTAATTGGACATTTACCGATTATGGACCAAATTATACTGCGTTTGAAGACAGTGGAGTTTCAGGTGGTTTTGAAAAAACAGATGATACCATTACAAATGGTGCGTTAATTGTTTTACATCACAACAATTTGGAAACTATTAAACAAAACATCATAGATCTTGGTGGTACAATAGCGGTCGATATTTTTTCCTTTCCAGGCGGAAAACGTTTTCAATTTTTAGATCCTTCAGGAAATGAATTGGCAGTTTGGTGCGAAGCAGATGAATAGTAGTTTAAGATAAAATTTTTACCATTAGTTCTTTCAGCAAATCGCCTTGAGGCACAGCATTAGAATTCACACCTTTGCTTTTCACATCAAATTCACGAAGTATGGAGACAATTCCACTCACTTTACGCATCGGAAAATTTCGAGCGGCAGACACATACTCATTTACGAAATACGGATTAATTTTTAGGGATGAAGCTACGTTTCTAGGATTTTTATCATGCAAACCATGAAAATGCAATAACTGAGAAAAGAAACTAAAAAGTAACGATACCGTTACAACCATTGGATTGTCTTTTGGATTATTTGCAAAATAATTTACAATTTTGAAGACCTTAACACTATTGCGTTCACCAATAGCCTTTCGCAATTCAAAATTATTGTAATCTTTACTTATACCTATATTTTCTTCAATATGTTCTGCAGAAATTTGAGTTCCTTCAGGAAGCACAATTTTAAGCTTTTCTAATTCATTATTGATTTTACTTAAATCTGTTCCTAAAAACTCCACCAACATTTGTGAAGCCTTTGGAGAAATTGTATAATTCTGTCCAGAAAGTACTCGACGTATCCAATCTGCCACTTGATTTTCGTAAAGTTTTTTACTTTCAAAAACAACACCAGATTTCTTTATGGTTTTGTATAATGCCTTACGCTTATCAATTTTTTTGTATTTGTAGTTGATGACTAAAACCGTTGTTGGTTGTGGGTTTTTAGCATAACTCTCCAATTTATCAATCGTTCGTGCTAAATCTTGAGCTTCTTTTACAATCACCACTTGACGTTCAGCCATCATAGGATAACGTTTAGCATTGCTCACAATATCATCAATTGCAACATCACGACCATAAAGTACCATTTGATTGAATCCTTTTTCCTCTTCGGCAAGAACATTGGTTTCAATATAATCTGAAATAGCATCAATATAATAAGGCTCTTCTCCCATTAAAAAATAAATGGGTTTGATCTGACCTTTTTTTATATCTGCAACGATTTGCTTTACGTCTTCCAATGTGTGTAAAATTCCTGTTTTATAGATTCAAATTCCAAAAAAAGCGTTTGGTTTTTGGTATTTCTGTATTGTAAGTTAACTTTGAAAAAAACTGAACTTATTTATATGCACGAACTCAACTTTCCAAAGTTTGAATTCCGTTTCAAAAGTAACGAAAATAAAGTTTCTATTTTCGATGAGATTCGTAAAAAATTCATCATTCTACAACCCGAAGAATGGGTACGTCAACATTGCGTTCAGTATTTAATTCAGCATAAAAATTATCCAAAATCTTTAATTAATGTTGAAAAAGAACTCAAAGTTAATGGCTTAACAAAACGCTATGATATTGTCATATTTAATCCCGACGGAAGTATTCATCTTATTGTAGAATGTAAATCACATAAAATTAAAATAGACCAAACTACTTTTGATCAGATTGCAAGATATAATCTAACTTTAAATGCTAGTTTTTTGATGGTAACTAACGGAATTAATCATTATTATTGTATGATGGATTTTAAGAATGAACGCTATGAGTTTTTAAAAGATATTCCAGATTATAAATGAAACTCGCAGTCGTCATATTAAATTGGAATGGAAAGGAATTGCTTGAGCAATTTATACCTTCAGTTATTACGTTTTCACAAGAAGCAGATATTTACGTCGCAGATAATGCGTCAACTGATGATTCAATTGCGTTTTTAAAACACCAATTTCCACAAGTACAAATTATTCAGAATACGGTTAATGGTGGCTACGCTAAAGGCTATAATGACGCCTTAAAACATATTGAAGCTGATGTGTTTTGCTTACTTAATAGTGATATCCAAGTGACACAGAATTGGCTCACTCCTATTATTGAAGAGTTTCAGTCAGATATAAATACCGCTATTATTCAGCCTAAAATTTTAGATTTCAAAAAGAAAACACATTTTGAATACGCTGGAGCAGCTGGTGGATTTATCGATAAGTATGGGTATCCGTTCTGTCGAGGTCGAATTTTTGATACTATTGAAGAAGACCATGGGCAATACGATGACACCCAAACTATTTTTTGGGCTTCAGGAGCTTGTTTCTTTATTAGAAAATCAACTTTTGATACATTAAACGGTTTTGATGAGTCCTATTTTGCTCATTTTGAAGAAATCGATTTGTGTTGGCGCGCCTTTAATTCAGGATTTACTGCCAAATATATTGGCACATCAAGGGTATATCATGTTGGAGGTGCAACGCTAAGTGCTTTAAACCCAAAGAAAACCTATCTCAACTTCAGGAATAGTTTATTTACCTTAATTAAAAATGCACAAGGCTTTCTTTTCGGAATTATCGTCATCAGATTAATTTTAGATGGTATTGCTGGCATAAAGTTCCTGCTCAGTTTAAAATTTTCACATTTTCTTGCGATTTTAAAAGCACATTTTAGTTTTTATGCTAACCTAAATCGACTATTGAAACAACGAAAACAACTTCCGAAGAAAAAAAACTACTGCAAAACAACATCTATTGTTTGGTCTTACTTCATTAGAAAACGCCATATTTTTTAATTGTTCATAAAACTGTTAAAATTTTAGTTAAAGATGGTCTTAAGGATTATTCTTTTACATAATTTTGGTATGTTAAATAACAACTAATTATTAAACTTTATTATGAGAAAATTAATGCTATTAAGTGTTGCTGGGATGTTCATTTTGACTTCATGTGTGTCTAAGAAAGATCATATGGCACTAAAAGAAGAACACAAAAAAACTCAGGATTTATTGAATTCTGCAACTGTGAAATTAAATTCTTGTTTATCTGACAAAGCTGCTGCACAAGCACGTGTTGAAACAATGAAAGATCAGTTAGCTGATTTACGTAAATCGAATCAAGATTTAATTGACACCAAAGGAAACTTAACAACTTTGACTCAAAAAGGTGCTGAAAATCTTGAAAAGTCATTGGAGAGCTTAAAAGAGAGAGATTTAAAAATCACGCGTTTACAAGACGCTTTAACTAAAAAGGATAGTGTAACCTTAGCAATTGTATCTAGTTTGAAAAAAGCTGTAGGAATTAGTGATCCAGACATTGAAGTTAATGTAGAGAAAGGCGTTGTATTTATTTCTATTGCTGATAAATTATTATTTCAGTCAGGAAGCTATAATGTAACAACTAAAGCAAAAGATGTTTTAGCAAAAGTTGCTGCCGTAATTAACAGCAAACCTAACTTTGAAGCTATGGTAGAATCTCACACAGACAATGTACCTTACTCAAAAGGTGTGTTAGTTGACAACTGGGATTTAAGTGTAAAACGTGCAACATCTGTTGTCCGTGTTTTAGAAGAACTTAAAGTGAATCCTCAACAACTTATTGCTGCTGGTCGTAGTTATCATGTACCTTTAGTAGAAAATGATACGGCTGACAACAAAGCAAAAAACAGACGTACTCGAATTGTGGTATTACCAAAAATTGACCAATTCTATGAAATGGTTGAAGAAGAAATGAAAAATTTATCTGCTGGTAATTAATTCAGAGAATTCAGAATAGTTAATAAAGCTCAATCGAAAGGTTGGGCTTTTTTATGCTTAAAAAATCTCTAAACTCCCTTTGCCTTCTCTAATAATTACAGGCTCATCTTCAGACAAATCAATAACAGTAGATGCTTCATTGTCTCCATAACCACCATCAATTACCAAATCTACAAGATTATCCCATTTTTCAAGAATCAACTCTGGATCTGTAGTATATTCAATAATTTCATCTTCATCATAAATAGATGTCGAAACAATTGGATGACCAAGTTGTTTAACAATTTCTAAAGCAATAGAATTATCTGGTACACGAATACCAACAGTTTTTCTCTTTTTGAAGGGATGTGGCAAACTTTTAGAACCTGGAAGGATAAACGTATAGGCTCCAGGAAGTGCACGCTTTAATATTTTAAATTTGGCTGTATCTATTTGTTTAACATAATCACTTAAATTACTTAAATCATGACAAATAAATGAAAAATTAGATTTCTCTAATTTAACTCCTTTAATCCTTGCTATTTTCTCTAGAGCTTTGATATTAGTTATGTCACAACCCAAACCATAAACGGTATCTGTGGGATAAATAATTAATCCACCTCGTTTTAGCACTTCAACAACTTTTCTAATCTCTTTAGGATTAGGGTTTTCCTTGTAAATTCGAATTAATTCAGCCATAATAAGTATCTTGCTATTATGTTTACAAAGTAATTAATTATTTTATTATGCAGCCCATTAAATACACCTTTCTATTTCTTTTTATTTCATTTGGACTAGTATCTTGTTCAGATGATGATTCTTCAACACTTAATGATCCTCAAGACTCAACAGCTTTAGAATTTAGGCAAGATCTAAATGTATCTTATGGCAGTGATAGCAATCAGGTTTTTGATATCTATTTACCAGCTGGAAGAACCTTAAACACAAAGGTTATGATATTAGTTCATGGTGGTGGATGGACTTCAGGTGACAAAGCAGATATGAATCCTTACAAAGACGTCTTACTCCAAGAGCAACCAGATATCGCGATAGTGAACCTTAATTATAGACTTGCCGATCAAAACAATTTACCAATTCCAATGCAAACTGACGATATTAGTGCTGTCATAAATTTTTTAAAGGCTAATCAAAATGATTATACCATTTCTAATGATTTTGGTTTTACAGGTGTAAGTGCAGGAGGTCATTTAGCATTACTATGGAGTTATACACTAGATTCAGATAATGATGTAAAAATGGTATGCAGTATTGTTGGTCCAACTAATTTGGCGGATCCTGAATATACAGATAACCCAATTTATGCTCCACTCTTTGAGATTTTTGGTGATGATATCACTACTGATTATCTAGAAAACTCTAGTCCGTTACATCGAGTAACTGCATCTGCACCACCAACAATACTATTTTATGGTGGTCTAGATCCTTTGGTTCCAACCTCTCAAGGTGTCGATATGAATGCTCAATTAGAAACATTAGGCATCATTCATGAATTTACGCTTTACGAAAATGAAGGTCATGGTTGGGTTGGTTTAAACTTGCTTGACACTTGGTCTAAATTAAAACTCTTTACTGAAACACATTTAGAATAATCCACTGTAACATCTTCTTAAAATAAGCGTCTATATAATATGCGGATTACTTTCTACATATTATTATTTTGCACGTTGCCATTATTCAGTTTAAACGAAGAGACATACCAAGTACTTTCGTTTCCACAGGCTGAATTATTAAATAGTAATACGACCAGAATTCCATTTAAACTAGTTGATCATCTTATTGTTATAGAAGCACAACTTCTAGATCAAAAAGGGAACTTTATTATTGATACAGGTTCTGAATCTCTTATCTTAAACAAAAACCATTTTAAAGGTCAGAATTCAAAATTAAATCCACTCAAACAGACTACAGGTGTTATTGATGTTATTGATAACCCATTAGAAAAACAATTACGAGAGTTTATTATTGAAGATTTAGTTATTCACAACATGCATTCAGATGTAATTGATTTATCACATATTGAACTTAGTAAAAAAATGCATCTCTTAGGTATTATAGGTTACGACATATTGAAAGACTACGAGGTTTTTATAGATATGTATCTTAATCAAATTACGCTTACTAAAGTAAATGCCCAAGGCGAAAAACTTGACGACTCTGTATACCTTGAAAAAATAATAGATAGTATCGATTTCAAACTAAAAAAACACACCATTGTTATAGAAGCATCCATTAGTAATCAATCTTTAAAATTTGGATTAGATACAGCTGCTGAATATAATCAGCTCAATAAAAAAATTAACAAAGAGGCGTTGAAACAATTTTTTCCTAAACGACGCATACAATTAATTGGCGCGAGTGGAAAAAAAATTGAGGTTTTGGCAGGAAAATTGTATCGTGTAAAATTAACTGAGACCATTTACTTTGGACCTATGCAAACGATTTTGACAAATCTCAACCAAATGAACCAAGCTTTTGGAACCAATTTAGATGGTGTTTTAGGATATGAATTTTTTAGGCAACAACGAACAATTATAAATTATAAAAAAGAAAAGCTTTACTTTGTAAAGAATCCTTTATACAGACAATGACAACAAAGTCTTTATATATTATCTTTCTCTTATTCGTTAGCACGATGTGCTCTACTTTTGCTCAAAATCTAAAAGGATATACCATCGAAAATGACAATGTTGTATTTACATTTCATAGATCCGATTACGACATATTATCACATGATTCTCACGGAAACAGAATTAGTTTTGATGACTTAACTGTTGAAAACGTGGTGGTGTCTGGAGAATTCAATAATTGGTCAAAGTACGATTGGAAAATGACCAAAATCGATGAAAACACCTATCAATTGCAAAAACCACTAAGCAAATTTGAAGGTGAATTTACTTGGCAGTTTAAGTTTGTTGTTAATAATGAATACTGGGCAGAACCAACACATTCTGCATCTAATACTGTTGATGCAAAAGGTGTTAATGGTGAGGATCTTCATGTTTACAATCTTAAAATGTTTCCGAATGCTTATCCTGACAATAATGGCAATGTGCGATTCAGATTAAGAGGTTATGATGATGCTAAGAAAGTTATTGTTTCTGGTTCTTTTAATAAATGGAATGAACATCTGTTTAAAATGTATAAAATTGAAAATGGCTGGGAACTAAAGGTTAAAATGAGACCTGGAGACTATGAATATCGATTTATAGTCGATGGGAATTGGATGGAAGACCCTTCAAATCCTGATAAAGTTAGAAATGAATTTGATGAATACAACTCTCATATAAACGTTGGTAAATACGAAACATTTCTCCTAAAAGGCTTTCAAGATGCCAATGTTGTGATCCTTTCTGGCACTTTTAATAATTGGAATGAAAGTGAATTTCAAATGACTAAAACCGATAACGGTTATTGGAAATATAGATTACCATTACCTGCTGGGAAACATCATTATAAATTTATTATCGATGGAAATTGGATTCTTGATCCTGATAATTCTGTGAAAGAGTATGATGGCGTAGGCAATGTCAATTCGGTATGTATGATTCGATAATTATCCTAATACATCCAACTTAGCAAATCGAAGTAATAGCTTTTTTACGCCTCCAACTTCAAAATTAATTTCCGCTTTTACATCTGCGCCTTTACCTTCTATTTTTAATACTTCGCCTTTACCAAAACGAGCATGCTCTACAACATTCCCAACGGCCAATTTGCCGTCAAATAGATTCGTTTTATCGTTAGAACCAGAGGATTTAGCAACTGGCTTTAAGTTTTTAGGCGCTACAAACTTTGGAGGCTTAGCTTCCGTTTTTCGTTTTATAGGTTTTTTAAATCGAATGCGATTAGGTTCAATATCTCCAAAAATATCAGCAGAGAGCATCGGGTTTTGTCGTGGTTCATGAATTGGTGTTAACACATCTACAAATTGATCATCTATTTCCTCAATAAATCGACTTGGTTCTGCATCTATCAATTTTCCCCAACGATAACGAGATAATGTATAGGTTAAATAGGCTTGCTTTTCTGCTCTAGTAAGCGCCACGTAAAATAATCGTCGCTCCTCCTCTAACTCACTTCTTGTATTCATACTCATGGCACTAGGAAACAAGTCTTCTTCCATTCCTACAATATACACATACGGAAATTCTAGTCCTTTCGCTAGGTGAATGGTCATCAAAGCCACATGATTTGGATCTCCTTTATCGCCATCTAAATCTGTAGCCAAAGCAACATCTTCTAAAAATTCAGCTAACGTATCTCCAGCGTCAGCAATTTCAATTTGACCCTCAACAAAATCCTTAATACCATTTAATAATTCTTCAACATTTTCTAAACGGACTTGTCCTTCGGGTGTGCCATCTTTATTGACCTCTCTAATTAAACCACTAGATTTAGTCACATGTTCGGTCAAATCAAAAGCATTTGCAGTTTGATTCATCACTTGATAACTTTCAATAAGCGTAACAAAATCTTTGAGTTTGTTTTTTGTACCCTTATTGATATTAATGTCAATTTTATCAATATTTTGAAGGACTTCAAAAATAGTTCTGTTATATCCATTTGCCGCAACAACTAGTCGATCTATGGTTGTTTGACCAATACCTCTTGCAGGATAATTAATCACTCGTTTTAGAGCTTCTTCATCTGCAGGATTTAATATCAAGCGTAAATATGCAGTAACATCTTTAATTTCCTTTCGTTGATAAAATGACAATCCACCATAAATACGATAAGGAATATCTCGTTTCCGAAGCGCATCTTCAATTGCACGAGATTGTGCATTAGTTCTATATAAAACCGCAAAATCACTATTTGGAAGCTGATGCTGCATCTTGTTCTCAAAAATAGAACTCGCTACAAAACGACCCTCATCACCATCTGTCATCAAGCGGTTAACTTTTACTTTTTCACCTTCTACATTTGCGGTCCAAACGATTTTATCTAATTTCGTTTTGTTATGTTCAATCACTGAATTTGCAGCACCAACAATGTTTTTTGTTGATCGATAATTCTGTTCCAGTCGATACACTTTTACGTCATCGTAGTCCTTCTGAAAATTTAGAATATTATTGATATTAGCACCACGAAACGCATAAATACTTTGCGCATCATCACCAACAACACAAATATTTTGAAATCGATCAGACAAGGCTCGTACTATTAAATATTGCGAATGATTGGTATCCTGATACTCATCGACTAAAATATATCTAAACTTATTTTGGTATTGAGCCAATACATTTGGAAAACGCGTCAATAGCTCATTTGTTCTTAGTAATAAATCATCGAAATCCATTGCTCCAGCTTTAAAACAACGGTCGACATAATTATTATAAATTTCACCCATTCTTGGTCGTCTTGCTGCAGTATCAGCTTCAATAAGTTCAGGGTTTTTAAAATAAGCCTTAACCGTAATCAAACTATTTTTATAGGATGAAATACGACTATAAACCTGTTTGGTTTTATAAATGTCTTTATCTAAGCCCATTTCTTTAATGATTGAGCCTAATAATTTTTGAGAATCTTGTGTATCGTAAATGGTAAAATTACTTGGAAAGCCTAAATGATGACCTTCAAATCGTAAAATCTTAGCAAACACAGAATGGAATGTTCCCATCCAAAGATTTTTAGCTTCACTATCACCTACAATATCTGCAATTCTGCCTTTCATTTCTTTGGCAGCCTTATTAGTAAAGGTTAATGCTAATATATTGAACGCATCCACACCTTGACTCATTAAATATGCAATTCTATAAGTCAATACCCGCGTTTTACCTGAACCTGCACCAGCAATTATGATCATCGGACCATCTTTTTGTAACGTTGGTGCTAATTGCGCGTCATTTAACTGACTTAAATATTTTTCCAATTCATTATCGTTTTTAGAATGATAAAAATAACTATTTGCAATAGGTTTTAGGTAGTGCTTTTATCAATAATTATAAACAATCATTGCAACTCTTCTTTTTTGATATATATTTAGGTTTTTAAACAAAAAACACAATTATGAAAATCCTATATGCCTTTCTCTTATTAGGAATTACAAGCACATTTGCCCAAAATGATTTAGAAACTCAATTTATTGACATAGAATCTAAACTCATTGAATGGCGTCGCGATTTTCATGAACATCCAGAGTTATCAAATCAGGAATTTAAAACTGCTGAAAAAATTGCCACGCATCTCAAGTCATTAGGATTAGACGTTCAAACTGGTGTCGCAATCACAGGAGTTGTTGGAATATTAAAAGGGAATCAACCAGGAAAAGTTGTAGCTCTAAGAGCAGACATTGATGCACTTCCTGTTACTGAAGACAACGATTTACCCTTTAAATCTAACGTCACAACTCAATTCTTAGGGAATGAAACTGGTGTAGCGCATGCTTGTGGTCATGATGGTCATACTGCAATTTTAATGTCTGTTGCTGAAATTCTATCAAAAAATAAGGATAAAATAAAAGGAACAGTGAAATTTATTTTTCAACCTGCAGAAGAAGGTCCTCCTCCAGGAGAAGAAGGTGGAGCCAAATTAATGATTAAAGAAGGTGTTCTTGAAAACCCAAAAGTCGATGTTATTTTTGGTTTACATTTAAGATCAATGGTAGAGGTTGGACAAATTCATTACAAACCAGGAGGCGCAATGGCAGCTGTAGAACGCTTTGTGATTAATGTAAAAGGAAAACAAGCGCATGGAGCTGCACCTTGGCTTGGTGTTGACCCAATATTAATTTCTGCAAAAATTATTGATGGATTACAAACTATTATTAGTCGAGAATCTAAGCTAATTAATGAAGCGGCAGTAATTACCGTTGGAAAAATAACAAGTGGTGTTCGATTTAATATCATTCCAGAAACTGCAGAACTAGTAGGGACAGTAAGAACTTTAGATCCAGAAATGAAAGCTTTAATTATTAAGCGTATGACTGAAATGACAGAAACAATTGCCAAAGCTTATGGTGGTGAAGCTACAATCTCGTTCAGAAATCAAACTGCAATTACTTATAACGATCACGATTTAGTTCGTGACATGTTACCAAGTTTAAAAAAAGCTGCTGGTGCTGATAAAGTGATTCAGATTAAAGCAGAAACCATAGGTGAAGATTTTTCATATTTTCAAGAAGAAATTCCTGGTTTTTATTTTTATCTTGGCGTTATGACCAAAGGTAATACTGAATCACACCCACATCACACACCTAGTTTTTATGTCGATGAAAGCGGTTTATTACTAGGTGTCAAAGCATTAACTCAAATGACAATAGATTATTTAAACCAACAATAAATGGATTTAATTTTAGAAACACTTTCAAATATTCCTTGGTGGTTATGGATTATAATTGTGTTAGCAATAATTGCTATTCGTGATATCTTTTTTCAAAGGAGACATACCATAAGCCATAATTTTCCAATCGTAGGTCATATACGTTATCTTCTTGAAAGCATTGGTCCTGAAATGCGTCAATATTTTGTATCCAACAATAGAGAAGAATTACCTTTTAATAGAATTGAACGCGGTTGGATTTATGCTTCAGCAAAAAAAGAAAATAATTATGAAGGCTTTGGAACAGATCGTGACATTTATGCACATCAGCATATCTTTATAAACAATGCGATGATGCCTTATAAAATTGATGAAAATCATCCTAATACTATTGATAAAACATTTCTACCATGCGCAAAAGTTATGGGAGCATATAATAAAAGGCGTAAACCCTACCGTCCAGCTTCTGTTATTAATGTATCTGCAATGAGTTTCGGCTCATTATCTGCCAAAGCTGTAGAATCTTTGAATAAAGGCGTTAAAATTGCTCATGCATATCATAACACAGGTGAAGGTGGCTTATCTCCTTATCATAAAAATGGTGGTGATGTAGTATTTCACTTTGGAACAGGCTATTTTGGGGTTCGTGCGGATGATGGTGGTTTTTCCATGGAAAAAATGGTAAAATTAGTAGAAGACTATCCGTTTATTCGAGCCATAGAAATTAAACTCTCTCAAGGCGCTAAACCTGGTAAAGGCGGTGTTCTTCCTGGTGCAAAAATTACGGAAGAAATTGCTGAAATTAGAGGTGTTGAAGTCGGTAAAGACGTCTTATCGCCACCAAATCACAAGGCCTTCTCCAATGTTCCAGAACTTTTAGATTTTATAGAAGATATCGCTGAACAAACTGGTTTACCTGTGGGCATAAAAGCTGCTATAGGAAAATTAGATGAATGGAAAGCGCTTGCAGATATCATGGAGAAAACAGGTAAAGGTCCAGATTTTATTACCGTAGATGGCGGTGAAGGTGGTACTGGTGCTGCTCCTCCAAGCTTTGCTGACCATGTAAGCTTACCTTGGGTATATGGTTTTGGTGATTTATACAAAGTGTTTCAAAATAAAGGACTAACAGACCGAATAGTATTTATTGGAAGTGGAAAACTTGGATTTCCTGCCAAGGCTGCTATGGCATTTGCAATGGGAGCAGATTGCATTAACGTCGCTCGAGAAGCTATGATGAGTATTGGTTGTATCCAGGCCCAAATTTGTCATACCAATCGTTGTCCATCTGGTGTTGCAACCCAAAGTAAATGGCTACAAAATGGAATCAATGTGCCATTAAAGTCTGAACGCCTAGCACATTATTTTAAATTTTTTAAAAAGGAGTTAATTGAAATCACTCATGCAGCTGGACACGAGCATCCTTGCCAATTTAATATGGACGATGTCGAAGTTAATGTTGAAGATCATAACTTATCCCAAGAGTTAAGTGCAACTTTTATGTACAACAAAACAATTGTTCCTTTTACAACTATGCAAGATTTAAAAGATTGCATATTTTTGGGAGGTAATTTAAAATATTCAGAAACCGTAAATTAAAAACACATAACACCAATTATGGAATTAGACATCTTAGGCTTATTATTATATTGCGTACCTGCAATTATTACAGGAGGAATTGCTTTTTTATTTTTTAGAGAACATGTTGAAAATGAAAATAATCGTCGAAATTTTCTTATACAAAAAGACCTGCAAAAAGATGCCTTACCAATGCGACTTCAAGCCTATGAACGCATCTCTCTTTTTTTAGAAAGGATAAAGCCTTCAAAACTACTTTTAAGAGTAAAGCCAACTTCTTCAAATAAAGCAGATTACGAATCATTACTTATAGCAAATATCGAACAAGAATTTGACCATAATTTAGCACAACAAATCTATGTTACAGACAAGTGCTGGAGCATCACTTCTACTGCAAAAAATGCAACCATTCAAATGATTAGAAAATCTACATTATCTGACAAAGTAGATTCAGCAGACAAACTCAGAGAAGTTATTTTGAGCGACATGATGGATAAGCGATCTCCAAGTGACGCTGCACTATCTTTTATAAAAGAAGAAGTTTCAGAAATCTGGTAACACCAACTTACTCGGGAACATGATTTTCATGCTTGCTTTTAGCATACTCATAGCCTTGTGCCCACCATTTAACCATTAAACGCTTACTAAAAATTAAAGAGTTTTCCGTAAGACTAGTAGGCGTATAATATAAATTGAGCTTTACACCCTTATTTTTGGCAGCAAGCTTACCTATTGCTATGTCATTTTTTTCAACTTGATCTAAAAGATGACCAAACAAACTCAGCATTAAAGAAAACGGATTTTTACCTAAGACTTTTTGTTTTTTCAAATTCTCAGACTCCAACACAATAGCGTCAACCTCTGTTGCGCCACGTTCAATAGCTTCGCGAATTGGAATTACACAACCCAACCCACCATCAGCATATTCATAGCCATTTACTTTAGCTAAAGACATAAACGGAATATAATTACATGAAATCCAAATCCAGTTACAAAACTCTTCGTAATCAAATTCTTTAATAGATTTATATTCGACACGATTCATAGATAAATTTGAAACCGTAACCACGACATCTTCCTTTGTTTCTCTAATTTTATCAAACTCCTCTTTCGTGAAGTTTCGTTTAATGTATCGCTTTAATGACTTACTCTCTCCAAATGTTCGCTTCATCCTGATAAATTGCCATAATGAATTCACAAAATCAATAGACACATATTCGCGATTACCTTTCTGGCGCTGAACAAAAGGACTAACACTAAAAATATCTCCTTGCTCTACATTGGTAAAAACATTATACAACTTACCTACATCATTAACTGCCAAATGCGGAACAAGTAAGCTTCCAGTTGAAGTCCCTAAAAACAAATCATAATTATGCCCTAAATCCTTGGTTAAGTATTGTGCAACACCTCCAGCAAAAGCTCCTTTACTTCCTCCTCCTGATATGACTAACGCTTTCATTTATACCTGAATTTTAATTTCAAAATAATCGAATCATTAAATATCTAAGCAAAATACAATATTTAAGCTCTTTACCATAAAAATATTAATCTTAACAAATCAAAAGAGCACTTTTAAAACGTGCTCTTTTGATTCTTATTAAATGCTATTTAATCTGAAACCACTGGCTTACTTATTGGCGTATTACTTTTTACTACCACAAAAGTTGATGTTGCATAAAAAGCATTACCACCAGCTATATCACTAATCCAGTCTTCATAATCATATTCAAAAGAAAATGAACTTCCAGCCATAGAAGAGTTAAACTGATTTAAACGTGCAGGTACAACCATTCCTGGGCACCAACCTGCTCTATCTGGTTGCCAATTTCCAGGATTCTGATTACTAACAGGATTAGAAGCACATCCTAAAGGCGATAAATTATGTTGGAACATTGGAGCTCCATCAATTTTCACGTCATGCGTTCTATAACACCATTCAGCACATGGTCTTCCATCAGAATCATTTGGTGTTGCATGACCCCAACCTGAGATTATTGTTCTCAAATGTGTACTTTCAGTATTCGCAGGAATTGACACAGATCTTGTTAGGTCAAAACTGTGAGCTACTCCATAAGGCACACCAGAAGATGACCAATCATCATAAGCCAATACTCTCGACACTGCATAATATGGATAATCTGGCGTTCCTTCAATATAATCGAATTCTACAGAAACCTCATAACCATTAGCATTCCAACATTCTGTCCTAATTCTCAATTCCGTCGAACCCGTTAGTAACGATTTGAAATCGGTTACATCGAACTCAAACCCTCTATTTAACTGACTATTATCATTCCAATAAGGCGTTATATATCGACCAATTTCATACAATTCACCTGAAGCATCATCTTTCACTTTCACATTGGCATACACATCCCATTCATCACAACCACCTGCAGGACACCTAAGCTTAACAAACATTTTTATAGTTTCAATACTTGTTAAATCATCATGTAAATTAAAGACTTGTGTTGAAGATTGACTAAAACCTCCTCCAAAAGCAAGTCGTTCTGACACAAACGTGGAATAATTATGAACGATTGGCAAGCCCACACCAGCCAACGATACAACAATATTATCTGTTTCAGAATTAGCTACAGTTAATGTTCCTGTAACACTTCCAATTGCCATTGGCGAAAATCTGACAAATACAGAAGTTTGACCATTTACAGATTCAGATGCAATTTGCAACGAATTAGAAAAAGTCGTTCCATCTAAAGACACTTGAAAACCTTCAGTTGATGTTATATTAATTAACGACTCTAAATTGTCGCCATTAACAAAAAGTATAAATGAATCTGAATTACTGGAAACTTGAGTGCCAACAAAATTAAAACTCATATTATTCACTGACATACTTGGTGTAATAATTTGTTGCTGAACCTCATTACTCGAAGTGTCGTCACCACTGCAATTAACAATAAACAATAAGCCTAGCACGAATACAAGTATTCCAAGACTCTTTTTTAAATTTCTAGTTGTCATAAATTGATTAGATTTTAATTACAAGGTAAAGATTAAATACTTTAATATTTCTGAAAACATAAAATTAGCATTAATACATTAGAAAAAAGTGATAATTTTGAAAGAATGAGTACCAATCTTCAAACTCCAATAGATTACCTTAAAGGTGTTGGTCCTAATCGTGCTGAATTACTTCGAAGCGAATTAGGAATTCATACGTATCAGGATTTGATAAATCTATTTCCAAATCGCTATTTAGACCGAACCAAGTACTACAAAATAAAAGATTTACAAAGAAATAGCGCTGAAATTCAAATCGTTGGAAAAATTACTGGATTCAAAGAGGTAGCACAAAAGCGTGGCAAAAGACTTGTTGGAACTTTTGAAGACGATACTGGACGCATGGAACTTGTATGGTTTCGTGGCCAAAAATGGATTAGAGATAGCATAAAAATCAACACACCTTATGTAATATTTGGTAAGATCAATTGGTTTAATGGCGTTTTTAGCTTACCTCATCCCGATTTAGAATTATTGAACGAACATGAGCAAAATCTTCGCTCGTCGATGCAAGCTATTTATCCTTCAACCGAAAAACTATCAAATAAAGGCATCACAAATCGCGTAATGACCAAAATTATGCAAAGCCTGTTTATAGAAACCAAAGGACGATTTGAAGAAACACTTTCCGAAAACCTAATTTCAGAGCTCAAATTACTATCGAAAAGTGAAGCGCTTTTTAACATACATTTTCCAAAAAATCAAGAGCTTTTAGCACGCTCAGAATTTCGTCTAAAATTTGAAGAATTATTCTACATTCAACTGCAATTAATTCTCAAGAATTTAATTCATAAATCTAAAATAAAAGGGTTTCCTTTTGAATCTGTTGGAAAATATTTCAACACCTTTTACAACGACCATTTGCCATTCGATTTAACCAATGCCCAAAAACGTGTTTTAAAAGAAATAAGAAAAGATTTAGGAAGTAATGCCCAAATGAATCGCTTACTACAAGGTGATGTTGGTTCTGGAAAAACAATAGTTGCCTTCATGTCAATGATAATGGCGCTTGATAATGGTTTTCAAGCCTGTTTAATGGCTCCGACTGAAATTTTGTCAGTCCAACACTACCAAGGATTACATGAATTATGTAACAAATTGAATATCAGTATTTCACTGCTAACAGGTTCAAGCACTACTTTAGAAAGGCGAAAAATTCACGAATCACTCGAAAATGGCAATTTACAGATCCTAATCGGCACTCATGCACTGCTCGAAGATAAGGTGAAATTTAAGAATTTAGGACTTGCAATTATTGATGAACAACATAGATTTGGAGTCGCACAACGTTCAAAATTATGGAAAAAAAACACTTCTCCTCCACACATTTTAGTGATGACTGCAACACCAATTCCGAGAACTTTAGCGATGTCTGTTTATGGCGATTTAGACATCTCAATTATTGACGAATTACCACCTGGAAGACAAGCCATAAAAACGGTACATCGATATGATAAAAATCGACTCAAAGTCTTACGTTTTATTCGTGATGAAATTGACAAAGGCAGACAGGTTTATATTGTTTACCCTTTAATTCAAGAAAGCGAAAAATTAGATTACAAAGATTTAATGGATGGTTATGAGAGTATTGTTAGAGAGTTTCCAATGCCAACCTATCAAATTTCAATAGTTCACGGAAAAATGAAGCCTGCAGATAAGGATTATGAGATGCAACGCTTCGTTAAAGGGGAAACCCAAATCATGGTTGCCACAACGGTTATTGAAGTTGGCGTTAATGTTCCTAACGCTTCTGTTATGATTATCGAAAGTGCCGAACGCTTTGGTTTATCACAGTTACATCAACTTAGAGGTCGTGTCGGTCGTGGAGCTGAACAGAGTTATTGCATTTTAATGACTGGACACAAATTAAGTCAGGATAGCAAAGTACGTTTAGAAACTATGACTAGAACTAGCGATGGTTTTGAAATTGCTGAAGTGGACTTAAGACTTCGTGGTCCAGGTGACATTATGGGAACCCAACAAAGTGGGATTTTAAACCTAAAAATCGCAAACATTATTAAAGACAAAGACATATTGCAAAGTGCTCGCTTTTATGCGAAGCGAATATTGAATGCTGACCCTTCCCTTGCCTTAAACGAAAATAAAATTATTCTATACACGTATAGACAACTCAGCAAGTACAAGAATATCTGGAATTATATTAGTTAGTTGTTTAAATAAAACTAACAAAGCACAATCAAATTCTCGATTAATATACAATCAACTATATAGAGATTTTCTATCTTTACACAACTTAAATAGCAAAGAATGAGCATGCTACACCTAAAACTAGAAACCGATCCTCGTTGGGCTACTATTGCCGAAGATAATATTGAAGAAATCCTTACAGATCACGCTTGGTGCGAACAAAAAGCTGCAACTAATGCCATTACTATTATCACTCATAATCCGCAGTACGAAGATTTAGTAACCGATTTACTAGAATTAGCCAAAGAAGAGCTTGAACATTTTCAAATGGTTCATGATATCATCAAAGCGCGTGGCTACAAATTAGGAAGAGAGCGTAAAGACAGCTATGTTAATGAGCTCTACAAATTTATGAATAAAGGTGGAAACCATTTACAGAGCATGGTAGATCGCTTATTGTTTTCAGCAATGATTGAAGCTAGAAGTTGTGAGCGTTTCAAAATACTATCTCAACGGATTAAAGATCCTGAATTATCAAAATTTTATTTTGATTTAATGGTTAGCGAAGCTGGACACTATACGACTTTCATTACATTTGCTAGAAAATACGGTAAAAATATCGACGTTGATCAACGCTGGAAAGATTTAGTTGAATTTGAAGGCGAACTCATTAAAAGCTATGGAAAATCAGAAAGTATTCACGGATAAATTAATTCAATTAACTATGAAAGTATTTATTTTATGCCTTGTTTGTGGTGCCTTAATTTTTAGTTGCGATGAATCAAATCAAGAAATCAGCTCAATAAATCCTGAAAACTGGGCAAAACGAGCTATTAAGATTAATACAACTGACAGCCTTCTTTACGGAAAAACCTATCTTTCAATTTACTCTCAAATTTATAGTCAATCGGAACACAAAACACACAACCTCACTGCAATGGTGAGCTTACGAAATACCAGTGATAAAGACACCATTTATCTGTTAAAGGCTGAATATTTTGATACGCATGGTAAGTCTGTAAGGACATATTTCAACACTACTATCTATCTGGCTCCTTTAGAAACTACTGAAATTATTATCAATGAAAAAGACATTTCTGGAGGTACTGGCTCTAATTTTATTTTTGAGTGGAACATTCCAAAAAATTGTCCAGAGCCGCTATTTGAAGGTATTATGAATTCTACAATGGGACAACAAGGTTTATCATTTGTGACTCAAGGTCATCGCATCAAATAAAAAAAAGCTCAACATTCTTAAAAAGTTGAGCTTTAAAAACGAATACTGATCGTTTTCTAATTGATGTCTTCATTTTTTTCAAGCTTGTCAATATTAGCTTGAACTCTTCCTTTACTAGCCTCATTTGGTGCATTTACTAATGCTTTTCTTAAATGCTTTAAAGCTACTTTATATTCGCCTTTTGCAGAATAAGCTCTAGCTAAACCATAATGCACTGGCCACGTATCTTTATTTTTTTCTGCATTCATAGAAAACACTTCAAGCGCCTTGTCTAATTGACCTTTAGTAATTAATGTTCTTCCATATTGATGCACCTGAAAAATGGTAGCAAGTGGCAAAGCCTCATCCATAACTGCCGTAGCTTCATTTGTTTTTCCAAGTTTATCTAAAATCTGTGCTTTGATTTGTAAATTATTAAATGTCTTCTGGCTAAAAAATTGCCCAGCAATTGCACTATCAATCCATCCTAAAGCTTCAGTTAAATTACCTCCATTGTTAAGAGCAAAATTTGCTGCTTGTTCCCAGTTTTGTCGTTGAAATCCTGCTTGCCCTTTAGCCTTTGCTCTCCAATCATTTAATACAATAGGTGTCACATCGAAAGACACATTAAGTGGAAATCCTTTTTTCTCCCAAGCCAATGTTGCTATTGCAGAATTTGATGTAACTTCATTAAATTCAAAAGTCAATAATTCATGATGAGGCACCGTTGTCGTTGTTATTTCTGCACGCAATGCATCTTTGCTTTGATCATAAAAAAAACTTCCCCAAGCATTTGCATCATGAGATAAAATTAAAGTTGCCTTATCATTTGGCTTCACTTCTATATGTAAGCCGTAAGTTCCTGCCTTAATCTCCTTTCCTTCTACTTTTGCGTCATGTGAAAATGTAATCGTTGTGTTTTCATCTGCTCCAGCTCGCCAAGGCGCAGCCGTTGAAGTCCCAAATCCGAGATTATTCATTCCATATGGTACAAGGTTTCCCCAAACAGGTCTGTCATTTACACTTGGTCTTGAATACTTAATTGTAACGTCTGATATGCCTATCCGTTGAGAGACTTTAGCTTTTGGACTTGCGTTTGGCGTGTTGATTTGTGCATTTGTATGGACACCTACGAATAGGCAAATACACACCAATAATTTAATTGAGTTGAATTGTTTCATTTTGATTGATTGTTTAGTTTGTTGTTTACAAGTTAGACAGGTTTGTAAACGGAAGTTGTTAGCGTTTCGTTAAAAAGCCTTGACAGACTGTTAATTAACATTATTTAAGAAGCCAGTAAAGTTATATAAGGAAATGACTATTCTTTAACCAAAGCATCAACAAATTCAGCAAACTCAGCTTTGAACTCATCATATTTTTCACCAGTTGCTGGTCCGTTAAATCCTGTATGAATCTTACGAACTTCACCTTGCTTGTCTATATAAATTGAAGTTGGATAGGATAGCACATGATTAAGCATAGGTAACTTTTCTTGTGCTTTAAATTTATCTGAAGTCCCAAATTGGGCTAATAATATGGGGTAATTAATAACTAAATCTGCTTTTAAGCGATTAATACTTTGGAATGCTTTCTCTTTCGTTTTTGCATATTCAAAAGCAAGCGCAATAAATTCAATATTGGTATTGCTTCTTGTATTGTAATATTCTGAATAGTATTTACTTTCATCTAAACAATTTGGACACCATGTTCCCATGATTTGAACAATAACGACTTTATTTTTAAATCTATCATCTGCTAATGAAACCATGTGATCATTAGTTTCAGGAAAGGTGAAATCTATAGTATCATATCCTTGTTTCAAAAAGGTGAGATCGTTTGCATTTGGCAATTCATAGGTCTCATTTCGCTTTCCAACAAAAGGTTCTACCCAATGATTTCCGGAATAAAACATACCGTTCATTGTATCATCATTAATTTCCGCAGTAAACAAAAACGCATGAGCACCATCAAAGGTAGATAGCCTCATCACGTTACCGTCCATAACACCTTCTAAATACCTATAATCTCCTGTTGTGGTTCTAAATGTACCAGTAATCTTATTGCCTTTTTGTTCAAAAATGCCTTTAGCGATATACCTATCAGCTTCATTATCTGGACTAAAAACAACTTCCCAATTCCCTGAAACATCTTGATTAACTATATTAGTTTCAGCTACAAAACGCTCATTACTTCCAAATTCAGCAGAAAACGGAACCACACGATTTAAACTTTCTTTTATAAAATTTCCTTTTAAATTCCCATTACTAACAACGGCCTCGACATAACCTTCAAAAACAGGTGTTTTAAACACAATTGTATCGTTTGAATATGAAATATCATTCACTAAAATCACTTCTTCAGCATTAAAAATTTTAAGAGATTGAGCAGAGGTTACTTCAAATATAAAAGGCAATACTTCATCTTGAGTGACTTGCAATTCTGCACGCCAAATCCCGAGCTTCAAATCATTACTCTCTTCCTTTTTACAAGAGAAAAGGATAAGAAAAATACAGAAAAATATAGCGGAATATTTCATATTGTGGAGATTAATGACCTAATAGTCATAACAAATTTAAAATTCTTACAAAGAAAACACAATTATCGATTATTATAACTACATAGTATTATTATCTTTGTGGCTTGATTAAAGTACACAAATGAAGATTTCATATAATTGGTTACAACAGTTTTTGAAGATTAACTGGCCTGCAGAACAAACTGGCGAGCTTCTTACTGATTTAGGTTTAGAGATAGAAGGCATAGAGTCGTTTCAATCGGTTAAAGGTGGATTGCAAGGGATTGTAGTTGGTGAAGTTCTTACCTGTAAGCAACACCCAAATGCAGATCGTTTAAAGATTACTACAGTTAATATTGGTCAAGATGACCCCTTACAAATTGTATGCGGTGCACCAAATGTTGCAAAAGGACAAAAAGTTCCAGTCGCTACAATTGGCACAACGTTGTATACTGCTGAAGGTGAAGCTTGGACCATTAAAAAAGGTAAAATTAGAGGCGAAGAAAGTCACGGAATGATTTGCGCTGAAGATGAATTAGGATTAGGCTCCTCTCATGAAGGTATTATGGTTTTAGAACCTGATACAAAAATTGGTGCAAAAGCTGCTGATTTATTTGATGTTGAAAAGGATCAGGTATTTGAAATAGGCTTAACTCCTAATCGCGCAGATGCCATGAGTCATTTTGGTGTGGCTCGTGATTTGAAAGCAGGTTTATTACAAAAAGAAATTAGCACTGAATTAATTACACCTTCTGTGAGTTCTTTTCATGTTGAAAACAGAACACTCAAAATAGATATTGACGTTAAAGATAAAACCTTAGCACCTCGCTATTGTGGTGTAACGATTTCTGGACTTAAGGTGGAGGAATCTCCAATGTGGCTTCAAAACCGATTGAAAGCGATTGGCTTAACTCCTAAAAACAATATCGTTGATGTCACTAATTATGTATTACACGAATTAGGACAACCATTACATGCTTTTGATGCAGCAAAAATTGCTGGAAACAAAGTCGTTGTAAAAACATTGCCAAAAGGCACAAAGTTTACAACACTTGATGATGTAGAGCGCGAATTACATAAAGAAGACCTTATGATTTGTGATGCCGAAAAACCTATGTGTATTGCAGGAGTTTTTGGTGGTGCAAATTCTGGGGTTTCAGAAAGCACAACGAGTATTTTCTTAGAAAGTGCTTATTTTAATCCTGTAAGCATCCGTAAAACGGCAAAACGTCATGCCATGAATACAGATGCGTCTTTTAGATTTGAAAGAGGCATCGATCCAAACATTACTGAATACGCATTGAAACGTGCAGCACTATTAATTCAGGACATAGCAGGAGGTGATATCACTAGTGATTTGATGGATTTTTATCCAAAGAAGATTGAAGATTTTCAAGTACGAATGAGCTTTGATAGTGCAAAGAAATTAATTGGTGAAGAAATTCCGAAGGAAACCATAAAAAGTATCTTAACATCTTTAGATATAAAGGTAAATAATGTTACAGAAACAGGATTGGGATTAACTGTTCCTGCATATAGAAATGATGTGCAACGTGAGGCTGATATCATTGAAGAAATTTTAAGAGTATATGGTTATAATAACATTCGCACTACTGAAAAGCTAAATGCCTCAATTTCTAACACCTCAAAATTTGAAGATTATAAACTTCAAAATATTGTAGGCAATCAATTAAGTTCTCAAGGGTTTTTCGAAATGCTTTCTAATTCATTAACGACTCCAAAGTATATTGATTTAAGTGAGCAATTAAAAGAAGAACACAATGTAGAAATGCTAAATCCGCTAAGTAACGATTTAAGTGTAATGCGTCAAAGTTTATTGTTTTCAGGTCTGGAAGCCGTAAACTATAATATTAATAGAAAACGTGATGACTTGAAGTTGTATGAGTTTGGAAAAACGTATCATAACTACAGTGGAAACCGAGAAGAATATAAACGACTCTCTATTTTCTTAACAGGTAATAAAACTAGTTTACGATGGAATTCTCCAGTTTATAAAAGTGATTTCTTCTACCTAAAAGGCATTGTGAATAGTACGCTGGAACGCCTAGGACTTAACAACCATAAAGTGTCACCTATTAAAAATGATGTATTTAGTGAAGGCATAAGTTTATCAATAGGAAAAACTAAACTGGTTGATTTTGGCATCATTAACAAGAAAGTTTTAAAGCATTTTGGAATTTCGCAAGAGGTCTTATTTGCTGAATTCGATTGGGATAATATCGTTGATTTAGCAAAACACCAAGACATCAAATTTAAAGATATTCCTAAATATCCTGAAGTTCGTCGCGATTTCGCCTTATTATTAGACGAACAAATAACTTTTGCAGACATTGACAAAATTGCAATGCAGACGGAAAAGCAATTACTTAAAGATGTAGACCTATTTGATGTTTATCAAGGCAAAAACCTTCCTAAAGGAAAGAAGAGTTATGCTGTGAGTTTTACAATTCAAGATGAAAAGAAAACCTTAACAGACAAACAGATTGATAAAATCATGTCTAAGCTTCAGACTAATTTTGAAAAACAATTAGGAGCTGAGTTGAGATAAAACATAAAAGCCTTTTCGAAATGAAAAGGCTTTTAATATTCTTTAAATCTATAAATAAACTATTCAATATTTTCACCATGCTGCGACAAGTCTAGTCCTCGCTCTTCTTGATCTGAACGAACCCTAAGTGGCAAAATGATATCTACAATTTTGAGTAATAATAAACTCCCGAAGAATGTAAATAGGGCAACACCTACTAAAGCAATTATGTGATGTGTAAACGTGGTGTATTCGCCATAAATTAACCCAACATCCTTAGCAAGTACTCCAGTTAATACCATACCAACTATTCCGCCTACTCCATGACTAGGAAACACCTCTAAGGTATCATCAATCTTAGACTTCTTATTCAACTGAATGGCAATATTACTTACAATTGCCGCAACAAAACCTATAAAAACACTCTGACCTATGGTCACAAAACCAGCAGCTGGTGTAATGGCTACTAAACCTACAATAGCACCTATACACGCACCAAGAGATGACATTTTTCTATTATAAAAACGTTCGAAAAACAACCACGTAATCATACTCGTAGCAGAAGCAATATTGGTGTTTGCAAAAGCAATAACAGCATCTGTGTTAGCACCAAGAGCAGAGCCGGAATTAAATCCAAACCAACCAAACCAAAGCAAACCTGTTCCTAAAATTACGAATGGAATATTAGCAGGCTTTTCAATAGTATGTTTTCGTTTTCCTAAATACATTGCTGCAGCTAAGGCTGCAAGTCCAGCAGACATATGTACAACCGTTCCTCCAGCAAAATCTAGGACATCCCAATTTCGCAGCAAACCATCTGGATGCCAGGTCATATGTGCCAATGGTGAATAAATAAAAATTGAAAACAATACCATAAAAAAGATATAACTTCTAAATCGAATGCGTTCTGCAAAACTTCCTGTAATTAAGGCTGGTGTAATAATTGCAAATTTTAATTGGAACAATGCAAAAAGTAAAAACGGAATGGTTCCTGCAAAATCAGGATTAGGAGAAACCGATACATCTTTAAAACAGAAAAACGTCATTGGATTACCGATTACACCACCAATGCTGTCTCCAAAAGCCAGACTAAATCCAACTATCACCCACAAAACACTTATGACTCCCAAAGCCACAAAACTCTGAAGCATTGTAGAAATCACACTTTTCTTATTAACCATTCCTCCGTAAAAAAATGCTAATCCTGGTGTCATTAGAAACACTAATGCAGAAGCAACAATCATCCATGCCGTATCGCCAGTATCAATAGCATCAACATTATCCAAAATTTGGTATTCTGTTCCACAAAACAGTACAACAAAAACCAGAATAGCCAGTATAATGAAGTTTAATTTTTTTCCCATAATAAAATGAATTTACATTTCAAATTTATAAAACGACTATAAATAACTACCATGAGAATTAGCAATAGTCACAAAAATTACGATATTCATAAAAATGATTACTATAATTTATATTAATCATAATTTCTTTTTGGCGGATAAGCATTAAATTAATTGTTAGGGAAAAATCTTTGTGTTAAACTATTGCAAAATATTGTACTCGCTTATGCTCTAAGATTCAAATATTACTTAAATTTAACATTCATAAAAACGACATAAAAAATGGCAACAGTTACATTAGGTGGCGACACAGTACATACATCAGGAACACTTCCAGTAATAGGATCTCAAGCTCCAGATTTTAAACTTACAGCAACCGATTTATCAACTAAATCTTTATCCGATTTCTCAGGTCACAACTTAGTTTTAAACATTTTTCCTAGTGTAGATACTGGGACTTGCGCACAATCTGTAAGAACATTTAATAAAGAAGCTAGCACACTAGACAATACAAAAGTGCTTTGTATTTCTAAGGATTTACCTTTTGCAATGGCCCGATTTTGTGGTGCTGAAGGATTAGAAAACGTTGTAAGCCTTACTGATTATAAAAATGGTAGTTTCGGAACTACTTACGGACTAGATTTTACAGATGGTGCATTTGAAACTTTATTATCGAGATGTATTATCGTCATCAACAATCAAGGCAAGGTTTTACATACAGAGCAAGTTAGTGAAATTGCTGACGAGCCAAATTACAAAGCGGCTTTAGATGCTTTGAAATAAATCTAAGCAATTACAAAGCGGCTTTAGATGCTTTAAAACATAACGAAGTAATTACTATGCACCTTTAAGGATGTTTGCATGACGCAGAAAAAAGACTCTTTTTTAGTAAACCGATTAAAAAGTGTAGGCTATGCTTTTAAAGGCGCTGTTTTTCTTGTAAAAACAGAAGCAAGTATAAAAATTCAAGTATGCATTGCTATTGCTGTGACCATAGCTGGGTTTTATTTTGACATTTCTAATACAGAATGGCTTATCCAAATTGCCTTTATAGGCTTAGTAATGAGCTTAGAAGCCATGAATACCTCTGTTGAATACATATCGGATTTCATTCATCCTGAGAGACATGAAAGTATTGGTCGAATTAAAGACATAGCTGCAGGAGCAGTATTTATTGCTGCCGTTTCGGCAACAATAGCAGCTCTGATAATTTATATTCCGAAAATATTTTAAGGTTCATAACTCCGTTAATATCTAATGTGTTTAAATACTTTTAAGTTAGGATAAACGTTAGTAATTTGTATTTTTGTTTTACACTAAGAAACCTTTAATGGCGAAGAAAAAAACCAAGACTAAAAGCAAAGCTAAAACAACGCCTAAACTGAAAAAACCAAGTTTTAAATTATCAAGTCAGCAGAAGTTGATTTTTGGTAGTTTATTAATAATTCTTGGTGTCTTGTTATTTATAGCTTTCTTATCCTTTTTCTTTACTGGACAAGCAGACCAAAGTACACTTACTGAATTAGCTTCTAGAGATGTTGAAGCCAAAAATTGGCTCAATAAACTTGGTGCTTGGGTAAGCGACTTATTCATCAACAAAGCATTTGGTGTCTCTTCGTTTATTTTCTCGGGATT
The DNA here is from genome assembly GCF_034670085.1 of Psychroserpens sp. Lineage (GTDB taxonomy): Bacteria > Bacteroidota > Bacteroidia > Flavobacteriales > Flavobacteriaceae > Psychroserpens. The sequence continues at coordinate 93,465 of NZ_JAXMOD010000008.1, read as the reverse complement.
GTTGTTTCTTTCAGGAGTTTATGTCACATTAGATATTAATAAATCAAAGTTATTGAAGCATTGGATTTGGGGAACACTTATAGCGATCTGGCTATCTGTTTTCTTTGGTTTTTTTGCTCACAAATACGATTCACTAGGTGGAACGATAGGTTTTGAAATGAATAGTTTCTTTCAGGATTATATGGGCAAAATTGGAACCATACTCCTTCTTGTATTCATTTTAATTGTGTATTTAGCTATTCGTTTTAAAGTCACTGGAGACTCCATTGTGTCACTTTTTAAGAATGCAAATAAAGAATTTAAAGCTGAGATTAATTCTGATAAAGAAATAGATCAAGACCTTATAGTTCCTTTAGACAATGATTTATCTGCCGAAGCTGAAGACATTAAAGCTGCTTTTGAGTTAGATATCGAAGAGCCTAAACCTACTATTGAAAATCACTCAAAACCAGACGTAAAGGTTGAAAAACCAAAAGTAGAAATTACTAAGCCAGAACCAGAGCCTGAATTAAATATTGAAATTAAAACTATTGAGGAAGAGGCTTCAGAAACTGATAATCTTTCAAATAAATTAGTTGAAGATTTCGGGCAATTTGACCCAACATTAGATCTGAGTAAATTTGAATTTCCGCCTTTAGATTTATTGAAAAAATATGATACTGAAGGTATTACCATAAATCAAGAAGAATTAGAAGAAAACAAAAACCGAATCGTAGAAACCTTAAACAACTACAAAATCGGAATTGCAAGTATTAAGGCAACTATTGGTCCGACAGTAACACTTTATGAAATTGTACCAGAAGCTGGAGTACGAATATCAAAAATTAAAAACCTAGAAGATGATATCGCCTTATCACTTTCAGCTTTAGGAATTCGTATTATTGCTCCTATTCCTGGCAAAGGAACCATTGGAATTGAGGTGCCAAATAAAAATTCTACCATTGTATCGATGCGTTCGGTTATTGCTTCACAAAAATTTCAGAAAACAGATATGGAGCTTCCTATTGCTTTTGGAAAAACCATTAGTAATGAAACCATGGTTGTCGATTTAGCCAAAATGCCTCACCTATTAATGGCTGGAGCAACAGGTCAAGGTAAATCGGTTGGGCTAAATGCGGTATTAACTTCATTACTCTATAAAAAACATCCGGCAGAAGTTAAGTTTGTATTAGTTGATCCTAAAAAAGTAGAATTAACACTTTTCAATAAAATCGAACGTCATTATTTGGCTAAACTTCCAGATAGTGAGGATGCGATAATTACTGACAATACAAAAGTTATCAATACATTAAACTCTTTGTGTATTGAAATGGATAACCGTTACGAAATGTTGAAAAACGCCTTATGTCGTAACATTAAAGAGTATAATACAAAATTTAAAGCACGTAAACTCAATCCTAATGATGGACATCAGTTTTTACCTTATATAGTTTTGGTGGTCGATGAGTTTGCCGATTTAATTATGACAGCTGGTAAAGAAGTTGAAACACCTATTGCTCGTTTAGCTCAGTTAGCACGTGCTATTGGTATCCACTTGATTATCGCGACTCAACGTCCATCAGTTAATGTTATTACAGGTATTATCAAAGCCAATTTCCCTGCACGTATTGCTTTTAGAGTAACATCTAAGATTGATTCGAGAACCATTCTTGATGGTTCTGGAGCTGACCAATTAATTGGTCGTGGTGACATGCTTTACACGCAAGGAAATGATATAATTCGAATACAGTGTGCATTTGTTGACACGCCTGAAGTTGAAAAAATTACAGATTTTATTGGCTCTCAAAAGGCTTATCCTGAAGCTTACCAATTACCAGAATACGTAGGTGAAGAAAGTGGCACAAGTCTTGATAATAATATTGAGGATAGAGATAAATTGTTTAGAGAAGCTGCAGAAATTATTGTCACCGCACAACAAGGTTCAGCCTCACTATTACAACGAAAACTAAAACTAGGATACAACAGAGCAGGACGCTTAATAGATCAACTTGAAGCCGCAGGTATTGTTGGTGGATTTGAAGGCAGTAAGGCTAGACAAGTATTGGTTCCTGACTTAGTAGCTCTCGATCAATTATTAGCAAACGAATAATAAATACGAATTTTAAATTAACTTTTATATTGATGATGAAACAGATAGCAATAGTCCTAATTGTTTTAATAAGTTCATTAGGTTTTGCACAAGATGCAGAAACCTTGCTTAATGACGTGTATAATAAAACTAAATCTTATGAAAATATTTCTATAGATTTTAAATATGTGCTCCAAAACACAAGTGAAAACATTAATCAAGAAACTCGTGGAGATGTTGCCATGGAAGGCGATAAATATGTCTTAAACATTCTTGGCATAACTAGGATTTATGATGGAAAGACTCTCTACACAATTAGTCCTGAAGATGAAGAAGTAACTATTTCTTCCGATAATATTGAAGAGGAATCGACAATTACACCAAGTAAAATGTTATCCTTTTACAAAGAAGGCTATACCTACGAATTGGATATTGTTCAGAATGTAAAAGGACGAAAAATTCAATATGTAAAATTAACTCCAATTGATACAAACTCTGAAATTGATGAAGTATTATTAGGAATTGATGCCAACACCAAGCACATTTATAATCTGATAGAAATTGGTAAAAACGGAACAAAAACTACCTTAACTGTTAATTCTTTTAAAACGAATGAGCCGTTCTCAAAAACCTTGTTTACTTTTGACAAGAGTAAATACAAAGACTATTATTTAAATAGACTAGACTAGGCCAACAACCATCAATGAAAATACTAGATAGGTACATACTAACGACCTACTTAAAAACTTTTTTGAGCGTGTTTATTATACTCATGCTCATTTTTGTTTTACAATCTATTTGGCTATACATTAGCGAATTAGCTGGAAAAGACCTAGCTGTTGGAGTCATCTTAAAATTCTTATTGTACGTTACCCCTACGCTAATTCCATTAATATTACCACTTACAATTTTACTAGCTTCTATTATGGTTTTCGGACAATTTGCTGAAAATTATGAGTTTGCCGCTATGAAATCTACTGGTATTTCGCTTCAACGTGCTATGAGAAGCTTAAGCGTTTTTATTGTACTGTTAGGAATAACGACTTTCATATTCTCAAACAATGTGATTCCTTGGGCCAATTACAATTTCTATAACTTAAGAAAGAATATAGCTAAAGTTCAACCAGCGATGGCCATTGCCGAAGGTCAATTTAATGACATTGGAGATTATAATATTAAAGTTGAAAAGAAAAGTGGAGATAAAGGACAGTTTTTACAAAAAGTAGTTATTCATAAAAAAGGAGTACGTCGCGCAGGAAATAAGACAGTTATCATTTCTGATTCTGGTGAACTAAAGAGTAATCCGAATTCAAATATTCTGCAACTTGTATTATTTGAAGGCCATTATTATGAAGAAATTTTTAATAAAGACCCTAAACAACGATTTAAAAAACCTTTTGCAAAAAGCTATTTTGAAGAATATACAATCAATGTTGATTTAGAAGGATTAAATGATGTAGATATTGACGATAAAAACTACGACAATCGTTACAATATGCTTGACGTAAGCAGTCTTAGTTATACTATTGATAGTTTATATCAAAAGCAATCTGATAATTTAAAAGACTTTTCTAAAACGCTTTACACACGTTCTAATTTTGAAAATTTAGATCACAATATCACTCCAAAAAAAGATTCTGTTTTTAACGGTGATATTTTTAGTTTATTTAAAAATTCCACTAAAATACAAATGCTTACTCTTGCTGCTAATACGGCATCGAGCACTAAACAAATCATAGCAGCAAATAAAAAAAACGTATCTGCATCGACAAAATGGTTAAGCAAACATGTGATTTCCTTGCATGAAAAATATCTTTTAGGAATAGCATGTATCATTCTATTTTTCGTGGGTGCACCTTTAGGAGCTTTAATTCGAAAAGGTGGAATTGGTTTGCCTTTAGTAATTGCTATTTTATTATTTCTGACCTATCATTTTATTGGGATATTTGCTAAAAACAGCTCATTAGATGGCACTTTAAATCCTGTTTTTGCGACATGGCTATCTACCTTAATTATGCTGCCTTTAAGTATTTACCTTACTCGAAGGGCAACTAAAGACAGACAATTATTTGAATCTGAAGGCTTACTTGATCCACTAAAAAAATTATTTGGTATCAAAAGTAAAATGCTCATATCAAGCACTAACGCATTAGACATTAATTCTGAAGATTATCAAAACTTAGAGAATTACGACGATAATAAATTGATTGATATTGTCAAACATTACAGACAGTATAATTATGGAATAGAATATAAGAATTCTTCATTACAAGTATTAGAATCAAGAGGAATTACACAGCAACAGTTAAAATTTGCTGGGAATTTAACTGATTATTCTTACGAAGAAGCTTTAAGGTTAAAATATTTATATGAAGAAAACTCAAAGTTAGCATTTGTTCTTTATGTAATTTCATTTATTCTAATTCTTCCTGGATCAATCCTTGAAAATAATGGTTATCCAAAATTAGGTTCAGGCTTATTCATAACAGGGAATATTATAGCATTATTCTACATATTTGCACTAGTTAAATCGTTTATAGACAGCTCAAATCTTAATAAGCAACTGGGTAAAAACAATATTTCAAACGCCTTAATTTTTATCCTTTTTGGATTGCCTTTATATTTTGTATTCTACTTTTTTCAAAAGAAAAAAATTAAGGAAGATTTAAAAACAACTATAACCGATAATCAATCGGCAAATAGTACTAATTCGAAGTCCATAATTTCTGAAACAAAAGAATTAGAGACTAGTTATAATGATTATAAAGCGTATTCAAAATTTGCACTTGTATTTTATATAATAGGTCTAGTTCTATTCATTTTAGTCTTGGTATTCAAGAATAATAAGCTTCCAGCTGCACAATCTGCGGCATTCGAATTATCGGTAATTTCTGGGTTGTTGTTTCTGGTGTATTCCATAGCTTCGAGTATAGCTTTCAAAAAAATGTACAACCAAATAAAAAGCACACCTGCTTCTTACCTTTTATGGTCTATTTTAGGATTAATCATTTATCCTGTGGTATATTTTAAAAGGCGAAATAAAATATCTGAAGACTTTTCAGCGTAGAAAAAATAAGCCATATCTTTGCAATTCTAATTTATCATTATGATTACAACAATGTCAAACACAAATAATTCAACAAAAATAGAACTTAACACCATTTCTGAAGCCATAGAAGACATTAAGAATGGAAAAATTATTATTGTTGTTGATGATGAAAACAGAGAGAATGAAGGTGATTTTATTGCTGCTGCTGAAACTGTAACACCAGAAATGATAAATTTCATGGCAACTAATGGTCGTGGTCTAATTTGCGCTCCATTGACTGAAGATCGCTGTGAAGATCTGGATTTAACCATGATGGTACAAAACAATACGGTTTTACATCATACACAATTTACAGTTTCTGTTGATTTAATTGGTCATGGTTGTACAACAGGAATTTCAGTTCATGATAGATCAAAAACCATAAAAGCTTTAGTTAATGACGACACTAAACCTCATGATTTGGGTCGTCCTGGACATATTTTTCCACTAAAAGCAAAAAATGGAGGTGTTTTAAGACGAACAGGTCACACGGAAGCTGCTGTTGATTTAGCTAGACTGGCTGGATTTAAGCCGGCTGGTATTCTTGTTGAAATCTTAAATGACGATGGAACAATGGCAAGATTACCTCAACTAATTGACGTTGCTAAAAAATTTGATTTAAAGTTGATCTCTATTGAAGATCTTGTTGCTTATAGAATGGAACACGACTCATTAATAGAGAAAAAAGAAGATTTCAACATCGAAACTAGATTTGGAAGTTTTCGTTTAAGAGCTTACCAGCAAACCACTGACAATCAAATACATATAGCTTTATCAAAAGGATCTTGGTCTCAGGACGAACCAGTACTTACACGTGTGAATGCGACATTGGTTAATAATGATATTTTAGGTACACTTACCAATAATGCAGATGAGAAATTAGACGATATGTTTAAAGTCATCAATGATGCAGGTAAAGGTGCTATTATATTTATCAATCAGCAGTCGCAATCTATGAATCTTTTAAAACGCTTAAACATTTTAAAAGACTCACAAGTTGAAGGCAAGGTTATCAAAGCGCCAAGAATTGATATGGACAATAAGGACTTTGGTATTGGAGCTCAAATACTTCATGATTTAAACATACATAAACTAAGACTTATTTCTAATACTATGCAAACCAAACGAGTTGGTATGATTGGCTATGGTTTAGAGATTGTAGATTACGTAAGTTATTAGTTGATAATTACTCGCTTTGTAATAAATTGATTGGTACTATATATCTTCAATAGATAAACACCAGACCTTATATTTTCTACATTAAGATGCTTCAGGTTATTCTCTTTATGTAACACAACTTTTCCTAAAACATCATAAAGTTCAATACTATCAATATCCTGATTAGAAGAAATATTAATATAATCTGAAGCTGGATTTGGAGAAACTTTAAAAGCATTGGCAAAAGTGTCATCGATACTTAATGCGTTTTCTTGATATACTTTAACATAATCTATAACCATACTACTCTGACTAAAGTTTGGATCAATTGTACCAGCTACTCCTCCCATTGCTATGTTTAATAATAAATATTGGTCTTCATAATAAGGCCATGTTGAATTATCTTTTACCGCTGGATTATAAGTATAGAAACCGACGTCATCAATTAAAAATGTAATTTGATCTGGAGACCAATTTACTGAGTATACATGAAACTCATTTGCTACATCATTTAAAATATATGATTGATAATTCATCGTAGCACCAAAACATCCTTCACACGAATTATGCAATGCACTGCTAACATGATTTGTAGCTCCAAGTCCATGTTCCATAATATCAATTTCACCACAATTAGGCCAATTTGTAGTCCCAAAACCCTGATTATCCCAATAAGCACCATCTTCATTGATGTTTTTTCCAAGCATCCAAATTGCAGGCCAAGTTCCATCTCCAAAGGGGAGTTTTGCTCTTACATCAACGCGACCGTATGTGAAAGCAAATTTTGAGTTTAATCTGGCAGATGTATACTCTTTTGTTTCTCCTTGATCTGTAAAGGTTTCATTAATAGCTACAATATTTAAAAACCCGTTGTCAACAAAAGAATTCTCAATACGATTGGTATAATGCTGTTGCTCTCCATTAAACCAGCTTCCGCCAATTGGTAATTGCGTTTGATGAAACCAATTACTGCTGTTTATTGCTCCATTTGTTTCAAATTCATCAGACCAAACTAATTCTGTATAAATAACATCTAATTCAAACGGATCTACAGGCTCTACTCCATCATCAATATCATCAATCAAATAAGTGCCTGGTGATGCTATTCCTCCATCTATAAAGATTACCAATCTTGTATAGCTACCAGTAGCATTTACAGTATTTCCTGTACCACTAATTGTAGCATTAGAAAAGTCAAAAATTAAATCATTAGCCCAACCTGAGCCTGATGTGTTTTGTACCACCTCCACATCTGGATCGATACCATTTTCGAGTTTCATATAAATATTGTGGGCATTTGGATCAAATTGATAGAACGACAATGCTATTTGTTGCTGTTGACTTAAATCTATGGGAACTGTTAAGTCTAAATAAAACCCTTGCCAGGGTTCACTACCATCATTAAAAAATTGTCCAACAGAATTACTAGCATCTTCCGGATCGGAATTGAACGAAAACCCACTATTAGCAAAAGGAATAAACGTGTCGTTGGCATCAGAAAAATCAATGGGCATTTGTTGAGCAATAGATAAATGCACCACAAGTAGAAAAATGTAAGAAAAATTATAACGAGGCTTCATAAAATTAACTTTTGTGCAATTTATGAATCCCTAAGTCCATCCTAAAATTATTAACCTATACAAAAGCACAACAACAAAAGAAAAGGCAATAAATCCTTTTATTAATTATCTAAGACCTTTTTAATCGAAGCTACCATTTTAATCGCTCGATCTTTTACCTCTTCATCTGTCCAAGATAGTTTAATTAAGCACGATATGTTACGACCAATATAATGATCGGATTGCTCAAATTTCTTGTTCTGAAGGCTTTCTAAAGCCTGTTTCATTTCCGAAGATAAGGGAAACAATGATTTTTGTGTTTTGAGATGATCCCATTTTCTAATGTAATGCCAGTTATTATCGTAATAATTCCAACACGCATCAATCTTATTTGTTTTAAAGGCTTCTGAAACTTTACGAGCAATTTCTAAATCTGGTAAAAAGAAATTCAGAAACGCATAACTTTCTTCTCCACCATTTGGAACTTTTCGAAATGTTACACCAGGAATTTCGGAAATAGCATTACGCAAAATGGCATAGTTTTTTTTCTGAAGTGCAATAAATTCAGGAAGTCGTTTAACTTGCGCTAAACCAACAGCTGCATGCAATTCTGAAATTCTAAAATTATAGCCAAGAAATGGGTGTGTTTCAGCTCCTCTATCATTACCAATATGATCATGACCATGATCGCTGTAATGGTCAGCATTTTTATAATACTCAGGATTGTTCGTAATGACGGCACCACCTTCTCCACAAGTAATGGTCTTTACAAAATCGAATGAAAAACAACCTAAATCGGCAATACTTCCTAAAGGTTTTCCTTCATAAGTTCCTCCAATTGCTTGACAAGCATCTTCCACAAAAAGGAGATTATGTTTTGTACAGATGTTTTGAAGTGCATTCATGTTTCCCATGCTTCCACACATTTGAACGATCATTACGGCTTTTGTTTTTTCAGTAATAGCCTCTTCTACTGCTTTAGGATCTAAAGTAAGTGTATCATCAATATCGACTAACACTGGAATGGCTCCTAACATCATTATCGCTTCAAAACTAGCTACAAATGTAAATGTTGGCATAATGACCTCATCACCTGCACCAACACCTGCCGATGCTAAAGCAACAGATACAGCTGCCGTTCCGCTAGACACTAATTGTACATGGTTTGTTTGGAATGTATTCTGTAGTTCGGCTTCTAATTCCCTCGCCTTCCAATGGCCTTTTCGCATACCATCAAAGCCATAGCGCATTAGAACTCCATTGTCTAATACATCATTGACTTCTTTGCGCTCTAAGTCGCCAAATAATTCAAATCCTGGCATATTAGTATTTCGTCTTAGTCTTTAGAAAAGTCATAAAATCTGAAACGCTTTTAGAGTTTATTTCAGTTAAGGCTTTTTCAATTGTATTTCCTGTTTCATCAACAAGAGCTAAAGCAGGAACTACCTCACTTTTAGTATAGTGAAACGCTAAACGTTTGTTGTAAGAATCAATTGAAACATCTAATTTTAGAAGTACAAAACTCGTAGCATATCTTTTAAATTCGACTGAATTAAAAATTTCATCTTGCAGTAGATTATAGTTTTCACCTGAAGTATTATCGGTAACAAAAACTAAAATTGGATTATTGAGTGTTTTAGATGTCTTTATCGCTTCTTTATAATCAGTTAACCATTTATTTGATTCAGTTTGTGCTGTAAGGTTCACACTAACTATAAGTAGGATTACTAAGGTTAATTTTTTCATGGTATTATTATTAAAGTGATTGAAACAAATATAAGATATAAGTAATGTCGTTCAAAACTATATTAAATATTATAACGTGATAACTGCATCATCGATAGTTTTTCTAACTTTTTTAAATGAAGCAAATTTATCGTCTTCTGCCCTATATCCTATAGGAAGTAAAAGTACAGATTTTAAATTTCGCTCTTTTAAATTTAATATAGTGTCATAAGTTTCAGGAATAAATCCTTCCATCGGACAAGAATCAATGCGTTCAATAGCACAAACAGTCATTAAATTACCAAGAGCAATATACGCTTGCTTAACTGACCATTCTTGACGTTCAGCTTTAGACATATCGTGCATCATAGTTTTTAAATCCTTTCTATAAGGCTCCAAAATATCTTGTGAAGTTTGTCTCAAATCGGCGACAGAATCAAACAAATTATCTACATCAGTATCTGAAATATCATCTTGAATACAAATAACTAACAAATGAGAAGCATCAACAACTTGCCTCTGATGGTAAGAATGTTCGACCAATTGTAACCGTTTGTTCTTATCTGAAACAACCACTAAACTAATTGTTTGTAAACCAAATGAGGTTGCCGTAAGATTAAATGCTTCTTTTATGACTTGTAATTTTTCTTCGGATAAATCTCTTGAAGTATCGAATTTTTTGGTAGCATAACGCCATTTTAAATGATCTATGGTATTCATAATTATCATAATTTGAGTTGCAAAAGTAAGCTTTGATATTTATAGTTAAATCACTATTATCATTTATAAAATCTATATCAATATAAATTGCATTAAAAATATCAGGTTTTATTTGAAAGAATTAAAAAAGGGTTCTATATTTGCACTCGCATTTAGGGAATACCTAATGAGACACTACTGGAGAAATGGCAGAGTGGTCGAATGCGGCAGTCTTGAAAACTGTTGAGGGTCACACCTCCGGGGGTTCGAATCCCTCTTTCTCCGCTTAAGAAAACCGTAATTACTTAGTTGATAAGTTTTTACGGTTTCTTTTTTAGTCTATTATTAAACTTTAAACTAATACTATTACCCTACAAGTAAAAAAACAACAATTAGATTTTCAATTAACATCACACTAACAAAATACTGTTTAATAACTTTTTCTATTCCACATTACCTAAATACTTCTTAATCATTATCTGCCAATAAATGATAAATATCATTGATAATTAACTAGTATCCAGATATTTTAGCATTGTATAATCAGAACAGTATTAATTATGAAAGTACTTGTGTACAGTGCCAAAGATTTTGAAATCCCTTTTATAGAAAAAGCTAATATTAGAAAACATAAGCTCATCTTTACAAAAAAGGCATTGTCCTCTGAAACCGCAATGATGGCTGTTGGCTTTGAAGCCATTTCCATATTTTCTGCAGATGAGGCTTGGGTTACAACTATTGAAAAACTTAAAGATTTTGGTGTAAAATATATTACCCTACGTTCTGTTGGTTACGATAATGTAAATTTAAGGGCTGCATCGAGACTAAATATAAAAGTTGCTAATGTTCCTGCTTATTCTCCTAACGCTATTGCGGAGCATTCTGTTGCATTGCTATTAACTTTAAATAGAAAGTTAATCGAATCTAATTCCCGAGTAAAACGTCATAATTTCAACTTAAATAATTTAGTGGGTTTTGATTTAAACGGCAAGACAGTTGGTATCATTGGAACGGGAAAAATAGGCACGGTTATGACTAAAATTATGCACGGATTTGGTTGTCAACTATTAGGCTATGATATTGAAGAGAATGAAGATCTAACCAAGCTGTATAACCTACGATATACAACAATACAAGATTTATGTGAACGAGCAGATATTATTTCTATACATGTTCCTTTAACTACAGAAACTCATCAACTCATCAATAAAGATTTAATTTCGGAAATGAAAAATGGTGTTATTATTATTAATACGGCTAGGGGTTCTGTTGTTAATACTGAAGATATTATTGATGGTCTAAAAAAAGGAAAGATCGGAAGCTTAGGAATTGATGTTTATGAAAACGAGAAAGGTTTATTCTTTAATGATCATTCTCAAGAGATTCCAAATGATGACCTTTTTATTCAATTAAATGCTTTCCCAAATGTCCTTATCACTGGACATCATGCGTTTTTAACTAATGAAGCTTTGACCAATATTGCTGAAACAACCATCTATAATTTAGATTGCTGGGCTTCTAGTAAAGATACAGAAAATGAATTAACGGAGATAAACAAAAGTCTCCAAAACTAATCCTTCTTGTTAAAGTCATAAATATCCTTTAACTCAAGGCTACCACCAACTTCGTTTAAAACGTTTAAATCATATCGTATAGAAATTCCTGTTCCAATTGAAGCGTAATAATAAATAACCCAAGCATCAGCTTCTCTAGTGCCAATACAACCATTTGAATAGGCTTTCCCTAAAGTTACTGGATTGGTTGTGGGATGAATTAATTGTCCGTAACGCAATCCGTTGATTTCAGCTTCAATAAAAGGAATTTGAGGCAATTTCGTCACCTTTTTATCATCTCTATTTGTAACAAAATATTCTTGATTATTTGCGGGATTAACATATCGTGGATTCTTTTCATAGGCTATGATATGACCTTCGCCTGTTTTTGTTTTTAAATCTTCTACTCTACCTGACATTCCAAGATATTTCTTTTCATTCCTACCTACTCGAATAGGAAATTCATAAAGAAGCACAGAATCCTCATAAATTCTAAGCTTAAATTCTGGAATATTAATATCTATTCTAGATTTTTGAATTGAGCTAGATATTTTTTTCGCGTGCAAAGAATCAGGAAGAACTATAGAATTCCCTTTTGGTAGTGCAATCATTTTTTTCTGATCATAAACAAATGAATCACGAGACATCATCCTATAATAATCGGTATTCTGAAGTGTGTCTAAAATCCAAGAATTAGAACGAACTATTAGATGCTCAGTTAACTTATAAGGTGTTATTGAGTCATATCTTTTGACTAACGAGTCCATAAATTGAAAATAATTCTCAATAGTTATGTCTCTATCAATAGTAACCAAGTTTACAATCTCCTGATGATTGTAAACTTGATTACTTTTGTTTGTCTTTTTTGATAATGCAGAAACATCTTCTTTTGAGCCAGATACATTCACAGAAATTATATATAGCAAAAGAACAACAGCATGTATTATTAAAACCCATCGCTTCATTCGGTAAGTAGTTTAGTTTTCTTGAGAATTTTATCTAATACCTCTTCTTTATTCAGTGGTTTAGTGCAAAAGAACCAATCTTCACATTTCAATTCGTTAGATGATGTCATTCGTTCTTCGGCAACACCACAAGATCCAGCAGGAGAAATAATAACATCATCTCCAGGATTCCAATCTGCAGGAGTCGCTACAGAAAACTTATCAGAGGTTTGCATTGCAATTAATGCACGATAAATCTCATCAAAATTTCTTCCTAAACTCAAAGGATAATAAATGATTGCTCTAATTAATCCTTTAGGATCTACAAAAAAAACAGCTCGAACTGCTTGTGTCTTGCTTTCTCCAGGCTGAATCATACCATATTTTTTGGCAACTTCCATGGTAATATCTTCGATTAAAGGAAATTTTACTTCAATATCTTTCATGCCCTTAAATTCAATTTTTTCCTTTATAGTTCGTAACCAAGCAATATGACTATAAAGACCATCTATTGAAAGTCCAATTAATTTACAATTGGCTTTTGCGAACTTGTTTTCAAGGTGTGCAAAAGTGATAAATTCACTAGTACATACAGGAGTGAAATCAGCTGGATGACTAAAAAGGATAGCCCATTCTCCTTCATAATCTGAAGGGAAGTTTATCTCACCTTGAGTCGTTATTGCTTTAAATGCTGGTGCCTTGTCTCCTATTCTTGGCATTGCCGTAATGTTTTCTTGAGCTTGTGTTGTTTCCATTGTATTATTTTTTTAATTTACCAATAGTGCAACTCACATAAGATTGTACTTTGGTTTTTAGTTTGTTTTCTGTTCCAACTATGGGATATCCTATTCTTGACAATACGTGTTTGGCATTCTCAAAATCATGATTAGTATGATAATCGAAGGCTACTGTATTCGCTTCATAATCTACTTCGACTTCACTTATGTTTTTAACTTCAGACAACCTATTAACGATGGTGTTTTTGCAACCACAACATTTTAAGTTTTGTACATGGACTGAAATTCTCATAAGGTTTTTTTATATGTCTTAAAATTATTCCTAACCGTATCAATCTGAAATGATATTCATCAGTTTTGCTCAGGATTTGAGCATATTTGTAAAGGAATTATTGGATTATTTTTCAGTGCCTCTTTAGTTGCATCATATCCTATTCGGAATATCTTTGGAAGATGCTTCTTCTCAAAAGCACCAAAACTATCTAATTGCTTAGGCAACACAACTATATCGCAATCTTTAAACTTTGCATAATCCTCTTGTACCGATTTTAGTTTAAAAGCTCTTTCAATAACGTTATAAGAATGTTTTAAATCTTTAATCGCTACATTTTGATATCCATTTACATAAACACCTATGATTACATCACACTCCGATTTTAATTCTTCAACAGGGAAATTATTTAATGCTCCTCCATCTATAAAATAAGAGTCTCCTATTTTTACGGGAGCAAATATTCCAGGAAAAGCTGCCGAAGCCAATATGGGCTTAATCAATTCTCCCGAAGTAAACGTAGTGAGCGTTCCATTTAAAATATCTGTAGCCGTAATTGATAATGATTTTTTTAAAGCATTAAAATTATCCTTCTTTATAAAATGATTAAACTCAGGATAAAACTTTTCTGTATCAATAAAACCAGGTTTACCAAATGCATATTTTTTAAAATCTAAAATTTCAATAGTTTTAAAAAACAGGTAAATATCTTTCCAACCATAACCATAAGCGTATAAAGCACCAACTATAGCTCCTGCACTAGATCCAGAAATATGGGTTGGAAAAATCCCTTGTTCTTCTAGAGCTTTTATAGCTCCAATATGTGCCACTCCTCTAACACCACCTCCAGATAATACTAAACCTATCTTCATAGCTAATTGTTTCTTAATGCAACAAATCTAGTTTGGCAACACGTCGAATCCAATGATATATATCAGATAGAGAGCTGATTTATATCATTTTATAAACGTTCTAATTCTTCTACATTTGAAAAGACTACTACAATCAAATATGTCAGGTATTCATAAAATAAAAAATCAATTGGAGACCTTTTTAATTGAAACAGGAGGATTATCCTTTTCCTCTAGTCGCTTTTTTATAGAAACTTTTAAACGTCCTTTTGAGTTTAAAGAATTATTGAATCAATGTTACAACATGGGAAACAAATCCCTGTTGTTGGTTGGCATTACGAACTTCATTATTGGTTTAGTTCTCACTTTACAAACGAGACCAACACTTATAGAGTTTGGTGCTGTGTCATGGATGCCATCTATGGTTAGCATTTCTATTGTAAGAGAAATTGGACCGATACTTACGGCATTAGTTTGTGCTGGACGCATTGGCTCTGGAATAGGAGCAGAAATTGGCTCTATGCGTGTTACTGAACAAATTGATGCTATGGAAGTTTCTGGCACAAATCCTTTTAAATATTTAGTTGTTACGCGCGTTTTAGCGATTACCCTTATGCTCCCTGTTTTGGTAATTATTGGAGACGCCCTTGCCTTGTTTGGTTCTTTTCTAGTAGAAAATGTAAAAGGAAATGTTTCATTTGTTCTTTATTTTAATCAAGTGTTTGATTCATTAGAATTTGGAGATATAATTCCAGCGACAATAAAATCGTTCTTTTTTGGCTTTGCCATTGGAATTGTAGGTTGCTTTAAAGGCTATTACTGTAAAAAAGGCACTAAAGGTGTTGGGAAAGCAGCAAATTCAGCAGTAGTACTTTCCTCTCTATTACTATTTATCATAGACTTTATCGCAGTATTTATAACAGATATTTTTTATGATTTATGATAAAACCTGATAACATATCAAACAAGGATATTGTACTTGAGATTAAAGATCTTCATAAAAGCTTTGGAGACAATCATGTACTTAAAGGGTTTAATATGAAACTATATCAAGGAGAGAACTTAGTAATTATGGGGAAATCTGGTTCGGGGAAATCTGTTATGATTAAATGTTTGGTTGGCTTAATGGAAGCTGATAGCGGTTCTATTTCATTAATAAATAAAGACATTACTAAGTTAACTCAAGAAGCATTGGATGTACTTAGGGCAGACATTGGCTTTCTATTTCAAGGTAGTGCATTGTATGATTCTATGACAGTTAGGGAAAACTTAGAATTCCCATTACGTCGACATGCCAAAAAGTTTGGTGCACATGTAAATACTGAAAAACTCGTCATAGAAGCATTAGAGAATGTTGGTTTAGCCACTGCTATAGACTTAATGCCTTCTGAATTATCTGGAGGTATGAAACGACGTGTTGCTTTAGCACGAACTCTAATTCTTCAACCCAAGATTATCCTATATGATGAACCCACTAGTGGTTTAGACCCAATAACGGCTAAAGAAATCATTATTCTAATGCAAGACATTCAGAAAAAATACAATACTTCATCAATCATTATTACACATGATGTCGATTGTGCAAGAGTAATTTCTGATAGAATGATATTGCTTATTGATGGTATCGATTATGCTGTTGGCACTTTTTCAGAATTATCAAATCACAAAGATTCGAAAATAAAAGCCTTTTTTAAACAATAGATATGAAAAATACAAGCATTCAAAAATTTAGGTTAGGACTATTTGTTATTATCGGCACTACTCTTTTTATAGTTAGCGTATACCTGATTGGCCAACGTCAAGACATGTTTAAAAAAACATTTACTATTAGTGCATACTTTCAAAATGTCAATGGTTTACAAAAAGGCAATAATGTTCGCTATGCAGGAATTGACATAGGTACTGTTAAAGTAATACATATGGTTAACGATTCGACAATAAAAATAGATATGAATATTGATAAAAAAATCATTAGTCACATTAAAAAAGATGCGATTGCAACTATTGGTTCAGATGGTTTGGTTGGTAATATGATTGTAAATATAGTTCCAGGGAAAGGTGGTTCAGAAGTAATTAGCAATGGCGATATCATTGATTCTTACAGTAAAATTGGAACTGACGATATTTTGAATACGCTTAACACCAGTACTGAAAATGCAGCGATACTTACCGCAGACCTTTTAAAAATCACCAATAATATTACCAAGGGTAAAGGCACGATAGGCGTTTTGCTTAATGATACTTTAATGGCAAAAGATTTAAAGCAATCTATTTCTAATCTTAAGACTGCCAGTTTTGGTGCTTCGAATACCATTTCCGAATTAAATGACATCATTACATCGATAAAAACAGATGATGCTACGGTTCTTGGTATGTTTATAAATGACACTATTTCTGGTAAAAAATTGAAAACTATAATCAATAACCTAGAGACATCAAGCTCAGAAATTGAAAATGTTGTCAGCAATATTAATGCTGTAGTTGAAGATTTCAACTCTAATGAAGGCACTTACAATTATATTATGACTGATACTACTTTAGTAAATAGCTTGAAATCAACCTTGCAAAATATTAATGAAGGCACTGACAAGTTCAACCAAAATATGGAAGCCTTAAAGCATAATTTTTTAACTCGTGGATACTTTAAAAAGTTAGAAAGACAGGAAAAAAAGGAAGCTAAAAAACAACTCAATTAACAATCTTAAAGGCTGTGAATATGAAAATAGAACATTTAGAAGAACGAATTAATGATTACAAAACATCAATCAAAACAGTAGTCGATAAAAAAACGATTTGGCAAACTAAAACAAAAACCCTAATAAGTGATACGTTAAAACGGATTTGTGATCTATATGATATTGGATGGAAAGTGCAAGAACTCAATTGGATTGGCACAAATGAAGCCATAAATATTACTTTCGATTCTTTTCCAAAAGAACTTATAGATTGTACTAACAAAATTCCTGCTTATCAATTTATACAAGGTGGTGCTTTAGTGTTTTCTCAATCCTATAGTGGTGATATTCATACCTTCATTTTATTCCCATATGTAGAACAAATTTCATTAGAAAACAGCAGTATCGAATTAGATATTTATACACCAGAAGGTATTACAGAAAAATTGATTATTGAAAAAGTAGATGAATTTTTAAAGGAAATGATAAAGTGGGAAGTTCCTTCAACTCAAACTAAATTAGGATATTAATACAGAATCAATTTAGTATATTATAGTCTATGTGTTTTATTTGAACAGTTAACCAATGAAAGTCACCTTCAGCTAGTTTCCAAGTAACCTTGCTTTTATTAGGAATTTTTAAACCACTAAACTCTTTAAAAGATAAAGTCTCAACAAACCATTTTTCTAGAGTTGCAGTTTTACCTCCTCCATAATAGCGATCAGCTTCAAACGAAATAAGCTCACCAAATCTTGTAAATCTAAATACTCCAGATACAGATTGATCATTAAAAGTAAAAGTTGCTTTTGCTGAAGTTTCATTTATATTTTCCCATACTATATAATCGTTAATAGCCGCTGTTGGAAACCAACAAATTTCACTAAGAAAACGAATCATTGTTCCTGAATTTATTTTATCATTATCACTTTCATTAACTACTGGAATTAATCCTTCTAGCTTGATAAGCATTTCTCCTTCTCCATTTAACAACTTATCACGACCGATCATATTTAGAAATGGCATATACTGAACAGTTGTAGACCAAACAAAAGATGGATTTTGCACATTAAAATATTGAGTGGCTTCAAAGGGCATCCATTTACCATTTGGTTTTATACGCATACGTCCTTGTTGCTTCAATTTTACTGATGTAATAGTTTTTTTATCTAAAACACCTGAATTTGTTAACCAAAGTTGTACAATTTCAGGTAGATTATTAATATCGTTTTTTGTTATAATTCTTGAATTTGAATCTACACTTTTTAATAGGATTTCTTTAGATTCTTTTTGTACCATTTTTTCAAATCGATGCCTACTATATTTTGATAAACTGACCATTAAAACTATAACATTTAAGATCGTTCCAAATTTGGTTTCTTTCCAAAATAATAGAATTAAAAACTGAGAAATAATAACCGCTATTAAGGCAATATAAAACCAATTTTTACCTGTAAAAAATTGAGATGATGCTATTATAAATAAAACACAAACTATTAGCCATAAAGCTCCAATGGGTTTTGAGATGCCCAATACTTGCATATTAATGTCAGTAGTATAAAAGGCATTTACAAAACCCATTAAATGAATTAATCCGTGTAGACCTAATACTATGGTAAATAGATATTTCATATTTAATAATTAGAGTGACATAGACCTTCCCAACACAATAGAAATGCAATTTAAATCTACTTTTATGGTTTGGTCTAGTACTAGTACTAATTTTGTTCAAAGTAAACGTCACCTTAGTATCGGTCTTAAATTCCAATTTTGACCTAAACTATAGTCTAAACCTTCTTCTAGTTGCCAATCCAAACCATGACCAGAATCATCTATACGATTTCCATTGTTATTCTCTAGCTTAAATATTTATAGCCTACACCTCCTCTTATTACAAAGGAAAGAGGGTCTGAAGTGCTAAAGGATGATTAAATTGTAATTTATTTCCTGAAATTTATCCTTATTGAAAAACACCACGATGATTCAATTTAACTTTTATCCGTTGGTCTCCATTCTCAAGGGTAAGTTTGTATAGTTTTCTTACTTTCCCAGTTTCATGATAATTTACCAAGTATACATTTTTAGATATGGACCATTTTGGAAACCTACGACCAATGGCTTCCAATACAGTTGAAGGTACATCAATGTCCTTATACCTTTCAATTGTTCTTAATAGGTTGCCATCCTTGTCATAAGATGCAAGTATTTTTCCTTCTGGAATAAAAAAATACACATCGTAAAACTCATATTCATCCGAATAAATATCTAATTCTTTAATATTAAAATCGCTTACCTTCAATTGTAATTCTTTAACAGGTATGGCTTCTTCACCTATACCAACATCGCTTAAGTATTTATAGTTATGAACAATAACGACTTCTGGCAGATGTTCCAATTCCTGAGCAAACATTTGGGTGGTTAATCCCATTAAAAATAAACCTAGAAATAATTTTTTCATCATTTTAAATTTTTAAAATTTATTATGAAATAAAGTTATAGATGTCTTTTAATTTAGGAAATGATATAAATCAGATTTAAGAATTAATCACCATGATTTCATTTTAAAAACTAAACCGTTGCAGAGCCAGAATTGCGTTTCAAACTTTTTCTATTGGAAAAACAATAATGTAATTACGAAACGTTTTTAGATTTAATTTGCTGCACCATTTTTACAATGGGCTCTATACTCGATTTATCCATATAATCGAATCCTTTAAGTTCTTCTTTCCTGGCAATAGGATCTGGATTTTTCAATCCACCAATTATCAACATAAGTCTGTCATACCACCTAAGTTCTTTAGGGATTTGTCGACCTCGCAGCGCATAGTGTTTTGTTTGAGATATTAAACTTTCAGGTAAGCTTTTAGCAAACCACTTATCTAATTTTGGCCCAGCAGCTGCACCAGAAACAGTAAAAAATAGGATTGGCTTATTATTAAAGTTTGACATATTTTTTACAAACCATTTGTAATTATAAATCTTGTAATAAATAATAGGGCTACCAAGAACCAAAAAGTCATAATCAGACGGTTTGCCCTGTTTATCTTTTACATTAAATACAGGCAAACCTGTTGCTTCGCCAATCCAATTAGCATATTCGCCTGTACTACCATATTTACTTGAAAAAAAAATTGCGCCTTTCATAAAAAACCGATTTTAGCTAGTTTAGTTTCTTTTCATTTTTAAATACTTCCATATTTATTCACAATTGCTAATTGTCCAGCATGATATGTGGTATGTGATATAATTCTCCCGAAGGCTTCCGCTTTGGTTTTAGTGCCAAACTCTTTAGTTGTAATAGTGGTTTCCCAGTCTGAATCGTCTTGTTTTTCGACTATAGATTGCAATACTTCAAATGAATGGTTGACATAAGCTATCAATTCATTGAGATGCGTCCACTCTCCAGAATCTTTTTGTGCCATCACTGTTTTGGCTTTGACTTTTGTTTCACTTGCTCCAAATACGTTTTTAGCAAAAAGCAATTCAACATCTCCAATGTGACGGATAAGAAAACCAATACTATTTGGAGAAGGCAGAAGTTTTTTTCTTAAATCTGCTTCAATTAAACTTGGTAATTGATTGGTAAATCGTGTTCTGGCTTCCTGCCAAAGTTGTAATAGTAACTCTGTTTTAGTTTTCATAATTAAGTAATTAGCTGTGTTTCAATTTTAAAATGATATTGATAGATTCCTTTATTAAAGAATTTTCAGGAGAAATACAAAGATTTCTTAAGTCCATTAATGTGTAATGAGTGGAGGTCCATTTTGGTTGGTAGAAGGCTTTTCCCCAATGTCCTTCTGGTTTTCGTTTTGACAAGAATTGTGCACCAAAACCTTCTTTTTCTATTCTTTGCTGAAGGTCTTCACGATTGGTAAATTGTAAATCACG
Organism: Psychroserpens sp.; assembly: GCF_034670085.1. GTDB lineage: Bacteria > Bacteroidota > Bacteroidia > Flavobacteriales > Flavobacteriaceae > Psychroserpens. Next base: position 72,252 of record NZ_JAXMOD010000008.1, on the reverse strand, counting down.
ATGGACTTGATATTGGATGGAGACATCGCCTTCTAATAGCCATTTCATTATGTTTTTATTTGATTTTAGCTTTTCCATATATAATTAAAATCCTTTTTCTTTAATACCATATATGCAGCAATAGATACCGTAATTGAAAATGGAAATGCAGAACCAACCATTAAGGGCACGATAGCCAATAAGAATAAAATAATACCTATACAGGCAATTTTCACCATCAACCCTTTTAACAAAATACCTATGGCAATTAAAAACTGACCTATGGCGATTATCGGAACAATTATACTCACATACTTACTAAACCATCCATAAATAAAATCCCTATAAAGAGGAATTGCTAATTCTCCATATTCCAAGTAATCATTGGGTTTTACTATACCTAAATACATATTAAAGCAAGAAGCCACGAAAAATAATAAAGCAAATAAAATACGTCCAGCCTTAGTATATTTCCAAGCAACAATGAGTATGATAACACTCACAATTTGAGATATGAAGTAAGGAATTAAATAGTCATTGAGCCCTATCATAAGCTATTTATAAAACTGTTTCTATTTTTTGTAGCCAAATCATTTTACTAGTTTGATTTTAAAGAGATTATACTAAAAATTTAAGCTTATTTTGACTTTTCAACACTGAGTTCTTTCTTTAAAATATTCTTAAATCGTGTTGCGCTTAAATAATGATCTTCTAAAAGTTTACCGTCATGTAAAAGATTAAATACTCCAAATCCTGAAGGTGCCTGTTTTGCTTCTTCTACTGAAGTTATTTTAGTTACCTTCAAATCAATACCATAATCCATGGCTGCATTCAATAAATCAAATGCCGATTTTTCATGCCAAGGACATTGGTCTGCATAAACTAAATTCCATCCTTTATATTTTTTTTGCTGTAAAGTCCAATCGTATAATTTTGGATTAGACGTCTTATTATCCCAAGTCTTTGATAACAATTCAAATCGACCTCTACTGTCGACTTCTTCAAAGCCATATTTTTCAAAAACTGATTTTTTAGCAATCCATGAACCATTACTGGTCATAACACATATACCAGACATATTAAGACTTTTAGCTTCTCGCTCTGCTTCATCAATTAACATTGACCCAAAACCTTTCTGTCTATCTTTTTTTGAATAAACAGCTAAACAATGAATGAACATAAAATTATCAGCATCAACAGGTCTCCATGCTTTAGAAGCCGGAGTGAATTCTATAAAACCAACCATTTTATCACCTTCATCTTTTAAGATTCGTAATCGTAAACCTTCTTTATAGCGCTTTTCAAACCATTTACGTTTGCTATCAAATCCAGGTTTTTTAATGTCCTTGATACAGAAAAGTGTTTCTACTTGGACATTTTCTGGAGTTACCTCAACTATTTTCATGATTTTTCTTTTAAAGTTTTAATCACTTTTGCTGTATGAACTATAGGAATATCCCAAGCTTCTTTAATCTGACCATCAATAATACACCATACTACAATAGCTTCAATTTCCATTGGTTTGCCTTCTAAAGACATCCTGTCTTTAACATGTGTGATGAGTAGTTCATCTCCCATTGGTGTTATAGATATGGGATTTACTTTAAAGGAACCACTAGTACGACCTGCTATTTTTTGAAAGAAATCTTTCAAACCCGTGAGGCCAAAATAGTCTCCTTCTAACTCGGATAGCTTCGGATTGATATAATGCCAAACGAAATCATCTGATAATACATCAGCTAGAGTATTGGGATTTGCCGGGTTGAACCTCTTTAAAATACTGATATTTGGATGTTCTTTATTCATGATATTAATTTCTAACTAGTTTCTTTTTAGAGCCAAGTACCTTCAGAGTCAAAGCTCCATAAGTTATTGCTAGGATAACCACAGAAATTAATATTCCCACAAATGGAATAATTGTAAATAAGCGCAATAGGATAGCACACAATAATGCTAGGAATGTAATACTCCAAAATCCCCAATCCTTTTCTTTTTTATGCTTGAAATAATAGGCAACTAGTAAAGCGGCGATTAAATGACCAAACAAAAGACTAAATAAAAAAATGACTGTTGCAAAGAGTCCCAAAGGGATCCCAATAATCATTAGTAAGGCAACGATAATTAATAATGGGATACCAATTAAATAAATCAATCCTACGCCAAAACTTTTGAGCCAATTATTCTCTAAGCCATCAACAGCGGTTGAAAAGGCATTTCTGAAGAGCGCATGTAAAACTAGTATGACTAAAAAAGCAGACAAAATATAGTACATCCATAATTTAATTGAATTAGTCCCAAAGCTTGTCAAAGAAAAATGTGATTTCTCTTCACCGAGATCTTTATTAAATAGGGCTGAAGTATTCACCAACGAGTTTTTAAAATCTATTTCTCCATCGGTATTCCAATATTCAACTTCCTTATAAAATTTGGCATTTGACCCAATGGTAACATCTTCACCTACAATTTTTGAGGCTTCTTTTATAATTCCATTGATAAGAACGTCGGCTCCTTTAATGTCGAGCTTACCATTCACTTCGCCATTTATTTCAATATTTCCGGCAAAACAATAAAGGTTTCCATGTATGACAGCATTTTCAGTAAGAATAACTTCGCCACCAAAAACAACTAAATCGTCACCTACTTCTGAGTCAATAGTCGTCCTTCCTACTGCTATACGAACGTCATCTGCTATATAACTGTTGAGATATAATTCTCCACCAGCTGCAGTCAAGTCTCCATTAATACTATCATTAACAATGAGATTTCCTCCAGCGATGACCAAATCTCCTTGTACCACAGCATTCACCATGATGGTTTCTCCAGCATGATAGGTATCATCCAGCTGTTCCTTATTAATTAAGATCTCCCCTTCATTCTCCATTTGGCCAAAAGAGACCATTGAGCAAAGTGAGATCAATAAAATAGTAATAGTTTTCATGAGTGCTAAATTTTTGATTAGAACCCTAAATCTACTATCTATCAGCTATTTAAAAAATGATATAAATCATTATTACGCTCAAAACTTAAGATTGTGTCTTGGAATGACATATATCATTGTTAGCATTTTTTATAAGTATTACTTTAAAAATAAATTTAATTATGCACAAAATGAAGACGTCTATAAAAACCAAAAATGATGCAAAAGAAGTTTTTAAAAAATGTCAAACATGCTCTAGGACTTTTGCTTATTTATTAAATCGTGAATTTGAGCATCCAATGGAACATGAGGAGCGTGCTCTTAACCCGTTAGCAGGAGGTATTTTAAATCAAGGTCATCAATGTGGCATGCTTTGGGGAGCAGTATTAGCTATTGGCGCAGAATCATTTAAAATACATAAAGATATAGATAAAGCCACTTCCATTGCCATTAAGGCGACACAAGATATTATGACATCTTTTGTAAAAACATCTGGAGCTACAGATTGCAAAGACATAATTGGTTATGACCTCACAAGTATTTTAGGGATGACAAAATTTATGATTAAAACCACACTTCAAGGTATGGACAATAGTCTCTGTTTTAATCTTGCTGAAGAATGGGCTCCAGAAGCCATCAAAATAGCTACAAAAAGTCTATCTGAAAATGTTACAATTATCAAACAACCTTTAAGTTGTGCGTCAGAAGTTTTGAAACAGATGAATGCTAGTGATGAAGACATGGTAATGGTTGCAGGATTTGCTGGTGGTCTTGGATTGAGTGGAAATGCTTGTGGTGCTTTAAGCGCTGCAATTTGGAAACGTATGTTAGATTGGTGTCGCGAAAACCCAACTAAAAACCCACCTTACTTTAATAATAAAAGGGCAAAAAAAATACTGAAAGCTTTTCATAAAACAACCGGTGATAAAATGTTATGCAGTGATATTTGTGGAAGAAAATTTAAGGATTTAGAAGATCACACCCAATACATAAAACAAGGTGGATGCAAAAAGCTTATTGAGGTATTGGCTAGTTCATAACTTTCATTTTACATTTTAAAGATTTCATGCACAATTTAATAACAGTTAATTAAAACTCAATATTATGGAAACTAATGAAGCATATGAAAATGCGAAACGTAGAGTAAATGCTAAGGTTGCATTAAGAAATCACATATATGTTTATGTATTTGTAAACCTCTTGCTTATTATCATTAACTTAAATGAGGCTCCAGGTTATTTCTGGGCAAAATGGCCAATAATAGGTTGGGGAATTGGTCTGTTTTTTCATGCATTAAAAGTTTTTGTTTTTTCTTCTGAAAAATTTTCAATTAGTGAAAAAATGATCGAAAAAGAAATGCAAAAAGACACAAATAAAAGTTATTAATCTAATGCATAATTAAAGCTAGCACCTCTACTCTTTTATCACGGCAACAAGTCATGGCTTAAGCTGCATAATTGGCTAAGAAAACATTTATTTAATACAATATTATGAAAGCAAAAACTGGTTTTATCAAACCTATCATAATGCTTTTGCCTTTTGTGGGAATTGGATTATTTGTGCTTTTCTATACGCTTTCAGCACTAAATTATCCTGGTGGCTCTTGGAATTTCTCCAATCAAACTGGATTTAGTTTTTGGCATAATTATTTATGTGATTTGCTCGATGACTATGCGATAAATGGCGAGGTAAATAGTGCTCGTTTTTTTGCTCGAATCGCACTTGGAGTTTTATGTGCTAGCCTTATTTTGATATGGCTCTCTCTACCAAAATTATTTACAATAAAGAGTTTCAATCTTACCATCATGAGGTTGGCTGGGTTGTTGTCTATCATTGTGACTCTATTTCTAGCGTCAGGTACTCATGATTTTATTTTACGTATTGCTGGAATTTTTGGAGCTATTGCTATTATAACCTGTCTGGTGGAACTCTATAAAATCAAGTATGACAAGCTTTTAATGCTAGGAGTATTTTGTCTCCTTGTATTTCTTGCGAATTATTTCATTTATGAAACAAATTATTATATAAAAATACTTCCTGTGCTTCAGAAATTAACTTTTATATCTTTTATTGTATGGTTTGTGTTTTTAGATATTCAGGTATATAGAAAATTGCGATTTCTTAATGAAAACCGAACTGCTAATCATGAAGGTTTAAAATAATCAATGATACCACAATTTATAATTAGCCTTTCACAACTGCTAGTGGACGTAACTTAGCTACCTTTTTTGCAATGCCAGAATTTTGAACCGTTTCTACAACCAAATTAACATCCTTGTAAGCTAGTGGTGCTTCTTCAGCAATGCCTTTAAAAGAACCTGATTCAACAAAGATGCCTTGTGCTCTTAATTCTTCTTTAAGCACTGGTGCATTAACCAGTTTTTTGGCAGCTCTTCTAGACAAACGCCTTCCAGCACCATGGCAACAAGACCCAAACGTGAGATCTTTACTTTTTGCAGTTCCGGCTAACACATACGAACAAGTGCCCATACTTCCTGGAATAATTACAGGTTGACCAGCACTCATGTAATCTTTTGGCAGCTCTTCAAATCCAGGTCCGAATGCTCTTGTTGCACCTTTACGATGCACAATTACTTTATGTTTTTTAGTATCGATTATATAATCTTCAATCTTTGCAATATTATGAGCAATGTCATACAATAGTTTCAATTCACCACCTTCATCACCAAAAATATTTTTCCATGCTTTTCTCGCTTCCCATGAAATAACTTCTCTATTACACCATGCATAATTAGCAGCTGCACACATGGCCTTAAAATAGTTTTGACCTTCTTCAGAATTAAAAGGAACACAGGCCAATTCTCTATCTGGTAATTCAATATTGTATTTTGGCATGGCATTCATCATTATTCGTATGTAGTCTGTTGCAATCTGATGACCTAAACCTCTTGACCCAGTATGGATAAGAATTACAATCTGACCTTTTTTTAAATTATAGGCTTTAGCGATTTCAGAATTATAAATATCTTCGACATAATCTACTTCAACAAAGTGATTACCTGAACCGATAGTACCTAATTGATTTCTACCTCGTTTTTTAGCAAAATCAGACACGAGTGATGGATTAGCTTCTGTCAACTTTCCATGGCTTTCCATATACTCCAAATCTTCTTTTTTACCATAACCATTTTCTACTGCCCATTCTGCTCCTTTAGTGAGCACTTGGTTTATTTGGTTTTCGGTTAAGGTTATTTGTCCTCCTTTACCCATGCCAGAAGGTATTTGAGCATACATTTCTTTTGACAATGCTTCCATCTTATGTTTTACGTCTTCGTATTGAAGATCAGAAATAAGAAGTCGAACACCACAATTAATATCGTAACCAATACCACCAGGCGAAATCGCACCATTAGGATAAGACGTCGCTGCGACCCCTCCAATCGGAAACCCATAACCTTCATGTACATCTGGCATTACAAAAGATGCTTTTAGGATTCCAGGTAGCGTTGCTACATTCACTAACTGATTTAATGATCGGTCTTCGATAATATCATCGACAATAGATTCGCTTGCTAATGCCCTTGCGGGAACGCGCATATCCTCTCTAAAAGATTTTGGGATTTCCCACAAATAATCTTTTAGCTTGTTAAGGTCTGCTTTTTTAACTTTCTTCTTCATATATCAAAAATTATGGAGGTACACCAAAATCCTTCATCATTTCTAGAGACATTGGCTTCGTGATACGTAACCGCTTTTATCTCTTCGTCAAACGTTTCTACTTGCGTTCCTGATAATTTGGCTCTAATTTTATATTCTATAAGTTCAATGATTTCAATATCCCAAAACACAACATTTTCGATGTAGGATTGTGCAAGTATATCAGATAAAAAGTCGATAAGTAAGCTAGTGTTATCGGTAGCTGCTATCTCGATCATTACTTTAGTATCAATCTTATGCGAAGATTCGCAAAACCCTTCTTTTAATATATTGCACATGCCTTTTACTCCATTTTTAAATAGTCCTTCTAGAGTCTCAGCATTGATAAGCATCTTTATATCTGCGGTATGAGAGAGGTATTCTATACTCATTTTTTAATAGCTTTAACGACCACAAAAGATCCTTCTCCATAATTGGGTTTTGTTATTTGCACTTCATCAATATCGTCTATATCACCAAATAAAGTTTGATTAAACTCTAAGGATTTAAATCCTGCATTAGACAATAACTCCTTTACGCGCTTTACTGAATAAAATGTGGCTTGTTTAAAAAATGTACTACGATGTCTTTTATCTTCGTATCCTTTAGCAATAGCTTGATTTTTATCTAAAAACCCAATGATAATCGAACCTTTATGTTTTAATACACGATGTGCATGCTTTAGTGCTAACTTTACATTATCTAAATGGCAGATGGTCACGAATAACACAAAATCGAATTGTAAATCACTATAAGGTAAATTTTCTGCATAACCTTCCATTATTTCTATACCTCGCTTTATGGCTAATTTTGCCATTTCTTCTGAAGGTTCAATCCCTTCTTTTATTCCTAAAGGTTGGGCAAATCTACCTGTGCCAAGACCAACTTCTATACCTCTTATATTTTCCGGTAATTTTAAAAGTTGTTCTCTAATCGCTGCCAATTCAGATTGGTAAACTTCAGGATAGTTATCGTACCAAGCTTCGTATTCCCCTACATTAGTATCAAATATTTCTTTTTGTATCATGATTATTTTGATTTTGATTTTGATTTTGATTTAAAAGTTATTGGTTTTACAGCTCTTCTGAAATGACAAGGATCAGTTCATGTGAATTGATAAACATCAGACCAATTATTTTTAATCCCTTTTGAAATTAAATGTCTAATTAAACAATGTGCTTTAACAAAAATATTCTCAAATGATATACCAGTTAAGGTCGTATATGATTCTGAAGTTATACATTGATATAAAATCATTGTGTTCAAAAATGTACTATTGTGTGGTATTGAAGAAGCATAAAGTTTAACAATCAACAATAACATAATCCAAATTGGTAATTGTATTACTAGTATGGCATCTAATTTAACAAAAAGCATAAGGTTTTAAACTTTACTGGTCTATAGCAACAGATAATGAAGCCATACCTTCACCACCCATGACTATAACAATAAAATCATCCTTCTGTGCTGTAATATGACTTTTTGTTTCTCCCATTGTAATTGTACTGACTTTAAAACCATTCTTCTTAAGTTCAGCTTCATAATCATCTAATGAATTATCAGAAATGTCCTCAAAAAGTAAGGTCCAGTTTTTAGCTTCATCTACAAATTGAGTAGAAACATTAACTATTTTACCATCTTTAAATTCTGGCACATCATCTGGTATTGTTTTAGGCCAACTTTTAATGGTAGCATCAGAGGTAAAAGTACCTTCATCTGTTTTAATGGTTATTTTTTCATCATCAATATCAACATTTGCGTTATCACCAATTGTTGTTTCTATCAATTTTTCGCTAGTTTTTTCAGCTGATTTTTTACAGGAACTAATCATAGTCATTAGAGCAAAAACCACAAAAAAAGTGGTTGCCAGTAACACTTGCCTATTGGTAATTGAAATAATTGTTTTCATTTTTATTATTATTTTTTGATTAATAGATTGATTTCTGTGTTATTTAAACTTTAGCAAACAAGACCATATAATTATGACCAAATTTTTCAGCGCATTTTGGGCAATAGGCATAATGCACATAATAATCTTTTGCTTTTTTGTTTTGTTTGTTTAAATAAGTATCCATCTTTTTTATGAATTTGGGAATGGCTTTATATGGACCATCAAAGACTTTTGCCATGAAGGTTCCTGAAATTTTTTTATTCTTCGCATTAGGAACATCATCAGTTACAGAAAGATATATATCTGATTTAAATGCATGAGGATCGGTGAATAACATTAGGACGTCTTCAGTGTTTTCCTCTAACTTTTTTGAAACTTCTGCTTTTTGCATTAAAGCTGTTATTTTTTTTCCCAAAAGTTTTCGAAAAGGTATATGAAATAGAGTCGGAACGGAAGTTTTAATAAAATGCTTATTCGTCCAATTAAATGTTTTACCGTCCCATTTTTCTTGATGAAATTGTGGGCAACATTCATCTGTTTTTTGTTTATTTTTTGTTTCCATAATTTTAATTTTTTCGTTTTTCATAAACATCGATTATGGCACCAACTAAGAAACCGATTGAAAGCCCTAAAACACCACCTATTGTCATTCCTACATTTAGGTCTTTATTTGAAATTAAGAAAATAATAACTCCAATCATAACACCACTGGGTATACCAATTGCGATGGTAAGTGGCATTTTACTTTGTCTATATTTTCCTATTTTAAAATAATCTTTAAATTTCATTTTAAGTTTATTAACAACCCGTTGAACAATTATTTTCTTAGACGTCCAAATAGTTCTTCTATTTCTATATTAAAAACAACAGGCGGACCTTCTTTGTAAATTTTACTCGAAAAATCACTGATATAATTCAAATCTTTACCTTCTATATTTCTTATGGTTTCTTTTACCCCATGTATAAACTTATGTAGGTTCATTACTGCTGTACTACCTTCGAATTCATGATATATTCCTTGGACTAATACAGATTTCCAATTATTTACAGAATCAACTTCAGAAACTTCCATGGACACAACTCTATTCATCCGCATTGCCTTTATTTTATGCCCTTTACCAGAATACCCAATAATGGAGTCGGTCGTACTATCGTAGAAATAGGTAATAGGAATCACGTATGGTTTATTGTTAAAGATGTAAGACAAATGACCAATATAATTTTGACTTAACAATAGTCTGCAATTTGATTTATTGAGTTTTTGAATCATAATTAACTGGAATTAATGTTTAATATAGATTCTAAACGTTTTGTAATTTGATTTATATAACTGCTTGAGTTTTCTATTTTTGATTCACCAGTGATGGCATCGATACCTTCCATTTTATATGAACCCTCTCCTGATGTTGTTAGAACAATAATTTTATTTTGAATGTTTCTCGTTCTATTGATAAACAATTCTACATCTGCAGGTGGTTGCCAATTTTCCCAAGTATGAATTACCACAATGGCATTATAGTCTGCCGGATCAATGTCTGCTAATTTTGTTATGTCAATAACCTTGATATAAAAAGAATCTTTTTCGAAATAATTTACGATCCCTTTAGAAACTTCATTTTTGAAGTCACTACCTTGCGTCGCAATAAGTAGTTTTTGGCTATAGTTTGGCGAATTCACTTCAAATTCTTCAATTATATCCATGGAATATTCATACTTATACCAGAAGGCTAATATTAAAAACAATGCACCAAGTACTAAAACAAACCATATGAATCTACCTTTTCTAGTCATAACCAAGAGCGTTAAATTTATATGCTAATTTATTTCATAAAAATGCTTTAATCAATGATACAGATCAGTTTGCATGGTCTTGATATTTGTTTTTGTGCTCCAGCTCATCGGAAGTTTTATAATTCTCAATACTGCTAACCACTGATAGTAACGATTATAAAACATCTACCACATTTGGCTATAAAACACATTTACTTGTAACACTTGTACCTTTAAAACCTCTTCATTTTTACCGTTTACTTTAGTGTGCCTAGGCAGTAGTTTAAGTACCTATACTATTCAAATAAAAATTAGACTTAGAATGGTAATTGATGCGATAATAATTAAAAAACTAACGGATTTAAATCATGTTTCTTTAGGACTGACAAGACATCAACAAGTTGAAGCTCTATTGAATAAGTGCCTGTATAAGATGGACACATGACACAATCGTCAAAGTAAAACTCCACATTAGTTTCATTAAGAACGAAGTTGTTTTTACTTTCTAAAAAATCTGTTGTAGATAATTCCCAACAATCATAATACAAACCTCCTTTTTGTATTTTCTCATTTATTTTCTCATTTATTATAACCAACAATTCATCTTCTGATCCATCAGTAAAAAAGTCATTATAAGTCATAAAAACACCTCTATTTAAATCAAAATTGAAACAATCAAATGAAAAACTGGGATGCATTGCTCCGGAATAAAAATTTTCTTTGTAAAACAGAATGCTCACCAGTTTATCATCTACATTATAGATTTTATAATCGATAAACCGTTCTTCTCTAAAGTTTTCAGCTTCTAGACTATCACAAAGCAATTTAGCTTCTATAATTTCATTTTCTGTTTTAGTTACATTTGCATAATACTCATTTATAAATTCATTAAAATTTGCATTTGTAGGTTTATAGGACTCATTAAGCAAAGGAAAATTAAAATTGATGGTATAATCTTCCTTTTCTATAACATACCTTTTATCAATAATTAATTTTTGAAGTTCTTCCCTTTCATCCTCTTTTTTAATTAATTTTTTTTGCTTTATTTCTATGGCAATCGTTTTATCTAGAGATTTGATATCTGTATCATCTATCTTAAGCGTATCCTGTATAACAGGCTTAATCGTTTGATTTTCTTCTATTTCATTACTGATATCCTGTTGTTTATCATCTTTACAATTTGAAAACAAAAGGGCAAGGATTAATAGGTAGAGGTATTTCATTTGTTTAATTCTGAAATTAATTGCGTTTGCGTTTTCCCTTCGTCATTCCATCTAAATTTAAATAACCACAGGAAAGTCACCAATACAGTTTTAATTGAAAACTCACAACAAAAATCTAGTTTGCCATGTTCATTTTTAAGTATTTACGCTAATTTATGTAGAATGTGATTTGTAAACTATGATTTTAATCAGTTTAAAAAACCGCTTTAATCTTATGTTTTATTTTGACCTTCAACTATTAAAGTCAAGTCATTAAACCTGCAAATGAAAAGTGTTAGTTATACTTTAATAACCTCAAAGCATTTAATACTACTATGATTGTTGAACCTTCATGAAAAGCTACAGCCAAACCAATATTTGTAAGTCCTAAAATAGTAACTGGAACCAATAAAACAACCACTCCCAAACTTATAAATATGTTTTGTTTAATGATACGTTTAGATGCTCTACTCAAGCCAATAACAAATGGTAAATTTTCAATTTTATCAGACATTAATGCTACGTCTGCTGTTTCTAGAGCGACATCGCTTCCAGCAGCTCCCATGGCTACACTTACTGTGCTTAAAGCCATTGCTGGTGCATCATTTACACCATCACCAACCATGGCTACTCTACCATCACGTTGTAATAATGTCTTGATAACAGTTACTTTATCTTCTGGAAGTAAATTCCCTTTCGCTTCGGTTAATCCTATTTGATTAGCGATTGTATTCCCAACGTTTTGATGATCTCCCGTGAGCATAATCATATGTTTGATGCCTATCTTTTTCAAGCGTTGTAATGTATTTGAAGCTTCTTTTCTGGGAAGGTCCATGACACTTATTAATCCGATAATTTTATTTTTAAACGCAACGAGCATTACAGTATGCCCATTTTGCAAGAGGCCATTCATTTCCTTAATTATCGCATCTTCAACCACAATACCTTCACCATGTATCAATTTTAAATTGCCAATAAACACTTTCGTCTTGTTATATAAAGCGCTAATACCTTTGCCTTGAATAGCTTCGATGTTTTCGGCTATGCCCTTAAAATTTAAGCTATGAAAATTTTCAATATCTTTTGTAATAGCTTTTGCCAATGGATGATTGCTTAAACTTTCTACCTCTAAAACTAGTTGTAGAAATTCTTTTTCATCAAAATTATTAAAAGCAATTGCGTTAGTAAGTTTTGGTTTTCCTTCGGTTAATGTTCCTGTTTTATCAAATGCAATTGTGGTTATACTTCCTAAATCTTCTAATGCTTTTCCTCCCTTAATTAAAACACCTTTTTGCGCTGCTCTTGCAATTCCGCTCAGTACTGCGCTTGGTGTAGATATTGCCAAGGCACAAGGACTTGCTGCTACTAAAACGGTAATTGCTCTGTACAAACTTTCATTAAAACTTTCATCTATTACTAAGTATGAAAAACATAAAACTACAACTACAATTAACACAATTGGCACGTACCATTTTTCAAATTTTTTGGTTAAGCGTTGTGTAGGTGATTTTTGAGTTTCTACCTCACTCACCAATTTAATTAATCGTGCTACCGTAGAGTCTTGACTCAACTTTAAAACTTTTACCTCTATATTATTATCTCCATTTATTGTGCCTGCAAAAACAATATGATTTTTATTTATGTGTTTAAATTCTGGTAAATTTTCTGCAGACGCAATAGCAGTCTTATCTACAGGTATACTTTCTCCAGTAATTGGAGCTTGGTTTATACTACTATTTCCTGAAACAATTACACCATCTGCTGCAATTTTAGTGTTAGGTTTTACCACTATAATATCACCAATTTTTAGGTTTTCAATTGGCGTTTCAGTAATCTGCGTTCCTATTTTTACCAACGCAATTTTCGGAGATATATCGCTTAAAGCTTCAATAGACTTTTGCGCTTTATTCATAGCGTAACTCTCCAACGCATGACCTAAACTAAATAAAAACAAAAGCAGAGCACCTTCTGCCCAGCTACCAATGTATGCTGCACCAACTGCCGCAGCAATCATTAAAAAATCTATATCAAAACCACCCTTGGTAATTTTACGGTATGCTTCGATAGTAATAAAATAACCTCCAAAAAAATAGGCCATTATATAACTCAATAATGAAATCCAACTTGGAGAATTCGTAAATTTTACAAGAGTAAAACCAAGAACTAAAAAAACACCGCAAAGGATAGCAAAATAGAGTTCGGTTTGTTTGCCAAAAATTAGACAGTGACCATGATTATGTGCTTCTGTTTTTGAGTTACTCATTTATTTATCAAAACAATTATAGATTAATGACTGTGTCCTCCTTCGCCATTGTTTAGCAACATAGTTGTTCCTTTCACAATTATTTGTTTGTTGGTTAAAGCTTCAGAATTAAGAATTTCTACGCTGGTTTCTGTTTGTTTTCCAATGTCTAATTTCACCTTTTCAAAGTGAAATTCATCTGCATTTTCTTCTACTAAAATTAACACAAAAAAATCATCATCAACTTCAATTAGAGCTTCTTTTGGTAAACCCATTGCTTTAGTACTATCAATAATAATATCTGCTTCTACAAACATTCCTACAATAAAATTTTCCTTTTCATTATCAACATGTCCATGAACTTTAACTCGTCTCGTTTGTTCATCAATAGTAGTTCCAACTAAATGCACATCCGCTTCAAAGGTTTTATCTGAAGCTTCAGGAATTGTAAACCTAATTTTTTGATCTTTTTTCACTTTCATTATATCCTTTTCAAAAACAGCTAATTCTAAATGAATATGATCGATATCTACAATTTCCATAATAACATCACTTGGCGAAATATAACTGCCATTGCTTACGTTAACTTTAGTAATATGACCATTCATTGGTGCATATAAGTTTATGGTTGAAGATATTTGACCTTGTTCAACACTACTTGGGTTAAGATTCATCATTTGCAATTTTTTACGTAATCCGTTGTAATGCGCAAGGTTACTTTTGTATGTGCTTTCAGCTTTTAAATAGTTTTTTTCTGATGTAATATGTTCATCATACAATGTTTTTTGTCTATTAAATTCTGACCGCAAGTAGTTTAATTGCTCTGCAACTTCTAAATAATTTTGCTGAATCTCAACAAATTCTGGGTTTTCTAAGGTTACCAAAAGTTGACCTTTTTTTACGCTATCACCAATTAACAAAGGTGTTTTCGTAATATAACCACCAATAAACGTAGTAATACTAGACTTGTTATGTGGTGGCACATCAATCATACCGTTTACTTTTACGGTTTCATTAAAATCATATTCTGCTAGCTGGCCTAAAGCCATTTTCTCGCCTTCAAATTGCGCTTTTGTGATGGCAATTTCATCGTTATGAGATTGGTTTTCTGTTATTCTGTCTTCTTTCTTTTCTGAATTCCCACAAGCTATAAAAACCACTGAAAATAATAAGATATATACGTTTTTCATAATTATAAAATTAGGTAATTGATGGTGATAACCGTTTGGTTATATTGATTTAATTGATCTAAATAATTAAGCTGAATATCTTTAGCCGTTTCTAAACTTTGAATGTATTGAAAGAAATCTATTTCACCTTCTTTAAAGGTTCGATTTGCAGTTTTAATTATTTCTTGGGAAAGTGAATTCCCTTGTGTTTCGTAATATTGAATCGCTTCTTCATACTGCTGAAGCTTTGCCAATAAGGATTGATATTCTGCATTTAATTCAATTTGATAGTTCTGTCTTTGCTCTAAAATCACTTCTTGAGCTATATTTGAAGCTTTTATTTTAGAACGTTGTCCACCAAATAAAATAGGAATTTTAATACCAAATTGATACCCTTTTATAGTCTCATTTAAATCACTGTTTGAACCCTGAAAATATTCAGCATTAAGATCTGGTAGAAGACTTTGCTTTTCCAATTTGGTATGTGCTTTTTGATAATTAATGGTGGCATCAAAAATCGATAATCCAGCATTTTGGTTTATAGATAAATTTTCAACTTCTAGTTTTCTAAGCAAACCAGTTTCGATAGAAATAGAATCTACCTGAACTACTTTTTTAAGTTGCTCATTAGCCAATTTCACTTCATGAAGCGACTGTTTATAAAGTGTTCTTAACTGCTTTTGTTTGGATTTGGCAGTAATCATTTCTAAATAATTAGTTTCACCTAGCTCAAACCTGCGTTCTGCTTTTATTGCAAAATCCTGATATAAGCTATCTAGATATTTATAATTTTCCGCTTTATTTTCAGCATAACTTAACTTGTAATAATTGGCATAAACCTGTTGTTCTAATTGCTGTAATTGCAAGTTTAAATTTGCCTCTTGTATTCTGACTTTGGACTGATTCAACTTTTTTTCAGCGAAATAAACCGTTGGAAATTTAAAGTCTTGCGAGATTCCAAAAACCTTGAGAGGTTTATTATTTATTGCCAGATTATTTTCATCATAATTATAATACACATTGGTTTTATCGAAAGAAAAGGCAGAACCAACTAGTACCTTGGATTGATTTAATAATAAATTCTCAGCTTTCAAATTTGCATTATTTTCAATTGCTAATTCTAAAACTTGTGTAACATTTAATGGTTTGTTTTGAGCTTGTACACTAATCGTCATTAGTAAAATCACAAAGGAAGCCATGGTTTTATTTTTCATTTTAAACTCTTTTTTTTCTTCAAACCAAGCATATAAAACGGGTAAAACAACTAGTGTTAAGAAGGTTGCGGTAACTAAACCTCCAATAACCACAGTTGCTAATGGTCGTTGTACTTCTGCTCCAGCGTTAGTAGAAATAGCCATAGGCAAAAAGCCTAAAGCTGCTGCTGCGGCTGTCAATAAAACAGGTCGTAAACGTTCTCTTGTCCCTTTTTTAATGCGCTCTTCAATATTGGTAAATCCTTCAGTTTTTAATTCTTTAAAATGCTCGATTAGTACAATTCCGTTAAGTACAGCAATTCCAAAAAGTGCTATGAAACCAACTCCTGCAGAAATACTAAATGGTAAATCTCTTAACCACAATAATAAAATCCCACCAACTGCCGCAAGCGGAATTGCAGAATACACAATTAAGGCTTCTTTTACAGAGTTGAATGCAAAATAAAGCAGTACAAAAATTAACAACAAAGCTACAGGAACAGCAACTAGCAATCGGTCTTTTGCACTTTGCAAGTTTTCAAATTGACCACCATACGTTATAGTATAACCAACAGGTAAAATTAATTTTTCGTTTATAATTATTTGTACATCATTTACTACAGATTGTAAATCTCTGTTTCTAACATTAATTCCAACAACAATTCTTCGTTTTGTATCATCTCTAGATATTTGTGCAGGTCCAGAACTGTAGCTAATATCTGCTAATTCACTTAACGGAATTTTATTTCCACTTGGAGTATCTACATATAAGTTTTGAAGACTTTCTATGGTTTTTCTGCTATTTTCTTGAAGACGAAGCACTAAATCAAAACGTTTTTCTCCTTCAAAAACACTACCTACACTTTCGCCTGCAAAACCCATCGTAATTATTTTGTTTAAATCGGAAATATTAAGTCCGTAACGTGCAATTTTACTTCTATTAAATCTCACGCTCATTTGTGGTAAACCTTCTACTTTTTCCACGGAAATATCTGCAGCACCTTCAACATTTTCAATAAGATTTTTGATTTCATTTGCTTTGGAAGCCAAAACAGTTAAATCTTCTCCAAAAATCTTAATAGCAACATCTGCTCTAACACCTGTAACTAACTCATTAAATCGCATTTCAATAGGTTGTGTAAACTCTACTTCCATGCCAGGAATGACGGTTAAGGCCTCTTTAAATTTATCGGCTAATTCGTCTTTGCTTTTGGCAGAAGTCCATTCTTTTTTAGGCTTTAATTTTATAATGACGTCACTTTCTTCCATCGACATTGGATCTGTAGGAACTTCTGCTGCTCCAATACGAGTTACGACTTGATCTACTTCCGGAAAATTATCTAATAATATTTGTTCTATTCTTGTTGTTATTTCTATAGTTTTCCCAAGTGATGTACCTGTTTTTAAAACAGGTTGAATAACAAAATCTCCTTCATCCAAAGTGGGAACAAATTCGCCACCCATTTTACTAAAAATCCAAATACTAGAAGCTAATAAAATTGCAGAAAGAACAACAACTATTTTTTTATTTGATAACGACCAATTAATAACTGGTTGATAGGCTTTATTTATAAAATCCATTAACCTGACCGAAATATTTTTATCAGATTGTTTACTAGGTTTTAGAAACAAAGACGCTACTACAGGAACATAGGTTAAACATAATAGCATGGCTCCTATTAATGCAAAACTAAAAGTCATTGCCATTGGCCTAAACATTTTGCCTTCAATACCACTTAAAGAGAGAATTGGAATAAACACAATTAAGATGATTAATTGACCAAAAATGGCAGAATTCATCATTTTTGAAGCACTTTTTAACGTTATTTGATCAATTTCGGCTTGTTTTTCGTTTTTACTGATTGCAGAAAGATGGTCTGATTTTCTTATAATTTGAAACGCAATAAATTCTACAATAATTACGGATCCATCGATTATAATTCCAAAATCAATTGCACCTAAACTCATTAAATTAGCATCTACACCAAATTGATGCATGAGTATAATAGCGAATAGTAAACTTAACGGAATAACAGAAGCAACTACTAGTCCAGAACGCCAATTACCCAGTAATAAAACCACAACAAAAATTACAATTAAAGAGCCTAAAATTAGATTTTCGGCAACTGTAAAGGTTGTTTTATCTATAAGTTCACTTCGCTCCAAAAATCCGTTAATATAAACACCTTCCGGCAATGTGCTTTGGATAGAAGCAACCCGTTCCTTCACAGTATTGATTACTTTTTTAGAGTTACCATCTTTGAGCATCATTATTTGTCCTAATACTTTTTCGCCTTCACCATTACCAGTAATTGCTCCAAAACGTGTTGCGCTACCAAAACCAACATTAGCAACATCTTTAATGTAAATTGGTGTGCCATCATTTTTCACAACACTATTTTCAATGTCTTGCAATGAGGTCACTAAACCTTCACCGCGAATAAAAAAGGCTTTGTCATTTTTTTCGATATAACCTCCACCAGAAACACTATTGTTTTTTTCTAAAGCTTCAAAAATTTCAGCAATAGAAATATTCATAGCTGTTAGTTTATTTGGATTAATCGCAACTTCATACTGTTTTAAAAAACCTCCCCAAGTATTAACTTCAACCACGCCTGGAATTCCAGACAATTGACGTTTTACTACCCAATCTTGAATGGTACGTAAATCAGTTGTAGTATAGGTGTTTTCATAACCAGGTTTAACATCAAGAATGTATTGATAAATTTCACCTAACCCTGTAGTTATTGGTCCCATTTCTGGTGTACCAAATCCTTTTGGAATTTGTTCAGAAGCAGATTTAATTTTTTCAGCAATGAGTTGCCTTGGAAGGTATGTTCCCATATCATCGCTAAAGACGATTGTCACTACTGACAAACCAAATTTTGAAATGGAACGGATTTCTTCAACTCCAGGTAAATTTGCCATTTCGAGCTCAACAGGATAGGTAATAAATTGCTCTACATCCTGTGTGGATAAATTCCTAGATGTGGTAATTACCTGAACTTGGTTATTGGTAATATCTGGTACTGCACCAATTGATATTTGGGTTAAAGAAAAGATTCCGAAACCAATAATAAATGCGGTAAACAGAAATATGATGAGCTTATTATTTAAGCTGAATTTTATGATTTTTTCTAACATAATTCATATATAAAAGCGTTGAAAGCTATTGATAAACAGCTTCTGAACTAAAGATTTTAATAGGTATGAATTATGCTAATTTTGGTGGTTGAAAAACGGAAGGTTTTTCGAACAAAGAAGTGCTTTCTTTGTAAAAGAAGTTAACCAGTCTTTCAACTAAAGGTTCGTTGGTGAAATCGAACTTTATAGTTTCAAAAGTAAATACTATAGTTGTATGAGTACAGGTTTGATGATTATGCTTAAACGGTAAATCCTTATGCTCATCATGATTATTATCATGTTCAGCAACTTTATTCCCATAATGTTCATCAAGAAAATCTAGAAAGGAATCTCCATAATTTTCTTGATGAAATTCAGCATGCTCCATTAATGCCTTGAATTTTGAAATATCTTCAAGATTTACATTAAAACTCTGGAACAGAATTAAAACTGAATATATTATAGCAATCAATTTATTCATAAGTTATGACTAAGGTACTAAAAAGTGTTAAGGCAACAAAAGTATTATCACTCAAAAATAGTTACAATTCAAACGTGTGTTTTATCTAGTTTGTTGAACAACTTCCACCTTCTTTTTTTATGCCTAACTTAACAAGAATAGTTTCCAACAAACACCATTTTGTAAATGCAGATTGGATTAAATTTACTCCAATAAATACAGTAAACCACATCCAATTTTGATTTACATAAACAGTTAACACAACACTGAGTAATATAAATGTGCCAACAATAGCTCTAAAATATGTATTTAACATTGTAATTAATTTTTAAGTTTATATAAATTTTTCAATAGGAACTACAATCGCTTTCAAAGGATTGTTCGTTTCTAATTTTGTATTAAATTCTGTTATCAAATTGAATAATAATTCAATATGTTCGTCATCTGTAAATGAGAAAAACAAGCTCGATTCGTTTCCTGCTTTTTCACCTGAAAACCAGTTGGAGGCCATTAACAAAGAAGGTCTGTTCTTGTAGCCATCAATGTCTGAACTACTAAAGTTTTCAATATTTGCGTTTTTAAAGAGTTTTAAAACATCTTTCTGAAACTCTTCTACTGCTGTAACTATGACTAATTTCATTATTTATAATTTTTACGTTCTATCATAAAATAAACCAATGGCACAACCAATAAGGTTAATACTGTCGAAACAATTGTTCCTCCCATTAGTGATATCGCTAAACCTTGAAAAATTGGATCGAATAGGATGACAAATGCTCCAATTACGACCGTTCCAGCTGTCAATAAAATTGGAGTTGTTCTCACTGCTCCTGCTTCAATTGCAGCTTGTTTTAATGGAATTCCTTCAGCTATACGTAGATTAATAAAGTCAATGAGTAATACTGAATTTCTAACCATAATTCCAGCTAAAGCAATCATGCCAATAAATGACGTTGCTGTAAAAAATGCTCCCATAATCCAGTGACCAAGTATAATTCCGATTAAAGAAAGAGGAATGGCAACCATCATCACAATAGGAGCTTTAAAATTTTGAAACCACCCTACAATTAATATATATATCAAGATTATAGCTCCTAAAAACGCAATTCCTAAATCTCTAAATACTTCTAATGTAATTTGCCACTCGCCATCCCATTTAACCGTGTAATCATTTTCATAATCTGGCTGACCTAAATACATTTCATTGATTTTATATCCATCAGGAAGCTTAATAGCGTTCAATTTTTCTTCCATCCCAAGAATAGCATAAGCAGGACTTTCTAATTCTCCAGCCATATCAGCCATTACATATACGACTCGTTTTTGATTTTTACGATAAATACTTTTTGCACTTGAAATTTCATTAATGGTTACCAAATCGGCTATGGAAACCATGTTTCCTTGTTTAGATTTCACTCTTAATTGAGAAATATCGCTTATAGTTGATTTTTCCTTTTCATCCAGGCTCAGCACCAAACCAATTTGATTTGAAGCAACTTCATCATATAAGGTTGTAATCGCTTTATTAGATAAAGCCATATGCATGGCAAATGTTATTTGCTTTGGAGCAACACCATACAACATTGCTTTTTCTTTGTTGATTTCGAATTGATATTCAATTTGATCTGCTTCCACCATCCAATCAATATCTACAACATCATCAGTATTTTTCAAGATATTTTTAATGCTATTGGCAATTTTAATTTGCTCGTTATAATCAGGACCATAAACTTCGGCAACAATGGTTGACAGCACTGGAGGTCCTGGTGGTACTTCAACCAATTTCACATTGGCATTGTATTTTAGCGCAATTTTTTGAATATCTGGACGTAGTAATTTAGCGATATCATGACTTTGAGCTGAACGCTCGACTTTGTCAATTAAATTCACCTGAATATCTGCCATATTACTACCACCTCTTAAATCGTAATGACGAACCAGACCATTAAAGGTTATGGGAGCTGATGTACCAATATAATTTTGATAATTCACTACTTCTGGTCGCGTAGATAAATATTGAGCAATTTCTTGAGCAACAACAGCTGTACGTTCAAGAGTTGTCCCTTCAGGCATATCGATGACGACTTGAAATTCATTTTTATTATCAAAAGGCAACATTTTTACGGCAACCGATTTAGTAAAAAACAATACCATCGTTGCCATTAACAGAATAAAAGTTCCGCCTAAAAACAACCAACGCTTAGCTTTATTTTCTAATAAAGGACGTTCAAACTTGTTATAAATCTTGTAGATTAATGTTTCTTCTAATGGTTTTTCTGGCTTGTTATCTTTGCCTTTTTTATCTTTTTCTCTTAGAAATATATAACCTAAGTATGGTGTAATGGTTAAGGCTACAAATAAAGATAAAATCATGGCAATTGAAGCTCCAATTGGCATTGGAGCCATATATGGACCCATCAAACCAGAGACAAAGGCCATAGGTAAAACTGAAGCGATTACTGTTAATGTTGCTAAAATTGTTGGGTTTCCTACTTCATTTATGGCATATAAAGCAGCTTGTTTAAATGGTAAGCGTTTCATTTTAAAATGCCTATGCATATTCTCAGCAATAATAATGGAGTCATCAACGACAATTCCTGTTACAAATACTAAAGCGAATAATGTGATTCGGTTTAATGTGTAATCTAACATATAATAACTCAATAAGGTTAATGCAAACGTGATTGGAACTGATAAAAACACAACCAATCCACCTCGCCAACCCATTGCTAGCATAACCACAAATGTTACTGCTATGATAGAACCTATGAGATGTAACAATAATTCTGATACTTTATGTGATGCAGTTTCTCCATAATTCCTAGTCACTTCAACATGAACATCATCTGGAATTAATGTCGTTCGCAAATGTGCGACTTTGTCAATAATGACTTCTGCAATTTTCATGGCATCTGCTCCTTTACGCTTAGCAACTGAAATTGTCACAGCAGGATATTCAGATTTAAAATCAGTTGCATTTTCACTTCCATTTCCAAATCCTAAACTCACATAATTCTGTGGTACTTCTGGTCCGTCAATAATTTTGGCAACTTGTTTTAAATAAATTGGTTGATTTTGTTGTACACCCACGACTAGGTTTTCAACATCAGTTATTGATTCAAGAAATTTGCCAGTATTCACTAAAAATTCCGTATCATTTTTATCAAAACTCCCAGAATTTAATTGGCTATTATTAGCTTTAATCATTTCAGAAATGGATAAAAAATCTAAACCACTTTCTGCTAACTTATCTTTATCTAATACCACACGTAGTTGACGATTTCTACCACCAATTTTATGTGTGATTGCTACATCATTAATCTTTTTTATTTCGGCTTCTAACTCTTGAGCCATCTGACTTAATTGGTAATCGTCATAGTTTTCACTCCATAAGGTCAAGCCTAACATAGGTACATCATCAATTGCACGTGTTTTTACCAGCGGAAACGTAACGCCTTCTGGCATCTGATCCATATGCTTATTTATTTCGTTGTATAATTTCACAAATGAACGCTCAATATCTTCACCTACATAGAATTGAACAATGACCATGCCTTGCTCTTTCATTGACGTAGAATACACATATTCAACACCTTTAATATTAGAAATTAATTGCTCTAAAGGTTTTATAATACGTGACTCTACTTCGGTAGGGCTTGCACCTGGATAACCCACAAAAATATCTGCCATTGGCACATCGATTTGAGGTTCTTCTTCACGCGGAATTAAAAACGAACTATACACGCCAATAACCATAAACACAATCATTAGCAATACGGTAAGTTTTGACTGTATAAAGATTTTTGCTATTTTTCCTGCGATTCCTTCTTTCATTATATTCTAATTTATTGAATTGAAACTTTCGCTCCATTAAACAGTTTCCCTTCAGAAGAAAGGACATAAGCTTCTTCACTATTTAAACCTGATAATACTTCTACTTGATCACCAAACGTTCTACCTAAGCGTAGCCAACGTAATATTGCTGTATTAGTTTGACTTACAGTATACACGCCAGATAACTGACCATGTGTCACAATTGCTTCAGTTGGAATTAAAACAAGTTCTGATTTTACTTTCCGCTCTAAAGGAAATTGTATTGTTGCAAACATTCCAGATAAAACATTCGTTTCTGTTTGATCTAAATCGATTGTTACTAAATATTGTCCACCCGAATGTTTAGCTGAAGAACTTACTTCTTTCACTTTTCCTTTTATAGTTTTATTAATAGATTTTATGATTACATCAACTACTGCTTCTGTTTTTATTTCAGAAATTTCCGTTTCAGGCACCATTGCTCTAACTTCAAAATCACCTGGAGTTTCCATACTAATTAATGGCACACCTGGATTTGCCATATCTCCAATCTCAATGTTTTTACTTGTAATTACACCACCAAAAGGAGCCGTAATATTGCTGTATGCAAATTGCGCATTGATTTCGTTTTTCATCTGATTTGCAGCGTCTAACCTTGCTTTAGCCATTTCGAAATTGGCTGTCATATCATCCACTTCTTTTTGTGATGCACTAGCATTTGCGAATAAATTTTTAAAACGATCGTAATCCTTTTTCGCATTATTAAAAGCAGCAGTAGCCTCTGTAATTCCTGCATTTATTTGTGCTCTTTTTGCCTGTAAATCAGAATTATTGATGGATACCAATAATTGTCCTTTAGAAACTTTATCACCAACATTAACATGCACTTTATTAACGTAACCCATTATTCTCGTACTTAAGTCAGCACTACTAACAGCTTGAATTTTTCCGCTTACATTTAAAAACGGATTATTAGAATTTTCTTCTACTTGTCTGACTTTAACGTTAATTGCTTGCGAATTATCTGCTATTACTTTTTGGTCTTCGCTACCACAACTTGATATTAAAAAAGTTGCAATTGCCAAGGTAACTACGTGTTTATATATTTTCATTTTATAATTAGTCTTTAGTTAAAAATTGTAAATAGGCTTGTATGTAATTCAATTCAAAAATGGTTTGATAGTATTCCAATTGCTTTTGTGCATATTGCGATTCTGCCAATAGCAAATCAGATGTTTTTTCTAATCCTTCTTTAAATCTATTGGTTCTAATTCTTAAAGCTTCTTCTGATTGCTGTAATGCTAAAGTGGTTAACTTCAACTTGCTTTCTGCATCTAATAAATCACGTTTAGCCTTTTGTAATTCGAGGTTACTTTTAGATACATAGTTGTGATATTCTAGTTTTGATTTTTGGAATTCGGCATTACTTTTTTGTGCTTTCCCAATACGCTTGGAGCCTTTAAAAATATCCCAACTTAGTTGTGCACCAAACAAATATCCATTGGCATCGCCTTGAAAAATTTGATCATCATACATTTCATAACTTCCAAAGGCATTTAATCGTGGTAAAAATGCCATCTTATCTGCTTTACTCATAGCCTCGTAAGCGTTGGAAGCGAGTTCCATTGCTTTGATGTCAGAACGATTTTCAGAAAGCGTCATATCTACTAAAGTAAAGGTCGAAATCACTAATTCTTCTGTTGGTGAATACACCACATCGGTTTCGTCATTCATTAAAAAAGCTAAATAATTTGAAGCGTTATACACATTACTCATTGCCATTTGCAATTGATTTTGAACTTCTGTGCCTCTTACTTCAACATTTAAAACATCTGCTCGTTGTATGATGCCTTGATTAAAACTATTATCTGCCAATTTTTTATTGGCATTTGCAGCTTCCAAAGCTTTTTCAAGAACATCTACTGCTTTATAAGCTAATTGCAATTGCATGTAAGCCTTGTCTACTTCAAGCCTTAAAAAATCTTGAATACGCTCTGATTTCAATGACATTGCTTCCATTTTAGACTTGGCTGCTTTACGTTGGTAAACGCCATCCAAATTTATTAACGGTTGTTGAATTTCGAGTTTTGTTGCAAAGTTTTCAATCTGTGAAGGATTGTTTAACAATACTGGATTAAAATCATTTTGTGTTAGTATTTCTTGATTCAATTTTGAACCAAATGCCATTAGTGGATTTGTAGTAGCAATTCCTGAATGACTTGCTGTTATGTTTGGCAAAAAGACAGCATTGGTTTGTCTGAAATCACCTTTGGCTTGATTAAATTCTTCTTGAGAGATTTTAATACTTGTATTATTTGCTAATACTTTAGTTAATACTTCGGATTTTGTAATCGGAATCAATTCTTGTGCTTTTACCATTACTGTAAATAGTAAAATCATAAGCGATATTATATAAGTGTTATATTTCATTATCCTTAATAATTTGTACAAAATTAGGTTATGATTTAATGAAATTCAGTAACTATTGTTACCAAGAAATCAGATTGAGTGACATTGACACACAGCATGGGAAATAAAAGTAATTCTTACCTTAGTGAATAGAAATGACATAAATCAGTAGACAAAAAAAGTATTCAAATTTTATTGAGAATTTTTACTGTTAATTCATAAAAATTAGCGAATAAAATTTTCATTTTTTGTAAGGAAATTTCCTTTTTTAATGAAGTTTAATTATACTTAGCTATGAAAGAGCATGTCAGTAACAAAGGCTATAGAGAACATTTAATTTGATGTTTTTCTATTGTTAAAAACTATAAGTTATGCCAGTAATAAAATAGAATGTATTATCTAAATTTTCTTCTACTAAAACATCATCAACACTTAGAATTCCTTCATTTTGTGGTATGACATAAGTTGGCATAATTACTACATTAAATGATTTATGTACATACCAAATAGGTAGACTAAACTCAATGGCCATAAGGTTGAACTTCTTACTTTCTCTGAGGTCAACAGATGTAGATTGAGATGTACTTGAATTGCCTTGTCCTTGCCCAGAACTTTGACCTCGACCATTACCAAAGCGGTTATTGATATAATATTGTTCATAAAAATTTTGCGAACCAAAATTAACACCTACTGTGGGCGAAAACTGAAATTTTTTGTTTTTTGTTATAATATCACGATTGATCTCTAACGATAAAAAGAAATCCGAACTTCTATCACTATTAAAATATGTATTAGCAGCCATAGACACGTTTATAATATTAAAATCATACCTCATAAGTGCTGATAAATCGGTTTCCACTTCAGAAATAACATTATAACTATCCTCATTAAAAAAGTATTTTGTAAAAGAAATATCCCCTTCAATTTTTTTTATAGCAAAATCAAAACCAGCAGTCAATAAAAATAAGTCAACTCTACCTTCTTTTGATTTTACAAGATAGGATAATGACCCATTGGCATAAAACCCAGATTTATGATGGTAAGTTAGTGCAGGATATAGATAAGGTGCCGAAATTGAATCCTTTCTACCCATATAAACGGCATCACTTATATAATTTAAACTCAATGAAATATGAGATGAATCTAAGTCTTTTGTATTTTCTTCTTTAGTATTTTCATTTTTTAATATATCATCTTGTGCTATTAGTAAACTACTAAAACATAGTGATATAAATACCAACACAAATCTATTTTTTAAAGATCTCATATAACTAACTAATTTTTAAAAGAGGAAATTGATTTTGATATTTCAAATTCCCTCTTTTAACTTCTCAATTATTATAAACTCTTTTTAGCACCTTTTTTAGATGTCTTTTTCTTAATAGTTGACTTTTTTTGAATTTTTTTCTTAGTCAGCTTATTTTTCTTAACCATTTTTCTATGTTGGTATGTGTTCTTAAACATTTGACCATCCATATTAAGACATTCACCATCTTGAAGACGTAATTGTTTACGATCTCTTGTTTGGTATGTTCCATCAGGATTTACAGTTGTTCCATTGCTAAGATTAAGTTGTTGTTGCAATCTGTTCTGTGACTGATTTCTTATTTGCATAACTTCACCATCTACCAGCATATAATGAACTCTGTTTTGGTTTCTTTGCTGAACTTG
Organism: Psychroserpens sp.; assembly: GCF_034670085.1. Classification (GTDB taxonomy): domain Bacteria; phylum Bacteroidota; class Bacteroidia; order Flavobacteriales; family Flavobacteriaceae; genus Psychroserpens. The sequence goes on along the minus strand of NZ_JAXMOD010000008.1, from coordinate 44,756 downwards.
AGCTTGGTTTAAACCCTTATTTTCTTGTTGTATTTTATATCTGTACTGGTATTCATTACGATACATTATACCATCCATATCTAAACATTGTCCATCTTTTAAACGTAATCGATTTTTATCCCTAGTTTGATAGGTTCCATCAGGATTTACAAATGAACCATCATTTAATTTTACCTTTTCTTTTAAACGTATTTGATCACGATCTCTAATTTGAAGAACATCACCATCTACTAACATTAAGCGGTCTTGATCTTGGACTCTGTCCTGATCTTTGTCCTGTGCCATCATAGTAGCTGTTCCTAGAACAACAAATACTACTGTTAAAATCAATTTTTTCATTTTTTTTCATTTAAATTAATAATAGTATAAATGTATTGTTATATAACATTTAGCGAAATGATTTAAATCATTAAGCCTTAATTTTTAGGGGTTTATGTAACAAATGTTACATAAAAAAACACTAATTACATTGTTCTTGAGTACCTGAAATAATAAGATCAAATTCGTCTTGGGTTAGAAATTGAGGTGTGTATGTATTACCTCCATTTTCAATACCAGAGACAAAACTTCTTAAATGGTTACGTGAGCCACATTGTAGCTTTTCAAATACAGCTATCAAATTAGGATGACTTGAGACATCTAAAAAGTCTTGTAAATCTTTAATATCCAAATCTTCAATTGTTGCACCTATTTGGAACGCATTAGCAGAACTCAGAGTACCATCGATTACAAATTGGTCGTAGAAATCTTGAAGGTTTTGGTTTTCAAAATCACCAACAGGTAAAATAGTATATTCTATAGCATTTTGGATTAAAAGATTTTCAACTAAATTCATATGCGCTTGCTCACTATTTTTAATATTGGCAAACTGATTTATAGACCATAAATCATTTAAATAAATATACGTGTCTCTAGCTAATTTTTCTTCTTCTAACATGAATATCAAAGCAGCTCTATCACTTTCTGTCATTACAAAGTTTGTGTTGTCTACATTACTATTATCATCATCGGAGCAAGTATACAAAAACGCAAGTAAAATGGATATTATTAAAACAGGAATCATACGTAATACTAGTGGCTTTTTCATCTTATTAAAATTTTAAATTACATATAAATTTAGAGAATAAATAAGAGGCTATCGGTAACTCATGTTACATAACTAAAACAAAAAAACAGTCCTGTTTTTTACAACTAAAACTATTAATTAAGTACAAGGACACTTAAAAAAAGAGCCTTCGGAAGGAATAAAAACATATTAGAAAACATGATAATAGTCAGCTTTAAAAATAGCTCTGAATATTACATTTGTGCCAATGAAAATAAGCGCCTACATTTTTTCTATTGTATTAACAACACTACTTTTATTAAATAGCACAAGAGTGTCGCTAACTTATGCTTATTACAATCTAGATCCCATTGGTTTTATTGAAGCTTTATGTGTTAATCAAAATAAACCTGAACTAGAATGTAACGGAACATGTCATTTAAAAAAGGTTGCACAGTCACAAGACAAAAAGCAAAACACTCCAGAAAGCATTATCGATTTTAAAGAGCTTACTTTGTTTCCAAATGCAGGTGAACTTATAATCTTTATGCCAAAAATTCATCTCAAAAAAGGAAACATTTCATCGTACCAAAACTTGTATTCATTTAGTACTACAAACGACTGTTTTCATCCACCTCGTTTTTAATTTATTCTTCCGTTGATAGAATTAACTATCACAATTTCTCAAGTTAAACTATATATTATTATAAAATGAAAACATTATATGGTGTGCTTTTCTGCACACTAATCACAATCATGTCTTATGGTCAAGAACAAAAAACCATAGAAAAAGACACTACAGAACAAAAAGTAACCAAGTTAGATGTCGTAATAATTACAGGGAAAATAAAAAACGACCCAGTATTAACATTAGTTTCTAATAATTATGATCAAAATATTGTCCAGCCTAAAAATGTTGCAGACCTGTTTAATAACATTAATGGTTTCTCAGTTATAAAAAGAGGAAATTATGCCATAGATCCATCATTTAGAGGTGCACAATATGAACAATTAAATATTCAGTACGATGGTGGAACAAAAGCCATGCATGCCTGTCCAAATAGAATGGATCCTATTACTACGCATATTATTCCTGAAGAAATAGCTAAAATAGAAATCATAAAAGGACCTTATACTGTACGCTATGGACCTACTTTTGGAGGTGTAGTAAATTTAGTAACCCAAAAACCAGACTATGAAGATTACGGCTTACATGGAAAAGTATCTGGAGGCTATGAAAGTAACGGAAACTCAATCGTCAACCTGGCACAATTACAATATATTCAAGAAAAATATGATATAGTTGCAAATGCAGGTTACCGTGATTTCGACAATTATGAAGATGGAGATGGTACTGAAATTCCATCTTCATTTAGAAGTACAGATTACGGTTTGAAACTAGGTTATAATTTTACAAATAACCAACGATTTCAAGCGCATTGGAGACAATCTTTTGGTCGAGATGTTTTGCACGCTGCATTACCAATGGATACAGAATATGACAATAGTAGTATTCTGTCTTTAGATTATAAACTGGATCATATTGGCAAGGTTGCACAATCATTAACAGCAAAAGCGTATTACAGCTATGTTGATCATTTAATGACCAATACCAATAGACCATCCTTTATGATGATGGAAGCCTCATCTGCTGTAGATGCCACTACTATTGGCGGAAAAATAGAATTAAACTGGAAACCAACTGAGAAACTAAACATGTTTTCTGGTTTAGATGCCATGCATATTGCCAGAGATGGTGGAAGAACTAGATTGGTAAAAATCATGAATGGAAATGTATTACCAATGCCAATGACCTTCAATGATAAGGTTTGGCAAGATTCTTATATAACAGATATTGGCGTGTTCACTGAGGCAAAATACATGGTATATCCTAAAACCATACTCACTGTTGGTCTGCGCTATGACAACGTAACTTCCGACATCCGAGATCCTGAAGACGATTTTGCAGCCTTGTACACACTAGGAAAACGGACAGAACATAATGTTAGTGGCACCATTTCTATTAAAAAAAGAGTATCCTCTAAATTTACTTTAGAGGCTGCTTATGGACGTGGAGTGAGGTCTGCTAATATGATAGAACGTTTTATCAACCATTTTAACGTTGGTCAAGATCCATTCGAATATATTGGAAATCCAAATTTAGAAGCTGAAGTCAACAATCAATTTGAAATTGGATTTAAAGGTAAAGAACCACTAAAAAATGGACTTAATAGTTTCTCCTACGAAACCTCTTTTTACTACTCGTTTTTTGAAAACTATATTGTTGGAATTATTGACCCTACAATTACAAGAAAGTTTAACCCTATGGCTGAACCAAGACACGTGAAGGTATTTCAAAATTTAAACGAATCTTATAAAACTGGTTTTGAAGTTATGGCACAAATCGATTTTTTAAAACACTACTATTTCAAAAGTGAATTAGCTTATGTCTATGCGAAAAATAAAGATTTAAATGAATCTTTACCATTAACACCTCCTTTAAATACGAGGCTAGTTTTTGGCTTTCAGAAAGAAAAATTTTGGGGAAATTTACAATTCAACCTAGTTTCTAAACAAGATAATATTTCAAGAAGTTTTGGCGAAACGGAAACTAGTGGTTACCAAACCTTAGATGCTCGTTTTGGTTTAAAACCTGTAAAGAATATTACCTTAGGAATAGCCATTATCAATGTTTTTGATGAAGCCTATAATAGCCATTTAAACTTCTCATTTACTAATCAAGAAGATTTTGGCAGAACTCCAATTACAGAACCTGGACGTAATTTTTCAGCCTTTTTACAGTATAAATTCTAATACATATGAACTAAAAAAAGGAGCACATTTAAAATATGCTCCTTTTTTTATTCTATAATTATAGGTAGAACTATCGTTCTTTAGGTTCGTTCTTATTCCTATCGCTTGTGGTCATGAATTTTACCAGAAATCCAATCAACACTAAACATACTAGTCCAAAAATTGAAATCATTATTACACCGTTATTCCAGTTATACAACATAATGCTTTGAGATATCATAATTATAAGTTTTAGTTTGTATTTATGCTTGCATTTAATTTAAAAATGCTCGTACCTGACGTTCTTATTTTTCAAAAGCTATACTCCAAATTCCTCTTACTTGATTAATATCATAGCCAATCGCCTTATCATTTGGATACAACCGATGTAATGCTTTTAGAGTTTTTGAATCAATATCTTTATTTGGTTTTCCATGGCATTGCAAGCACATAGAATTGGTTGTAATTGGATAATAGACATTTACTTGGTTATCGATTTGCTCTACAATTAGTTGAGGTTCACGATTATTTATTATCTCATTTTTAAAAGAATTAATATAATTCAACTCTTTAATACTCGCCTGATTATTGGCATTTCTAGGTTTATCTGAAACACGCTTAATTGTTGCATTATGTACCACAGACATACTATCTGTTAATGGATATGCCTTTTCATTACAAAATGTGAGAGCCTCAATTGCTCCTTCTTTTTGGATGGTTCTCATTAGGTTTTTACCCAAAACGGCTTTAGTCGTTAACGCATAGTTTAAACCACGTTCTCCATAAGGCAAAGGTTCAGTATTAACTTTAGCTTGTTGTTTACGCATACCCTTTCCTTTTCCCATTCCTTTACCTTTATGATTGCCTTTTTCTTCATTAAAATGAGCATCAAACCATTCAGGCTGTTCAATTTCATAATCAAACATATAGTCTGCGATTTGGTTGATGGTCTCTTCAGGAAATACCTGTTTTGGCATAACACCAAATCGTTTAACTGCTCCAAACATTTTTGCATCTTCTTCGTTAGGATTTTTAATCCATTCCTGCATTGCGTCTATAAATTGTTGTTTCGTAGTTCCATCATTTAAATAATGTTTTTTTATGGCAATCATTGGAGGCCCTAATCGTTCAACATGACTTGCAGAAGGACTATGACAAACATAACAATTAGTCTCCATTAGTTTTTTTCCTGGATGCTCTTGAGTAGCATCTTGCTTTATCACATCTGCTATTAAATAGTCTTCGCTTTTTTTAGTATTGCAACTCAAAAAAAAGAATGTCAGTATAAAAAAAATTAGTAGTCTCATGGTTTATCCTTTTAATTTCTTATTTAATTAAAACAAACTTAATATCGCTAATTGGTGACACTGCATGATCAATATTTTTTGGTAAAATAATAGATTCTCCTTCATTTATAACATAGGTGTTTTTGTCTATGTTTATCGTTGCTTCACCTTCAAGCATTAGCAATGGCGTATCCATAGGTGCGCTATGTGGTTTTAAAGTCTGATCTTTTTTCATTGCAAAAAGTATCATTTTATAAGCGTCGCTTTCATAATAAATTTTGCTGTTTATTTTATCTTCATACTCAACTTGATTAGTAAGTATGTTTTTTTTAGTTTCGGTATTATTTTTCATTTCTGAACAGTTTAAAGCCAAAACTATCATTGGCATTATTAGTACAAACTTTTTCATATTATTCATGTTTCCAATTAAGGTAACCTCCTTTTAAATCATAAATTTCTTTGAAGCCTAATTCTACTAACAATTTTGATGCTCGTTGACTTCTACTGCCAGATCTGCAGTAGAGATAAATGGGTTTGTTTCTATCAAATTTCTCAAAATATTGAACAAACGCACTTCGGTTAAAAACATCAACATTGATAGCTTTTCGGATGTGTCCTGAGTCAAATTCTCTTTTTGTACGAACGTCTATGAGTTGTACGTTCTCCTTATTAATTGCATTATAATATGCGTTAGGCTCTAACACTTTTATTTGGTCTAATTGCTGAGCAGCACTACCAAAAATTGAACTAAATATAGACATAGTAATTAAAATTAACTGTTTCATATTCTACAAAATTAACTCGTTACAACCAGCTATACAGTAACCTTTGTTACACTAACAAAAAAAGAGTAACATTTCTGTTACTCTTTTTTAACCAACCAATCAAAAATAAGATTAACCTCTTATTTTACTTAATTATAAATAAAACCAATCATTTATAAGTCAAATATAGTGAGATGATTTATTGTGTACAGTAACAAAAGTTACAAATCCAATAGTTTGATATTATTTCTGTACAATTCGATTTTCTTTTCGTTTTCAAGTTTTTTTAATAAGCGAGATACTACTACTCTTGAGGTGTGTAAATCTTCAGATATATCTTTGTGTGTAGCGTGAATGAGATCATCATGGGTTACCATTGCTTTGTCTCTTAGGTATTTCAGCAAACGTTCATCCATTTTTAAAAAAGCAATTGTATCGATAGCTTCTAATAGCTCTATCATTCTGGTGTGATAGCTTTGTAAGATAAAATTTTGCCAGCTTTTATATTTCCCTAACCATTCGCTCATTTTTTGAACAGGAATCATAATAAGTTCAGCATCAGTTTCCGTAATTGCCCTGATTTCACTTTTGGATTGTCCCATGCAGCATGACAAAGTCATAGCACAAGTGTCACCACGTTCTAAATAATACAGAACAAGTTCGCCATCATCGTCATCTTCTCTAAGGATTTTTATGGCACCACTAATTAATAATGGAATAGACTTTATATAATCGCCAATTTCAATGAGTTTCGAATTGGCTTTTAACTCTTTAACTACTCCAATGGTCTCAATCTCTTTTAGCAAATCATCCTCAAACAGATAACCATAATTATGTCTTAATTCTTCTATCATTAGTTCTTAAATCAATTTAATATTCAAAAGTAAGAATCTTAAAATAGATTCGACTGATATTTATCAAGGTAAACCCATAAAAAGAATATATACTATCTATTTTTAGTCCCATCGAGCTTCACTTTTAAGTCTGGTATTTTAATAAGTTCAATGGTCGTTGAGGCCAACACAATCTTACCATTAGAATTTTCAATTTCTTTTCCAATCCTGTCGTTTAAAAGGTGTTTTGTAAATCGTCTTTTTTTATAATCAACGATATATCTTAAATTAAACTCAATCCAATTATCTGTGAGTTTAATTGCTAAGGTTGGCTCAACTTGAGCATCTTCTATGTAGTATTTATTCACTACGTCAGTCCATTGTGATTTTGAATTTGCTGTGTATTCTGATAGAATTTCTGAAGCTATTTTGATGATAATCGATTTTGCCAAATCCATATCAGAGCCATAACGAATTGGTAAGTTCAATTCATCCCAAATAAAGGGGAAATCTTGTGAGTAATTATAAATAGGTCCTTTAAAGACAAACGCATTACTCAATTTTACGATTCTACCACTATAATTATCACTGCTTACCCATTGGCCAATCTCCATTAAGGTAGTGTAAATACTATCAACATCTATAACATCACCTTTTAATCCGTTAATCTCGATACGGTCTCCAGGTTTGTACACTTTCACCAAAAAAATATAAATAGAACCTGCTATACTCAATATTAATTCTTGTAAAGTAAAAGCGATACCTGCTGTAAACAGTCCTATTATTATTGTGAAATCCTTAATTGCACCAGAAAAATAAGTGATCGTTAAAATAACTAATCCCAAATAACCTAGTATTTCTATGCCTTTCTGAGTTTTGTATCGAACAACTGAATTTGATATTCTCTTTTTTAAATACCTTCTTACTATTTGAATTCCAATCAATACAAGAATAAGAATCATAAGAAACTTAATCATACTCCAAATAAATGGATTGCTAACTACCCAATCTTTTACATGTTCTAATTCTGTCATAGTATACTATTTAAAAGCCTTGATAAGCGTCTAATTTATTTTTAAGCGTTCTAATTTGAGATTGAAGCTGTTCAACTTGCTTAAGTAGGTTATAGATGGCGTCAATTCCTTCTAAATTTATATGTAGATCATAATGCAACCGGATCATTTTTTCAACATCATTAAGCTGATTGGTTTGCAGATAATTTTCAGTATCAGTAATAGTAATTTCAACTAAATCATAGTCTTGAAGTGCTTTAATAAAGGCAACAGGAACATTATAATGTGCACAAAATTGTTGAATTGAAATTAGATTATCAGTTTTCATATGCTCTCAATTTTGAAAGTTCTGTAAAAAGTTCTTTTTCCTTAGCTGAAAGATTTTTGGGTGTTTTTATAGTATAGGTGACATACAAATCACCAAATTGTCCTTCTTTTTTATACTTTGGAAACCCTTTACCTTTTAATTTGACTTTTGTACCGTTTTGGGTTTCAGGTTTTACTGTTAATTTGACTTTTCCATCAAACGTATTAACAGTTATCTCACCTCCTAAAAGCGCTTTATATAAATCTAAATCAACTGAAAGATACAAATTATGTCCATCTCTTTTAAATGGAGTTGTATTGTGTATTGAAAACTGAATATACAAATCACCATTAGGACCACCATTAATTCCTTTTCCTCCATGCCCTTTTATTTTGATGACTTGTTCGTTTTCTACTCCAGCAGGAATGGTAATTCGTATATTTTTATTGTTTACAGTTAAAGTACGTTTGTGAGATGTATACACATCTTTGATATTTAATTCTAATTGTGCGTTAAAATCTTGACCTCTAAACTGGCCTTGTCTACGTTGACCTTTAGTATGACCTCTACCAAACATAGAACTAAAAAAATCTGAGAAATCACTATCACTATATCCACCAAAATCACCTTGCGACGTTTGTTGTCGAGCATATCGCTTTTGTTGTTGCTTAGCTTTTTTATAGTCTTCGGCATGTACCCAATGCTCTCCATATTCATCGTATTTTTTACGATTTTCAGGATTGCTTAATACTTCATTGGCTTCATTAATTTCCTTAAATTTCTTTTCGGCTACTTTATCATTCGGGTTTAAATCTGGATGGTATTTTCGAGCTAACTTTCGATATGCTTTTTTGATATCGCCATCAGAAGCATTTTTAGAAATGCCTAGTATTTTATAGTAATCGATGAATGCCATTACTTCTTATTGTGTGTTTTAATATATTGCTTTAATATTTCTTTTAAACTTTCTAAATACTCTTCCATAATCTTAATATCCATATTTGGATGAACTTGAGTTGGTATAGTGATGGGATTTTCGTCTAAAGTTGCATAGAGTTCTGGGTAATTAACTTCGATACTAGTAGAAAGTCTTATAATTTGATCCTCTATGTCTTGTAGCGTTTTCATTATCGATAATTTAGTTGTATTTCCAGATAAAATTTGGTTTTTCATTTTCTAAAACATCTTTAGTCATTTTAAAAACCGTAAACTGAATGATTTTATGATTAACTGTAAACTCTGAAACGTCATCTTCAAGCAGTTCATGCTCAACCCTAAAGGTTGAACGGTCTAATTTATATGGTTCAATTAACATTTCTGCAATATAATTTAAGTGCATTTGAATGTCTTCTAATAATTTTAAAGATTGATTTTTAGATTGATGAAGGTCTATTTGAAGTTCTCTTAATTCATCTAAATTTTCCTGCAGAAGGAGTTTTATAAAATAAGTATCAATTAAACGCTCAAGAAATTTAATTTCATATAATTGAAATTTTAAATTATCCTGCCAGCGTTCGGCTAATTTATATAAATCTTGCCATGCAGCTTCTTGAATATAATCTCCTTTAGGTCTATTTCTATAATTACTCATAATAGTTAATTTAGAATTTATGATAAATATAATTTTAAATAGAATCATTAGAAATGATTAATATCATTGAACGTAAGCTTAGATAAGTATTCTACCGTCTCCCATTTGTATAATTCTATCTGTCTTATTTGCAAAATCTTCATCATGTGTTACGACTAAAAGCGACAAACCTTGCTCAACACTTAATTGCTTGAAAATATTGAATACATTCTCTGCATTATAGCTATCAAGATTACCTGTAGGTTCATCTCCCATTATTATTGAAGGATTATTGATCAATGCACGAGCAATGGCGACCCTTTGTTTTTCACCTCCAGAAACACGTGATGCTCGCTTTTTTGCCAAATGGTCAATATTGAGCATTTTAAGTTTTGCCATAGCATCATACTCAATTTCTTGAAACGATTTTTCTGCTAATTTTTTGGCAGGAAGCATAACGTTTTCCAGCACTGAAAATTCAGAGAGTAAATAATGAAACTGAAATACAAATCCAATATGCTTATTTCTCAAATAAGATAAATGTGTTCTATCCTGACCAGTAATAAGCTGATTATTTAAAAACAATTCGCCTTCATAATCTGTATCCATGGTAGAAAGAATGTAGAGTAAGGTAGATTTTCCACAACCAGATTTACCCATTATCGAAGCAAATTCTCCCTTTTTAATCTGAAAATTAATATCCTTTAAAACATGAAATAACACAGGTTTTTTAAAGTATTTGTTGATCTGTTTTGATTCTAATACAATGCTCATATTACTGGCCTCTAATAATTTTTACTGGATCTATTTTTTTAGCTTTTTTAGAAGGTAAATAACCTGCGAAAAATGTTGACAGCATTGCGAATGAAAAACCGATGATGAAATAAATTGGATTCAAATTTATAGGATAGGTTTCTACTGTCGGTAAAGCTTCAGTTTGAAACGGAATAGTATCAATTATACTCACCAATCCATAACCTATGAGCAACCCTAAAACACCACCAACAAAACCAATAATCATTGCTTGACTCATAAAAATAAGCTGAACATCTTTACCAGAAAATCCAGTTGCCTTTAAAATGGCGATATCATTCATTTTCTCGTAAATAAGCATGTTCAAAATATTATATATACCAAATCCTGCTACGATTAGTAGTGTTATTGACACCGCATAGGTAATTAGGTTTCGTATTGTAGTTCCAGTTTCAAACTGTGCATTTGCTGTCTTTATATCAATAGCTTTTAGCTTAAATTGTTCCTCAATTTTTTTAGATAGAGGAATCGCTAAATCAATATCATGAAGTTTTACATTAATATCTGTAATATAATTATTTGCTTCACCAAGAATACGTTGTACTGTTTTTACATTAACGAAACTTTGAATCGCATCAAGATCAGCAATGCCACTCTGATAAAACCCAACAATTTTTAATGGAAACACACCTCCTTTAATAGGACTAACTTGAACGCGATCTCCAACGTTCAATGACATTTTTTTTGCAATACCAATGCCTAACAAAATTCCATTATCAGTTTGATGAAGTGCTTCGGCTGAACCTTCAACAATATAATCGCTCATATTGAAAAATCTCACTTCATCTAAGGGATTAATACCTGTAAGATTTCCTCCAATTTCTATAGAACCAGCGATATAAAAAATTTGTGTTTTGACTTGTGGAAGTGCTCCACGAACATTATGATTAGATTCTAAATAATCAATTATTGGTAGTGCATTATGAATTTTCTTTTGACCTAATTTAGGTTTTATAGAATGGATAATATTAAAGCTTTCACTAAAATCATCATATAATGAAACAGGTTGCTCTTTTGACGGTTCAATTTCATTATAGATATGAATGTGAGGTGTTTGATTAAGTATTAAATCATCTAACATCGTATTTAAACCTGTCATAAAACACACCAATGTAATATACGAACCAATCCCAAAGGTTACACCTAGAGCAGCAATAGAAGTTTGCTTTATTTTGGTGAGCAAATGTGTTTTGGCAATACTTAATATAACGTTCCAATTGGTCATTATTCAGTTTTATAGATATAAGTATCTTTGGTAATTCCTGACAAGATTTCGATGTATTCTATATTTTGAAGTCCTGTTTCTACAGTTACAAATCCTTCGTCTGTTTTCACCTTATTACTTTCAATTAAATAGGCTTTAGGAATGGTTAACACTTGTTCTTTTTTAGCAATTACAATATTAGCTTCACCTGAAAGTCCTGGATACAAAATTTCTGGTGGATTTACAAAAAGGGCTTCTATGGTAAAAGTTTGGTTGCGTTCGTCTTTTTTTGGATAAATCTTATACACTTTAGCTTTAAAGACCGTATCTGGATAAGCATCCAATTGAATTAAAACGTCCTGCCCTTTTCCAATTTGAACAATATCGACTTCATCTACTAATAACTCAATAATAAACCGATTAGCACTTCCAATTGCTGCCATTGGTTCCAAACTTGTAACTATTTCTCCAGGCTCCTTATACAAGGCATATACTTTTCCATTCATTTTACTATTAATAGTAAAATCATTATTTGCAATAAATGAAGATTGGTATGCATTTTGAGCTTGTTTAACTGATGTTTGAAGCTCATTTTTAGTCCGATTATATTTGCCTTGAAGTAGCTGCAATTGATTGGAAGCCAATTCATAAATAAGCTTTTTAGATTCAAATTGCGTTTTAGAACCTATGTTTTGTTCCCAAAGACTTTTTTGCCGGAAATAATTGATAGAATCATTTTTATATTTGAGTTTGGCTGCCCTTATTTCATCTTGAATATTATTTAAAATAGCAGCTTCTCCATCATAATTCTGTTTAGCCAAATCCAACGCAAACTTGGCATTTTGAGTATTTAGTTTAGGCGTCTTATCAATGATTTGAAATAAAGGCGTATTCTGTGAAACCAAATCACCTTCAACCACAAAAACAGCATCTAATATTCCTGAAACTGAAGCATAAACTTGATAAAGACTATCTGGCTGAATGGTTGCTGAAGAATATACAGATTCTGTTAAATCACGCTCTATTGGTAATATGCCTTCTTGCGTGCCTGAACAAGACAGCAATAGAAACAATATGCTTATGCAAATCCATACTTTCATGTAATTGTTTTTTAAGATTCCATAGTGTTGGTTATCTATCATGCCTTCGAGAACCAACGCTTTGTTGTTTGCTAGTTCCATATCTAATAGGCCAGTTTTGATTGCAACAAAGTGTATTCATTTAAGTTGGTCGCATCAATAGCTCCATAAAGTTTCCCATCATTTACTACAGGAAATAATTCTTGCTTATCAGTATAAATAAGTTGATATACTGTTTTGAGTTTATCTGTGTCTTTTACAGTTTTAAAATTTGTATCCATGACTTCCTCAACTGAAACCATTTTATTAGAATTTTCAATAATCGATTTGTGATGCAGAATTCCTTTAATTGTATGATCCTCAACAACAATAAAACTAGTTTCTGTCCCAGAAATTATTTTGTTTACAACAAGATCTATAGAATCTTGAGGTTTAAAAGTTGTGATATTGAGTAACATAGCTTCTTCTACAGTATGACCATCGAGTAAGGCTAATTGTTGCACCATTCGATTTTCACCATAAGCTCCTAAAAAGATAAATAAGGCAATAAATATCAAAAACGGATTATAAAGCAATCCGATTAATAAGAAAACAACAGCGGTAAATTGACCAATGCTTGCTGCGATTTGAGTGGCTTTAACACGATTCATATTCATTGCTAACAATGCTCTCAGAATACGACCACCATCCAATGGAAATGCGGGAATGAAGTTAAAAACCACCAAGCCTACATTTACGACAAACAAGAAGAACAGAAAGCTTGGTAAGCTAAAACTCATTAAAACCTCGAAAGTTTCTGTAAAGTTTAAGTGCATAAAATCTTGAATTGGAATCATAAAAAATAATAAAGCAGCTATAACAACATTAACTAAAGGGCCTGCTAAAACAATAAGAAGTTCTTGTTTTGGTGATTCAGGAAGATATTCTAAACTCGCCATTCCGCCAATGGGAAGCAATGTTATACTATGGGTTTTTATACCAAATCGTTTAGCCATTAATGCATGTCCCAATTCATGTAAAACAACACATAAAAAAACTGCTAAGACAAAGGCTATATTGAACATTATACTTGCCGTGTTGCCACCTCGTTTTAGTTCTTCAAATACAATCCATGCTATTAAAAAGAAAAATGTCCAATGAACAATAATCTTTATTCCAGAAACACGACCTAAACCTAAATTTGCTTTCATGTGATACCCTTATTTTATCTACTTATTTCTCAAGATGAACAATTACCCTTTTTGATTGTTTTACAACGTACCCAAAGCAATCTCAATCATTGTATTAAAAGTACTTTCACGCTCGTCTTGCGTAGTTCGCTCCTTGCTAACCAAAGAATCAGAAACTGTTAAAATTGAAAGTGCTCTCACATTAAATTTTGCTGCAATTGTATATAATCCTGCGGTTTCCATTTCTACACAAAGCACACCAAACTCCGCCCATTTTTTGTAAGCATCATAGTCATCTTCATAAAATTCATCGGCAGATAAAACATTTCCAGCTTTAATGTTGATATTATGCTCTTTTGCATACAATGCAGCTTTCATAAATAATTCAAAATTTGCAGTTGGCGAATAATCGGCATTTATAAATCGAGAATTATTAATTCCAGAAGTTGAAGATGCTGCCATTGCAATTACTATATCACGCAATTTTATGTCTTTTTGATAAGAACCCGTAGAGCCAACCCTAATCAAGTTTTTAACACCATAATCATTAATAAGTTCATGGCAATATATCAAAGCAGATGGTATTCCCATACCAGTTCCTTGTACAGAAACACGTTTTCCGTTATACAGACCTGTATAGCCTAACATGCCTCTTACATCGTTATAGCAAATTGGATTTTCAAAAAATGTTTCTGCAATCCATTTCGCGCGCATCGGATCTCCTGGTAATAAAACCGTTTCTGCGATGTCTCCTTTCTTTGCTTCTATATGAATACTCATGATTTCTTATTAGTTTGAGTTAATACTATTGATAATCTCTTGTTTTTGAAGTAGTCCAGATTGCCGCCAAACCTGTTTACCGTTTTTGAATAAAAGCATGGTTGGCACACCTTTAACTTTATATTTTGAGGCTAAAGACTGATTTTTATCCACATCAATTTTTATGATTTTGATGTTGTCTCCTAGCTCCTTTTTAACGTCTTTTAAAATAGGTGCCAACATTTTACATGGACCACACCAATCAGCAAAAAAATCTACTAAAACAGGTGTGTCAGAATTTATTAGAGTGCTAAAACTAGTTGTCATTATTTTGCTTTTTAAATTCGATATTAAGTTTTGCCAAGAGCATTAGTTCAGACTTATTTTGATTAGAGAAACTGGCTGCAACCTTGCCAGCAGTTTTTAATATTAATGACTTTATTTTACTACTAAAAAGAGCGTTATTTTGTTTTTTAAATCTTATAAAACTATTGTAGCATTCTTCAGCAGAATATTGGTTATCCTTACAGAGCCAAATAAATGTGTTTACAATGACATTATCCATGTTTCTTATAGATTTATCAGTTATAATATCCTGACTTAACCAATATTGCTTCACTAATTTTTTCAAGGTTTCAAGCTCTTCATCCCTTACTACATTATCTATAGCAGCAACAGCATAAAATAGTTTACCAAGATTTTGGTAGAATAGAAACATTATGCTCTGTTGTTGATTCAAAATAGGTTGAATTTATAAGTAAAATTACATGGAATAGATTTCTATATCAATGATATAAATCAGTTTAGAACAAACATCAAAAACTTAAGTATTTACATTAGGATTATGGTCAGGAATTGTTTAAATTTAAGGTTAATCTTAAATGTTTAATTTGCTACAACAAGACCAAGAAATATTCAACATATTGCTGGAAGCAGTTTCTGAAGGTGTGATTATTGTTGATAATCATCAGCACATTATGGAAGTAAACAAGACCGCTGAAGCACTATTTGGTTATAAAAAAAGTGAGCTGATTCAACGAGATTTAAACCTACTACTACCTTCTAATTATCATAAAAATCATACTACACATTTTGAGGCGTTTGTTAAAAATGGCAAACCACGACAAATGGGAGAAGCTTCAGATTTATTTGCCTTAAAAAAAGACGGCAGTATTATAGCCATTGAAGTAGAACTAAACCCCTTTAAAATTTACAATAAAACCTATGTCATGGCATTAATTAAAGATGTTTCAGACAAAAAAGAAACTGAAAAAGATTTAATGCTAAAAAGTAGTGCTTTACAATCGGCAAGTAATGGTATTATAATTACAGATGCTTTAAAACCTGATAATCCTGTAATATATTTCAATTCAGCATTTCAAAATCTTACAGGATATTCAAGCAAAGAAATACTGAATCATAATTGTAGATTTTTACAAGGTAAAGATAGAGACCAAGAACCTCTTAAAAAATTAAGAAAAGCCATTAAAAAAGGTGAAAGTTGCCAAGTTACACTTCGTAACTATAAAAAAGATGGTACGCCATTTTGGAATGACCTATATATCATGCCCATAGTTAACAACAAGGATATAATCACTAATTTCATTGGAATTCAAAATGATGTCTCCTTAAGAAAAAACGTTGAAGAAGAACGTAATCATTTGGCGACAATTATTCAGGAATCATTAAATGAAATTTATGTGTTTGATTCTACCACATTAAAGTTTTTAAATGTAAATCATGGTGCTCAAAAAAACATTGGTTACACCTTTGAAGAATTAAAACAAATGACACCTTTAGATTTAAAAACTCAAGAGGATGAAATTGTGTTTAGAGACAACATAAATGTTTTAATTAAAAAAAATGTTGAAAAATTAGAATTTGAGACCATTCACCAGCGTAAAGATGGAACAACATATCCAGTTGAAGTTCATTTACAACTCTCCAGTTTAGGGGAAAAAGAGGTTTTTGTAGCTATTATTTTAGATATTACTGAACGTAAAACCTATACCGAAAAACTTGAAAAAGAAGTAGAAGAACGTACAGCGCAACTTAAGGTAGCTTTATCAAAAGAAAAAGAACTTAACGAACTTAAAACAAAATTTCTATCGCTGGTATCCCATGAGTTTAAAACACCGCTAAGTGGTATTTTAACCTCGTCAGTATTATTAAGTAAATACAAACTGAGTGAAGAACAGGAAAAGAGAGATAAGCACATTAAAACCATTGCAGACAAAGTTCAATATTTGAATTCGATTCTAAACGATTTCCTATCTTTAGAACGATTAGAAACCGGTAAATTGAATTATAATTTTAATCATTTTAAACTCAGTAAAGTGATTGATGAAGTAATTTATAACGCGAATATGTTACTTAAAGAAGGGCAGTCTATCAAATATCCAAATGATATTGACAACTATTCACTTTATCAAGATGAAAAATCAATCGTTTTAATTCTTTCTAATTTAGTTAATAATGCCATTTTATATTCTCCAGAGCATAAAACTATTGCCATTGATGTCTCCCAAGATGAAACCACCACAACTATTAAAATTAAAGACCAAGGGATTGGCATTCCTCTAAAAGATCAGAAAAATATTTTTGATCGTTATTACAGAGCAGAAAATGTTAGCAATACCCAAGGTACGGGTATTGGTTTAAATATCGTAAAGAACCATTTAGAAAACTTAGGTGGAACAATTCATTTTACTAGTGAAGAGCACCATGGCACAACATTTACAATAACGTTTCCTAATACAGCAAAACCATGACAAGTATTTTACTTATAGAAGACGATATGGTATTAAGAGAAAACACTTGTGAGCTTTTAGAGCTTGCAAACTATAAAGTTATTACCGCTTCAAATGGTAAAACTGGTGTTAAGATGGCAAAAGAATACGTACCAGATATTATTATTTGTGATATTATGATGCCTGAACTCGATGGCTACGATACGCTAAAAATTTTATCTCGAAATAAAACTACTAGATACATTCCATTTATCTTTCTATCAGCCAAAACAGAACGCAAAGACGTTAGAATGGGAATGAATTTGGGTGCAGACGATTATATTACGAAACCCTTCACAGAAGAAGAACTCATTAATGCTATTGAGAGTCGGTTGGCAAAAGCAGCAATCCTTAAGGAGTTAAAAAGTAGTCCAAAAGAACCATCAAACGAGACCATTAAAACACTGAACGATTTAAAAAACTTTTTTGATGATAATGGTACGGAATTCACTTTTGAAAAAGATGACATCGTTTATCGCGAAGGAGATCATTCCAACTATATTTATCTTATTACAAAGGGTACAGTCAAATGTCATCAAATTGATGAACAAGGTAAAGAGTTAGTTACTTCATTGTATAAAGAAGACGATTTTTTTGGTTACAACTCCTTCACTAGTAATCTTTCTCATAAAGAAACAGCCACTGCTATTGAACCTTTAACACTAGTAGGCTTACCAACCATTGCTTTTAATGATCTTCTAGACAACAACCCTAAAGTTACATTAGATCTTATACAATTGTTATCTGACGATGTTTTGCTTTTGAAAAATCAATTATTAGAAATGGCTTATGGATCTGTAAATAGAAAAACGGCAATGACCATTTTAAAATTTGCTGAAAAAATAAATCGAAAACCAGAAGATTCCATTAATATTTCTCGTAATGATTTGGCAAGTGTTGCTGGTATTGCAACAGAAACCTTAATACGAACCTTAACCAATTTTAAAAAGCAAGGCATTATTACAACTGAAGGGAGAAATATTAAGGTCTTAGACTTAGATAAATTAAAGGATATCCACTAATACATCTACGAATTTTTCCAATATGACCAATATCATTTTAGGTACGTAGTCTAACCTCTAAATTAGCTATTCTAATGTTATTGTTCGATGAAAAATATATTACTACCTACTGATTTTTCAGAAAATTCATGGAACGCAATTGCTTATGCCATCCAATTTTTTGAAAATCAAAGCTGCAACTTTTATGTCCTGCACATTAATTCCCTAAGCAATTTAGTGACTACTGATGCTCCAGTCATTATGAATCAAAACGACATAGAAACAATTTACATAAAACCTACAAAACAAAAATTACGAAAGTTACTAGAACGTATTGTAACCTTAACCACAAATAGGAAAAATCACAATTTCTATACGATTACTGAAACCAATTTTTTTATAGATGGCATTCGAAAAGTGGTAAATGAAAAGCAAATAGATTTCATAATTATGGGCACCAAAGGTGCATCAGGATTAGAAAAAATCATTTTAGGTTCTAATACGGCTAATGTCATTACCAAAGTAAAATGCAATACCTTAGTAATACCAGAAAACGCAAAATTTGTAACACCTAAAGAAATCGCATTTCCGACAGATTTTTCATTATCTCATAATTTACATTTTTTACAACCTATTGTAGAAATTTTAGAGCAATATAAATCTACTTTACGAATGGTATATATTAACAAAAACAAAGAAGGTTTAAACAATGATCAAATGAAAAACAAAGAATTACTAGAAGATTATTTTAATCATCATCCTTTTAGTTTCCATTATTTAACAAATAAAAAAATAGAAACTGCAATTCAATGTTTTGTTGAAAGTAGAGCCATAAATATGATTTGTATGGTGGCTAAAAACCTAAATTACTTTCAACAAATATTATTTCATTCAAAGGTCGAAAACATAAGTTATCACACCGATATTCCCTTTTTAGTCTTACACGAAAAAACCAAAAACTATGGATAATTCAATTTTTTTAGCAAAATTCTGGGGATGGTATCTCCTCATTTTCTTTTTTGTATTAAGTCTTAACCCTAAACGAATAAAACAAGTATTTAATGACCTCAATGATGAAAAATTTCTGATCCTCTCCTCCTTTTTAGCTATCATTATTGGTTTAATTAATATTCTAAAACATAACATTTGGGAATTGAATTACAAGCTTATTATAACAGGTATTGGATGGGTTTCAATGGTTATAGGATTGGCACTGTTTATTTTTCCAAAACCTACAATAAATTGGTTGATATTTATTAATATCAAACTTGTTCAAGTTATTTATTTATTGCTCTTTTTTGTCGGTCTTTTTCTACTAAATGTAGCCTACGGAGTTGTATTAATTTAAATAAAAAACCATAACTGATAAATATCATTTCGGGTATAAACCTTTCAAATTATATTTGTAGTGTCATTTAATTTTGGCTATTGGAAATGGGGATTTTCATTAGGCTTGCTATTAATTCTGAAAGAAGCCAAACGCATGTTTGGCTTCTTTTATCTGTTACCATTTTTATACGATAACTAAAGAAAAGTAATTGATGGCTATAAAATAGCTTCATCTGATATATATCATTGAATTTAATAAGTCAACAACATAGTTTTGTAAAACAACGCAAAATTATACCACCATGCTATCCATACTTCTTCCCACCGATTTTTCTAAAAATTCTATGAATGCCATCAAGTATGCCTTAGAATTTTTTAAATACCAAAAAGTAAATTTCTATGTGATGCACGCGTATAGAAATGAGTTTTACGACCATGACGAATTGGTGTCTAGAGAGAACTTTGATGCGGTTTTAAATAAGGTTAAAAACGAATCTCAAAACAATCTTGAACTACTCATAAATAAAGTAAAAAAAATAGCGCCTAACCCTAGGTTTACCTATAAAACTATTTCAGCTTATAATACGCTCGTAGAAGAATCTAACGCCATTACAGATCAATACAATTTAGATTTAATTGTCATGGGTACCAAGGGCAAATCTAATGAACGCCATATAGCATTTGGAAGTCAAACATTTCAAGTTTTAAAATATGTAAAATGTCCAGTATTAGTCATACCTACAGACTATACCAACACACAACCCAAGCGTATTTTATTTCCTACTAATTATCTAATTCCTTACAAACGTCGTGAGTTAAAACTATTATCTGTTTTAGCAAAATCATATAGAAGTGAAATAGATGTTTTATACATTTCCACAAGCAACAAATTATCTATCCGACAAGAGGACAATCAAACATTTATAAAAGAAACATTATCTAATAATAAGGTCAATTTCCATATTGAAAACAGTAAAAAAGTAGCCCAAACTATTTCATCATACATACAAGACAAAAGTATAGATATGGTCACCATGGTAAATACACAACATTCCTTTTTAGAGGATATGTTATTTCCGTCAACACTTGATAAAGTTGGATTAGGGTTAGAAATACCACTATTGGCGATGCAAAACACAATGCGCAATTAACATAAAAACACTTACATCATGAAACATATATTATTACCAACCGATTTTTCAGAAAATTCGTGGAATGCCATTACATATACCTTACAATTATTTAAAAATGATGAATGCACATTTCATTTACTAAATACCTATACGCCTATCATTTACCATACAGAATATGTATTGGGTTATCCAGCCCAGTTTGGATTGGGAGACGCGGTTAGGAATACTTCACAAGAAAATTTAAAATCATTACTGCAAAGAATCACTGAAACGTTTAATAATTCAAAGCATAAATTTGAAACAGCAGCAAGGTTTGACACGATAATTTCTGGCATAAAAAAATACATGAACGATCACTCAATAGAGTTAATAGCCATGGGAACCAAAGGTGCCACAGGAGCAAAAGAAATTTTATTTGGATCAAATACAGTACATGTATTTAAGGAAATAAAAACTGCTATTTTGGCTATTCCATCAGATTTTGAATACGAACCACCTCATGAAATATTATTTCCTACAGATCTAGAGGTAAACTATAAAAGTTCACAACTCAATATTCTTAGGGAAATAGCAACGTCAAATCATTCTAGGGTAAATGCTATACATGTATCTACTGGTTACGAACTATCTAAAGATCAAATAAGCAACAAACAAGATTTAGAGTTATATTTCAAAAATATAGCTTATTTATATCATGATCTCAAAAGCATGAACATCATAGAGGCAATTGATCAATTTCAGTTAAAACATAAAATCAATTTGTTGGTTATGATTAATAACAAGCATTCTTTCTTTGAAAATTTATTTTTCAAGAATACAATTAATCAAATAGGATTTCATTTAAGCATTCCATTTCTGGTGATTCCCTCTAAGGTATAGTTCTGGACTGATTTATATCATTTCTAAAAGCCATCCTAAACCTTACATTACCTCTATTAATTTATGATGTTCAGCCATGAAAACAAACATATTATTACCCACAGATTTTTCAGATAACGCTTGGAGTGCAGCTGTATATAGTTTAAAATTCTATGCTGAGGAAGAATGCACATTTTACTTTTTACATTCGTCTAAAATAAAAATTTCTTCAATGTCAAGCATATCGAATAAATTATCAGGAATTATGGCTGAAAACGCCATGAAAGAGCTCAACGAATTAAAAGAAATGGCAGAAAAAACAAATGTAAATGCCAACCATGATTTTGAAATTATTTTCAGTATTGAAGACTTACAAGACGCCATAGAGACTTCGGTTACAAAATATGACATAGATCTTGTAATTATGGGAACAAAGGGTGTTACAAAAGCTCAAGGAGTTTTCTTCGGAAGTAATACCATTCAGATCATAAAAAAAATGAAGCTTTGTCCTGTGTTAATTATTCCTGATGAATTTGATTTTTTAGAGCCACAACAAATTGCGTTTCCTACAGATTTTAATCATTTTTATGGTGAAGAGTTAGTGCCCTTAAAACGCTTGGCAGATGTATACAACTCTAAAATTAGAATAGTTCATATAAATGAAGAGGAAAACCTAACTACTCTTCAAAGTTATAATTTGGCTATGCTTAAAACTAATTTAGAAGATTATCCACATAGTTTTCATTGGATGCCAACCTATGCGAAAAAAACGAAGGAAATCAACGACTTTATAGAAGAACTCGATATCGATATACTTGCAATGATAAACTACAAACACAGTTTTATTGAAAGTATCATCAATGAACCTATTATTAAGAAAATCGGATTTCATCCAACAGTTCCATTTTTAGTTATTCCTTGTATGAACTGATGGATGTCATTTCACTATTAATGTTCAGATCGTAATTTTATATCTATACGATAAATACCATGATTATGAGACATAAAATTTTGTTACCAACAGATTTTTCAAAAAATTCAATGAAAGCAATAAATTTTGCTAGAGAATTGTACAAAAATGAAAGCTGTGATTTTTATGTTCTTAATGTGTTTTCTGCTACAGGTAATATTTTAAAAAGTTTATTAAACCTAGAACCTGGAAGCGAATTATACGAATCTGCAAAGTTGCACTCCGAAAATGGTTTGGCTAAAGTTTACGACATTATAGCCATGAGTGACTTTGACAATCCTAAGCATCATTTTGAAGTCATCTCAACCTTTAACAATGTCATCGACGCTATTAAGCAAATAGTAGAACAAAAAGATATTGAGATGATTGTAATGGGAACCAAAGGAGAAACTCATTCAAGAGCAACGGCTTTTGGTAGTTCGGCTATAAATGTCATGGAAAAAGTACGTAATTGCCCTGTAATAGTTGTGCCTCAAGATGCAAAAATCACATTACCTAAGGAAATTGTATTTCCTACAAGCTATAAAACACATTACAAACGAAGAGAATTAAACTATCTAAAAGATATTGCTAAAAAATGTGATGCCACGATTATCGTACTTCATGTTGAAGAAGCCCATGAATTGGATACGAATCAGCAGGAAAATAAAGAACTATTAGAAGATATATTAAACGGTTCAAATTATAAATTTCACACCTTATCACATAACTCTGTTGTAACAGCTCTAAACATTTTTGTAGAAAGTAGAGCGAGTGATATGGTGGCTTTTATAAATAAAAAGCATATGTTTTTTGGAAGCATGCTCACAAATGCGATGGTTAAGGAAATTTCATTTCATTTAAAAGTACCAATATTAACAATGCACGATTTAAGAAATTAAAAATAAGAAAACATGAAACATACAGGCATCTGGATAGATAAAGATAAAGCTCATATTGTAACTATTGAGAATGGAGTTGAAACATTTAACACTGTTTTATCAAATGTAGATCATTTTAAACCTCATGGAGGTTCAGGAACAAAATTAAAAGGTGGTCCACAAAATGTTGTCCAAGACAGTAAGTATTTAGAACGTGAAAAACACCAATTAAAGCAATATTATAATGCTATCGCGACAGAAGTTAAAGACACAGATGCATTAGTGATTTATGGACCAGCAGACACTAATAAAAAACTAAGCAAAGAATTATACGAAAATCATAAGAGCTTAAGTCACAAAATAAAAGATGTAATAAAAGCTGATAGCATGACAGAAAATCAAGTTAAAGCTTTGGTAAGAGACTTCTTTAAGTTGAATTAAATTTCAACGGTTTACTTAGTTAGTGAAGTGAAACTGCCATTGTCTAATTAGATTTTGGCAGTTTTTTAAAACATAAATTATGATCAACACAGACTTTGAGATTACAAAATCATCTGGAGAAAAAGTGAAGTTTTCATTAGAGAAGCTTCGTTCATCATTAAAACGAATAGGAGCCGATAAAGAGACGATAGATCAAATATTAGCTAATGTTCGTGATGAATTATATCAAGGGATCTCTACTAAAGAGATTTATAATAGAGCCTTTGCCCTCCTCAAAAAGAAAAAAAGCTATCTAGCCTCTAGGTACAAACTAAAAAAAGCCATCTATGAGTTAGGACCTACAGGATTTCCTTTTGAACGTTTTGTAAGTTCTATTCTAAAATATTCAGGATACAAAACTGAAGTGGGTAAAACTTTACAGGGTAAATGTGTAAAACATGAAATTGATGTTATTGCACATAAAAAAAATGAAACCACAATTATAGAATGTAAATTTCACAGTGAGCAAGGCCCTAATTGTAATGTGAAAATCCCACTATATATTAACTCACGTTACAACGATGTAAAAACACATTGGGATGCTAATTTAAAAAACGGTACCACACTTACTAAAGGTTGGTTAGTAACCAACACCAGATTTACTGAGGATGCATTACAATATGGTAATTGCTGTGGACTCTATTTATTGAGTTGGGATTACCCTAAAGATAATGGTTTAAAAGACCGAATTGATAGACTAGGACTATATCCTATAACAGTCTCAACTTTACTGACTAATAGAGAAAAACAATTCTTATTAAGCAGAGATACCGTGTTATGTAGAGAATTATTAGGAGACGTTTTCTATTTAGATCATTTAGGTATTTCTGAAATAAGAAAAGAGAAAATTTTAAATGAAATTTCGCAATTATGTCGCTAAATATATACTCAAAATGGAAAAATTTGTAAAAATCAATTTTTTAGGTGCTTCAGGAGTTGTTACGGGTTCAAAATTTCTAATTGAAACTTCAGAAAAAAACATACTAATTGATTGTGGTATGTTTCAAGGTTTAAAAGAACTTCGAGAATTGAACTGGAATGATTTACCTGTTGATGTAAACGCAATAGACGTTGTTTTACTTACTCATGGCCATTTAGATCATGTTGGCTACTTACCTCGTCTAATTAAGCAAGGTTTTAAAGGAAAAATTATAGGAACGGCGCCTACGTTGGCAATAGCAGAAATCATACTTAAAGATAGCGCTAAAATTCATGAAGAAGAAGCCAACAAAGCAAATAAAGAAAACTACAGTAAACACAATCCTGCTCTACCCTTTTACACGGTTTTAGATGCTGAGAAAACTATAAAACTATTTGAAGTAGAGCTAGAAGACAAATGGATTCAGCTATCAGAACATATATCCTTTCGTTTTCAGTATAACGGACATATTATTGGTGCTACTTTTATAGAACTAGATATCAATAGAAAACGCTTTGTGTTTTCTGGAGATATTGGCAGAACGAATGATTATTTATTGAATGATCCTAAAAAACCAGAATGGGCAGATTTTTTATTCATTGAAAGTACCTATGGTAACAAACTGCATCCCAAGGAGGATTTAGAAACCATGTTATCTACAATTATCAAAGATACCATTTATAAAAAAGGAAATCTTATCATTCCAAGCTTTGCTGTTGAGCGCTTACAAACATTGATGTACATCCTATGGAAACTGTATAAGAAAAATAAGATTCCAAATATTCCAATTTTTATTGATAGCCCTATGGGTAACAATGTTTTAGAGGTTTTTAAACGTTTTCCTAAATGGCATAAACTGCCAACAAAAGACTATAAAGCAATGTGCAAGCACATAAATATTATTCAGTCTTATAAAGAAACTTGGGAAACTATAGATGACAAACGATCAAAAATTATAATCGCAGGAAGCGGCATGGTCACTGGAGGACGCGTACTCACTTATTTACAGCAACTTATTGACGAGCCATCTACAACTGTATTATTAGTTGGTTATCAAGCTGAAGGCACACGTGGTCGACAACTTCAAGATGGCACACATGAAATTCGTTTTTTTGGAAAATATTATCCTGTGAACGCAACTATAAAAAACATTGAAAGCTTATCGGCTCATGCAGATCAACAGGATTTAATAAACTGGATGAAAAACATTAAAAACATTCCTGAACAAGTATACCTAATTCATGGTGAGCCTACCGCATTAGATGCGTTTAGAGTAAAAATAAAAAGCATATATCATTGGAATGTGAAAATCCCAAAATTAACAGATGTAGAAAAAGTAATGATTTAAAATAAAAACTCATGGAAACTAAAAACAATTATAAAAGTTTTAATAAAGGCAAAACAATAGATGAATTACAATATAATATGTTCCAAAACATAGCAATACTGAAAGCCTTCAAAACTGATTATGAATTCATTAAGCATCTCATTGAAGCTTCTATTTACAAGCCAAATACAAGGAATCTTTTTGAAATTTTACAACAGTATAAAAAAGAGATAGAGCTTGCAGATTCTGAACTTATTCTACTTATTGAAGAGGCAACTAATAACAACAATAAGATAGCCCAAAAAATAGAATATAATGATTTAGAATGTGACAGTTTATGTATTGAAAAATTTGATGTATTGGAACAAAAATTTCATACATTTTTTTACAAAACGATAAATAGTAAAAGACAAATGTTTGAATATTTACACAGTGTAATTAAAATCTGCTAGACCATAAAAGCACCTCATAAATTAAGAGATCAAACTGACTGATATCATTTCATAGAATATACTTCATTAGTAAATTAGTAACAGATAATTAAGTTTAACTCTAAAACCAAAAAAATTATGTCACTTATTAAATTTAACAACGGAAACAGATTATTTCCAAGATGGTCAAATGAAAGTTTAAAGAACTTTTTAAGCAATGATGATTTTTTCAATCATGACTTTTTAGAAGAAGACAGTTTGATGCCTGCAATGAACGTGAAAGAACAAGACAAAAACTTTGAAATTGAGTTTGCAGCTCCTGGCTTTTCAAAAAAAGATTTTGAAGTTACCATAGATAATAATACACTCAACGTGTGTGGTGAGAAGAAAAAAGAATCTGAAGAAGAGGATGAAGACTACACTTGCAAAGAGTTTAGTTATAATTCATTTAAAAGATCTTTAAAACTACCAAAATCAATAAATACTGATCAGGAAGTAAAAGCCACTTACAAAAATGGTATTCTTAAGTTAAATCTTCAAAAGAAAGAAGAAGCAAAAGAACAACCAAAAAAAGTAATTGAAGTTTTATAATAATCAAGAAAGCAGATTGTAGTTAGAGGGATTACTTTCTGCTTTCGCATTTAAAAAAGCATAACATGACAACTAAAACTCACATACATTATGTAGAATGGCTGAGCGCAGACCAAATGCATGACGCTTCAAAAGAATGGCTTTCAGAATTAAAGTTTCTAAGAGATGAGCATCTGTTTTTTGAAGATCTCATAACCAAATTTACATCTCAAATAATCGACTTTGGAAAATTTTCAGATACCAAAGAAATTATTGATGCCATTAATAAATCTCAAAAGCGAAATAATTTACTTATTGAAGTCGTAAAAACACACGAAAATGACCTTCAAATAATGGTAGATGGTATCGACCAAGTTGAAGAAGAAAAGGCCTACACTAAAGAACATAGTGGTTTAATTGTGACAATCGCTAACTTCTTAAAAGAATATAAATTGCTCAAAGCACAACTCTTCAATATCATAAAAGACATCAAAAAAGAAGACAAACAAAGACGCTTAATTGATAAAAAATAACTTTTAAATACAAATGCTATGAAAAAATGTGTTCTAATAGTTTCTGTTTTACTTTTAGTTGGTTGTTCTTCAACTCAATTAGTTGAAAGCTGGAAAAACCCAGAAATTGAGAGTTACGAATCTTATAAAGTTCTTGTTATAGGTTTGACCTCAGATGAAGAGGCTAGAGAAAAATTTGAAGAGAAACTAAAAAAAGAACTCATACTTAGAGGCTATGAAGCCGAAATGAGTATGGATATTTTTAACTCAAAAAAAATGTCTATTGCAGATTTAGATTCTCTTGAGAGCCAGCTTATTGAAGATGGTTTTGATACTATCCTACTAACTAAAGTTATTGGTGTTGAAGAAAAAATTTCTTATCGAGAAAGTTACAAAGATTACAATAATACCTATCGCAAATTCAAAGAGGAATATTTAATGCACCAGGATATCGTTTATAATCCTAATTATTACAATGAATATCAAGTTTATAATGCTGAAACCTCAATGTATTGCATTTGTCCAACTAAAGACAGAGAACTTATATGGAAAGGCTATATCAATATTACAGACCCTGAATCTCAATCCATAAAAAAAACTATAAATGATTATGTTAGGTTAGCCATTGTTGTTTTAGAAGAAGAACAAATAGTGAGACCAATACTAATAGAAAATGAGATTGACGATTAATTAGTAGTGGTTAATTTCATAAATCAAGCTGTTGAAGAACTTCTTGTTCTTAAAAAGACCTTTACGTTATTAACAGTGTTTTTTTTAGATTAATTATCTATCTTGATCAACCTTGATATACGCACGGATGATTATAACAGCCCAAATAACTACGCAGAAAGAAACGAAGCCAGAAAACCAAAATACAATTTCGTTAGCGTCCATTAGTGATCTGTTTTATAAAAATTACTAGACCTAAAATTGTTGGCGCCCAAAGGCCAATGAAGATTGCATGAAGCTTGTCTCCTCTAAGGAACAGATACTCAGCAACAACAATAATTAGAGCGCAAAGCAACAACATAAATGCATTTGACAGTCCTATTTTTCTTAAGAAATTCATTAATTGAGGATTAGTTTAAACTACTAAGTTAACAAAAAGTTAATAGAAAACAGCTTCAATTTGAGTTCACAAATAAAACTTTCAATACTACTGTTAGTTTCAAATTTCCATATCTAAAATTTCGGTATTACATTTGGCACAATAAATGTTTAATGAAACGTTATTAAACAAAACCTAGCTCATGAGATACGTACTACTTATTATTTCGCTTATTGTTTCAACAATTATAAGTGCTCAAAACTCATCTATTGGTACTAACGAACAACTTACATTTAGTGCTTCTTATTCCATGTCAGGTTTACTTACAGAGATCGCTCAAGTCACAATGGAAACTAGTGAAGTAAAAACATCTACATCTACTTTGTTACAATTAAAATGCACTGCAGCTACATATAGTAAATGGGATAGTTTTTTTAAGATTAGAGATTTATATGAAAGTTATGTAAGTCCGAAAAGTCTAACACCATATCTTTATAAAAGAGACATTAATGAAGGAGGTTATGAAAAATTCATGCAGTATAAATTCAAGCGTAAAATAAATACTGTAGAAAGTATAAAACGTAAAAAAAGGAAAGATGGTACGACATGGGAAGAGAAAAAGAAAATAAAAATTGGAAGCACTACCAAAGACTTAGTGAGTACAATCTATAATATTAGAAATCTAGATATTCACAAAGCTAGTATAGGCGATAGCCAAATATTTAAAGTTGTTTTTGATAATGAAGAGTTTTCAATTAATGTCAAATACCTAAAAAAAGAAACTATAAACACAAGCCTCGGACAAAAAGAATGCTATAAATTATCAATTTCAATTAATAATAGTAATGTCCTAAAAGGTACTAATGATAATCTCCTTTGGTTAACAGCTGATGCTAATAAGATTCCTGTATATGCAAAATTTAAAATTCCTGTTGGTAGTGGTGAACTTAAAATTAAGTCAGCTACAGGATTAAAAAACTAAATGATTATGAAAAAGTTAGTTATTATTTTAGGATTCATTTCTGCAATTTTGGCCATAGTTTTAGCAGTTACGCCTTTATTCAAAATTGCCTTCGTTCCAGGTATTGCTGCACTTCTTTTTGGAATTTTAGCGATATACCTTTCAAAACAAGATTCAAAAAAATCTATTCAGTTGATTTTTCTATTAACCATAATTGCATTATCACTTACAACTTATAAATCTGTTTTTGATACTGTTGAAGTTGGAAATACAGATGAATTACAAGAAAAGGAAACTGAATCTCAAGAAGATGCTATAAATGAGCTTGAAGGAATTGAACTAGACGAGTCTGACTTTGAATAATTTTATTTTAAAATTAAACAAGTTCAAAACTTCTATATTATCTTTTTTTTTATTTTATTTGACTGAAAATTAGAGCTATATCAATGCACCTAGTTTTTTTATAAATAGAAATACAATACATGAAAGTACTTATCGTGGCATCTGCCTTAACCCTTGTTGGATCCTGCGCGACTTTAAGTCATACTGAAAAGTTACAGAACATAAAAGATAGTATCGTTTTTACCGATGCTAATATTATTAATAACTACGCAAACACTATTACATCAGATGAACTCAAGACTCACGTCTATAAGTTTTCTGATGATGAGTTCCAAGGTCGTAGAGCTGGTGAACCTGGACATCACAAAGCTGCAAACTATTTGAAAAACTATTACATTGAAGAAAATATTGCATCGCCTTTAGGAACCGATAATTATTATCAAATTGTCCCTGAATCCTTTTTTAAGGATGGCATAAAAAGTTCTCCAAATGTAATCGCATATATTAAAGGTTCTGAATATCCTGAAGAAGTCTTAATTATTTCAGGACACTCAGACCATGAAGGCTATACCGAAAATGCCATATATAATGGAGCAGATGACAATGGATCTGGTACTGCAGCTATGCTCGAAATGGCTCAAGCGTTTAAAAAAGCTGAAAGTGAAGGTTTTGCTCCCAAGCGCAGTATCGTTTTTTTACATTTAACAGGTGAAGAAATTGACCTTACAGGCTCAAGATATTATACAAAACATCCAATTTTTCCGTTACATAATACCATCGCAAATCTAAACATAGATATGATTGGTCGTGTAGATGATTCACATGAAGACAATCCAAATTACATTTATCTCATTGGATCAGATCGCTTAAGTACCGAATTGCATTATATTTCTGAATCTGCTAATGAAAACTTCACGAAACTTGAATTAGATTATCGATTAGATAGCGATAGTGATCCTAACCAATATTACAGCAGATCAGACCATTACAACTTTGCTCAAAATGGCATTCCTGTCATTTTTTATTTTAATGGCACGCATGACGATTACCACGAAATTACAGATACTGCAGAAAAAATAAACTATCCGTTATTACAAAAACGAACCAAACTCATATTTACTACAGCTTGGTATATTGCTAATAATGAAAACCGTATTGAAGTCGATCAAGATTCAAAATAGTAGTTAAATTTTGTTAAAGATAATTCCATTGAAAATCTAATGCTTTAGATTTTCGTAATATCGCATTTCAAAACACTAAAACAATTATGAAAAAGATTTTTTTACTAGGCATTCTAGGCCTTTTGACCTTGACTTGCGCAAAAGAACCAGCTGACCCAACAGTTTATGGTAACTCAATAACTTCAGACGAATTAAGCGTATTACTCCACCAATTCGCTTCAGATGAATTTGAAGGTCGAGAAACTGGTGAACCTGGTCATGACTTGGCAACAAACTATCTAAAGGAAAAATATTTAAGTATGGAAGTTGCATCTCCCTATGAAACTAACAACTATTTTCAAGTAGTCCCTTTAGAGTATCAAAAATTACCAGAAGTAAGTTTAGCTATCAATGGAAAGAAAGCAACTATGCTTGATGGCTTTATTCCTTCTAGAAATGTCAATATACCTTCATTAACCGTCAATCAAATTGTTTATGCTGGATATGGTATTGATGATCCTATTTATTCAGATTATAAAAACCTAGACCTTACAGATAAAATTGTAATTATCAAAACTGGAGAACCTATTAATGCAGATAGCACCTTTGTGACAACAGGTTCAACCGAAAAATCCAGATGGAATTCAGGAAGTAAAGCTAGAGGCTTAAAAATTGAAGCTGCTAAAAAACTTGGAGCTAGAGCAGTCTTTATTATGGATGATTCTGCTCATAATTACTATGCAAATCGCTACCAAACAAATAAAGAAAGTAGTATCTCAAAAGCAAGTAGTGATGATGACACCTTTAGTTTTATCATTACTCAAGCATTAGCTAAGCAATTAGTTAATGATATTGATACTAATCATACACCTCAACTAGTTGATGTGAAAATTGAGCTATCTATTAAAAAGAAAGCTCAGCCCTTCAATTCAAATAATGTAGTTGCTTTTATCAAAGGAGAAGAAAAACCTGATGAAATTGTAGTAATTTCTTCACACTTAGATCATTTAGGTATTGAAGATGGCGAAGTTACTAATGGAGCTGATGATGATGGCTCAGGAACAGTGGCAATGTTAGAAATTGCTCAGGCATTTAAAGCAGCGATTAATGATGGATATCGACCAAAACGTTCTATTTTATTCTTGCATTTAACTGCAGAAGAAAAAGGGCTTGAAGGTTCAGAATATTATACCGACATCAACCCTATTTTTCCTTTAGAAAATACCGTAGCCAACCTAAATATTGACATGATTGGACGAGTAGATAAATACCATGAAGATGATAGAAATTATGTTTATGTTATTGGCGCAGATATGTTGAGCAGTGAACTATACAATATTAATGAAGCTGCAAACAATAGGTATACCAACATTAATTTAGATTATAGATATAGTAACGACACAGATCCAAATCAATACTATTACAGATCTGATCATTATAACTTTGCAAAACATAATATTCCTGTGGCATTTTATTTTAATGGTCAGCACGATGATTATCATAAAGTAACAGATACGCCAGATAAAATTGAATACGATCTATTAGAAAAAAGAACTCGACTTATTTTTTATACCGCTTGGGAACTCGTAAATAGAGCACAAAGAATTAAAGTAGATAAAGTCGTAAAGACAAAATAGAATCTGTTTATAGCAATAAAAACTAAAGATAAATATCACAAAAAAAGCTTCTCATTTCTGAGAAGCTTTGTGATTCTGGGTGGAAGACCGGGTTCGAACCGGCGACTTTCGGTACCACAAACCGACGCTCTAACCAGCTGAGCTACAACCACCATATTATTTTATTATAAGTTTTAGAAAAACTTTATAAAAGGAATGCTCTAACCAAATGAAAGAACCACCATGTTTTTTTATTTAAACTCCAAAAAGCTTTCCAAAAGGAATGCTCTAATCAGCTGAAATAGAGCCACCATTTAAATTGGACTGCAAAGGTAAATGATTTCGCAATTACAACAAAGCCTTTTTTTTAAAATTATTACTTCAAATCAAACAAACTATCAACTGCCACATATCGCTCCACAGTATACCCTTCTGCAAACTCTACTCCTATTAAGCGACCTAAGTCTTTAGCTCTATAATTTATACTGTCTGTGAAATTTTTGCTCGAAATTGGCGTTTGAGGCTCTTTACTATTAGGGTCATAAAACTGAGTTTTATAAGCTAACACAGACATCATTTTAGTTTCTATGAATCCAGTGACATCAACTGTTATTTCTGGTTTAATATTTTTCCATTGTATGTAATGATAAACCTGTTTTGGTCGCCATTCTTTTTGTTGATGCCCATTAAGAGCCGTTTCAATTTTAAGCAATCCGCTTAAAAAACAAGCGTCACTAACTAATTTACTTCCTTTTCCATGGTCTATATGTCTATCATCAATAGCATTACATAACACAATTTCTGGCTGATATTTCCGAATCATTTTTATAACTTCCAATTGATGGGCTTTATCATTTATAAAAAACCCATCTGCAAAAGCTAAGTTTTCTCTTACTTCTACGCCTAAAATTTTAGCAGCAGCATTGGCTTCTTGATCTCTAGTTTCTGCAGTTCCTCTCGTTCCTAATTCACCTCGAGTTAAATCAATGATACCAACTTTTTTACCGTTAGCCACTTCTTTAGCGATGGTTGCTCCACAACCTAATTCTACATCATCTGGATGAGCTCCAAAAGCAAGTATATCTAATTTCATCTTCAAAATCTTTAAAATCTATAATAACATTTGACACCTTTTATAATGTGCAACACTTAAAAGCTGTCATAACCGATTATAGATAATTCAAAATAAATTCACAAAACAAAGCTACTATTTATAAGTTAATACTTCTCACTCGTTTTCGTAAATATTTTACGCAATAATTTTAAGAATAAACGATCAATATCGCAAAAGCGTTGTTCATAGGTATTCAATGACATATATCATATAAAATGGAACCTAATACCAATAACTTTATCTTCCAAAATAGCATCACATATAATGAATCTCATGCTTATCATTTTAGTAATCACAATCGCTCTTTTTGTTTGGGGAAAATTCACTCCAGACATTATAGCATTATTATCTATGATTAGTTTATTCATTTTTGGAATATTAGATCTTCATGAAACACTTAGTGGATTTAGCAATCCTACAGTCATTATGATTGCAGCTTTATTTATTATTGGCGAAGGGCTTTCTCAAACAGGTTGGACAGCTATAGCTGGAGAAAAATTCATAAAACTCGCGGGAAAAAGCACAACACGTTTACTTTTAATCACAACGCTTGGATCAGGATTATTATCTGGAGTTGTAAGTAATACTGGAACAGTCGCAACTCTTATGCCAGTTACTATTGCTTCAGCATGGAGTATTGGCACAATGCCTTCTAAATTATTAATGCCTGTTGCCTTTGGTTCTAATACGGGTGGTCTTCTCACCTTAACTGGTACTCCTCCTAACATTATTGTTAATAATACCATGATTGAAAGTGGTTTAGAAGGATTCTCCTTTTTTGAGTTTGCACTAATTGGATTGCCTTTATTATTAATCACATTACTCTACTTCAGATTT
This sequence comes from Psychroserpens sp., assembly GCF_034670085.1. Classification (GTDB taxonomy): domain Bacteria; phylum Bacteroidota; class Bacteroidia; order Flavobacteriales; family Flavobacteriaceae; genus Psychroserpens. The sequence goes on along the minus strand of NZ_JAXMOD010000008.1, from coordinate 9,864 downwards.
ATTGGATACCGCTTATTGCCTAACAATAAAACCAATAACAAACCTGTTGATATCAGTACAACACTTCACAAATGGATTGAAGCCTATAAAGTTGATGATGATTATTATCGACTTAGAGTAAGATCTGTTTCTCCGCTTTTGAACACAAAACTTGGCGATTGGAACTTTGAATCAGAACACCATGTCTCTATTTTAAGAATAAAACGCAGACATCCAAATCTTTTGAAAGGAAATGATCCTTTTATTGAGTTTCCAACGAATTCAACAGAATTCATGTATCATGATATCATTACAGTAAAAGGTGATACTGATGCTATAAATAAGTTAATGATTACATTCAGATTAGGTTTATTACCATTAGAACCAATTGCAGACGAACTTAGAAACAATTTAATAAATCAAGAGGTTGGTATGTCTGAAGTTATCGTAACACCAAAATCTGTTTTAGTTGGTAGAAAAATACGACTAGGTAATTTCTTTAAGCGATTTGGTGTGCAACTAATGGCAGCTTCCCGAAACAACATCCCAATTACAGAACGTGAAATAAGAATAAAAGCTGGTGATGCCTTTTTAATTAGAGGTACTTGGAGTGACATTGAACAATTAAAGGAGCATCATGAAAACTTGGTACTTTGTGGTAGTCCTGAAGGAATGGCTAAAACAGTAACAAACATTACTACTAAGTCATACATCGCTTTATTTGCTCTAGTTTTAATGATTGTATTATTAGTATTCAAACTTGTACCAGGAGCAATTGCAGCACTTATTTCTGCAGGTATTGTTCTTCTCTTTGGCTGTGTACCTATTTCAAAAGCTTATAAAGGGATAAGTTGGATTAGTGTCATTATGATTGCAGCCATGATTCCAATGGGATTAGCCCTACAAAAAACAGGAACTGCAGATTTAATCGCTAATGGTTTAGTTGACTCACTCGGGAGTTTACACCCTATTATATTATTAGGTGGTGTTTTTCTACTCACAACAACCTTTAGTCAAGTTATTAATAATTCTGCCACTGCCGTGCTAATGGCTCCAATAGTAATTATTTCGGCGAGCACACTTAATATGTCTGCAGCACCTTTTATGATCGCTGTTGCACTAAGTGCATCTACTGCATTTTTAACACCTGTAGGCACAACAACCAACGCCATGGTCATGACTGCTGGAGGCTATAAATTTTCGGATTATTTTAAAGTTGGGTTTCCGTTATTAATACTATTCCTGGCAACCACACTCATACTAGTGCCTTTAATTTGGCCATTTTATAAAATTTAAATTATTTATCTATAGAAACACTTTTAAAACTAACAATTATGAAAACAAGAGATCTAACCAAATACGGCTTAAAAAACACAGTTGCACACTGGAATCTTTCTCCAGAAGAACTACAGCAAATTACCATTGAAAAAGGTATGGGAAAAGAAACTAAAAATGGAACACTTGCAATTAATACAGGAAAATTTACAGGACGTTCTCCTCAAGATCGTTTTCTAGTCAAGGACAAGTATACTGCAGAAAAAGTATGGTGGGGAAAAACAAACAAACCAATTTCACCTGAGAACTTTGATGCCTTACAAGCAGGAATTGAAACCTATTTAAGTGGAAAAGAAATCTACGTTAGAGATGGTTACGTCTGTGCTGATCCAGAATATAAGATGAATGTTAGAACCATAACAGAATACCCTTGGTCAAACATGTTTATTTATAATATGTTTTTGAGACCTGAAAATTCTGAACTTGAAAATTTTGAAGAAGAATGGTTAGTACTTTGTGCACCAGGATATGAATGCCCAGAACCTGCAAAGCATGGATTAAGACAAGGCAATTTTTCTGTTTTAAATTTCACAAAGAAAATTGCTTTAGTAGGTGGTTCTGCTTATACTGGTGAAATGAAAAAAGGTATATTTTCAGCTTTAAACTTCATCTTACCAGTTGAAAAAAATGTGTTGCCAATGCATTGTTCTGCTAATGTAGGTGAAGATGGAGATACTGCAATATTCTTCGGATTATCAGGAACAGGTAAAACAACCCTTTCTGCAGATCCAGATCGTAAACTTATTGGTGATGATGAACATGGCTGGACTGCTAATAATACTATTTTCAATTTTGAAGGTGGCTGCTATGCAAAAGTGATAGATTTAACTGAAGAAAAAGAACCAGACATTTTCAGGGCTATTAAACCTGGTGCAATCTTAGAAAATGTAATCTTTAAAGATGATGGTGATATTGATTATATGGACAGCAGTATTACGCAAAATACACGTGTAAGCTATCCTATATATCATATTGACAATATTCAAGAACCTTCATTTGCTGGAAACCCGACTAACATCTTCTTCTTAACCTGTGATGCGTTTGGAGTATTGCCTCCTGTTTCAAAATTAACACCAGGTCAAGCAGCCTACCATTTTATTTCTGGTTATACGGCTAAAGTTGCTGGTACAGAAGCTGGAATTACTGAGCCTGTACCTTCATTCTCTGCATGTTTTGGAGAACCTTTTATGCCATTACACCCAACCGTATATGCTGAAATGCTAAGTAAAAAAATGCAAGATGCTGGTGTAAATGTTTGGCTTATAAACACTGGATGGAGCGGTGGCCCTTATGGTGTTGGCTCTCGAATAAAATTGAAATACACTAGAGCAATGATCACCTCTATTTTAGAAGGAAAACTTGAAAATGCCGACTTTGAGCAGCATCCAATTTTTGGTTTATTTATGCCGAAAGAATGTGATGGTGTACCAACAGATTTATTAGACCCAATAAATACTTGGTTACAAAAAGGTGCTTATGTAAGTAAAGCTATTCAGTTAGCACATTCTTTCCATTTAAATTTTGAAAAGTTTGTGAATCAAGCATCAACACAAATTATAGAAGGTGGACCGTTAATTGATGAGCATCATCATTTAAATGATCACGTATAAATTATCTTAAGTAAAAGAGGTTGGTGTTTAAAAAAAATTCACCAACCTCTTTTTATTTCCATTCTTTTTGTTGAGCTTCAGATAAAAAAGTCCAAGCTACTACTCTACTTATCTTGTTACCTAAAGCGATTTGCAGAATTTTAAAATCAGTAGCACCTAGCTTTTTTAAAGATGTTTCCATACTTAAAACATGTTGTGTTTTAGACACCAAACAGCTGAACCAAAAACAATTTGTTTTTAAAAGTGAACTTTGATACAAGTAATTATGCACAAATGCCTTCTCTCCTCCAGGATACCATAATTCTTTTGCAGTACCACTAAAATTGCGAACAACTTTATTGGTTTGCTTACCTAAGCCCTTTTGTTTGAGCAATGTTTTTTCATTGGCTTCTTCTTCGTTTTTATAGAATGGCGGATTACAGATGGTTGCCGTTACTTTTTCAGAAGGATGTAAAACATTCGTAAATATCGATTGTGGATTATCTTGAAATCGTAATTTAATATGATTACTTAATTTGTTTTTTTCAACAATTAACTTGGCATTGTCAAGTGCATTTTTATCGATCTCTGAGCCAATAAAATTCCAATTGTATTCAGCATGACCAAGAAGTGGATAAATACAAGTTGCTCCTGTTCCGATATCTAATACAGTAATATTTTCATTGACACCTGAACGTTTTAGCAGTGCATTTAATAAATGAATATACTCCACTCGACCTGGAATTGGTGGACATAAATTTTCATCAGGAAAGTCCCAATAATCAATTCCATAATATTGCTTTAATAATGCTGTATTTAAAGCTTTGACTGCTTTGGGTTTTCCGAAATCAATCGTTACATTTCCGAAGGTATTAGTAAAAACGAATTCTTCTAATTTTGGAGAACTCTTAACTAAGATATCAAAATCATAACCTTTAGAATGTTTGTTGTTTTTATGCAAAAGATGTGGTTTTAGTTTTACTAAGTGCTTGAGCAATATCGCTCTTTAAATCTTTAAAGCTTTCAATACCAACTGAAAATCGAATTAACTGATTGCTAATTCCGACTGCATCACGTTGGTCTTGAGTAAGAAGAGCGTGTGAAGTTTCAGAAGGCAATAACATTGTACTTTCAATACCTGCTAAACTCATAGATGATTTTATTAAATGAAGTTGTTTTTGAAATGTCATAGCATCAATACCCTCAACTAATTCAAACGACATCATGCCGCCAAAATCGTGCATTTGTGATTTGGCTAATTTATAATCTGGATGACTTTTCAAACCTGGATAATTTACTTTAGCAATAGCACTGTGATTTTCTAAAAACTCAGCTAATTTCTTAGCATTTTTGGTTTGAGCTCGTACGCGCAATGCCAGAGTTTTCATACTGCGTTCTAACATCCAAACAGTAAAATCACTAAGACTTCCACCTAAACTTATACTAACATTCCAAATTCGTTTAATATGGTCTTTTGAACCAGCAACTGCACCTGCTAGAATATCACTGTGACCACCAAGATATTTTGTTGCTGAATGCATAACGAGATCAATTCCGAAGTCAATTGGATTTTGATTTATCGGACTTGCAAAAGTGTTATCTATAGACGATATAATTCCTTTAGTTTTTGCCAAATTAGCAACAGCCTTTATATCTGTAATTGTCAATAAAGGATTTGAAGGTGTTTCTATATGAATCAGTTTTGTATTGGCTTGAATTGCTGCTTCAAAATCTGAAACATGACACCCATCAGTAAATGTATACTCAATTCCGTATTTAGGAAACTGTTCTCTAATAAAGTTACTTGTACCGCCATACAAGGTGTTTTGAACAACTAAATGATCACCTTTTTGCAGAAACGCTAAAAACATATGGCTAATTGCTGCCATTCCACTTGCAAAAATAAGAGCGTCTTCAGCATGCTCTAAAGCTGCTATTTTTTTTGCTAGATGTTCTTGATTAGGTGTATTGAAATAACGAGGATAACGCTTAATATCTACATTATCAAATTCATAAGACGTCGATAAATATATGGGCGAAATCGCACCTTTAAACTGTTCATCCTTAATTTCTCCAACATGAGTACAAATGGTATTTGTACCTAATTTTTTCTTTGACATAGTAGTATTAATTATAGATACTAAAATTACAAAAAAAGTATGTGAATTTGGTTACAACTATTTGAGGTCTATATTGTATTAAAAAAATTAATGTTTTATTACAACTTTAGAATTAAACGTTGAATTGTTTGTTTGAACTTTAATAATATATGTCCCTTCTGAAAGTTGTTTTACTGGAATTCTAATGGAAGAGTCAACAATATAATTCGCAGGTCTATTCCAAATTTGAATTTCTTGTCCTAAAATATTAATTAAGCTAATTTTCTTTACTTCGGATACATTATTCGTTTTTACATAAATCTCATGAGAAGCATTTAAATAATTAATAATGGTCTGACTTTGAATCTCTTCACTAGTAGATAAAGTATCTTCAGATGAAAATGTGACAAAAAAGCGGTTAAAATAATCTCCTATTGCCAAGTTTACTTCAAAATCACTAGTCCTTAAGTTATGATATACGCCTAATTCCTGATCGAAAATAAAAATAGTTTTATCATCAGAAATATTTTCTAATTCATCTATTTTAATGGTACAAATTCCTTCTTGATTAACAATTAATCCTAATGGAAGTATTTGTTCTGAATCAAAATTATCAATAGCCTGAATAACATATTTCGTATCGTTAAAATTCCAAAACATATCTTCATCATTAATATCAATAATTGGTGCATCAAACCCTAAATCAAAACCTAAAGAAGTCCCTAATTCAACTCCAACCAGAAGTTGTCTATGATAACCAGAAGGTGAATCAAACATTAATCTCAATTTTTCTCGTTGATCCTCATCAGAATTATCTACAGTATTAGCATTTCTAAACATTACTGATTGACCAGAACCTTCTGTTTTGAATATACGTTGACTATTCTTGAACGTTACATTACCACCTGTAACAGAAGCAGTAGTTCCAGAAATAGAGGGATCTAAAGCTGTTGAAACAAAGAAGCCTTGATTTAAAGCAATATACCTACTTGGTTCTTTAGTGCCTATAGCATTATTGTTATTGATTCTTATATCATTTGAAATAGCTTTTACACCTCCCATTCTAGTATATGTGGCATAACCTCCAACATATTCTTCAAGAAGATGTGTACCTCCAGAAAAATGATCCCAGAAATACAATGCGCCATTAATTATATTTGTGGGAGCTCTTCCTCCATTTTCATTGGTATTATCTAAAATAAACTCATAAGCATCTATTGAAGACGCATAAGGATTTCCAATTAATCTATTATTTCCTGAACCTACATTAAGACTAATATCACCATTATTTGGTTTTCCTCTAAAGACATAGTTTTGAGGAGTAGCAATAGCTTCTGTTCCTGAAACTCCTTTCATTGTATATCCTTCTCCGGGCACCAACGATGAATTTGCATTTATAGATGACCAAGCATAATAATCATTATTTGTCCCGTTAAATGTGAACATCCAATACGAACTAACTGTAATAGGAGAAGTAATAGGTCCATCAGCAGCAGTAAAAGGTGTTTGGAAATTGATGGCACTTGCTGCATTTACATTTGTTCCATCAAAGAGTATTTCGTTTACTGAATAATTTGCATTAGTACTTGGTATTCCTGATCCTCTTTGGCCTATTCCCGATGAAGTAGTTGGGTTTACTGAAGATGACCAATAATTATAATGAAAACTACTTGCAGTACCTTGTTGATCTCTTTCCAAAAAGCCACCACTATCTTGATCTAAAATACTTCCTTCATCTTGAATTAATTGTGATTCACCAACTAAATTGATACTACCATCTAATTCTAAATAGTGCGTCACCCTTAAGGCTTGTCCGTCATTGGTTTCATCCTGAGTTGTAGATGGATCTGAAATTTTTAGTTCCTTATTTGCAGTATCTGAAATTAAACCTAATACCGTAATATCTTTATTACCCGATTCTATATGGTGTGATGTTTGAACAATATTCCAATCAATTGGAGTAATACCATCAATACCTATACTATTTGGAGCATCCCAAACATTAAAATTCGTCCATGTATTATCTGTATTCCATTCTTGACCATTCACTCTTGATGTATATGGTAAAGGCGCAGAATCAGGTTGAATAGAATTCATGTTTCTTAATTGACCTCTAATGTTTCCGGCATTTGCTGAAAGGTAACCACAGTTGACATCCATTTGATAATAACCATCCAAATTAGCCCAAGTCAAACCAGCTATATCAAGCGGAACAATTTCACCTCTTACTGCTGTGTTATTATAAATTTCTTGATTCATCATTTGACGAATTTGAGCAGTAGACAAAGCTTTGTTCCAAATTCGAAGTTCATCTACCCAACCATCATAATAATTAACTGGTCTTGACGATGCATTTCCTATTTGATCCATACCACCAATTAAACTTTTCATTGTGTTTACTGAAGGTGCACTTCCTCCAATTGGATTACTCACCTCTATTCCATCAACATATAATCTATAAGTTCCGCTAGAATTTACGACCGCAATATGAAACCATCTGTCGGTTGTTAAAGGGTAAGACGATTGAATCACTCCAGATGCGTTCCATGTAAATTGTATAATATTACCAACTAACCTCAAATCATAACCTGTGGACAAATCGTTGGCATTTCTTTTAGAAAAAATAGTTTGAGTTCCTGAAATTGATTCTGGTTTTATCCATGCTTCAATACTAAATTGATTAGAAAGATTATAGTTGTTTTCAAAAGTGATATAATCATTATTTCCATCAAAATCTATTGTTGGGCAACTTTCAATAGTTACTTCAATGGTATCTGAACAACCAACAGAAGGGATTGACCATGTTAATTCATAAGTACCTGGCTCGGCAGAAAATTTAGTTCTCGGACTAGAAATATCTGAAAACACATAATTACTTCCACATCCAGATATCGAAGTTGCAGACCATACTCCAGCCTCTTGCGTTCCTGGATATGTTCCTGTTGTAAATACTGCCGGATTAGAAACACCGTTGCTAATATTTTGTGCAGCGGTCAAATCATTATCATAGGCATTTAAACTTACCTCTTCACCACATTCGCCTATAAGTTGTGTTATGTTTTCTCCTGCATAAGCCAAACTTGCATCTACAGAAATAAATTCAGTTCCTTCATCACCATCTGCTCGACATCCATTTATTAAAGAAGTCACTCCGTATGTTTGAATTCCTGGAGTTACAGGACTAATTGTTGTAATTGAACCGGTTGTTACAACAGTTCCGGTACCATCTTCCCATTCAATGACCTCATCAACAGGAGCTTGAGGAATTGTAATATTTTCAAGTGCCCAAACACTATTTGATGTACCAGAATAGGTAAATTTAATTCTCAAATTTGTTAATCCTATGTAATTTTGCAAATCAACAATTACATGATTATCTACTAGTGTGCCTTGAGAATTTCTACATTGACCACCAAACCCTAAGGATTGTCCATTAACAAAACCTGTATCACTAGGTCCTGTATAATCATAAGCTGCGCCTGGATCTAACGTAATTGGATACGTTGCACCTCCATCAAGAGATAACTCAATTAAAAGCCAAGCTCCAGCTTCTAAAAAATAGGCCTGGTCAAACTCTAATAATGCTGATGCTAAGCCTAAAGTATTAAATGTTGAAGTTTCAAGTGTAGACAAAGGTGTAATGGTATGGTCTGGATTATCATAAGGTGGAATACCACTTACAACAGCAAATTTATTCCCATCTGGAGAATCAAAACATCTACCATTGAATTTTTTAGGACCATTGGTTAATTTCCAATAGGTATTGCTTGTATTATTACCTCCTGCTGACATTTCAGCAGCACCATCAACCGTCCAACCTAAATTGTTAAGATTAGCCTCATTGAACATGCCACCATTATTAAAATCAGGATTAACGCCAAACGAACTTTCTGCTTCTACTGTAATGTCTTCTCCTAAACATGTTGTAAATGTATTAGGACCAATAATTGTTGGCGGCACATCTGGTGGAATAACTACAACATAAGCAATTGAAGAGTTTGCTTGACATGATCCAATTTGAATTACTGCTCGTACTAAAGTGGTTTCAAGAATGTTAGGATAATAGTACGTTGTACTAGTATTTGCAACGGTTGTCCATGTTAATCCTCCATTTAGTGAATATTCCCAATACGCTACATTTCCAGTGTGACCATATAAATTAATTGTTGCATTCTGTGGTTCATCTGGACAAGCTGTAACCTCAACCAAATTATCTTCATCTGCAATGGTTTGATTGTTATTTAAATATCCTAAAACTGTTCCACCTGTAATATTCGGGCTTGTAACTGTAACATTAGATGTACAAATTGCACTGTTTCCATTACCATCATCAACAGTTAAAACTATAATATTTGAACCAATATTAGTACAATCGAAAGTACTTTGAGATAACGTGAAATTTACCGATCCACAATTATCCGTTGAACCATTATCAATTTGAGCACCTGTAATTGTAGCTGTTCCAGTTGTATCATCCAACTGAATTGTAATATCTTGACATAAAGGTGTAGGATCTATGGTATCATTAATAACCACATTTTGTACAACATTAATTGAGTTTCCATTACCATCATCAAAATTCCATGTAATTGCAAAAGAACCTTGAGTAGTATACACTAAAACATCAGAGGTAGTTCCTGTGATCGTTCCTGAACATATATCTGTTATTGTTGGAGTTGGGACAGTAGCAGAACATTGACCTGTTATAATTGGTAAAGTAGGAATTGTTGGATTCGTAGTATCCTGAACATCTACAATTGCTGTACACGTTGAAACATTTCCGTTATTGTCTGTTACTGTTAAGGTTACTGTGTTGTTTCCGATGTCGTTACAATCGAAACTCGTCTGATCTAAAGATAAGG
>NZ_JAXMOD010000007.1:0-248242 GCF_034670085.1 Psychroserpens sp. | reverse complement strand
TATCTACTAAGCCAACTCCGGTTAAGGTTACATTTCCTGTGTTCGCTACCGTAATCGTATAGTTTATAACATCACCTGCACCTAACACACCATCTCCATTATCTACTACTACTGCACTCTTCTCTGCTATGATACTTGGATCTTCGCAATTATCAACATTCGGATCAACAGAACTTACATCATTTTGTTGACCAGTAGAACCACCTACTTGAGGAACACCGTTAGCATCAACAATATCACCAAGAGAGTCATCACCATCTAAATCAGAAGCAATAAAACCACCATCACCTTCAAGAGCATCTGGACAACCATCATCATCACTATCTGAATCTAAATGATTAGGAATTCCATCTTCATCTGTATCAAATAAAGTAGTAATAGGATTGTTAAAATTACTAACACAATTAAACTCAATACTATGTCTCCTAGTTACAGGATTATTAGCAGTTATTGCGTTTACACCAAGTCTTATTGTTTGACTTGATGTATTTAAATATCTTGTTGAATAATTTACAGAAGGATTAGCATTTGATGTACCAGAAAAATTGACATTACTTGAAGTACCAATTAACCATGGACTATTATCTGAAATAGTAATTTCAGAAGGACTGTCTAAAGTATAGCTTATTGGATATTCTGTCCAGTTTTGTTCTAATATATTAGCATTTCCATCAAGGTCATTAAAATTAATAAACAATTCAGGTATTACAACTGGTGTCGTAGTTCCAGATTGAACAAAATCAATCTGATATTCAATATAAGGCATTTGACCTAAAGGAACATTACCGACACGTGTTTCTGGCTTGAAGAAAGTTGGGTCGGTAGAATTTTCGTCAATTGCATTTACGAAACAATTATAAGTTTCGTTAATAGTTACTAAAGCATCCATTCCTGGTGCGACATTAGAAAATCTAAATACTTCTCCTTCTATGTAAGTAAAAACTGAGCCATCACCTAATTCTTCAGTAGGAGCATTACTAAAATCTAACGTAGTTTGCCCACCACAGATTGGTTGGCTATTAGTCGTATTTCCTTGTTCGATAACATCAAGTAATCCGTCATTATCATCATCATCATCACAACCGTCAGCATACAAATCACCATCATTGTTTTGGGTATCGTCAAACCCTGGACATTGATCGTTAGTATTGTTCACACCATCACCATCATCATCACATTCTCCTGACGTAACATTCGGATTCGTTGAACTAATATCATTTTGTTGACCAGATGAACCTCCAACTTGAGGCACACCATTAGGGTCCACGATATCTCCTAAACTATCTTCAATATCTAAATCTGTTAAAGCAAAGCCGCCGTCACCTTCAAGAGCATCTGGACATCCATCATTATCACTGTCTTCATCTAAAAAATCAGGTATTCCTCCACCATCGGTATCTTGACAAAGTTCTACAACAATATTATCTAACCTAAAATCATCCGATACTCCAGCTCCAGCAGAGAAAGCTCTTACACTAATAACAGCTGAACCTGATGTAGGAACAAAAAATAGGGATTGTGATGCAAATATATCTGCACCTCCATTATCAGCTTGAATTTGGGCTGCGGTTTTACTGTAAACAATAACTCCGTCAATTGAAATTTCTAGAGTCGCATCAATAGCACTTGATGCGTCTGCACCATCCTGAAAAGTAAAAGCGGTAATTACGCCATCATATACTGTAACAGTTTGCTCAAATGTTGAATCAGAATTATCAGCTGTAAATCTTGCTATTCCACCTCCAATTCCTGATCTAAACCAATCTAAATTTCCTGATTCTGTCCATCCTGTAACTAAGTTTGAATCAAAATTACCATTTATTAATGCATTTGAAGCATTACATTCAACAACATCTAAAAGTCCGTCATTATCATCATCATCGTCACATCCATCTGGAATAGTATCATTATCTATATCTGCAGTATCATCAAAACCTTCACATATGTCTGAAGCATTTAGAACGCCATCATTATCACAATCGTTCGTAGGAAAATCTAAACAATTTCCAACAACAATGGTCACATTTGCTGTAGCACAAACAGAATTATCGATATCTAAACAAATTGTATATTCAACAGTATAAGTTCCAGGTGCACTTCCAGAAGGTACATTGATAGTTCCATCAGAATTAATTGATACACCTATTAATCCACCATCATTACTAATAGAAATATTATCATCTATATTTGCATCAGTAGCTGCAATTCCATCAGCTAGATCTTCAGTTGAACCATTATCTGCAAATACACTAGATGTTGTACCTCCTGCTATCGGATTGAATGGTGAGCTACTGAAATCGTCGTCTTCAGCTGTGATACTATAACTACAAGAAACTGGAGCTGTAAAAACATTTGGATTAGTAAATACGCACGAAACATCATCTGAAAATGTTGCAGTAATTGAAATAGCACTTCCATTCGCAGGCAAAACCACATCATCAAACACGTAAGGCGATGTTAACCCTGTAACTGAAACTGAACCAGTTCCATCACCTGTTAATTCTAGTGTACCTGTAGCAGGAATATCTGAAAACTCTACTGTGATATCTGCCGTAAAAAAATCATCTGCATCATTTAATGGAGTGGCATTATCATTACAAACTGATTCGTCAGATGACGTAATAAGATCAACAGAGCAAGTATTAACTCCACAAACATCAAAAGCAACTATTGTGATACACTCAAAACTAGTAGCAGTAGATCCTGTAAGTCCACCTGTACTTCCATCTATAACGTGTCCTGTAAAACAAATAGTTTTTGTATCTCTATTATAAATTGTTGTAGCATGACCACCTGTACTTACATACACAGCGTCGTCGTCGTCTATAGTATAACCTCCTGGAATAGTTGGATATTCGGTAGTTGTGTCAGTACCCTGACCAATTGCTCCTTGATTATTTGAACCCCAAGTAAGCAAAATTCTTTTTGAAGTTGGTGTTGCTCCTTCAGTAATTGCACCAGCGCTTGCCCATTGTTCTGAAGATTGATTAGACGAAATTTGCAAGACATTTTCAATAGGATCTCCCGCAGAATCATCAATTGTTACCCAATTTAAAACTTCCGTAGTCGCTTCATTTATAATTTTTTGAGTAGTATTAAAACCTACTCCATACATTCTTCTATCAGTTCCTAGTGCTAAAACACCATGTTCGTTTGATTCGTCATTGTAAAATGCCGTTATATAAACTGGAGTTGATACTGGCGCAGTCATTAAGGTTGCATAGTCATAGTTTGCTGCTGCATTTCCATCTCCTAAATGAACATTATCTCCCCATACATAAATGTCTCCATCATTTTGAATCGCGTATAATGCCACATCACTTCCAGTAACATGAAAAACATCTGTTATAGGTACTCCTGAAGACGTCTCTACTTGTTGCCAAATTGTTGTGTCCGTTGATGTATTACCGTTAACCCTATCCTCTCTTGATGCAATCCACACATTACCTGCTATTGTATTTATTGCTAAAACATTAGATGTCGCATATAAATCTGTAACATCTGTTGCTAACACTCCTGGAGGCAACGCCATAACAGCAAATGTTGCCCCTGAAACAAAATCTCCATCTACTACTTCATTAACTTGTCCCCAAGCATATAGATTTGTTGTCGTTAATAAAAAAGCCTGACCTCCAGAATTTCCAGATACGGCATATTGTACAATGGAACCGGTAAAGTTGTACCCATTTGCGACAGAAATTTCTTGAATTGCAGTAACATTCCCTCCATCAAAATCCATGTCCTCTCCCCAAGTAATTAAACCTGTAGGTGTTTTAGCTATACTTTGATGGTAAGATGTTATAATTATATCATCTTTAGGATTATAGGTACCATCTGCTTCTGGCACAGGACATTGAGCAAACAAAAAAGTTTGAAAACTTATAATTGCAGTAAATGCAAATAAAAACTTCTTTATAAACGAGAATCGAGTAGAGATTTTCATAAAATCTTGTATAATTATTTGTTCTTATAATTTTCTTTAACACTTAAACGAGGTCTTCATAAAGCAAAAAAACCTCATTTCATACATATATTACGTATGAAACAGGTTTACTGTTTATTTGTGTAGGTCCAATTTTAGTGCTATTAATCTTGTTCAAATGTAATAATTTCGAAAATAATTTACCACAAATTTTAACATTTAGTTTGTCGATTAAAGGTTTGTTTTAAACGACAAAAAGCAAAAATAGAGTATTTTCCTTTATTTCCAATTATCAATATTACTAATTTAGATTGCTAGATTAACCCTTCCCAACTTAATTTATTAACAACCTTAACAACAAATCTAATTTGTTAATTACATTTATTCTGACACCAAATCAATTTCTAAGTCACTTTTTAGCTTTTAAATACTTCTTTATATCTCTTTATTGTAATTATATTTGCAGCTACATAAATGAATTATGAGTTTTTTAAAAGAAATCAATAGACGTCGGACTTTCGGAATTATTTCCCACCCAGATGCTGGTAAAACAACTTTAACAGAAAAATTATTACTTTTTGGTGGTGCCATTCAAGAAGCTGGAGCCGTTAAGAGTAATAAAATTAAAAAAGGCGCTACCAGTGACTTTATGGAAATAGAACGCCAAAGAGGCATCTCTGTAGCTACTTCTGTTTTAGCATTTGAATATGATGGTATTAAAATTAATATTCTTGATACTCCTGGTCACAAAGATTTTGCTGAAGACACCTTTAGAACGCTAACAGCTGTTGATAGTGTCATTGTAGTCATTGATGTTGCAAAAGGTGTTGAGGAACAAACCGAAAAACTTGTAGAAGTATGTCGGATGCGAAACATACCAATGATTGTATTCATTAATAAAATGGATCGTGAAGGTAAAGATGCTTTTGATTTATTGGATGAAATTGAACAAAAACTAGGATTAACAGTTGTCCCTCTTAGTTTTCCAATAGGAATGGGTTACGATTTTAAAGGCATCTATAATATTTGGGAAAAAAACGTCAATTTGTTTAGTGGTGACAGTCGTAAAGATATTGAGGAGACCATAGAAATAGATGATTTATCGTCTTTAGAGTTAGATAAACTTGTTGGAGATAAAGCTGCTCAAACCCTTAGAGAAGAAATTGAACTCGTTGAAGGAATATATCCGGAATTTGATAAGGACAAATATTTAAATGGTGAACTACAACCTGTGTTTTTTGGTTCGGCACTTAATAACTTTGGAGTTCGAGAGCTATTAGATTGTTTTGTAGAAATTGCGCCTAAGCCTAGACCAAAACAAAGCGAAGAACGATTGGTAAAACCTGAAGAAGATAAATTCTCTGGTTTTGTTTTTAAGATTCATGCCAATATGGATCCAAACCATCGTAATCGTTTAGCTTTTATAAAAATCGTTTCCGGAGAATTTAAGAGAAACGCTCCTTACCTTCATGTAAGGCATAATAAGAAATTAAAGTTTTCAAGTCCGAATGCCTTCTTTGCTGAAAAGAAAGAAATTGTAGATATTTCTTATCCTGGTGATATTGTTGGATTGCAAGACACAGGGAATTTCAAAATTGGAGATACTTTAACTGAAGGTGAAATTCTAAATTACAAAGGTGTCCCAAGCTTTTCTCCGGAACACTTCAGATATATTAATAATGCAGATCCTCTAAAATCTAAACAATTAAATAAGGGGATTGATCAATTGATGGATGAAGGTGTAGCACAATTATTTACACTAGAATTAAATGGTCGTAAGGTAATTGGAACTGTAGGAGCACTACAATATGAAGTGATACAGTACAGACTCGAGCACGAATATGGAGCAAAATGTACCTATGAAAATTTAAATGTGCACAAAGCGTGTTGGGTAGAACCTAAAGACAATAAAAGTGAGGAATTTAAAGAGTTTAAAAGAGTAAAACAACGTTTTTTAGCAAAGGACAAAAGAAAACAACTTGTGTTTTTGGCCGATTCTCCGTTTTCTTTACAAATGACACAACAGAAATATCCTAATATTACATTTCATTTAACTTCGGAGTTTGACTAACTAACCATGTCGTTCGTCGATAATCAAAATCAAAAAATGCATTTTAACGATAAAATATTACATTTCATCGATTTTATTAAAACTAATAATTTTAAGTACATACATTCCTAACAGATTAAACCCCAAAATTGATCTACCTATGAAAACTACACCTAATGTTTTCAGTAATAATGATATTACTGTTACCTACAACCCTTGTCAATGTATAAACGCTGAGCGTTGTGCAAAAGAACTTTCAAATGTATTTCGTCAATCTGTTATCCCTTGGATAGATTTAGATGGTGAGTCTACTGATAAGATAATCCAACAAGTCAAGAAATGTCCTTCTGGTGCATTAAAGTTTTATGTCAATCAAAAAGAAGTCGCTTAAACTATATATACTGAACCAAAAAAATCCCTTTGAATTAATAACTCAAAGGGACTTTTGAAATTTAAGCTTGACCTGTTGGTCCAAAATTAAGAGGAATTGGAGGTTGCTCATAGTCTTTGATTTCACCATGAGCTTTCTCAAATCTATTTACATTATCTCCCAATGCCTTCAATAAACGCTTAGCATGTTGAGGCGTTAATATTATTCTGGATTTCACTTTACTTTTAGGAGTTCCAGGCATTATGCTTACAAAATCAACAACAAACTCTGATACTGAGTGATTTATGATTGCTAAATTAGAATACGTTCCTTCAGCAATTTTTTCATCTAATTCTATATTGATTCCTGGTTTCTTTTGATTTTTATCGTCTGCCATTACTAACTTATTTTTTAACGTTTCCGTGGAAACAATATTAATATAAATTGATTTAATTAAAAAAAGCCTTCAAACAATTTAATGAATGAAGGCTTTTATATTTATAGATTCCTGCCTCCGCAGGAAAGAGACAATTAGTTATAATTCATCTCTTCTTTTGCTTTCATCATTTCATTGAATTCTTCTTTAGAACCTACAATGATGTTATCAAATTTTCTAACACCAGTTCCTGCAGGAATTCTATGACCAACGATTACATTCTCTTTTAATCCTTCAAGATCATCAACTTTAGCATTTACAGCTGCTTCGTTAAGAACTTTAGTTGTTTCCTGGAACGATGCCGCAGATATAAATGATTTCGTTTGTAATGATGCTCTTGTAATACCTTGTAGAATAGGTGTAGCAGTTGCTGGCTTTGCATCTCTAGCAGTAGCCAATGCTTTATCTTCTCTACGCAATATTGAGTTCTCGTCTCTTAACTCTCTAGCAGTTAATATCTGTCCTGGTTTTAAAGTTTCAGAATCTCCAGCTTCTTCAACAACTTTCATTCCGAAAATCTTATCGTTTTCTTCAATGAAATCTGCTTTATGAGCTAATTGATCTTCTAAGAAAATAGTATCACCAGAATCAATGATTCTAACTTTACGCATCATCTGTCTTACAACTACCTCGAAGTGCTTATCGTTAATTTTCACACCTTGCAAACGATATACTTCTTGTACTTCATTTACTAAGTATTGTTGCACTGCAGAAGGTCCTTTAATATTTAGGATATCGTTTGGAGTAATTGAACCATCGGATAAAGGCATACAAGCTTTTACGTAATCATTTTCTTGAACAAGAATTTGATTAGATAACTTCACCAAGTATTTTTTAATCTCACCTAATTTAGATTCAATAATAATCTCACGGTTACCTCTTTTGATTTTTCCGAAAGACACAACTCCATCAATCTCACTAACAACAGCAGGATTAGAAGGGTTACGAGCTTCAAATAATTCAGTTACACGAGGTAAACCACCTGTAATATCACCTGTTTTAGCAGATTTACGAGGAATCTTTACCAGAATTTTACCAACTTTAATTTTTTCTCCATCATCAATCATTAAATGGGCTCCAACTGGTAAGTTATATGAACGAATAACTTCTCCTTTTGCATCTTCGATAAGAAGAGTAGGAATTAATTTCTTGTTTCTAGATTCAGAAATTACTTTTTCTTGGTACCCAGTTTGTTCATCAATTTCTACTTGATACGTAATTCCTTGTTCGATATTTTCAAACCTCACTTTTCCAGCGAACTCAGAAATAATTACACCATTATAAGGATCCCACTGACAAATTATGTCTCCAGCTTTCACTTTATTACCTGGTTTCACGTAGATGAATGATCCATAAGGAATATTATTTGTACTTAAAGTAATTCCAGTTTTAGCATCAACTAATTTTAATTCTGAAGTTCTAGAAATAACAACGTCAACATCTTTTCCATCGTTATCTTTAGTCTTAACAGTTTTTAAATCTTCTATTTCAGCGACTCCATCAAACTTAACTGTTAATTTATTTTCTTCAGAAATATTACCTGCTACACCACCAACGTGGAATGTACGTAAAGTAAGCTGTGTACCTGGTTCACCAATTGATTGTGCCGCAACGACACCAACAGCTTCTCCACGTTGTACCATTTTACCTGTCGCCAAATTACGACCGTAACATTTAGAACAAATTCCTTTTTTAGCTTCACAAGTTAATGCAGAACGAACTTCTACAGCATCCAACGGAGACTGACCAATACGCTTAGCAATAGCGTCATCAATATGTCCGCCAGCTTCAACTAAAAGCTCTTCAGTAATTGGATCATACACATTATTTAATGATGTACGTCCAACTATTCTAGCTTCAAGAGTTTCTATAATTTCTTCGTTTTTCTTTAACGGATTAACTTCAATACCTCTTAAAGTTCCACAATCTTCACTGTAGATTATTACATCTTGAGATACATCAACTAAACGACGTGTTAGGTAACCAGCATCTGCCGTTTTAAGTGCAGTATCGGCAAGACCTTTACGTGCACCGTGAGTAGAGATAAAGTAATCCAAAATTGAAAGTCCTTCCTTAAAATTAGCAAGAATTGGGTTTTCAATAATCGATCCTCCACCCGCAGTAGATTTTTTAGGTTTCGCCATTAATCCACGCATACCTGTTAACTGACGAATCTGTTCCTTAGATCCACGAGCTCCAGAATCAAGCATCATAAACACCGAGTTAAATCCTTGTTGATCCTCGCGGATACGTTTCATAGATAACTCTGTTAATTCAGCATTAGTAGATGTCCAGATATCAATAACTTGGTTATAACGTTCATTATTTGTTATTAATCCCATGTTATAGTTACCCATAATACCATCAACTAAGCCATTAGCTTTATCGATCATTCCTTGTTTTTCAGGTGGAATAATAATATCACCTAAACTAAACGATAGACCACCTTGAAATGCGAACTTATATCCTTGAGTTTTAATTTCGTCTAAGAATGCAGCTGTTACTGGAACACTTGTCTTTTTAAGAATTCCATGAATAATATCTCTTAAAGATTTCTTAGTTAATACCTCATTTATATAACCTGCAGCTGTTGGCACTTTTTCGTTAAAAAGCACACGACCAACCGTAGTTTCTATAATTTGAGTTGTTAACTCACCATCTGCGTTAAAATCTTGAGTTCTTACCTTAATTCCAGCATTTAATTCTACTTTTTTCTCGTTGTAAGCAATAATTACTTCTTCAGGAGAATAGAACGTTAAGCCTTCACCAATAACCTTATAAGTTTCATCAGTTTTTCTAAGCTTAGTCATATAATATAAACCAAGAACCATATCCTGAGAAGGTACAGTAACTGGAGCACCGTTTGCTGGGTTTAAAATATTATGTGATGCAAGCATCAATAATTGCGCTTCCAAAATTGCTTCTGGACCTAACGGTAAATGCACAGCCATTTGATCACCATCAAAATCGGCATTAAACGCCGTACATACTAATGGGTGTAACTGAATTGCTTTTCCTTCAATTAATTTTGGTTGAAACGCTTGAATACCTAATCTGTGTAATGTAGGAGCACGATTTAAAAGCACTGGATGTCCTTTTAAAACATTCTCTAAAATATCCCAAACTACAGGTTCTTTTCTATCTATAATTTTCTTAGCAGATTTCACAGTTTTTACAATTCCTCTTTCAATCAGTTTTCTAATAATAAAAGGTTTGTATAATTCTGCTGCCATATCTTTAGGCAATCCACATTCATATAATTTTAATTCTGGTCCTACAACAATTACAGAACGTGCAGAATAATCGACACGCTTACCAAGTAAGTTTTGACGGAAACGTCCTTGCTTACCTTTTAGTGAATCTGATAACGATTTTAATGGTCTGTTAGAATCTGTTTTTACAGCTGAAGCTTTACGTGTGTTATCAAACAATGAATCTACAGATTCTTGTAACATACGTTTCTCATTACGAAGAATTACTTCAGGAGCTTTTATTTCAACTAAACGCTTTAAACGGTTATTACGAATAATAACACGACGATATAAATCATTTAAATCAGAAGTTGCAAAACGTCCACCATCTAAAGGCACTAATGGTCTTAATTCTGGCGGAATGATTGGAATAGCCTTCATGATCATCCATTCTGGTCTATTCTCTCTATTTAAGTTTGAATCTCTAAATGCTTCAACAACTTGTAAACGCTTTAACGCTTCAGTTTTACGTTGTTTAGATGTTTCGGTATTGGCTTTATGGCGCAATTCAAAAGATAAATCATCTAAATCAATTCTAGCTAAAAGGTCAATTAAGCATTCCGCTCCCATTTTAGCAATAAATTTATTTGGATCTGTATCATCTAAATACTGATTTTCTTTCGGAAGTGATTCAAGAATATTTAAGTATTCTTCTTCTGTTAAGAAATCCATTTTTTGTAATGGTTCACCTTCAGCGTTCATTGCTTCACCTGGTTGAATAACAACATAGCGTTCGTAATAGATAATCATATCTAAACGCTTAGATGGTAAACCAAGCAAGTATCCTATTTTATTTGGTAACGAACGGAAATACCAGATATGAGCTACTGGCACAACAAGGTTGATGTGTCCTACTCTATCACGACGTACTTTCTTTTCTGTTACTTCAACACCACATCGGTCACAAACGATTCCTTTATAGCGTATTCTTTTATATTTACCACAAGCACATTCAAAATCCTTTACAGGACCAAAAATACGCTCACAGAATAAACCATCACGTTCAGGTTTATGTGTTCGATAATTAATAGTTTCTGGTTTTAAAACTTCACCTCGAGATGCTGCCAAAACAGATTCTGGAGATGCTAGACCAATAGAGATTTTACTAAATCTCTGAATTGTATTCTTATCTTGTCTTCTTGCCATAATAACTTTATAGTCTTAAGTTTTCAATCTTCAGTACACAGAGAGACTGTGTACTGTTTGACTGATTACTATTTTTTTTATTCTTCTAATCTAATATCTAATCCTAATCCTTTTAATTCGTGCATAAGTACGTTAAAAGATTCAGGTAGTCCTGGTTCTGGCATCGGCTCTCCTTTTACGATAGCTTCGTAAGTTTTAGCTCTACCTATAACATCATCAGATTTTACTGTTAAGATTTCACGTAATGTTGCTGAAGCTCCATAAGCCTCAAGTGCCCAAACTTCCATCTCTCCAAAACGCTGACCACCAAACTGTGCTTTACCACCTAATGGTTGTTGTGTAATTAAAGAGTATGGTCCAATTGAACGTGCGTGCATCTTATCATCAATCATGTGACCTAACTTAATCATATAAATCACACCTACAGTTGCTGGTTGATCGAATCGATCTCCTGTTCCACCATCATATAGATATGTATGACCAAATCTTGGCACACCTGCTTCATCTGTAAATGCGTTTATTTGATCTAGAGTTGCACCATCAAAAATAGGCGTTGCATACGTGCGCCCTAATTTTTGTCCTGCCCAACCAAGAACAGTTTCGTATATCTGTCCGATGTTCATACGAGATGGTACACCTAATGGGTTTAATACGATATCAACAGGAGTTCCATCTTCTAAGAATGGCATATCTTCTTGACGAACGATACGAGCAACAATACCTTTGTTACCGTGACGTCCTGCCATTTTATCACCAACTTTTAATTTACGTTTTTTAGCAACATAAACTTTAGCTAATTTGATAATACCTGCTGGTAATTCATCACCTACTGAAATTGTGAACTTCTCACGACGCAATGATCCTTGAAGATCATTTTCTTTAATTTTATAGTTGTGCATTAAATCAGCAACTAAAGTATTTAAATGGTCGTCAGTTGTCCAAGTTCCAGAAGTTAAATGCGTATAATCATCTACAGCATTTAACATTTTAAGTGTATATTTCTTTCCTTTAGGAATGATTTCTTCACCTAAGTCGTTATAGATACCTTGAGCCGTTTTACCATTTACAAGAGCGAATAATTTTTCAACTAAAACAGCTTGTAAATCATCAAACTTCTTGTAATAGATATTTTCTAATGCTTCAATATCTTCTTTATCTTTTGCTCTCTTTCGTTTGTCCTTAATTGCTCTTGAGAATAATTTTTTCTCAATTACAACACCATGCAATGAAGGCGAGGCTTTTAAAGATGCATCTTTTACATCACCAGCTTTATCACCAAAGATAGCGCGTAATAATTTTTCTTCAGGAGTTGGATCTGATTCACCTTTTGGAGTAATTTTACCAATAAGAATATCTCCTGGCTTAATTTCGGCACCAATTCTTATCATACCATTTTCATCAAGGTCTTTTGTAGCCTCTTCTGAAACGTTAGGTATATCATTTGTTAATTCTTCGTTACCTAATTTGGTGTCTCTTACTTCTAATGAATATTCATCAATATGAATAGATGTGAAAATATCGTCTCGAACTACTTTTTCTGAAATAACAATCGCATCCTCAAAGTTATAACCTTTCCAAGGCATAAATGCCACTTTCATGTTACGACCTAATGCTAATTCTCCGTTTTCAGTAGCATAACCTTGGCAAAGCACTTGTCCTTTTTTAACCTTATCACCTTTCTCAACGATTGGTTTTAAGTTAATAGACGTTCCTTGGTTGGTTTTTCTAAACTTCACTAATGGATATGTTTTGGTATCGCTATCAAAACTTACCATTCCTTCTTCTTCAGTACGTTCGTACTTAATTGTGATTTCGTTAGCATCAACGTACTCAACAGTACCATTTCCTTCAGCATTAATTAATACTCTAGAATCTGAAGCTACTTGACGTTCAAGACCGGTTCCAACAATAGGTGCTTGCGGACGTAATAAAGGAACAGCTTGACGCATCATGTTAGATCCCATTAATGCACGGTTGGCATCATCATGCTCTAAGAACGGAATCAAGGATGCCGAAATAGAAGCAATCTGGTTAGGAGCTACATCTGTATAATTTACATTTACAGGATCAATCACTGGGAAATCACCTTCTTGACGTGCAATAATCTTGTCTTCTAAGATTTTACCTTTGTCATCAACACGAATATTCGCTTGAGCGATTAACATGTCTTCCTCTTCTTCCGCACTTAAGTATACAGGTGTGTTTTTAATATCTACAACGCCATTATCTGATTTCCTGTAAGGTGTTTCAATGAATCCCATTGAATTCACTTTAGCATAAACCGATAAAGATGAAATTAATCCAATGTTTGGTCCTTCAGGAGTTTCAATTGGACAAAGTCTTCCGTAGTGTGTATAGTGAACATCACGAACCTCGAATCCTGCTCTTTCTCTAGATAAACCTCCAGGTCCTAAAGCTGATAAACGACGTTTGTGTGTAATCTCGGCTAATGGATTGGTTTGATCCATAAACTGAGACAATTGGTTTGTACCAAAGAATGAATTAATAACGGAAGATAATGTCTTCGCATTAATTAAATCAATCGGTGTAAATACTTCATTATCACGAACATTCATACGTTCACGAATAGTACGCGCCATACGAGCTAAACCAACACCAAATTGAGATGACAACTGTTCACCAACTGTACGAACACGACGGTTAGATAAGTGATCAATATCATCAATCTCTGCTTTAGAATTGATTAATTCGATTAAGTATTTAATAATCGTTATAATATCTTCTTTAGTAAGCACTTGCTTATCCATTCCGATATCTAACTGTAATTTTTTATTCATTCTATAACGACCTACTTCACCTAAAGAGTAACGTTGATCAGAAAAGAATAATTTGTCAATAATACCACGTGCTGTTTCCTCATCTGGCGGTTCAGCGTTACGTAATTGACGGTAGATGTGTTCAACAGCTTCTTTTTCAGAGTTTGTTGGATCTTTTTGTAATGTATTATGAATAATTGCGTAATCACCTTGTTGCGCACTTTCTTTATGTAAAAGAATTGTTTTTACACCAGCTTCAAGGATTTCTTCAATATTATCTTTATCAATGATTGTATCACGATCTAAAACTATTTCGTTACGTTCGATAGATACCACTTCACCAGTATCTTCATCAACGAAATCTTCATGCCAAGTGTTTAAAACACGAGCAGCAAGTTTACGCCCAACTACTTTTTTAAGACCAGATTTTGACACTTTAACTTCTTCAGCAAGGTCAAAAATTTCTAAAATATCCTTATCACGTTCAAAACCGATAGCTCTGAATAATGTTGTAACAGGTAACTTTTTCTTTCTATCAATGTAGGCATACATTACCTGGTTGATATCTGTAGCAAATTCTATCCAAGATCCTTTAAAAGGTATAACTCTTGCAGAATATAATTTTGTACCATTGGCATGGAAAGACTGGCTAAAGAAAACACCTGGAGATCTATGCAATTGTGATACAACTACACGCTCTGCACCATTGATACAGAAAGTTCCACTAGGTGTCATATAAGGAATTGTTCCTAGATATACATCTTGAACAATAGTTTCAAAGTCTTCATGCTCAGGATCTGTACAATACAATTTTAAACGTGCTTTTAAGGGCACACTGTATGTCAGTCCTCTTTCGATACATTCTTCAATAGAATATCTAGGTGGATCAATGAAATAATCCAAAAATTCTAATACGAATTGGTTACGTGTATCTGTAATTGGAAAGTTTTCCATGAAGGTGTTATATAACCCTTCATTTCCTCTTTGTTCTGATTTTGTCTCTAACTGGAAAAAATCCTGAAAGGATTTAATTTGAATATCCAAGAAATCTGGATAATCAGTTCTGTTAATTATGGAAGAGAAATTTAATCTTTCAGCTGTATTTGCTAACATCGATGAACGAGATTTTGATTAAAAAAAAATTTATTTTTTTATGTACATTTTATATACACAAAAGGGTTTAGGTCATTTCGACTATTTCGAAAGACCTAAACCATAATTTGTAGGTTTGTTAAGCTTACTTAAGCTCAACCTCTGCTCCAGCTTCCTCTAATTGAGTTTTTAGAGCTTCAGCTTCATCTTTAGCAACACCTTCTTTGATAGCACTAGGTGCTTCATCTACTAAACCTTTAGCCTCTTTTAATCCTAAACCAGTTAATTCTTTAACTAATTTTACAACTGCTAGTTTAGAACCACCTGCTGCTTTAAGGATTACGTCGAATTCTGATTTTTCTTCAGCTGCGTCTCCGCCTGCTGCACCACCTCCTGCTGCTACTGCTACTGCAGCTGCTGCTGGTTCGATACCATATTCGTCTTTTAATATTGTAGCTAATTCATTAACTTCTTTTACTGTTAAATTAACTAATTGTTCTGCGAAATCTTTTAAATCTGCCATTTTTCTACCGTTTTTAATAATTTTAATAAAATATAATTTGTTTAAGTGCGTACTTATTTGATTATCCTTCTTTTTCGGATAATGTTTTAATAATACCTGCTAATGTTCCACCACCTGATTTAAGTGCTGAAATAACATTCTTAGCTGGTGACTGTAATAATCCAATGATTTCTCCAATCAACTCTTCTTTAGACTTGATATCAACGAGCATATCTAATTGATTATCTCCAAGGTAAACAGCCTCTTCTATAAAAGCTCCTTTAAGCAAAGGCTTTTCAGATTTTTTACGGAAGGCTTTAATTACTTTAGCCGGAGCATTACCAGTTTCAGAATACATCACAGATGTATTACCTTTTAAAACTGTAGGAAGTTCACCGAAATCTCTATCAGAAGCTTCCATAGCTTTAGTTAATAATGTATTTTTTACTACGCTTAATTGCACGTTTGCCTTAAAACAAGCGCGACGTAAGTCTGAAGTGCTACCTGCGTTTAATCCAGATATATCAGCTAGATAAATATTTGCATTATCTGCTAACTGAGCAGTTAACTCTTCAATTACTTGTGATTTTTCTTCTCTTGTCATAATAATAAAGGTTTAACTACTTAACTTAATTTTGGATCAACAGCGATACTAGGACTCATTGTACTAGACATGAAAATACTTTTCATGTATACACCTTTTGACGAAGTAGGTTTCAATTTATTTAAAGTGGTTAACAATTCCATTGCATTTTCCTTTAATTTATCAGCACTAAAAGATGCTTTACCTATAGGAGCATGTACAATTCCTGTTTTATCAACTTTAAAATCAATTTTACCAGCTTTAACTTCAGCTACAGCTTTAGCAACATCCATAGTAACTGTTCCTGTCTTTGGATTTGGCATTAAACCTCTTGGGCCTAATACTCTACCTAAAGGACCTAATTTTCCCATGATAGCTGGCATTGTAACGATAACGTCAACATCTGTCCATCCACCTTTAATTTTTTCAAGGTATTCATCTAGTCCAACGTAGTCAGCTCCAGCAGCTTTAGCTTCTTCCTCTTTATCAGGAGTTACTAATGCCAGAACTTTCATGTCTTTACCTGTTCCATGCGGAAGTGACACTACACCTCTAACCATTTGATTGGCCTTACGAGGATCTACACCTAATCTCACTGCTAAATCAACAGAAGCATCAAATTTTGTGTAAGTGATTTCCTTTAATAATACTGAAGCCTCATCAAGAGAATATAATTTATTATTCTCAACCTTAGCTACAGCTTCTTTTCTCTTTTTTGTTATTCTTGCCATTTCAAAAATTTTTAGTTAGGTGCTTCACCACCTTTAACTGTGATTCCCATTGATCTTGCAGTACCCGCAACCATCTTCATAGCAGATCCGATTTCAAAGGCATTTAAATCTACCATTTTATCTTCAGCTATAGCTTTAACTTGGTCCCAAGTCACTTTTGCAACTTTCTTTCTGTTCGGTTCTCCAGATCCTTTCTTTACTTTGGCCGCTTCTAATAATTGTACTGCCGCAGGAGGTGTTTTGATCACGAAATCAAAAGACTTGTCTTTGTAAACAGAAATAACAACTGGAAGAACTTTACCAGGTTTATCCTGAGTTCTAGCGTTGAATTGCTTACAAAATTCCATGATATTAACTCCAGCAGCACCTAAAGCGGGTCCAACCGGTGGCGACGGATTCGCTGCACCTCCCCGAACTTGTAACTTAACTACTTTACCTAATTCTTTTGCCATTTTACTTGTTTTAGTTTTGTATCTCTTCCATTTTTGAAGCTAAAAGACATACTATCTATGTTGTAACAATTATTATACTTTTTCAACTTGCATATAACTTAATTCTAATGGTGTTTTTCTTCCGAAAATTTTAACCATAACTTCAAGTTTACGCTTTTCTTCATTTATCTTCTCGATAGTACCATCAAATCCATTAAATGGACCATCAATTACTTTTACAGTTTCTCCAATAGTAAAAGGTATAGCTATATTTACATCAGCATCAACTGCTAATTCATCAACTTTACCTAACATTCTATTAACTTCTGACTGTCTTAATGGAACAGGATCTCCTCCTTTAGTTTCTCCCAAAAAACCAATAACGTTAGTTATAGATTTAATAATATGAGGAATCTCTCCACTTAAATTTGCCTGAATCATTATATAACCAGGGAAATATACTTTTTCCTTGTTTATTTTTTTTCCATTACGGATTTGAATTACTTTTTCAGTAGGTACTAAAACTTGATCTACAAAATCTTCTAAACCTAATCTAGAAATTTCATTTTCTATATAAGCCTTAATTTTGTTTTCCTGACCACTTACAGCTCTAACTACGTACCACTTTTTATTTACACTTGTCTCAGACATCATTCTTTGCTTTTATAGTTTGTTATATCAACTCAAAATAAGCCTTGATAACTTTACTGAAAACAGTATCAACTCCCCAAATAGCTAATGAAAAAATTATTGAAAATACAGCCACTAAAATTGTTAAGCTTTGCGCCTCAGACCAAGGTGTCCAAGTCACGTTATTCTTTAATTCCTCAAAAGATTCTTTAATATAATTTATAATTCCTGCCATTTGATTTTGTATTTGCACGGGTTGAGAGACTCGAACTCCCGACACCTGGTTTTGGAGACCAGTGCTCTACCAACTGAGCTAAACCCGTAAATATAAATCAAGGCGTTCGCCTTTGACGAACACCTTAACTCATATTTATATAATAAATATTTTAGTCTAAAATCTGAGTAACCTGACCTGCACCAACAGTTCTACCACCTTCACGAATTGCGAAACGTAAACCAACGTTCATTGCAATTGTTTGAATTAATTCAACAGTAATAGTAAGGTTATCACCAGGCATTACCATTTCAACTCCATCAGGAAGCGCAATGTTTCCAGTTACATCAGTTGTACGTACGTAAAACTGAGGACGGTAGTTATTATGGAATGGTGTATGACGTCCACCTTCTTCTTTCTTAAGGATATAAACCTCAGCTTTAAACTTAGCATGTGGTGTTACAGAACCTGGTTTAGTAATAACCATACCTCTAGAAATTTGAGATTTTTCAATACCTCTTAATAAGATACCTGCGTTATCACCAGCTTCACCTCTGTCAAGAATTTGACGGAACATTTCAATACCAGTAATTGTAGAAGTTAATTTCTCAGCACCCATACCGATAATCTCAACTGGATCACCTGTATTTGCAACACCTGTTTCGATACGACCTGTAGCAACAGTTCCACGACCAGTAATAGAGAATACATCTTCAATTGGCATTAAGAAAGGCTTATCCATATCACGAACTGGCTCTTCAATCCAAGCATCAACAGCTTCCATTAATTCCATTACTGAATCTACCCATTTTTGTTCACCATTAAGTGCACCTAAAGCAGAACCAGCAATTACAGGACCATTATCACCATCATATTCGTAGAATGATAATAAATCTCTGATTTCCATTTCAACTAACTCTAATAACTCTTCATCATCAACCATATCCACTTTATTCATGAATACAACCATACGAGGAATTCCTACCTGACGTCCTAAAAGGATATGCTCACGAGTTTGTGGCATTGGACCATCTGTAGCAGCTACAACCAAAATTGCACCATCCATTTGAGCAGCACCAGTAACCATGTTCTTTACGTAATCGGCGTGACCTGGACAGTCAACGTGAGCGTAGTGACGATTTGCTGTTGCATATTCTACGTGTGAAGTATTAATTGTAATACCTCTTTCTTTCTCCTCAGGAGCATTATCAATTTGATCAAACGACATTGCGCTTGATAAACCTGCATCAGCTAATACTTTAGTAATAGCAGCAGTTAAAGTTGTTTTACCGTGATCTACGTGTCCAATAGTACCTATATTAAGGTGTGGTTTTGAACGATCGAAAGTTGCCTTTGCCATGTTTAATTTATTTTAATCTTATTTATATTAGTGTTCAATTTAATTCTGTAATACTAAAAAGAGCCAATGACGAGATTTGAACTCGTGACCTCTTCCTTACCAAGGAAACGCTCTACCCCTGAGCTACACCGGCTTTAAGGTTGTATTGATTGATCTAAATATCAAATCAAAAACGTTAACTCAAGATGAAATTAAACTAAAAATACATTTAGTTTAATTTAGAGCGAGAGACCGGGTTCGAACCGGCGACATTCAGCTTGGAAGGCTGACGCTCTACCAACTGAGCTACTCTCGCATAATTTACAACTATCTTACTAGTTGAAGGTTTCAATATTTTGTGGGGAGAGCAGGATTCGAACCTGCGAAGACGTAGTCAGCAGATTTACAGTCTGCCCTCGTTGGCCGCTTGAGTATCTCCCCAATTTTAAAGAACGTTTTCTAAAAAAAACAATTGTTAATTTTTAGACTTTTTTAGAGCCGATGGAGGGACTCGAACCCACGACCTGCTGATTACAAATCAGCTGCTCTAGCCAGCTGAGCTACATCGGCTTTTATATAACTTTTTGGCTATAAAAAAAGCCCGCTATTTCTAACGGACTGCAAATGTAAAGATTTATTTATTTATTCAAAACATTTTTTGAAAAATTTTATCACATATGTGCTCTTAATTTTTCTTTTCGCTTTTTTAATTGTCTTTCTAAAGACGAAACTGCCATATCTGTACCTTCTTCAAATGTTTTACATTGCTTTTTTACAATAAAACTATCTCCAGGCACTTTTACCCTTGCTTCAAAAATTTTATTTTCTTTATCACTTGTATTTTCAACTTTAAGATATACATCAGATTGAATGACTTTATCATAAAACATATCTAGTTTATCCATTCGCTTTTGAATAAAATCAATTAATTTTTTATCTGCATTAAAATTTACGGATTGTGTGTTTACCTTCATATTCAATCTTTTATTGGTTAGATATTATTATTTTTTACTTCTCGGGTGTGCTTTTGAATACACATTTTTTAACTCTGCTATACTATTATGAGTATAGACTTGTGTAGCTGCTAGACTAGAATGACCAAGGAGTTCTTTCACAGCATTTAGGTTTGCACCTTGGTTAAGTAAATGAGTTGCAAATGAGTGCCTCAAAATATGCGGACTCCTTTTAACCTTGGAAGATGCCTTACTAAAGTAATCATTTATTATCCTGTAAACAAGTGTTTCATATATTTTAACCCCTTTTTTAGTTAAAAACAAAAATGAATCATCTTGTATAGTATCAAGTGTACTTCTAACAATCAAATAGGATTTCAAAGTATCAACTACTGATGGTATTAACGGAATAAAACGTTCCTTATTTCTTTTTCCTAGCACTTTTAGTGTTTTGTTAGCAATATCTACATCAATTAGTTTAAGCTGTACTAGCTCTATTCGTCTTATACCTGTTGCGTAAAATAGTTCAATTATTGATCGGTTTCGTAAGCCTTCAAAATCTGTATCAAAATTTAATTCTTGAAGTACAGTTTTAATTTCTTGCTCAGAAAAGGGGACCTGAATTTTTTTACTTGTTTTTAGTGCCTTGTGTTTCGTAAGGGGATTTACTTCTATCTCTTCAATTTTTAAAAGAAATTTATAATAGGTGTTTAATGATGACACCTTTCTATTAATACTTCTATTTGATATTCCACTATCTACTAATAATATTATCCAACTTCTTATTTGTTGATAGTTAGCATTCGTGATGGACTTTGAATCATATTCGGATACATTAAATTCAGAAAAATCTTGAATATCTTTTAGATACGCCTTGAGGGTTAACTGCGAATAGTTTTTTTCAAGTAATAAATAATCTGAAAAGGATTGTAGTGACATTAAAGTACTTTAGAATTAAATCTAAAATACAAAGTTTTAATTACAATCTTGTTAGAAACAAAAAAATCCCATTATTTCTAATGGGATTTTATATCATTTCAACACAATTAAACTGTTTCTTGATCTCTTAGACCTTGAACATATTGTGCTTTTTGTATTTGTTCTCTTCGTTGAACAGAAGGTTTTGTGAATTGTTTACGTTCTTGCAACTGGTTTTTAACCGTTGTTTTTACAAACTTACGCTTATAACGCTTTAACGCTCTATCTATATTTTCTCCTTCTTTTACTGGTATTCTTAACATAGTGTCTTAACCTCCTCTCTTTTAAAATTTTTAAGGCTGCAAATATAAAAAGGAATTTAAGATATCAAAACAAAAAGCTCGATTTTTAATTGGAATTTATTTTCTCAATAATTACTGCTTAAAGAGAGATGCACGCTTGCTTAAGTCTTTAATAAGTTGCTCATCTTCCTCACTTTCTAAAATAATATTGTAATTTTTCCAGAAGGTTTTATCATAAGGCTTTGGTGCAAATATATCTGGATCCCAATTTCCTTGTAGTGCTTTAGCAATAATTTGATCGTCTTCAATAATATCTGAGAACAAAATTTCCTGAACAGTATAATAAAACCGCTCTTCGTTATAATACTTTGCTTTTTCTTCTTCTGTCAACTTTTCAGTAGTCTTTAAACCAACGTTAACGAGTTTTGGAGTTTCATAATAGATGTAATTTGGATACATTTTATCATTGTATTCCATATAAGTTACTACTAATTTGTGATTTACCTGTGTACCAAAAAGTGTTTTACTTCTACTTTTTTGAGCATCGGAAGCTGCAACGAGTTCATATTCAATTTTTTTAATAGCATAGTTATCCCAGTAGATATAAATCCAACCATTAGCATGATATCCTCCATTAAATATCCCTTCCGTTTCAAGGTCTACAAAGGTTTTACCATTATTGATTTTAATCTTATAAATTTTACGATCGTTATCAACTAAAACAGTATCCAATTGAAACTGATGTTTATCTAACATATCATCTCCAAATAATGTTTTAGCATCATTAGAATTTCTGACCAAGTTTAGTTTTCCTTTAAACAAGTTTTCTAGTCCGTTAACTCTAGTGTCATTCCATTTAATGGCCTTTACTAACGAAGCTGTTTTTATGGTATCTCTTCTTAAGTTTTTAGCTTTTAACTTTCTGTTGTTTTCGTAATGTTTTAAATAGGAATAATATGAAAAAATGCTATCCACATCACGAAGGTCATAGCTTTTACGAACCTGATCTACATTAATTTTTAAATGATCTTTTGAAGATACTGTATAACCAGAATCATACACAGTGATAGCACTTTCAATAAGCCATTTAAACTCTTTAGCATTACGCTCTTTGTGCCTTAAGAATCCTTTTTGAATATAAGCTGAATCTGGAAGGTTTTCAGATAATCGTTCAATAGCTCTTATTACAATATCGTTTCCTGTTGTTGGCCGGTTTTCAGCGATTAGAATAATTTCGTCTAATGCAGCTATATCTTCCTCAAGATAAATTTCTTCAGAGTTATCAAATTCATTGACAGGTATTTTAAAACTTTTATAACCTATCGAAGAAATGACAAGCGTATCTAATTGCAATTCTTTGGAAACTTGTAATACAAACTTTCCATCTTGATTACTTACAGTTCCAATGGTAGTATTTTTTATATAAATACTAGCACTTTCAATTGGCATTAAAGTAGAAAAATCGACAACTTTATTCTTTAGCTCAGTTTGAGAAAATGATAGCAAAGCAGAAAAACATATGAAAAAAAATACAGTTTGTTTAATAAATATAGGTTTCATTAGTGTTGTTTTAACATTCTTTTATTGAGAACAATTTCCATCAGCTATGTCTTGGAATGTTGGATTAAAAGCATTGTCATGAACGTTATAGACGCCATCTATATTATCCCCTTGAACAATATTTTGTAATCCACAAAGGTCTGTAAGCTCACTATTTTGCCAAATGTTTACATCACTATACGTTCTGTTTAGATTACTAAGATCATCTAGATTAGTTATGTTGCTGTAACCTATAGTGATACTTCCTTTAATTAAAGTAATATTACTTAAAGGTGAGAAATCAAATAAGCTAGCATTATTCATTATAGTCAGTTGTGCAAGTGTATTACTATCAGAACTATTAATTAGATCTATATTTTCTAAAAGTTCATGTTCTCTTATATATACTGAAAAAAGGTCTAATTGACTTAATCCATCTATATCTATCAAGCTATCATTATTAGTTAGTTCAACATTAACGTCATTAATATCATTTGTCATATTTGAAAAAGCATCTAACGTTGTTATTTGAGGGTTGTTAACTATGTTGATATAGCTTAACAGTTTATTAACGCCAGAAAAACCACTCAAATCAGTTAATACTAAATTATCAACAATAGCAATCGCATTAAGATCATTGGAAATATTTTGCAATCCATGAGTCGATTCTAATTCAGGATTGTAGGACAAAATTAAAGTGCCAATTACAGTCACCAAACTTTGTAAACCACCTAAATCGACGATATCAGATGTTACATCTTCCCTTCCAATAATTAACCAATCTGTTATTTCGGTATAATGGTTAGCAGCAAAATCGTCAACTTCTTGTTGCGTTCTTAAAAACACTCGACCTGCAAAAACATTAGAAGCAACCGTTGTAAAACTATAATTGGAGTCGGTAAATTCACTACCATTAAAAGCTCTTACAAAACCAGTGTACAATGTGTTTGATTGTAAATTTGGTATATAAAATTCTAATTCAGTTAAATCAGAAGCAATCATTTGATTTCCAACAAAAACACTATATGTGATAGGTGAGTTATC
The DNA here is from genome assembly GCF_034670085.1 of Psychroserpens sp. Lineage (GTDB taxonomy): Bacteria > Bacteroidota > Bacteroidia > Flavobacteriales > Flavobacteriaceae > Psychroserpens. The sequence continues at coordinate 224,012 of NZ_JAXMOD010000007.1, read as the reverse complement.
AGGCACAGTTGCACTTGTCCATTGTATTGTTGTTGAAATGTGACCTAAATGTTTAACAGATGTCACAAAATCTGAAGGCGCCATTCCTGTATTTGTGTTTTCAGGAGTTGTAAATCCAAAAATCGAAGATTCAATAAGTCCAGAATCATCTATTACTTCAACCATTCCCGTATAACTTGTGTTTTCCGACAAGTTAATGAATACATAACTTAAATCTGAAATAAACTCAGCCACTAAAGTCTCGTTTAAATACACATTATAGACCACATCTCCTGTTCCCGTTATTGGGTTCCAAGAAATCGTTGCAGAATTATAGCTTAATGCTGAAGTTTCCACAGCAAAATTAGGCGTGTTAGTTGAATTATCATCTCCACTGCTGCAAGAGACCATCGTAAACAAGATGATTAACAAGGTTAATACTGATGTGTTTTTCATAAAATTTATTTTAATTTTTGTGTTTATTTTTATTGGATAAGATGTTTAGATGGAAATCTATAAAGCTTCAAATAATCTTTTTTTATCAAGTTTTAAGTCCATCGTTTTTAGTCTTTCTTGTAAATTACCATTTTTGCAAATTGTTGAGCAATTTTCGCAAAAACGATATTAAATTATCTATGTCGCAGGTTTATAATCCTTTTTGTCAATTACCATTTTTGCAAATTGTTGGGCAATTTTCGCAAAAACGATAATAAATTATCTACGTCGCTGGTTTATAATCCTTTTTGTCAATTACCATTTTTGTAAATTGTTGGGCAATTTTCGCAAAAACGATAATAAATTATCTACGTCGCTGGTTTATAATCCTTTTTGTCAATTACCATTTTTGCAAATTGTTGGGCAATTTTCGCAAAAACGATAATAAATTATCTACGTCGCTGGTTTATAATCCTTTTTGTCAATTATCATTTTTGCGATAATCTCTCTTAAGATTTCAGAAGTTCCTCCACCAATTGGACCAAGTCTACTATCACGCAATAATCTAGCCAAAGGATATTCTTCCATGTAGCCATAGCCACCTAAAAATTGTAGGCAATCATACATGACTTCATCTGCCATTTTTGTACACTGAAGTTTTGACATCGTTGCTTCCTTAACTACATACTCACCTTGGTCTAATCTTCGAGCAACAGAATAGTTAAACTCTTTACAGATTTCCATTTCGGTATATCGATCTGCTATTTTATGGCGAAGTGCTTGAAATTTATTGATTGTTCTTCCGAAGGCTTCACGTTCACTCATATAATTCAACGTATATTCTAAAGCGTACTCAGCTCTTGCGTGAGCATTTATTCCCATAATTAAACGCTCCAGAGCAAAGTGTTGCATGATATACGGAAAACCTTTATTCTCTTCACCCATTAGGTTAGATAGAGGAATCTCAACATTATCAAAAGCAATCTCAGCCGTATCTGAAGCTCTCCAACCCAATTTATCCAGTTTGGTAGCAGAAATTCCTGGTGTATCTCTATCCATAATAAAAATACTAATCCCTTTATTTCCTAGCTCAGGCGTTGTTTTTGCAGCAACAACCAAATAGTCGCTATAGACACCGTTTGTAATAAACGTTTTGGAACCATTAATAACATAGGTGTCACCTTTTTTTACAGCTGTAGTTCTCATTCCAGCTACATCACTTCCACCAAAAGGTTCTGTAATACATAGACATCCTATTTTTTCTCCAGTGATACTAGGAGCTAAATATTTTTCTTTGATTGCATGATCGCCTTCTTTATTAACGTGTGTCATTGCTAAATAGGCGTGTGCCCAAATAGCTGCTGCAAATCCACCAGAATTTATTTTCTGAAGTTCTTCAAGTAATATAACGGTGTAAAACAAATCTAGATTCATTCCTCCATAGTCTTCAGGATATGCAATTCCGAAGAATCCCATTTCACCAAATTTCTCCCAAATAAAGCGTTCAATATGTCCTGTTTCTTCCCATTTTTCAATGTGAGGAACCACTTCTTTTTGTAAAAAATCCTTTAAACTTTGTCTAAACAACTCATGTTCTTCAGTGAAATACCTACTATTCATAGTGCAATTTTTTTAATCTAAATTAGAGTGTCAAATATAGCTTAATTATCTCAATTTTTTTGACAGGAAAGTCTTTTACTTTTGTTAACTCATTTAAAGATTTAAAGCCATCTCGAAGTGTACGTTCTTCAATAATATAATGAGCAATTTCATAATCGATATGCTGAATAGTCACTAGGTCTTCAAGGGTTGCTAAATTCAAGTTTAACTTTACAATTGGTTTTGCATTTTTAACTGTAAATTCGTTTAAAGTCCGATTGATTACTTCTGGCGATAAACCATATACATCCTGAAGTTGCACATCATCAATAAAGCTTCCTCCTAGTTTTGTTCTATAAGCGACAATTCGTTCGGATAGTTTTTCACCAATACCATTAACTTTTTTTAGTTGTTCTGCTGTGGCTGTATTTAAATTTAGCTTTTGATCAAATGATTTTGGTTTGCTATCCTTAGCATACGAATATTGTGTTTTAGGTTTTGGATTAGTTACCCAATCTGGAAACTTAAAATAGGGAGAAATTTTATCTAATAATGAATCTGAAACTTCAGTTACGTTTTGAAAGTCACTTACTGAATTCACCCATTGATTTTGTTTTCTAAAGGCTAATAGTCTATCTATTTCATCTGTACTCATTCCTAGTGTATAGCCTTTATAGTCGGTTATAAAATTTGGATTGAATGGATAGATTTTCGGTTTACTTTCTATTAACTTTATTAATTTAAGTGAATCAACTTCAGCCCGAAACAGTGCCAATTCATTTTGATTGACTTTAATGTCTTCCGAAGAAAAATCAACAAAAAAGTAAACACATTGCAAAGCAAGAATGAGTAGCAATAATACAAAAATCCCACTTCGTTGTTGTTTGGTAAACGTGAAGTGGGATTTATATTTTGACATAATTTGTTATTCTTTTCTAGCCTTTATAGCAGCCATATATTTATTTAATTCTTCCTTAACTTTTGGCGCTAATATTACCAGACCAATCATATTAGGAACCATCATAGCGAAAATCATGGCATCAGAAAATCCTATCACAGAACCTAAACTTGCCGCTGCTCCAATAACTACGAATACACAAAATAATAATTTATAAGCGTATTCCATTTTTTTAGTTCTTCCGAAAAGGTAAGCCCATCCTTGAAAACCGTAATAAGACCAAGAAATCATGGTACTAAAGGCAAACAAGACTACTGCAATAGTTAGCACATAAGGGAACCATGAAATTGAAGATTCAAAAGCACTAGAGGTTAACAAAATTGCTTGAGCATCGTTTGCAGGAGGATTTAAAGGATCTACGAAACCTGTAATAATTAATACCAAAGCGGTCATTGTACAAACCACAACAGTATCAATAAAAGGTTCCAGCAGAGCTACCATTCCTTCTGAGGCAGCATATTTTGTTTTCACAGCAGAATGCGCAATAGAAGCTGAACCTACACCTGCTTCATTTGAAAATGCAGCACGTCTAAATCCTTGTACAAGTACTCCAATGACACCACCTGCAATTCCTTCTGGGCTAAAAGCGCCATTCCAAATTGCCGCAAATGCACTGCCAACCATATCGTATTTGGCAATAATCACGAATAAGGATGCAGCAACATATATGACCACCATAAATGGTACAATTTTATCAGTTACTTTAGCAATTTTTTTAATTCCGCCAATAATAACTATACCAACAAATATGGCCATTACCAATCCAAACAACCATCCGTTTCCGTAAAGGAATGATTCTTCTCCACCAGTAATGCTTTGTACTAATTGAAACGCCTGATTAACTTGAAACATATTTCCACCTCCAAAAGAACCACCAATTACAAAAATGGCGAATAATACGGCGAGAATTTTTCCCAATCCACCCATACCTTTTGCTTTGAGTCCTTTGGTTAAATAATACATTGGGCCACCATAAACAGTTCCATCTTCAGCTATGTCTCTATATTTTACACCGAGCGTACACTCTACAAATTTTGAAGCCATCCCAAGTAAACCAGCTATAATCATCCAAAAGGTTGCTCCTGCACCACCAATAGATACAGCAATAGCAACACCAGCAATATTACCCAAACCTACAGTTGCAGATAACGCAGCTGTTAAGGCTTGAAAGTGGGACACTTCTCCTTCATGTCCTTCAACTCTTATGGTATCAGGATTGTCATCTTCATCAGTAAATGTTGATTTAGCAGCTTCCACTTTATGATTCTCTCTTTCTTCTAAATCATCATATTTTCCACGCACTATATTAATTGATGTGAAAAAACCTCTAATATTTATTAATCTAAAATAGAAAGTAAAATATGTAGCACCTATAATTAAAGGGAATAAAACCCAAAACACTTTTATTCCACTACCAAAATCAATTTGATAAAATATAAAGGTTACAAACCATCCTGTTGCGTCTCCAAAAACTTGATCGATTTTTTCATCAATACCCATTTCTTGGGCTTCTTGAGCGAATGTTATAATAGGCAGTAAAATTGCAATAAGTGACAGAAGACATTTCTTCATATTGAGAATTATTTAAATTAGTTAGTTTTAATACGGTTTACAAGATGCTAAAAAAAAATGATTATTTAAAGCATCCATTGTTAAAATGGGTCTTATCTACTTGATATCATATAAAGAGTTTAGCTTTTCTATTTGCTCTGGTCGCCCAAGAACAATAATCTTAGAACCTCCTATTAATTTAGTTTCAGCTTCAGGGTTGACAAGGTAATCACCTTTTCCATCTTTAAACCCAATTACTGTACAACCTGTTTTTCTTCTTAAGTCTAAATCTTTAATTGTCTTTACTTTATCTGTATCATAAAGTCGATCGACCATCACTTCCTCAATATTAATATTGTGTTCACCAACGATTCCTAAATTATCTATAAACTCAACTAAATCTGGCACTACTACTAAAGATGCCATATGATCACCTCCAATTCTATCTGGTAAAATCACATTATTTGCTCCTGCCAATTTTAACTTTTGGTAAGAGGTTTCTTGAGATGCTCTACTAATAATTCTCATACTCTTATTAATTTGTCTAGCTGATAGCACGACAAACAAGTTATCGGCATCGTTTGGCAAGGCAGAAATTAAGGTGCTTGCTCTTTCAATACCAGCTTCGATTAAAGTTTCATCTTCATTAGCATTACCAAAAATAAACGGTAGCTCTTCTTCTTGAAATTTTTCTATAACATCTTTATTCTTTTCTATAATTACAAAAGGTCTATTATGAGCATTTAGTTTTCGTGCTGCTTGTTTACCGTTTCTACCAAAACCACAAATAATAATATGATTTTTAAGCTTATCAATTTTCTTTAGCATCTCTTTATGTTTTATTTCTTCTATATCATTTTTGCTCAATATGTATTCTGTAATTACAGTAATGGCATAACCCAAAATAATGACGCTTGCCAATATTAAAAAAATGGTGAAAATTTTTGCATTATCGTCTAATGGCTGAACTTCACCAAAGCCCACAGTAGTAATTGTAATTACTGTCATATAAACAGAATCTACCCAAGAATAATTAGACATTATCTTAAATCCAATAACACCAATTGCTAAAAGCAAGGTCAACAAAAAAACTGCTGTGTAAATCTTGGTTCTAAAAAATTTTATAAGTGGATTCATATATTACAGATCAAATACTGAAGATCGTTTAGTATAAATAATGTCTTTGATTCTCATCCAAAACGCAAAGAATAAATACAAGGCAAAACCAAATCCTACAGTAACAAAAGTGAGGTACATAAATGAGGTACGCACTACTTTTGCTCTAATTCCTAAACGATCAGCAATACGTTGACACACGTAATAGCCTCGTTTTTGAAAATAGTAAAGCATTTGGTAGAAAAATTTCATCAAGCTCATTTTATATTGCAATTTAGTCTTTAGTTTAAAACATTAAAAGTTTATTTGTTTAAAAGTGAATTTCCAATCGCACATTTCAAACATTGATGCTTATTACAATATTCGGTTTTTAACTGCACTAAGGCTTGAGATTCTAAAGCTGAATTTGAAACCTTTTTAAGTGTATCAAACCCTTTTATTATTGAATTCTTTTCAGAATCAATTGCTCTCATAATCTCTATAAGCTTGTCATTAATTTCTTCGCCTTTTTGTTTCGCATAGGTAAATTTAAGAGGAATTATGGTATTAATCAATAGTAAGTCTATAAACGATTTTGTTAAGGTCTTTTCTCTAGATTTAGATGACTTTTGAAATGTGTAATGGGTTTTCCAATACTCAGATGTAGATACTTTTAAAAGTCTGTAGAAATCCTCTAAAGTATTACTGACTATAAGCTTTGAAAACAAACTTTGTTGTTCATGATACAGTGATGCTAATTGAGATAAACGAATCGTTGGAAAATTTGGTGGACGCAATCTAAAAAACTGAAATGGCAAGACATAAGTATTAGACAGCTGAAATTTTTGTTTTAAAAAATTAAAGGTTTCCTTGAGGTCTTGATAATATTTATCCTCTAAATCTTTTTCTAATAATCCTGCTTGACCAAATAATAATGCTTCTATGGCTAATACTTTGGATTGAGATTTTTTTACTACTGAAAATTCTATTGATTGTGCTAAACTAAAAAAAGCATCACCATTGACTTTAAGTCCGAAATTTTTGGTTAGCATTTTAAATAGTACAGCTTCCCAATTATTTTTAGAGGCTACAAGCAAGTCCTGAATGATTTTTGACTTTCGTTCTAAACGTTCAACATACAAGCGCTCAAGCCAATAATTTACTACAAAATCTTCTGTTTGAGCAAAGTCATTTTCACAATTAATCCATTTCGATGAATTTGAAAAAAGTTTTTGATAAGTACCTAAAACATCTGAATTAATGTACGGTTTCAATTCTAGGGTTGGAATAGTTGAATTATCCTTTCTAAAGATATCTGTATCATGTTCATAAACTACATGTAAAATCACGTTATCATAGACGCTATCTTGTTCATGGTGATGTGCAAACCAATCACTAGACTTTATATGAATCTCTACATTTCCTGCCCAAAGCTGCTGTCCTATTTTTAATTGTGCATTGAAAAAATCTGGTCCAGAATTGTGATTATGGTGACCAACAGAAACTAAAGCTAAGGATTCATGTTGTGTTGTTTTAAGATTGAGGACATCAAATTTTTTATGTTTCCAGATATAATGTAGAAAATTTTCTCTCATTATATAAAAGTAATAAAATTGACGAAACCAACAAGTCTACATACAAATTTCTTGACTTAGTTCATAATCAATCTACTACAACTTTTATAGATTCATAGCCATGATAGGTGTACAATACAACAAAGTAATTCCCTGAAGCTAATGCTGAAGCATTCCAAGAAATTTCGTGCTCACCAACCTTTTTACGATCTTGTGTTACTACCTGAACACGCTGACCGGAACTGTTGTATATACTAATTTCACAATACGTGTTATTAATTAAATTCAATTTAATAACAGCATTATCTTTGATTATGTTTGAACCTTTTATTGATATCGAATGTCCTTTAGGCTTATTAATTTCAAATTCTTCAATACTTAATAGAGAAGAATCAACATATTTATAAACATTAGTGCCAGACGTGTACATTAATGTGTCGTTTACACGTTGAAAACGATTAAAACTTGTTCCAACTGAAGGTTTATATTCCCAACTACTTCCCTGATTAGTAGTCTCATAAAAAAACGTATTATAACCGCCTACCCAACCTATGTCTTCATTTAGAAATCCAATACCTTGAATAGTGCCTTCAACTCCAGCAGATGTTACCGAGTTGAGTTGCCATGTTAGTCCACCATCAATAGATTTATAATATTCTGGTGTTGACGTAAAAGCTTCAACAGATGCATACATTATTGAATCGTTTATTTCTTGAATTTTCCAAATACGCTCATTAGAATCATTTCCTATTGTAACCGTATTCCATGTTTGACCACCATCAGCAGTTCTGACTATAATTCCTCTTAAACCAGTGCCTTGAGCACTTTGTCCAGCTGCATAGCCGATATTTTCGTCTTTAAAATAGATATCAACCAAAGCATTGCACAAATTACCCATATTAGTATAGGTCCATGTACTACCTTGATCTATAGATTTCATAATATATGCGGAACTATAAAATGTACCAGTAATGAAAATAGTGTTTTCATTAGTCATGTGCATGCCACAAATACCAGGTATATTCACAGGTAAGGTTGACGTTATATCTGTCCACGTTTGGCCTCCATTAATAGTTTTCAAAAGTGTAGCATTCGGATTTCCATTAGCAAGAGTACCAGCAAAACCAATATTTTCACCGTAAAACTCTACACTTCTAAAGTATTGATTACTATTATAATATTGCTGATTCCAAGTCAATCCTCCATCAATAGTCTTTAGTATTTGTCCTCCTCCATCTACAACCCAACCAATTTCAGTATCGACAAACAGCATATCCTCAAAACGCCAACCAAATGTATTCACATTTAAGGTTTGCCAAGATTGTGCTAATGATACAAAAGACATTAAACACACAAATAGAATACATACGTATTTTGGAAGGTTTAGTAGTTTCATAAGCTTTAAAATTTAAGTTCACAAAATAGGAGTTGCTAATTTTATGAAATAGTAAAAAAGCGAAATATTCAATTAATACGAAGATTTAAAATATCACCATCTGGATGAATTGATTTTAAGAACATTGTTGGGCTGAGTCCTGTAAAATGCTTAAAATCTTTAATAAAATGTGTTTGATCAAAATAGTCGAACTCCAAAGCCAACTGAGTTAAAGATTGATTCGTATTTTCTTTCATCTTTTCAATCACTTCATTTATTCGGCATGTACGCAAGAACAGTTTAGGTGATATTCCAATTTCATTTTTAAACCGTTGCTGTAACCGTCTTAATCCAACACCTGCATCTAGTTTTTTTATACTATGAATACCAACATCTAGCCGTTTAAAAATGGTTTTTAAACTTTGATCGTCATTATAATTCACATAAGGCAAAAGGTAGGCTTCAATTAACTTAATTCTTTCAGAAATTGAATTAGCCAAGCAAATTTTTTCTTGTAAAATAGTCATTTCAGGAAGATCAAGATCTGTCAAATTCAAACAGCCATTAGTAAGATAATGCATATCAACTTTCCAAATTTGATTGGCTACCCAAGGATGGAATTTAACACCAAAAACGTTTAAATCACTTTCTGGAAGGTATAAATTAATGTGCTTTTTAATTTGACCAAACACATGAAATTTCCCTGTTTTAGATTGAATGTCTGTGTCTGGAAAATCACATTGCCAAGGTGATTCTAAATGAAAGACCCAATCTACATAAGCGTCTGGAACAAACCTATAAGAAGAATTATCAATGTCATTATCTGTAGACGTAATCGTCCAGAAATATGCAATTAGTTGTTGGTATGCAGGAGATGCTTTATATTTTTTGAATTGCATGGGTTGTTTCGACTATTTTACTAAAGTAAGAAAATCTTAACTCTTTTCTAATAATACCGCTTGAAAACAAAAAAAGCCTGAATAGAATTCAAGCTTATATATTTAAATTATTTTATCGACATTACTTAATCAATATATCCCATTTTCTTCATCCAATCGTCGTTAAACATTTTTCCGACATAACGGCTGCCATGATCATGAAATAAAACAACGACAACATCGTCCTTTTTAAAATGTTCTTTTAATTGCAATACACCTTTTATTGCAGATCCAGCAGAATTGCCTAAAAACATACCTTCTTCTTTTGCTAGTCTTTGGGTATACACACAAGCATCTTTATCGGTAACCTTTGTAAATCCGTCGATAATTGAAAAATCTACATTTTTCGGAAGTATATCTTCACCAATTCCTTCGGTGACATATGGGTAAATTTCATTTTCATCAAAGACACCAGTTTCATGATATTTTTTGAAAACACTTCCATAGGTATCAACTCCCCAAATTTTTATATTTGGATTTTGTTCTTTTAAATATTTTCCAACACCAGAGATTGTACCACCTGTTCCTACGCCAACAACAAAATGTGTGATTTTACCATCGGTTTGTTTCCAAATTTCAGGACCTGTACTTTCATAGTGTGCTTTCGTGTTACTCGGATTATCATATTGATTTACATACCAAGAATTAGGTGTTTCTTCTCCTAATCGCTTTGATACAGAATAATAACTACGCGGATCATCAGGCTCGACAGCTGTAGGACAAACAATGACTTCTGCTCCAACAGCACGCATAATATCTACTTTCTCTTTACTTTGTTTATCTGCCATTACAAAAATACATTTGTAACCTTTTACGATTGCAGCAAGTGCTAAACCCATACCAGTATTACCCGAAGTTCCTTCTATAATTGTTCCTCCTGGTTTTAAACGACCATCAGCTTCGGCATCTTCAATCATCTGTAAAGCCATGCGATCTTTTACCGAGTTTCCTGGATTAAAGGTTTCGTATTTTGACAATACCAAACATGGTAATTCAGCTGTTAGCTTATTCAGCTTAACTAAAGGTGTATTTCCTATTGTTCCTAAAATATTTTCTGCGTAATCCATAGTTATTGTTTTGCGTTGCAAAAATAGATATTTAAACTGTAAACAAAATTGTTTTTTTATTAAGAATTATTCAAATCGAATGGCCTTAACTGGAGAAATTTTTGTGATGATTATTGACGGAATCATTAGCATTAAAAAACAAGCAATGAACGTCCCAATATTCAAAAGAATAATATAATCTATACCAATATGTACCGGAATAATAGATACATAATATTGCTCTGGATCTGGGAATTTAAGCAGACTAAACTGTTTCTGAATATACAATAATGTCAATCCGATAACATTTCCCCAAAATAAACCCAAGCAAATTAAATAGGTTGCATTGTATAAAAATATTTTCCTAATACTCCAATTAGAACTACCTAAGGCTTTTAAAATTCCTATCATTTGTGTACGTTCTAGAATTAAAACCAAAAGTGCTGTTATCATGTTAATTCCTGCAACGATTATCATAATAGCGATTATGCCATAGGTGTTATTGTCGAAAATTTTAATCCATTCAAACGTCGTATAATATTTTTCTTCAATGGTTTGCGTATTTAGGTTTGAAGGTGTAGCTGCTCTTATTTTTGCATCCATCTCACTCAACTTACTATAATCCTCAATAAACACTTCAAAATTACCAATCTGATTAGCGTCCCATTTATTTAAACGTTGCACATGCCGAAGATCACCAAGCATAAATGTTTTATCAATTTCTTGAAACCCAGAATTAAAAATACCAACAATAGTAAATTGTCTAATAAAAGGAATCTCATCTATATTATCTTTTCCAAAAACCATCTGAAACGAATCTCCTACTTGAAACGCAAGTCGATTAGCCAAATAACTAGAAATAAGCACTTCATTTTTTAAATCTTTGGATGTGTTTGGCAAACTACCTTCAACTAAAAAATCTTTGAGATAAGACCAATCGTAATCTTTGCCAACGCCTTTTAGAACAGTGCCTTCAAAATCGGTTTCGGTTCTAATCACTCCAAATTTAGTTGCGACGGCTTGTATGTGCTTCACACCTTCAATGGTATTGAAGTTTGGATAAAAATCTTGTTTGGTTGAAACTGGTATTACAGATTCGTTTGAAATATTGTTATCGTAATTATTAATGGTGAGATGCCCATTAAATGCAATTACCTTTTCTCGCACTTTTTTTTGAAGCCCTAAACCAGTCGCAATAGCAATAAGCATAACAATTATACCAACCGCAATTGCAGTGATTCCAATTTTTATTATTGGAGCCGAAACACTACTTTTATACGCTTTACTACCAATAATGCGTTTAGCTATAAAAAACTCGTAATTCAAAATTTAAATATGCGTTTTAAGATGTTCAAAAATAGGGTTTTCCCAATTATTATTATACTTGTTTTAGTTCTGATTTCCTGTGGAAATAAAACAAAGGACGATTCAGCTCAAAATAAAAAGATCCTGAATCAAGTTCAGGCTGACAATCAAACTAGTATTGAATCAATTATTGTTGGTGCAAATCAAACCGAAACATATTTGCCATTACTGAACGGAAAGCGCATTGGTATTGTAGCGAATCAGACTAGTGTAATTTTTAAATCTGACCATAAATCATATACCCATGTAGTAGATTCTTTAATTGCTTTAGGTATTGATGTTAAACAAGTATTTGCACCTGAACATGGTTTTCGTGGCACTGCTGATGCTGGTGAAATTGTAAAAGATGGGATAGACACCAAAACCGGTTTACCTCTTGTTTCTCTTTATGGAAAGAACAAAAAGCCGTCTCAAGAGCAATTAGCAGGTTTAAATCTTGTGGTATTTGACATCCAAGATGTTGGTGCTCGATTTTACACTTATATTTCTTCTTTACATTATGTAATGGAAGCTTGTGCTGAAGCTAATATTCCGTTGATTGTTTTAGACAGACCTAATCCTAATGGACATTATATTGATGGACCAATTTTGGAAATGGAACACAAAAGTTTTGTCGGAATGCATCCAATTCCTGTGGTTCATGGAATGACCATTGGAGAATATGCACAAATGATTAATGGCGAACATTGGCTTGATCACGGAATTAAATGTGAACTCACGGTGATTCCTGTTCAAAATTATACGCATGAAACATCCTATAGTTTACCAATAAAGCCTTCACCAAATTTACCAAATGATGTCGCAATAAATTTATATCCAAGTTTATGCTTTTTTGAAGGCACCAATGTCAGTGCTGGTCGTGGGACTTCTGGGCAGTTTCAAGTCTATGGAAGTCCGTTTTTAGATAAAGAAGATTACACTTTTAAATTTGTACCGCAACCCAATGAAGGCGCAAAATATCCAAAACACAAAGGCGACTTGTGCTATGGTGAAGATCTTAGAGATCATAAAACACTTAACTTGCTTAATTTGCAATTCTTAATCGGAGCGTTTAATAAATCGGTAGGCGAACAAAAATTCTTTAACGACTTTTTTATCAAGTTGGCAGGAACCAAACAGTTGCAACAACAAATAGAAGCTGGTTTATCTGAAAAGGAGATTAGACATTCGTGGACAGATGGGATTTCAGAATTTAAAACAATTAGATCTAAGTATTTACTTTATAAATAAGTTATTCTTTAGAAACCAATTTATCATCTTCCAGAGCTAATAAAACAGAATTATCTCTTAAGATTTTAACAACAAATACAATGCGTACAGGAGATTGTACTGCAACAAAGACATGTTTGCCCTTACTTAATTTTTTTAATGGAATTTTTACAGTTTTATCCCTAACAGAAAGATCTACCTCTCGTTTGTATTTCATATTGACAGCATACACTTTATTAATTAAAGTTTTGCTTTCAAGCAAGAGTGTATCTTTTGTTTTATTTAATTTTTGAATTAAACCTTTCGCTCTTACATTGACATTTTTTTCAAGAATGGCAAAATCATTTTGAGCCTGAAGATTACTAAAAGGAGATGTTATTAAAACAAGAAAGACTATAACGAAAACTGATTTCATGTGCACACGCTGTTAACGTCAACGATAATGAACTAATAGCTTAATTATAATCCCAGACAACTAAACTAAAACTCTTTAAGTGTTTACACACAAAAAAACCTATGAACGGCAAATAAAACCGAAGTATGGATATTTTCTTACAAATGAGACTACAAATTAGTCGTCATTGTAAGGCTTACCATTAGGTCTTAAATTATTCCGCCTGTAATCTGCTCTAGTTTGAACTTGATCTCTATTAGCATCCGAAAGATTATACGATTTCTTAAAGTACATGTCTTCACTTTCGTAATCTAAATCAGTACCATTTGTAGCAATACTCAAATTTGTTGCGTCAAAATCTAAGTCAACACCATCACTAGTGTTTGATAAAACCTCAGCATCAATAGATGCCACATCTAATTCTTCGGCTATAATTTCAGGTTCATTTACAGCAATAGCTTCAACTTCTAAACCATGCAATGAACCGAATGGTAATAATCTATCGATTTGAAATACAATAATTTTATCAGCTTGATAAAACATAACTGTATATTTTCCTAAAGGCAATTCGTCTAAAGGAATTTTAGCACTCTTAACTGCTGGTTTAAAATCAAATACTTTTTCGGCCTGATCGCTTATAAAACGAACTCTCTTAAAAATAAATTTGTTTTCTAGAAGCAATGAATCCTGAGTACTGGATAAATCGTGGTTTAAATTAAACGCTAATGGATTTACATTTTTTCTAATCGTAGTATAGGTCTCTTGTGCAGACAGGCTACTATTAAAAAACAATGCGAATAAAACGAGACCAATAAGGCCGTGAATTGGCATGCCAATTGTAGTAATCTTGTTCATGATTGGGGTCATTTAAAGGTTAACAAAAAACTAAAATCAATCTTTCTTAGAGGTACTTTTCTCCAATGAGAGATTGCATATAATTATACTCAAATGTATGTGGTGAAAAACTTCATGAGCAAGAAGTTGGTTGAATTCCAATAAAGATTCGATGAATGAAACAAAAAGAAGAAAAAAAGGGATGAACTACATGATTTATAGAGTTTTCAAAACAAAAATTTAGATCGTAAAACGTTTAAAATGAGCACTTAATCGAAAACAAGAGTTTGTTTTTATGCTACTCTGAAGACTTTATCGTAGTCGGTTTACGGTATTTATGAAACGGTTGTTTTAAGAGTGCTCCAATTTTTCCATTGGCTTCTTCGTCAGGAAATGTATCAACGCCATAAACAATTAATTTAGGATCAAGTGCCATAAAAGTACCGAAGAGTCTATCCCAAATTGAAAAGATATTACCATAATTACTATCTGTATAAGGTAACCTGTAATGATGATGTACTTTATGCATGTTTGGAGACACTATAATATAACTTAAAGCCTTATCAACTTTATTTGGCAACTTAATATTAGCGTGACTAAATTGCGTAGCCACTAACGATAATGACTGATATAAAAAAACAATAGCTATTGGTGTTCCAATAATAAATACTCCGGCTAGCGTAAACACAAATCTAATGACACTCTCAAGAGGATGATGTCTATTAGCAGTAGTCGTATCTACATTGTGATCTGTATGATGCACCAGATGAACCATCCAAAGTGGCTTTACTTTGTGTTCAACAAAATGAGCAAGATAGGCTCCAATAAAATCTAAAAGTAAAACACCAAGCAAAACATAAGCCCAAAGTGGCAGATTAGGTATCCAGTTAATAATTCCAAACTGATTGTCCTTTACCCAATCGGAAGTCCCAATCAACATAAATGCTAGGCCAAAATTAATGACAATAGTTGTTATCGTAAAAAAGATATTTGGTAAGGCATGTTTCCATTTCTTGTATTTAAAATTGACTAAAGGCAATGAACCTTCTAACAACCAGAAAAATGTGAGTCCACCAACTAAAATCAAACTTCTATGAAGTGACGGAATGGTTTCAAAATAATTAATGAGTGTTTCCAAGCGTTTAGGAATTATTCTTGACGATTAAGTTGGCTTTCTTCAAATTTACTAAAGAAACTTTACTTCTCCATATACTAGCATTAGTTTCATCTTTTAAAAGAATATAAGCTGTGAAATTCAAAAATGCAAAAAGAGCTTCGTTTGAAGCATCAACCTTAGCACTATCAATTCGTTTTAGTTGTCTCAATACTTTTTTAGCCTTTCCTAAAACCAAAGCTTGTTTAATTTTTTGAAGTTCAATTTTTTGTTTTAGTATAACAGAATTATCATTTGCGATAAAACCTTCAGCTTCACTCAAATAATAATTGGATAGTTTTACTATTTCTGGTTTCACATCATCGTTAACATGAACAGAAAAATCAGCATATTGTGATGCTAAGTGATACGCCGAATTAAAATCTTGTTGCTCTCTGTAAAAGGCTAACTCTTCCTTTAAAAATGATGTGTTTAAGGCATATTTGGCAATAAATTCTGCTATATCTAAATAGTCATAATACTCAAGTGTAGTGTTAATGATCTGACCATTTATATCCATGATTTTTATGGTGTCATCATTAAATTTATCTATATACAGCTGACTTCGTTTTCCTTTTATCTCGTTGAAAAGTGCTTGATAATTATGTTCACTAATAATAACTGGCACAAAATGTTCCCATATTATTTCATTCAGAATTTCATTTTCAAACAAGTTAACTACTTCCGGAGTTCCATTCTCTTTTTTTACTATCACATGAAACTCTTGGTACGAAACATCTTCCCAGATTACGAAAAGTAATTTATCTTGAACAAAAGCAAGGCTTTTAGCTACATCTAAAGAGGTCATCCATTCTTGCGATTGGCAAACCGAAAGTGATCCAAAAAAAAGTAGACCAATGAGAATTGTCTTTTTCATAGGCTGTATGTTACATTTTAATTCGTTGCTTCATGGCCTCAACAATATTATAAGCAGCAGGACAAATTGATACATTTTTTAATGTTAAGTTTGAGATTTGCTGAAACTTTTTTCTATCCGTATGTGGAAATTCACGACATGCTTTTGGTCTCACTTCATAAATTGAGCAATAATTATCAGTTCCTAAAAAAGTACAAGGAACCGATTGCAACACATAATCATTCTCTTCATCCAACCTTAAATAGGTGTCAATAAATTGCTGTTGCTTCATTTTAAAGTGTTTTGCAATGCGTTCAATATCCTTAGGTGTAAATAATGGTCCAGTCGTTTTACAGCAATTAGCACATTCTAAACAATCGGTGCGCTGAAATTCTACATCATGAAGATCTTGCATGATATAATCTAATTGCTTAGGCGGCTTTTTTTTAAGCTTTGTAAAGAAGGTTTTGTTTTCCTTATGTTTATCTTTGGCGAGCTTAGGAAGATTGTTTATTACGTCTTGCATACTGTAAATTTAATGTAATTTGTCATTCTGAACAACGCGAAGAATCTAAATCTATTAGATGTTTCGACTGCGCTCAACATGACACCAAATTCAAAACCGTGAAAGATCTATTTGGAAAAGCTCTACGTGATTATCACTACAATAATTATACCGAAGACCTCATCACTTCAACTAATATCTCTGGAAATGATGTGCTTCCTATTCCCTATTTGTTTCGATCTTTTTCTGAAATGCCTAAGCTTGAACAAAAGGCTTTACAATTAGCCAAAGGATCTATCTTAGATGTTGGTTGTGGTTCTGGAAGTCATAGTTTATATCTACAAGAGAAAGGCTTACCAATAAAAGCTATTGATATTTCTGAAGGTGCCGTTGAAGTTGCAAAACAACGTGGTTTAAAACATGTTGAGTTGAAAGCGCTTTTAGATGAAACCGAAACCTTTGACAGCATTCTGTTACTTATGAATGGAACAGGCATCTTTCAAGAGTTATCTCAGATTTCAATGTACTTAAAACATTTGAAATCATTATTAAATTCTAATGGACAAATTTTAATTGATTCTTCAGATATTCAATACATGTATGAAGATGAAGATGGTGGACTCTGGATTGACACAAACGCAAGCTATTATGGCGAATTGGATTATTTCCTAAGTTATAAAGGTGAAGATGAATTTCCAATGAAATGGTTATATCTCGATTTTGAACGTTTGCAATTAGCTTGCGAAGCTATTGGATTGACATGCGAAAAAATCATGGATGGCGAGCATTTTGATTATTTGGCTAAGATTACTGTTTCTCACCATTAACAAACGTCTGTTCAACTTTAATATTAGGAATTTCAATCTGATCAACCGTCATAATATCTTTGTCTAAAATGATAAAGTCTGCAAATTTACCAGCTTCAATACTACCCTTTTCATCTTCTTCAAAATTAGAATAGGCTGCCCAAATGGTCATGCCCTTTAAGGTTTCTTCTCTAGATAATCCGTTTTCTTTTTGAAAACCACCTTCAGGATATTGTTCTAAATCTTGTCTTGCCACTGCAGCATAAAAGGTTAACAACGGACTTACTCGTTCTACGGGAAAATCGGTTCCTAAGGCGACTTTTCCGTAAGCATTGAGCAAATCTTTAAATGCATAAGCACCTTTAATACGTTCGCTTCCTAGACGATCTTCAGCCCAATACATATCACTTGTTGCATGTGTTGGCTGAATAGAAGGCATGACATTTTTATATAATTCAAAATCTTCTTGAGATACGACTTGAGCATGTTCCACTCGCCATCGTCTATTTTCTTTTCCAGCTAAAACCTTATTATAAGTTTGCAATACAGCACGATTAGCAGAATCTCCAATGGCATGAGTATTCATTTGATACTCTGAATCAGCAATGCGCTCTGCATTTGTATTGAAAGTTTCTAAATCTGTAACCAACAATCCAAAATGACTAGCCTTATCACTGTATGGTTCCCTTAGCAATGCACCTCTAGATCCAAGAGCACCATCTGCATAAAACTTAAATGAACGTACGTTTAATCTTTCGGTTTTAATAATGCCTTTGTTAAGGTAATAATCGACATTCTTTTCGTTAAAAGACACCATAGCGTACACTCGCATTTTTAAATCTCCTGTCTTGTGCAGACTATCAATAATTTCAATTGAATACTGATCTAATCCAGCGTCATCAACGGTTGTTAAGCCTAAATCAAAACAAATGTCTTGAGCCACTAATAAAGCGTTTACTAAATCTTCTCTTGTATACCCTTCTGGCCAATGATTCCATAAAAAACTTTGGGCATTATCAACTAAAACGCCTGTGAGTTCTCCATTTTCAATCACTACTTCTCCTCCATCAACTTTACTATTAATAGTGATACCTCCAAGATCTAAAGCGGCTTGATTACATAATGTAGCGTGACCATCTATACGAGTTAATGCAATGGGTGTTTTAGGAAATAATTTATCTAACAATTTTTTATTTGGAAACGCTTTGGCTTCCCAATCATTTTGATCCCAACCTCTTCCTACAATATAGTCCAGTTGTTTTTCATTTTGAAAATCTAATACACGTTTTACGACGTCTTCAAAACTTTTCGTTCCAACCAAATCGGCATCTTGTTGGTCTAAACCTAAGCCTAAAAAGTGGCAATGCGCATCTATAAATCCTGGGACAATTGTCTTGCCTTGTGCGTCTACTACTTTTTCTGAAGCGTACTTCGACTGAATCGAGCTGGAAGTTCCTATTTCTATAAACTTGCCGTCGTTAATAGCAAAAGCTTCTGCTTTACCAAAATCATTATCTACGGTATAGATATTCGCGTTAATGACTATAGAATCGACGTTTTGTTTGTCTTCTGAACATGAAAAACAAATAATTAAAAGTAGAAGGATGGTTAGTTTATTCATTGCATATAATACTATTACTCGTTTAAATCTCATTATGTCATTCCGAACGAAGAATGAGGAGGAATCTCATTATTTATAGATTTCTCGTCATTCGTATATCACTCTGTCGAAATGACAACTTACAATTTTTATAAAGATTAAAAATACGAAAAGCATTCAATTCAATGAGAATGAATGCTTTTATTTTAAGTTTTAAAAATCGATAATATCCAAGTTACTGAAACAAGTTCAGCACAAGCAAGGGCGGAATGACACATCTATATATTAAAAATCAAACTGATAGGTAATTCCTGCAAGAAATTGGATGCCTTGAACAGGATAATTTAACCATCGTTGATAATCTTTATTTACAATATTATTCGCTTTAGCAAAAGCAGACAACTGATCGTTAATTTTATAGCCTACGTGTGCATTCACATCAAAGAAACTATCTAAAGTAATGGTTTGTGGTGAATCCACTGGGAAGAAACTCTGTTCGATTGCGAATACATCTTTACGTTCACCTACAAAAAATAGATTTGCTCCAGCAAACCAATGTTCATCAATTTGGTAATCTAAAAATACAGAGGCTTCAATGTCTGGTAAATTCCAAGCTTCAGCTTCGTTATCTGTATCGTAGCCAAAGTACTCAGCTTTTAAAGCCAACTTAAAGTTTCGGTTAACATCAACATTTAGTTCTCCTGCAATTGAAAATGTACTAACATCATCGTAAACAATGCCTAATGAATTTCCAAATTGGTAATTTTCTTCAGCTGTTCCTAAAACAGAATTTGTTTTAAACAACGCTCTATTATTATCCGCCAAATAATGACCACTAATAGCATAGCTCAAACTATTTGACAACTTTCCTTTAAGTCCGATAGATGCATTATAAGCTTGGTCTGTAGGTGACACAACTAAAGTTGGAGACACAAAAGGGTTCTCTTGAGCAAAATCGTAGTATGAATTCTGGATCATTCCACCTTGAATTCCACCATAGGCAATCATTATCTCATCCACCAATCGATAGCTTGCTGTAATATTTGGATAGATAAAGAATTTACCATCACTAGCTTCTGTATCTCGAAGGTAGACTAAATTAACTCCTAAATTCACGGTTAAATCGTCTTGTTTCATTTGATAACTTGGTGCGACACCAATATTAAAATTACCAAAGTTCAATTCTTCATTTAAGAGATAACTTCTATCAAATGATCCTCCAATATAATCGAAGGTTACCTCAGTGTTTATCATTTCGTCGCTTACAGGCACATCAAATTCTGACTTTAACACAAAGCGGTTTTCACCTGAATCTTGATCGTCTCCAAAACGTCTGTACAATACACTCCCTTTATTAATGATGCCTTCTTCAAAATTGATACTACCACCAAAATTTGCAGTATAAAATGAATGATCAACATCAAATTTATCTATACTTTGATCTGGAAGTCCATACCAATTATAACTCTGTAATTGAAATCCACCTTCAACTTTCCAAGCGTAGTCACTGAGCTTCTGGCTGTAATGCGCATTTAATCCAGTTTCAGCAAAATTATTATCGAAGTTAACATCTTCGATATCTCCAGCTGAAGAATGGTGACTAAAATAACCTCCAACACGTTCTGTATTACTCAATGCGTGATTGAGATATACTTCTCCAAGAATTGTAGTGTATGTTCCAACACCTAAGGATGCATAATTATCGTACAATTTCACCGCTTTTTCCTTATCTACACTTGCCGCTTTTCCTTTAGCTGGTGTAAATGTTGAAGCTACAGGAATAGAAAAAATATTATACTTGATTTCCTTTTTATTAGCTGTAGTTGAATCATTTAAACTTGGTGTTTCTTTGATTTTAAAAGCATCAGAAATTTTAGGTGTATATGGTTTTACCACATTTACAGTTCCAGCATCTATAGAATCTGATTCACGTTCTTGCGCGAAAGATACTACGACGTTTAAGCTTAGAATGGCTAAAATGATATGTTTAAAATTACTTTTCATATTGTCTTTTTGTTGTGCTTCGACTATGCTCAGCATGACATTTTTAGTTTTGTTCGGTTTCAACTGAGGCGTTAGTTTTGGCTTCTTCAGCTTTAATTGTATTTAATTCGGTTTGAGCTTCTGAAACTACATCATCAAATTCGGCAAAGTTAGAAATGACACTTTCCAAAATGTAGGTTGCTTGAAACGCATCACCTAAAGCATAAAAGTTTTTAGCCATAAGCACTAAGCCTTTAGCGCTATAGTATTTGTAGCTGCTATAATCTTTAGCTAATTTTTGAACCACAGTGTTCGAAGCTTCATGTTTGCCTTCCTTATGTTTAAAATACGCATTGAAGTATAACGCTTCGGCCGCCAAAACACCATTTGCTATTTTTTCAACTTTAGCATATGCCGTTTTAGCCTTGTCTTCATCTCCAGTTTTCATTGCTGAACGTGCTATGATTATTTGCGCATCACTTTTAACTTTATTATCTAATTTAGAATTCTGAAGTGTTTTTTCAGCATAAATTACGGCTTCATTGTAATTCTGTATTTGATAATAAGCATTCATCAAATTTGATTGTGCATACGTTATATTTTGAGGGTAATCGGCTTCGGTTTCTAAGCGTTTTAGTAAAGGAATGGCTTTATTCCAATTGGAATTATTGAGATAGATTTCAGATAATTTCACAATAGCCTGCTCAGTAAATTCTCCTTTTTGCTGATTAACAACATACTCATAATGCGGCAACGCGGTTTCAGGTAATTGCTTTTTAGAATACAATTCTGCGATATAAAAATGAGACTTTAAGGCGTGAATTCCATTTGGAAATTCATTCAAATATTTATTAAACTGACGAATTGCACCATCTGTATTATTATCTAAATACTGTTTTTCTGCCGCTAAATACGCTGTATTATCAAGTTCTGCATCAGTAACATCTACATAATCTAAAGTTCTTACCCAAGCTGCATATTCATTAACGCGTCCCAAATCGATATAAATTAAACGTGCTGTTGACACTGCTTGATTCGCTTCATCGGTAGAAGGAAAATCTTGAGCCACTTTTTTAAACTTGGTTAGTGCTCGCTCATTATCATTAGCATTGTAGTAAGCTAATCCTTGACGCAATAAGGCTTTTGAAATAAAAACGCTATTTGGATATTCTGAATTAAGACGACCATACATCGTCATTGCCTTGTCAACTTCGTTTGATTTTACATAGGAATTAGCCAATTCATACATGGCATCATCACGCAATGATGAATTTGGAAACGCTTTTATAAACGCATCTAAATCATTAATTTTTTTTGAAGCCTGGCCAATGTAACCATAACTCATCGTCTTTTGAAACGACGCATAATCTGATTCTATTTCATTAATTCTTATAGCTTTTTCGTAAGCAGAAATGGCGTTGGTATAATTACTCGAAACGAAATGACCATCACCAAGTCTTAAATACGCATCGTTTAAGCGCAAATTATCCTCTTTATGATGATCTATAAATTTCTGAAAACTTGTTGTTGCTTGATCGTAGTTTTTAAGTTTAAAATAGGTGTAAGCAATATTATAATCTATATTATTAATTTCAACAACTTGTGATGCCTCACTTTGTTGGTTGAATTGTTTAAATCCTATCAAAGCATCATCAAAATTACTTAAGTGGTAATCGGTTTCTGCTTTCCAAAATGTAGCTCTTGATGTAAAAACTGGATCTTTCGCTTCTTTAATAGATAACTCGAATAGATGTTTTGCTTCCAAATAATCCCCTTCATTATAAACTTCAATCCCTCTATAAAAAGCAACTTTTTGATAAGCTACGCGGTTTTCAAAACCTTTTTTACTCTTTAACAGCTTAATAGCTTCTTTGTAATTTCTTGATGTAATATAGGAATCGATTAATAAGCCTTCTATTTCTTCTTTATAACTCGTTTTTGGATATTGGTCTAAATAACCTGCTAGAACTTGAGGAACAGACTGATACGGATTTCCAATTTCGTAACTGATTTTCGCATAATTTAACCAAGCATCTTCTTGAATCTGTAAATCAAAATCCATTTGAGATGCATTTCTAAAGGCATTTAAAGCTTCTTGCTTCTTATCAAGATTGATATAGCTTTCTCCTAAATGGTAATAGGCATTTTGAGCGACTGCATTGTTACCTCCAATAATTTTATTGAATTCCGAAATGGCATTTTCAAACTCATTCTGCTTGTAATACGCATATCCTAATTGGTAATAATCGGTGTTATTCCATCGTCCACGAGTACCTTTATAGTCTTGCAAATATGGAATAGCTTCAGGATACTGCTCTAAGTTAAAATAACTTTCACCTATAATTTTTGACAACTGTGATTTCTCTTGCGGACTACTAGCATCTATTTGCGCTTTGGCGAGCTCTATAGCTTTTTCGAATTTTCCGAGTTTGAAGTTTAAGTCTGCTTGATAATAGGATAATTTCTCTTTGTATTTTTCTTCATCACTTACCTGATCAAAGTATGTATTGGCTGTATCATAATCGTCGCCTTCATAAGCCATAAATCCAATGTAATATTTAGCCTGTGATCCGTATGCCTTAGAATTAACTACACGATTTAAATAGGTATTAGCTCCAGTTCTATTTCCAGTAGAATACAGTGAATAACCATAATTAAAATTAAATTTATCCCTTTCAGTACGTGCAATGCTATTCTCATCAACCTTATCGTACCACTTTCTTGCATACGCATATTTTCTATTAGCGAAATAATAATCGGCTACATCTAAAAACGCCGTATTTCGTTTCGTACTTGTTGGATAGGTATCTACAAAATCTTGTATTAAATCATCGGCATTTTGTTGATTCAAGCGTACTGCACAATTTGCAATGTAGTAAGCACAATCGGATTCTAAAGTCTCATTAGGTGCATCATTTTTTATGGCTTCAAATAACGATTGAGCAGCTTGATACTGTTTATTGTTATAAAGCGTCAATGCTTTTTGATACTCTACTAAATCACTTGTATAAGTTGCAGATTGTTGTGCGCGTAAATAAAAACTACACAACAAAAAAGTAAGCAAGATACTTAGTTTTCTGAAAGTCATTAGGTTCGATTTTTAATTGATGTCAAAAATAATTTATCTGCAATCTATAACGCAATAATCGTGCTATAATTATGCACAGACTTATTAAAAGGATTATCAAGACAAGATTATGTTACATCAAACGTTAGCTATTTCAGGAATTTGATTTTTGAAAATTGGAATTTGATTTTTTTTTATGATACATTTACATTTTAGAATTCTTGTCTTAAAATTTCTTTATGTCTGAAACTATTTTACAACTCAAAAACGCTTCTATCTATCAAGGTGATAATATGGTATTGTCTGATGTTAATATTGAAATGAACAGAGGTGATTTTGTATATCTTATTGGAAAAACGGGAAGTGGAAAAAGTAGTTTTATGAAAACACTTTATGGTGACTTACAACTTACTGAAGGTGAAGGGCATATTGTAGACTATGATTTAAGAACCCTTAAAGAAAATGAAATCCCATTTTTAAGACGGAAATTAGGAATCGTATTTCAGGATTTCAAACTACTACCTGATCGCACAATTAACAACAATTTAGAATTTGTACTTAGAGCTACTGGCTGGAAAGACAAAACCAAAATAGCCGAGCGTATTGAAGCTGTTCTTGATAAAGTTGACATGAAAACCAAAGGGTTTAAATTTCCTCATGAATTATCTGGAGGAGAACAACAACGCATAGCAATTGCAAGGGCATTATTAAACGAACCTGAACTTATTTTAGCAGATGAACCTACTGGAAATCTGGATCCTCAAACTAGTATTGAAGTGATGGAAGTTTTAAGAGACATCAATAAAAACGGAAACACCATTTTAATGGCAACTCATGATTATGCTTTACTCTTAAAATATCCAAGCAAGACACTAAAATGCGATGAAAATAAGGTGTTTGAAGTCGTTCAGCGTAAAAATTAGAATCCTAACCATTTAAAGAATCGCTTGAAGATATTGTCTTTTTCTTCTGAAACTTGATTGGATTCTTGTACTTCAAATTCAATTATAAACACGCCAAAATTAGAAACTGTTTTTTGTGCTGACACATTGTGTAACGGCTTTTCAAATTCTGTTAATTGCATTGGAAACATAATCTTTAAATCTTCTGGCAGTATTCCAGTTTTCAAAATTACATTAGGGTTTTCAGCATCATAAATACGATAGTTTAAACCTGCTTTCACATCGGGTTTCGAAAAATCTACAAGAACATCATTGCCATCTTCTTGAAATAATACCACTTTATAAGTATCTGTTCGATGTTGATATTTAGCAACGCTTATAATCGACCTCATATCGAATTGTTTGATGTTTTTCCATGAGCTATCTTGATCTAAACCAAAACTAGATTGCCATCTTTCTAACGTGTAATCTTTATCTCCAGTTATTCTGAAACTTGAACTTTTCTTTGTGTAGTAGACATTATTTTTAAAATTCCAATTATTAATATGTTCTAAGACCGAAGATTCTAAAGCTACATAACCCGAATAGACTCTGTTGCCTTCAAATGTTAGTGATTTCGCATGAAGAATACGAAGTGCATTATTTCTACCGATTATAACATTGTTAGTTACTGTAATATTTTCAACTGGAGCATTTTTATTAAAACCAAGAGTTAACGATGCTGCATCTCCATTTATTTCCGAATTTTTAATATCCGCATTATGATAAAAAATATTGCTCTGAACCTTTATGTTTTTAGCAATATTGATGCCGTTTTTATCACCAGAACCTATGATGAGATTGTCTTTAAATAGTGATCCTGGAGAACCATTATTAAAAATAACGTTGTTTTTAATTTCATAATTTTTTACATAGTTATTTTTTGCTTTTTTATTGGCTGACCAAACTTCGATGCCTTTATAATAATTATTAAATATGATGCAATTCTGAATGACTCGAATTTTGTCACTTATGTTTTGCGTATATAAACCTTCACCTAACCCTCTTCCTTTTTTCGAAATATATCCATTATTATAAATCAAGCAACCATCAAATAAACTTCCACCTGTAGCCTTCCATGAACCAACTCCAAGACCAGGATTATTATAAATTTTAAGATTAATAAACTGACAATCTTCACCATTGGTATGCTGAAGTCCAGAAATAGCCTCAAAATTTTCTTCTTTTTCATGTCTTGAAAAATCACCCAAACATGTGATTTCAAAATTCTTATAAATCACTTGTTTTCCTTTTACCTCAAGTACGTTTTCGTTTGGAGAATCTACATTTCCATTTAAAACAACTTTATCATTTTTAAATGCTGAAACTGTAATGAATTTATTCGCCTCTAAACTTTCTAGTGTGCTCACAAATCTGCCATTATAAATACCTTCATGTAACCAAATTACATCATCAGATTTAATGATATCAGATTTTTGATTTAACGCCGTTTGCAAATCCCAAGGGTTTGAAATAGAACCTGTTCCGTTTTGCATCCCAGGAGTTTCATTATGATCTTTTGGAAAGACATGAAATTCTTGTTGGGAATAACCAATTAGACTAATACCTATACTAAAAATGAATGTTAAAAGGTGTTTCATAAACATATATTGACAATATCTGTACCAAATTTATGAATACATAAACGATAGAGTTTATTTTTAATCTAAAATATTGTTTTAGCTTTGAACAAATTTAAAGCAAATTATGAGTTTTTTATTAAAGCGATTATCTCAAAAAAACAGCTGGAATAAAGTCTTTAAGCAACGTCTTACTGAACCTTTCCATCTCAATGTAATTGCGTTATTTGTTTTTGTTTTTGGCTCTTTTAGAAAAAAAGTAGCTTATGATTTAGTGATTCGTCCACAACATGCTTACGGACTTATAAATGCTGCTGATCAAGCAAAATTAAGAGGTTTTAAAGACGTCACTATTGTCGAATTTGGCGTAGCAAATGGAGCTGGATTAATGAATTTAATTGCTATTGCTGAAAAAGTAACAAAAGAGACTGGTGTTACTATTCATATTTATGGTTTTGATACAGGTGAAGGCATGCCAGAACCTATTGATTATAGGGATCATCCCGAGTATTATAACACGGGAGATTTTCCGATGAACAAAGCTTTACTCGAAGAAAAAATCAAAGGAAAAGCAACAATCATCTATGGCTCAATTAAGGCGAATGTAACCGAGTTTATAAAGGACATTCCTCAAAATGCACCTATTGGTTTTGTATCTATTGATGTTGATTATTACAGTTCAACTAAAGATGTTCTTGAATTATTTAAAGCGGAAGCCAATTGTTTTTTACCACTTACCTACGTGTATCTGGATGATATCTTTATGCCACATCACAACGAAAAATGTGGAGAATTACTAGCTGTTTCAGAATTTAATAAAGAGCAATCTAAACGACAGTTAAGCTATCACAAGTTTTTTGAAAACCAACGTATTTTCAAAAAGGCCAATTGGGTGAAACAAATGTATTATTTTCATGTCTTAGATCATCCTTATCGATCAGATTTGAAGCGTGATAGAAACACCTATGTTTTAGATAATCCGTATTTAAAATTTGAAGGCAATAAAAAACAATTCAATTAATCCTTCTTTTTATAAAAGTGAGGGTTTTTACGAATCCCTTTCTTAAACACTTTTCGAACCAACATTCTGAGGTTGGCATCAATGTCTAAAATAATATTGGTGAAGGTATCTTCAGGACGACCTCTAAATTTTGTCACATGAAACTTATCCGTTTCTTTTAATGGCTCATCACTAAAATAGTAATTAGAAATACAACATCTACTTCTATCAACCATCACTTGATTAACAGAATGCCAAGACGTATCATGAGTTGCCATCACTGCCAGTCTATTAAATTTACTCTCGATAACAACAGGTTCTTTTTTTGGTCCATTGGGCCAAAGTTCAAGGTGGCCTCCATTTTCAGAAGACCATTCTGGTGTGACGTAATACAGTAAATTCAACACTCGCCAACGCTCACGTTCAGCATCATGCGAATTATCTAAATGTGGATTTAAAAAATTATGGTGAGCCATTTGTGAAATTCCTCCAGCATACAAAGACTCATCAGCATAAAGTGAATCTACACCACAAATTTCACCAATTAAATTCACGATTTTCGAATCTTGAAACGCATAAAGTACAGCTTCTAATAACTCGTGATGCTTATCCATTTGAGCAGAAACATACTTGTATTCGCGAATACTCTTCAAACATCGCATTTCTGATGTACTTGGAAATACGTCAAAACATTGTTTAGCTAAATCTTTAGGAAGCAAATCATCTATATAAAAAAACCCAATTTGATTTTTAGAAGCGTTATAAGTCGCTTTTAATTCGTCTTGTTTTTCTTTTATCTTGTTGTAAATGAGTTCTGAAATGTCTTGTGATTTAGAACTATCCATGCCTGTCTTTTTTGAGTACTGCAATTTAACGCTTTTAATTCTTATTTTAGCAGTCATGATCTCTGTATTGATTCCAGTTTATAATTATAATGTTGTTGCACTTGTCACACAAGTTCATACACAATTACAATTGTGTAATGTGCCATTTGAGATTATCTGTTTAGATGATGCCTCTACTTCTGAAGTAGTTAATGCAAATGAAGGAATTTCAAATTTAGAATTTACGAGTTATATAAAAAGTAAAGAAAATCTTGGTCGAACCAAGGCTAGACAATATTTATCTGATCAGGCAAATTATGAATGGCTTTTGTTTCTGGATGCAGATGTTATGCCGAAAACGGACAACTACATCAAAAATTATTTGAAATATATGGATTCTGAATTTGAAGCCATGTATGGTGGATTTGCTTATCATGAAAACACGCCAGATTCAAAATATATGCTACGCTGGACGTACGGGAAAACTCACGAGCAAATTAGAGCCAAAGTCCGAAACCAAAAACCTTTCAAGGTTATTATTTCTGCGAACTTCATGATTAAAAAGCCTGTATTTAAAGACATAAACTCTCAAATTGAGCAAAAGGGTTATGGCTTTGACAACTTTTTTGCAGCCTTATTAAAGATGAAGAAAATTAAGGTCTATCATATAGATAATGAAGTGTACCATTTAGGTATAGAAAGCAGTGAAACCTATTTAAACAAAAAAGAAAAAGCAGCTGAAACCTTATTATCTTTACATCAAACCAACAAAATTGAAAGTCATGAAAATGATTTACTACACGTTTTCATAAGATTAAAACGTTATAAATTACACACCATCTTTTCGAAGGTATATAAACTATTTAAAAAACCATTACAGGCAAATTTATTGAGTAGTAATCCTTCGATGAAATTATTACAACTGTATCGCATTAGTTATATGTGCTATAAAGATTTAAACAGTTAATGAAACCATATTTCTCTATAATTATTCCTTTATATAATAAGGAAAGGCATATTACCGACACACTCAATAGTGTTTGGTCTCAGAGTTTTGCAGATTATGAGGTCATTGTTATTAATGATGGTTCAACAGATCATAGTCTTGAAAAGGTAGAAACTCTTAAAGATGAACGTTTAAACATTTATAGTATTAAAAACAAAGGCGTGTCTTATGCTAGAAATTACGGGATTTCTAAAGCTAAATCTGATTTAATTGTGTTTTTAGATGCTGATGATTTATGGTTAGAACACCACTTACAAGATCTTAAAGATTTATATGAACAATATCCAGGTTGTGGCATGTATTGCACAGGTTATGATAAGAAAAGTGAACAGGTTGTAATTCCTTCAAAGTTTAAAGGAATCTCAGAAAAAATAGCGTGGAAAGGAATTGTAGATGACTATTTTTACTCAAGTCAAATGAGCAGCATTGCTTGGACTTCAGCAGTCATGATTCCAAAAACTACGTTTGATAACATTGGTCACTTCAATACAGCATATAACTCAGGAGAAGACACTGATTTATGGATAAGAATTGCTTTAGAATTTCCTGTTGCGTTTAGCAATACAGTTAGTGCGATTCATAATTTAAGTTCAGAGCATAAAATAACAGATTTGAAGCTTTCTGCAAGACATCATATAGATTTTAATTGGTTTCAAAAGGAAGAAAAAGAAAATGAAAGCTTAAAAAAATATTTAGACCTTAATCGGTACTCTGTAGCTATTCAATATAAGTTGGAAGGCAATTCGGTTTCAGCAAAAAACATTTACAAGGATATTGATACTGACAATCTAACAACGCTGCAAAAACGTCTATTTAATTTACCTACTACCATAATTAAACAATTGTTGAAATCTAGAAATTTTCTTAGACGCTTACATCTAGATTTAAGATTGTTTAGATGACAAAAACAAGTCGTAATCTCTAATATAATCTGATTCATCAAACTCACCTGAAGCAATCACTAGACATACAGATCCAGACGAAAAATTTTCCAATTCTCTCCAAACTCCTGTAGGAATTAACAAGCCTTTATCTGGTTTATTAAGCATGATACTCTGTTTAGAGTTTCCGTCATTTAAAATCACATCAAAACTACCACTCAAAGCTACTAACAATTCTAATTGTTCTTTATGCGAATGACCTCCACGATAAGCATTGCTCGGCACATCAAATAGATAATACACCCGTTTTATTTCAAAAGGAATACAATTACCTTCAATTACAGCAAGGTTACCTCTAACATCATTTATTTTTGGTATGTCTATCAGTTTAATATTCATGTAGTTGATTTATTTTCCCTTCATTTTTAAGCATTTTATATGTTTTGATGCCTTCAAAACCTGTTCTAATTTTAGCAAATACGTCTTTAACAGCAATGTATTTATACCTTAATAAAAAGAACACATACTTAAACACCCAAAGATAACTCAAATTACCATAAAATCGATATCGAAGAGCTGACCTTGCAAAAACCGCATTATCACTTCCCATTAGTCGTCCAGAACTTTCGTTAGGATGCATAACTATAGTTTGAGCTATATGTATCATTGGTAAATTTTTGTCATAGGCATTACGCAAAAACACATATTCGGTCTCGCCTTTAAAAACTGAACCCACTCCAAAATAATGATTAAAATAAATGGCATTATCATGAAAAACTTTCCTATTAAACGTAATGACCCAAGTATAAATCTTTTTAAGTGATTTTTTATTATGACTGCCTTCTTGATGATAATTGGTATATAATTTTCCGGATTCATCAACAGCTTCAAAAGAAATCATCGCAGCATTTGGATGGTTTTTATAGGCGTTTAAAATCGTTTCTTTTAAATTAGGCTTAAAGACAATATCATCATCAGCCATAAGGCAAATATCTTGAGTTGCATTTTGAATCGCCAGATTTCTACTTGATGGCGAACCTCTTTCAAATGAATTAATGACTTTAATATTTGCTTTATCAGATACTAACAGTTTATCTTCTGTCGTTTGATTCACAACAATTAAATCGAAATCATCACTATTATTATCAACAAACATAGGTTCTAAGAAACTTAAATCGTCCTTGAACATTGTTGATATTAATATTTCAATACGGAATGACATTACAGATTAAGTGGCTATGTGATAGGAATTCTTATTTTTGTTAAAAGTAACATTTTTATGCGAATTTTATTGGTCGGAGAATACAGTAGGCTGCATAATTCTTTAAAAGAAGGTCTCATTAGCCTAGGACATGACGTGTTACTAGTAGGTAATGGTGATGGATTTAAAAATTATCCCGTTGACATAAATATCGATCATTCGTTTCACAATAGATTTTTAAAAAAATTCAGGATTGCTTTTTTCAAGCTTACAACAATTGATTTGGGTTCATTAGAAGTGTACCTAAAAGCGATTTTTAAACTTAAAAAATTAAAAGAATTTGATGTTGTACAGCTAATTAATGAGTCACCATTAGTGATTAAAGCGAAGTATGAACAAAAATTCATTAATCACCTTATTAAGCATCATAAAAAGCTATTTCTGCTTTCCTGCGGCATAGACCATCAATGCATGTCTTATATGATGGAAGAAAAATTTAGATACAGTATAATGAGTCCGTATTTGAAAGACAAATCTCTATACAAATCTTATAAATTTCAATTACAATATTTAAATAAAGACTTTACTGAGCTTCATAATTTCATTTATAAAAACTGCGAAGGTGTTATTGCTTCAGATATAGATTATCATTTACCTTTATTAGGACACAAGAACTATTTAGGTTTGATTCCAAATCCGATCAACACAGATAAAATAGCGTATATCCCAATAAACATAGATGATAAAATAAAAATTTTCCATGGTGTTAACACCTCTGCAATGCATAAAAAAGGGAATCATTTTTTTATTGAAGCTTTAAAAAGCATTGAAAAGAAATATGCAGATAAAGTTGAGATTATTACTACCTATGATATTCCTTATAACGACTACATAAAGCTATATGATGATTGCCATATTTTATTGGATCAGATTTACGCTTACGATCAAGGCTATAATGCCTTGGAAGCCATGGCAAAAGGCAAGGTGGTATTTACTGGTGCAGAACAAGAATGGCTTGACTATTACAATTTAAAAGAGGATACTGTAGCCATAAACACATTACCAAATGCAGAGAAGATTGCAAAAAAATTAGAGTGGTTAATTCTCAATCCTGAACAAATTTATACAATATCAAAAAATGCGAGAGCGTTTATTGAAAAAGAACACCACTATTTAAAGATTTCTAAAGAGTATGTTGAAAAATGGGACATTAAAGACAATTAAATGTTAGAACACACAAATACATCTAATTTTCCTAATTTGTTTATTCCTGGAGCTGCCAAATCTGGGACTAGCACTTTACATGACTTATTAAATCAACATCCTGACATCTGCATGTCGAACTTAAAGGAACCATACTATTTGGTAAATGACAATTTTGAAGACAGGATAGAGAATTACAATGCCAAATACGAAACCCTTTTTAAGCATAAACCTAAAGCACTATATAAAGGAGATTCAAGTACATCCTATATGCTTTTTCCTAAATTTATTGAAAGCGTAAAGGCTCATGTTACCAGTGATGTGAAATTCATTTTTATACTAAGAAACCCTATTGATAGGCTATATTCACATTATTGGTATTTAAAAGGTTTAGGAAGCGAAACATTAGATTTTAGAGCAGCTATTGAAAATGATAAGGATATTGAACCAGATATGTCAAAAAAGTTACCAGAAGGAAAGTTCAAGAGCTACTTTCAATATGGATTATATGGCAAATGGTTAGAGAAATTTTACAGTAATTTTAATGCCAATCAAATTAAGATTATCTTGTTTGAAGATTTAAAAGAAGATCCGTTGAAAATAACTAATAACTGCATATCGTTTTTAGAATTACCACCTATTGAACATTTAAGTGACATAAAATCGAATCCAACAGTAATACTAAAATATCCAAAACTATATACATCTATTTTACGATTTACACAAGGCAGTATGAAATCGATGAAACCCTTATATAAATTGGTTCCTAGAGGCTTAAAAACATTTATTAAAAAGCATACTTCAAACTTCATTGTTAAAGCTACAAAAACATCAAAAACATATCCTGATCTATCTTTATCAGATCGAAAATGGGCACAAAAATTATATGAATCAGATGTTGAACGTTTAAAAAAAATAACTGGCAACGATTTTAAACCTTGGAAAGACTTTAACTAATTATGAGTTTACTTAAAACGACATTCTTTTCGGGCATAAGTACAGGAGTTTCACTTATCTGCAGACTTATTACCAATAAAATAATTGCAGTTTACCTTGGCACTAGTGGAATGTTCTTACTTGGACAATTAAAAGATTTTATAAATATTGGTAAAATAGCTGGAAGTTTAGGAACTAGTAATGGTATTATAAAATACGTTGCGACCTATAAGGATGATAAGACAAAAATGACATCATTTTTAGCTACAGGTCTAAAGATACATTTGTATTTCTCACTTTTGGTTTGCCTATTGACTTTTATTTTTAAAGACCAATTATCACATTATTTATTTCATGACCTTAAATTTTCTAACGCCATTGCTCTATTAGCTTTTTCATTTATTTCTGTTTCTATTCACGGTTTTTTTATGGCCGTATTTAATGGCTTAAAACAAATCAAAACCTATATTACCATAAATATAATTTCAACAATTATTGCATCTGCATTAGTCGTAATTCTTGTTTTAAAATTTGAAATCGTAGGAGCCTTTTATGCTCTTGCATTAAGTCAAATTCTAGGATTTTTGATTTCAATACTTTTTATAAAAAAGCTTAAGCTAATAACTACTAAGGACATTTCCTTTAAAATAAATCGCACACATTTCAAGAACCTAACTAAGTTTTCTTATATGGCTATTGCTGCACCTGTTTGTATGATTGGAGCAACTCTATTTATAAGATTTTTTTTAAATGATCAATTAGGTTCTGAATTTGCTGGATCTTGGGAAGGTATGTGGAGAGTTTCTGCTATTTATATTATGTTTCTAACTACAACATTTAAGTTTTATTTGTTACCAACTTTCTCTGAAATTTCAGGAGATACGTTAAAAAAGGAGGTCTTTAAGGTTTGGACGTTAAGTATTCCAACAATACTTATTATTACGCTAAGTGTGTATTTTTTAAAAGATTTTATTATTCCGTTACTGTTTAGTAAAGAATTCATTTTAATAAATACAATTCTATTATTTCATCTTTTAGGTGATGCGATAAAAATTAATTCTTGGGTCCTTGGTAATATATTAATCGCAAAAGCTAATACAAAAGTATTTATAATCTTTCAGATAGCTTGGGCTATCATTTTTTGCACATTAGCTATTATTCTTATTAAAACTTATGGATTTGTAGGTGTATCAATCGCTTATTTCCTAACCTATGTATTGCACTTCATTGCAATGAATGTATACTTCAGAAAACTACTTTGGTTAAAAGCTTAGGATTCTTCTTCAGGTAATACTCCAAAAAGCGAATTACTGAAGACGAGCAGTACAACTAGAAAATGCATTAAATAGCTTACAAAGTGTCCAATCACTGCGCCTTCAACACCAAAAATATCTATAAAATATAAACTAGTTAAGTAAAGCATAATGACCAAGAAAATTTCAATAACTATAAATTGCGCAAACATCTTTTTGGCTAAGAATTGATAGGCAATCACAATGGCTAACACTTTCACAAAATCGCCTAACAATTGCCATAAAAACAAATGTTCAACAGGTTGAAACTCTTCAGAAAACACAAGGCTAACAACAAAAGGTCTTAAAAAATAAATAACCACTAATCCTAAACCAAATATTGGCATGACCGATTTATAGAAGCCAAATACTTCCTTTCTAAATTCTTTTTTATTATCAATCTCACTAAATCTAGGAATGATATACAGCGTCATTATAGACGTCACAAACATGAGGTAATAATCTGAAATACGATTCATAGCTTCCCAATATCCTGCCTGCTTAATACCAAGTTCTTCAATTATAAAATTACGTATCAATATGGATGTAAAAGGGATTGCTATTGCTGTTACTAACGCCATTATTGCAAAAGGAGCAAACGTTTTTAACACACTCAAACTCACATGAGATATTTTAATTTGAGTCATTAAATTTCTTCGGTTGACAATACCAACTAAGGTTATTAAAAACAATAATGAAGGTGCAATTACTGCAGCAATTAAGGCACCATCAATGTTTTCAATATAAATAAGATATAATGTAATTGCTAGTCCGAGAATCTGACCTAAAATGTTAATTATCAATAACATTTTAAAATTTGAAAATCCGTTCATTATTCCGAAACAGAACATATTCAATGCATAAAACGGCAAGGCTAAAGCTAAAACCCGAATTACATAGGCATAATTATAATTGGCAGAGAACAGGAAATCATTAATAAATTCTGAATTATAATAACATAAAAAAGACATTAAAATGGTTGAAAAGAAACCCAAGTAATAGGTTGTAGAAATGGTTTTACTTAGTTCTAAAGCATCCTCTTTACATTTCGCTATTGTTTTTACAAAACCATTGTAAAATCCTAAAATAGCAAACGATTGAATTGCACTTATAAAATTTCTTAAATTACCAATAAGTGCCATCCCTTCTACTCCAATAAAAATAGCTATCGCTTTAGAAGTTAAAATTCCAGCAACTATTTTAGTGGCAACGGTAGCCGAATTAAGATATGCAACCTTAAACAGCACATTGGTATTAATGTACTTGATAAGTTTTTTCAATTAATAATGATTTAGGGCATTAATAACAGTTTGAACCTCTTCTTTTGTCATAACCGGACTTATTGGAATACTTACCACAGTCTCATGAATAGATTCGGTTACAGGCAAAGATAACATTTTATAAGCCGACAAAGCTTTTTGCTTATGAGGAGGTATAGGATAATGAATGAGATAACCGATTTGTTTCTGTTCTAAAT
The DNA here is from genome assembly GCF_034670085.1 of Psychroserpens sp. Classification (GTDB taxonomy): domain Bacteria; phylum Bacteroidota; class Bacteroidia; order Flavobacteriales; family Flavobacteriaceae; genus Psychroserpens. The sequence continues at coordinate 187,349 of NZ_JAXMOD010000007.1, read as the reverse complement.
AGGATATAAAATCGAATCGATCTTTTACACGAACCACAAATACATGAAATACATGGTTATTAGTGTTGTTATAGTCAGGACGTAGAATTTTATCATTCTGAATTTCATTAAGATATCGCTTTGCAATTTCTCGTCGTTTTGTATTATCTGAATCAAGATACTTCAGTTTTATATTCAAAAAAACAGCTTGTAATTCATCCAAGCGACTATTAACACCTTGGGTTTCGTTTATATATTTTTTTGAACTTCCATAATTACGTAACAACCTAATTTTATCGGCTAATTCAGGATCATTTGTAGTTACAGCACCTGCATCTCCAAGCGCTCCAAGATTTTTAGAAGGATAAAAACTAAATCCAGCAGCATCCGATAAATTTCCAGCTTTTTTTCCATTAGACATCAGTTGAGCTCCATGGGCTTGTGCAGCATCTTCAACAACTAGTAATTTATGCTTTTTTGCAATAGAATTGATGGCCTTCATATCTGCTAACTGACCATAAAGATGAACGGCAAGAATTCCTTTTATTTTAGGATTAATATGCTTTTCAATTTCTGAAGGAGATATATTAAAAGAAGCTTGATCAGGCTCAACAAACACTGGCTTTAAGCCACTATTGATAACTGATAAAATACTTGCTATATACGTGTTTGCAGGCACAAGAATTTCATCATTTGGTTGCAATTTACCAAGGTTTAAATAGGCCTTAAAGATTAAGGTTAGTGCATCTAAACCATTAGCAACTCCAATACAATATTTAGTTTTGCAAAACTGAGAAAAATTGGATTCGAAGGCTTTAACTTCATTACCTAAAATATAATGACCTGAATTTAAAAACGATTTAAACTTTGACGTATAGTCATCTTCAAATCTGGCATTAATTTTATGTAAATCTAAAAATGGGATCATAACCAAACGTCATTTAATCGATTATAGTTCTTAGTATTTACTTTATAAAAATCATGAACTATAGCTCTTGCTCCGAAGCTTTCTTTCCATTTTAACAACCCTTGATTAAGGTGTTGTCCTTGATGTTCGTTAGAAATACCAAAACTAAAAAAACGCTTATTTATAAAAATAGTATGTATCAATTGATCAAAAATAGCGTCTAAACCTGCGAGTTCTTTTTTTGAATCTAATGTTGAAATATACTGAGCATGAGCTACAAATTCTGATTCAAAAATAGTGACACCTGCAATAATTCCTTCATGATGATAAGCGTTAAACTGTCTAATCCTTTTAGGGAATGCGGTCTTTAACTTACGAATATCATTTAAATTATGTGTAGGTAATGCCTCATGACGTTCTTTTAAATTAGGAATAAGAATTTTATGGAAAAACGCCTCAAAATCTTCAACTTCTTTAACTTTAATATCATTAGACATTGCCTTTTTTAGATTGCGTTTTCTATTTGAAGAACTAATCTTCAAGGGTTCTCTAAAATCTATTACAGCCGAAATATCCCTTCTAATGCATTGAGCATCTACTTTAAAAAGCAAATAATCAATTTCATCGCTAGGCAACTTATGGTACATCTTAGGTAATAGTTTTAGCTCTAAGGTTTCAATATTGTTTTCATAGAGATATTTTAAAAGCAATTTAAATGCATCTAATACATTTTTAAACTTACAGTCTTTTTTTAGAAGTAAACCACCATAACTTAATCCTTGGTGTGAGTATAAAATATTGCCAACGCTAATAGCAGGAAGCAAGGCAAAAAGATCGCTGTCTTTATAAATCATTAACGAGTTATCATTGAATCTATCCTTATGATAGTCCATAAAATCTCTTTGAAATAAAAATGTAGCATTCTTAGCTGTTGCTACAAATTCGTCCCATTGATTCTTAAAGTCTGAATGATATGCTTTTACTGAAAAATTGCACAAAGCCTAAAGTATAGATTAAAAATAATAGTAATTCTTATAGCGTACAAATTACAATATTATTACATGTTAAAGTTCGTTTTAGATTCAATTATTTATATTTGGGTTACTCAAAAATAAGCTTTTGAAATCAAAACAAATATTTAAAGAAAATATTATATTATTAGTTACCTATCTGATTATTTTCTTTTTCTTAATTTTTCAAAACGCAATTTATTCACCAGATACTTATAGTTATTTAATGGCAATGCCATACAGGCACTTAGGATATGTTATTTTTGCAAAATCGTTCTTTTTTATTTTTGGTGATTATTTTGATACCGCTGTAGTCTTCTTCCAAACTGTTTTTTGTTTGGGAAGTATTCATTTTATATTCAAAAAAATAAACACATTATTGCAACTCAATGTCATTTTAAAATGTGTGCTTTTAATGGCTTTAATTTTCCCTTTATTTGAGCCACTTTCAGTAGCAAATAATATTTGTCCAGAAGGTATTAGCTATCCATTATACCTCATTTTTATAGCTTTAAATTTAGAATTTTTATGTAATGACAATTCTAAGGTTCTCAAATACATTGTTTTGTGTTTTTTAGCACTTGTATTTACTAGAGGTCAGTTTATCTTTTCAGAATTAATATTTGCTTTAGTTTTCATTGCCAAATACAAAAATCAACTATTTAAAGGGACCAGATTTACGCACCTACTAGTACTCATCTTCATGCCTATTCTAGTTGTTTTAGGCGAAATGAGTTATCATAAATTGAAGGATGGCATTTTTATGACTACACCTTTTGGCTTTGTTAATATGTCTTCTGCAGCTTATTACGTTTCAAATAAAGAGGATGCAAAACAAATCATCAACGACGATTTCAGGAGCATTTTTGTACAAAGTCATTACGAGTTAGATAGAAAAAATTTACTCATGTCTTCACAACCAAATTCTACTTATGAAGACTACTACGGATTTTTCCACAATCATATTCCACAAATTTGTAATCACACCACATTTTTAACAGCTCAAAAATATTTCATAGAAAAGAACCCTGTTCAACCAAATAATCCTAAACTAGCTATAGCAAAATCATACTATAATGCTGAAAAAGCTAGTAAGGCAATTGCCTTAACATTAATTCAGCATAATTTTAAAACATGGCTTAAATTATTTATCGCAAATATCTCTTACAGTTTTTACTCTGTATTTTTGCTGTTGTTTATGGTTGCTGCATTTACATTTAGCCTTATAAAGTTACTTGGTTCATTTCACAAATGGTATGCTCTTTTATTTATATGTTCAGCTTTAAGTTTGTCAAATGCTGTTTTAATTGCCATCGCTAGTCATTCAATAATGAGATATACATTTTATAACTATACCTTTATCCTATTAACCTTACTCCTAGCATTCAAAATTATAAGACATGGAATCAAAGATTGAACTTTCTATTGTAATGCCATGTTTAAACGAGGCTGAAACTTTAGCTATTTGTATAACTAAAGCGCAACTATTTTTAAATTCAAATGGGATTAATGGTGAAATAATAATTGCCGATAATGGAAGTACAGATGGATCCATAGACATTGCAAAATCTCATAACGCTAAAATAATACATGTAAAATTGAAAGGGTATGGAAGCGCCTTAAGATCCGGAATCGATGCCTCAAAAGGTACCTATATTATTATGGCTGATGGCGATGATAGCTATGATTTTAGTAATTTGATGCCTTTTCTAAGCGAATTAAGAAACGGTTATGATTTAGTCATGGGTAACCGATTTAAAGGTGGTATTGAAAAGAATGCCATGCCTTTTTTACATAAATACTTAGGAAATCCCGTTCTATCTTTTATTGGACGATTGTTTTTTAAAATCAAAATAAGAGATTTCCATTGTGGGTTGAGAGGATTTTCACGTAAAGCGTATTCAAAATTAGATTTAAGAACTACTGGAATGGAGTTCGCTTCTGAAATGATAGTTAAGGCAAAACTGAATAATTTATCAATTACAGAAGTACCAACTAAGTTATCGAAAGATGGAAGAAGCAGAGCACCTCATTTAAACACTTGGCGTGATGGCTGGAGGCATTTAAGGTTTTTACTACTATACAGCCCTAAGTGGTTATTTCTTTATCCAAGTCTAATTATGCTTGTGGTTGGTATTACAACGTCTTTGTTTCTTATCGGAAAACCAATTATTATAGAGGACGTAACCTTTGATATACATACCCTTTTGTATACGTCAAGTTTAGCATTAATTGGGTTTCAATTTTTGGTTTTTTATGCCTTGACCAAGATATATGCAGTTGAAAATGGCTTACTACCTAAAAGCAGCAGATATAATAATTTATTTAAATATTTAAATTTAGAAAAAGGCTTAATTACAGGTTCACTATTACTTTTAATTGGCGTGATCTTGAGTATAAAAGGATTGTTTTTTTGGGAGTCTGTAGGCTTTGGATCCTTATCAAACCCATCCAACACTCTAAGAATAGTAATTCCAGCTGTATTTACAATTCTACTCGGAATTCAAATTATTTTATTTAGTCTCTTTTTTAGTATTCTAAGTTTAAAAAGTCAAACAGAATAACACGATACAACTATTTTGCTTTTTCAAAAACGAATAGATTATTAAGTCCGAGTTGAAACCTTTTATGTTTCAATAAGCTATACTTGTCTTTGTCAAACAATGAAAATACTTCTTTTGTTTTAAACCCATAATGTTCGTCTAAGGACATACCGTCGACGAGGTTTAATTTTTTCAAAACCCATAAAATCTGATCTACAAATGGTGAAGGCACAGTAATAATTATGCGTCCTGAAGGCTTCAAAAACTCATAAAATTTTGCGTTGAACAATTGTTGCTGTGCTCTAGGAATATGTTCTAAAACAGCAAGCATAATGATGCAATCAAAAGTGGAATCCTTTGGAATATCTTTTGGAAAACTTCCAGAGATTAAAAGATGGTCTCCCTTTTTTTTGGTGGTTTCCAATAATGGGTCTAAACCTATACTAGGTTGAATATTTTTTGGTTGTAATGTACTAAATAGGTGACCGTCAAAACAACCAATATCCAGCAGCTTATCTTGAGGTCTAACATATTGATTTGCTACTTTTATTCTCCAATCTCTTAAAAGTCTATCGAGATACTTCATTGGTTTTATCCTATCGATTTCAGCTAATTTATAATAAAAAAAGGAATCCAATATGGATTCCTTTTTTTAACTTTTATTTTAGCTTATATACTCTTATTACGCTTACGCTCTACTTCAGTTAAATAGATTTTACGCAATCTTAAGAAATTAGGCGTAACTTCTACGTACTCATCTTTTTGGATGTATTCTAAAGCTTCTTCTAAAGAGAATTTAATTGCAGGTACAATCTTCGCTTTATCATCAGCACCAGAACTACGTACGTTACTTAACTTTTTAGTTTTAGTTACGTTGACAGCCATATCATCACCACGAGAATTTTCTCCAATCACTTGACCTTCATAAATATCTTCTCCTGGATCTACGAAAAACTTACCTCTATCTTGTAATTTATCGATTGAATAAGGAATTGCTTGCCCTTTTTCCATTGATACAAGCGATCCATTTTGACGTTCAGGAATTCCACCTTTTAAAGGTTGGTATTCTTTAAAACGGTGAGCCATAATTGCTTCACCAGCAGTAGCCGTTAATAATTGGTTACGTAAACCAATAATACCTCTTGAAGGCACCATAAATTGACAAACCATACGTTCACCTTTGGCTTCCATGCTTAACATTTCACCTTTACGCATTGTAACCATTTCAATCGCTTTACCAGAAACTGTTTCCGGTAAATCAATTGTCATTTCTTCAACTGGTTCACATTTTACACCATCAATTTCCTTGATGATTACTTGCGGCTGACCAATTTGTAATTCGTAACCTTCACGACGCATCGTTTCAATTAAAACCGATAAGTGTAAAACACCACGACCAAAAACCATAAACTTATCTGCACTATCTGTTTCTTCCACTCTAAGTGCTAAGTTTTTTTCTAATTCTTTAGTCAATCTATCTTTAATATGACGTGATGTTACAAATTTTCCGTCTTTCCCGAAGAAAGGCGAATCGTTAATTGTAAACAACATACTCATGGTTGGCTCATCAATATTAATTGTTTTTAAACCTTCAGGAGTTTCCCAATCGGCAACGGTATCACCAATTTCAAATCCTTCTAATCCAACAATCGCACAAATATCACCAGTCTGTACGCTATCAACTTTTAATCGTCCAAGACCTTCAAAAACGTGAAGTTCTTTAATTTTAGATTTCACAATGCTTTTATCTCGTTTCACTAAAGAGATATTTTGACCAACTTTTAACTCACCTCGAGTTAAACGTCCAATCGCGATACGACCAGTAAAAGAAGAGAAATCAAGTGAGGTAATTAACATCTGCGTTGTTCCTTCTTCAATTTTTGGAGCTGGAATATGTTCAATAACCATATCTAATAGAGGCTCAATGTTTTCTGTTTCATTTTGCCAATCATCACTCATCCAGTTATTCTTAGCAGAACCATACACCGTTGGAAAATCCAACTGCCATTCTTCTGCTCCCAGTTCAAACATAAGGTCAAATACCTTTTCATGTACTTCTTCAGGCGTACAATTTTCTTTATCCACTTTATTAATAACCACACAAGGTTTTAAACCTAAATCAATCGCTTTTTGTAATACAAAACGTGTTTGTGGCATTGGACCTTCAAAAGCATCTACTAAAAGCAACACACCATCTGCCATGTTTAAAACACGCTCTACTTCTCCACCAAAATCGGCGTGACCAGGTGTATCAATGATGTTTATTTTTGTGTCTTTATAGATTACAGAAACGTTTTTTGACGTAATTGTAATTCCTCTTTCACGCTCTAAATCGTTGTTATCAAGAATTAAGTCTCCTGTGTTTTCATTTTCACGAAACAACTGACAGTGATACATGATTTTATCAACCAAGGTTGTTTTTCCGTGATCGACGTGAGCAATAATTGCAATGTTTTTGATATTAGCCATAATGATGCCTTATTTTAAGCGTGCAAAGGTACGTTAAATTACTGTTTAAAAAGTGATTCCCTTCAATAATTTAATAATGGCTAATTAATGCTTGAATATTAATGATATTCTAAAGATCAGATTCAATTCACTTTAATCAACTCTAAAACTTTAAACGCTATAAATTAGTTAATTATATGTTATAATAATTAGAAGATATAATTTCAGTTCGTAAATTACGTTCTCTAATTGATTAATAGTAAATAGCCACTTCCAAACCAGCCAAATTTCGGGCAATTTACATCTGACAACAAAAACATTTAGCAGATGAAACTAATTCATAAGTATTCGAAGTTTATACCTTACTTGTATTTTATTGCAGTAATTTTATATTGGTTTACAGACGTGAACAAAAATTCTGGAGCAACCGCATATCCAATTCTTTTATTTGGTATTCCATTTTTGTGGCAACTCATAAAACCAAGCAAAAAACTAAATTTTTCTTTAGGAATTACCTTTGTTTGTATCTCGTCTTATCTGATTTTAGCTTATCTATCAGACTTATTTAATATTGTAACTTTATCTGCGACAACGAAGCAATTCATTATTTATGGTGGCCTTTTTGTTGTAGCAAATTTTGTAATGGCTTTATGGATGATTCGCAATAGTATGAAGCGCTCATTTTAAAATCAAGGTCTTAAAATCTCAGAATTTAATTAGATAGGAAGCGCATAATATTTTCGTAACTTTGCGCTTTAATTTGAAACTTAAATTCAATGACTCTTCAGGACGTTCCGAAACTAAAACATACCAATTCGAATAACTTCTTTTTACTTTGTGGTCCTTGCGCTATCGAAGGTGAAGATATGGCAATGCGCATCGCCGAAAAGGTTGTTAGCATTACAAATGAGTTAAACATTCCGTATATATTTAAAGGTAGTTTTAAAAAAGCTAATCGTAGTCGTATTGATAGTTTTACTGGTATTGGAAATGAAAAAGCCTTGAAGATTCTCAAAAAAGTATCTGAAACCTTTGACATTCCAACGGTTACTGACATTCATGAAGTTTCTGATGCCGCATTGGCAGCAGAATATGTAGATGTTTTGCAGATTCCTGCATTTTTAGTGCGTCAAACCGACTTAGTTGTTGCTGCAGCCGAAACTGGTAAAGTAGTTAACTTAAAGAAAGGGCAATTCATGAGTCCGGAAGCCATGAAACACGCTGTTCAGAAAGTAAAAGACTCAGGAAACGATAAGGTTTGGATTACAGATCGTGGTACCATGTTTGGTTATCAAGACATGATTGTCGATTTTAGAGGTATTCCTACAATGAGACAATATGCTCCAACGGTTTTAGACGTCACACACTCATTACAGCAACCCAACCAAAGTATTGGTGTTACAGGAGGACGACCAGAGATGATTGAAACAATTGCTAGAGCTGGAATCGTTAACAATGTTGATGGTTTATTCATTGAAACACATTTTGATCCTGCAAATGCTAAAAGTGATGGTGCAAACATGTTGCATCTTGATAATCTTGAAAAATTATTGACCAACTTAGTCGCTATTAGAAAAACTATTAATAGCTTATAAGTATGTTAAAAGACCTCGATTTTAGAGAAGCAACACAAGATGATTTACCAGAAATCACTTCCATTTATAGAGATACCATACGAGCTGTAAACTCTAAAGATTATTCTGAAGAACAGATTGAAGCATGGTCTTCGGGAGCCGACGACACTAAAAAGTGGCAAAATCGGATTAAAAAACACTATTTTTTAGTGGCTGAATATAATAACCAAATCGTGGGTTTTTCGTATCTTAGACAAGGTTTTTATCTAGAAAATATATTTGTCCATAAAGATTTTCAGCGTCAAACCATTGCTTCAAAATTGTTGCGCATCATGGAATCTCAAGTGTCTATCAATGGAAATGACATTATTAAATCTGATATTAGCACTACTGCTCTAGATTTTTTTGACTCTCACTTTTATGACGTTGAAAAAAAACAGAAAAAATCATTTAAAGGACAAGTTTTTGATATCTATATTGTGTTTAAAGAATTATAAAATACCCTAGAAAATTTGAAACAATCCCTATGTATAATAATCCCTAAAAAAAATAACAAAAATGAGAAATCATTGGAATGAAAAATGGAAAGAAATTAAATTTGATGAACATATTGACGACAATGAAAAGTTTAAAATCTCTAATCATGGTAGAATTTTAAACTGCAAACATGATGAAGAATTTCTAGTAAAAAAATACTTCATTAATGGGTATCAAAACCTTCCTGTTAGGCAAAAGAAGAATGGAAAAATGACAAGTCGTTACATTCATAAATTAGTTGCAGAACATTTCCTAGAAAAAAATGATGGCATTTTTGTCATTCATTTGAATTATGACAAAACTGATAATCAAGTTAGCAACTTAAAATGGGCTACTAAAAAAGAAAAGGAAACGCACCAATTCAGTAATCCAAAATTTAAGAATATTGTTAGAAAAAAACCTTCAAACACCAAATTAACTGAAACAAAAGTTAAACTCATTAAACGAAAATTAAACGACCCCAATCGAAGAACGCGATTAAAAATGATTGCAAAACAGTTTGGGATCTCCGAAACGCAACTGTACCGCATAAAAATTGGTGAAAACTGGAGTTCGGTAACAGAATAAAACAGTTTATTTCAAAAACGATTTATTCTTGTGCTTCTCTACTTCTTTCAAAATGAGAATAAATAAATCGTCATTAATATCTTCTAAGATTTTATAACGCATCGACTTCACTACTTTTCGATTCTCAGACACCATATGTTCAGTGTATTTTGTAAGATGAGCAGAATGCCAAAAACCAACATCTACATAATCTTTACTTTGATTCAAATAGCATATGGGTCTTGAATTCACATAATAACACGGAATTCGCCATTTGTACTTTAATTCAGCTTCAGGAAAGGTATGCTCAATAAGAATCTGCAAGTGTATTAAAATAGACTTGAAGGGTTCTGATTGTTTTAAGATATACGCTTCAGCTGGTTTCACTATTAATAACCGATTTGATTCTTTTCAAAATTAACAAAAATTTATATTTGACAATTGAATAAATTTTATTTACTTTGTAATTCAAAGTACTTTTGTATGGAATCAAAAAACTATTTAGAAGATATCAATGAAATAAAAACGATGATGACCAAATCCTCTCGTTTTATTTCACTTAGCGGCTTATCTGGAATTCTGGCTGGAATTTATGCGCTTATCGGAGCATCAATTGCGTATTACCTAGTTTCAAACTCGGTTAGAGGTTACCTAATATTAGATGGTGCTATTTTTAGAATATGTGTCGCAATCTTATTAGGCGTTGCGTTTCTTAGTGTGATGACAGGAATTTATTTAACAACTAAAAAAGCCAAGAAGAATAATGAAAAAATATGGGACAGTTCATCAAAACGTTTGTTGTTTAATTTTCTTGTGCCTTTAATTACTGGCGGAATTTATATCCTTATCATTTTGAATCAAGAACGCTATGGACATACAGCTGCCTTAATGTTAATTTTTTACGGTTTAGCTTTGATTAATGCCTCAAAATACAGCTTAGGAGACATAAGATATTTAGGATATACTGAAATCATCTTAGGTTTAATATGTGCATTCATGCCTAGTTACGGATTTTGGTTTTGGGTACTTGGCTTCGGATTTATGCATATTATTTATGGAACTTGGATGCATTTTAAATATGATATGAAGTAGGAATTTGAAGAAACTTTATACTTTTAACGTTTTAACTTTACACTTAAGATTTGAGCATCATTAACAACATAAATAAAGTCTTTGATCACAGAATCCGATTAGGAATCATGTCTGTGTTGATGGTAAATGAATATGCCGATTTTAATACACTTAAAGAACTGTTAGGAGCCACAGACGGCAATTTAGCAAGTCATACGAAGGCTCTTGAAAAAGCTGAATACATTGTTGTTGAAAAACAGTTTATAGGACGAAAACCGAACACCCGCTACTCTACCACCAAATTAGGCAAAGCGGAATTTAAAAAACATATTGAAGCATTAGAAAAATTAATTAATACACAATAAATCTTTTTTTTTAAACGTTTACTTTGAAATACAAAGTACTTTAAAATTTATAATAATGGAAAATTCAAACACACCTCAGCAAAACAAACAACAGACCAACAAATTATCAAATTGGTTAAAAACTTCAATAACGGCACGAATGCTAATCGTTGGTTTTTTAATCATCATTTTACTAATACCACTGTCCTACATCAATAGTCTTATTGCTGAACGCTCTTTTCGTCAAGCTGACGTTGTTTCTGAAATAAATGATAAATGGGGACATAATGTTCTGGTTTACGGACCGATTTTAAAGCTGCCTTACAAAACCTATTCTGAAACTAAAACCTACAACGAAACCACCAAAACCTATTTCAAAGAAACCAAAACCCATATGAATTATGCCTATATTTTCCCTGAGCGTTTAAATTCTGATGTAAACGTCGATTCCAAAACATTAAAACGTGGAAATTTTGAATCTGCCGTATTCACTACAACCATGGATTTCTCAGGACATTTTATTCCAACAGATTTGAATGACAAAGGCATAAAAACTGAAGATATTGTTTGGGATAAAGCTTCCGTTTTGATCCAGACCACCAATTTAAAAGGTATCAAAAGTGAAATGGTTTTACATCTAAATTCTGAAGCCTATAATTTCCAGACCAATTTTAATTCTAAAGACGACAACCATAACCGTTATCTAGATGTTCTGGAATCTAATTTCATTAAAGCTGAAGACCTTTCAGATACTGAAAATGATAACTTTAGTATCAGCATGTCTTTTAATGGTACACAACAAATCGATTTAATTCCAATTGGAAAAACAACCACCATGTCGATGACTTCTAATTGGCCTGACCCAAGTTTTGTAGGGAATTATTTGCCAAATGATGAAACCAAAGAAATCACTAAAGAAGGGTTTAAAGCCGATTGGAAAGTACTTCATATTAATAGAGCGTTTTCGCAACAGCATCTTAACAAAGTTCCAAATCTTAATGCCTTTGCTTTCGGAACAAAATTCATGGTTATGGTTGACGAATATCAAAAAAGTGAGCGTTCAGCCAAGTATGGCTTTTTGGTCATCGGACTTACATTTTTAATCTTCTTTTTAATACAAACAATGAGTAAAATTGATATTCATCCATTTCAATATCTAATGATTGGTTTAGCGCTAACCATGTTTTACACCTTGCTAGTTTCTATCTCAGAACACAGTAACTTTTTAAAAGCCTATTTAGTAGCTGGTATTTCTGTTGTGGCACTCATTACATTGTATTCAAAATCTATTCTAAGAAACTTCAAATTCTCAATGTTTATTTGTGCCTCCTTAACAGCATTGTACACCTTTATTTATGTGATTATTCAACTAGAAAACTATGCCTTATTAGTTGGTAGTATAGGCTTATTCGTGATTTTAGCCATTGTTATGTTTGTGTCTAGAAAAATAGACTGGAATAATGGTTAATTAGTTGGTGGTGTGACCTCGTTCCGCTTTCTGCATAGAAATGAACGAGGTTTCATTTAAAAACGTATAAAAGATGAAACCTAATATAAATCAAATAGGACAAATTGTTGCTTTACTGAGCTTTGTACTTGGCACTTGTCTATTATCATTTTATCTATTCTTTGGAGAAGATCTAATTAATTTGGGATTCGCATTGACCTATGTAATAATAGCATTAATTATAAATTTTATTGTGTTTATAGTAGTTATTATTAATGGCTTGTTTACTAAAAACAATAAAGGAGAAGCTTTGAAAACTTGTGGACTAATGGCATTAAATATCCCAATAGCCATACTATATTTTTATATGGTAATCCTGTTTCCTAATCAAAACCTCATATGATGACATTCAAATTACATAAAACCTATTTAGTTCTGACACTCCTTATTTTACTTGTTGAAATCTGTATTGCAGCATTTTTAAGCGAAGGCTTTATACGACATACCTTTGGAGATTTTTTAGTAGTTATTTTAATATTTTGTGGTATTAGGTCTTTTATTGAAGCCAATCCAGTCTATATCGCAATTGGTGTATTAGCTTTTGCCTTTGTAGTTGAATTTTCACAATTATATAATCTTTTAGATCATTTACAACTTAGACATCATAAGGTGGCAACCATCATCCTTGGAAGCACATTTCATACCTCAGATCTCATTGCCTACACATTTGGAACGCTAACCATTTTAGCTATAGATTTAAAAACAACACCATGGAAACCTTAAAAACACTTATTCTCAACCGATTTAAAATACTATCAATTCTCACTGTTTCAATGGTTTTAAGCATTGTTCTATTAATGGTTAGAATGAAATTACAACAATCCTTTTACTTGCTTTTTTTAGTTTGGAATTTATGCCTTGCTGTTATTCCTTTTGGTATCACAACCAGCTTAATAAGTAATCCAAAACCTCATAAAATCAAATTTATTCTCTCTTTTGGAATCTGGTTGCTCTTTCTTCCAAATGCACCTTATATCGTTACAGATTTATTGCATTTAAACAATTCTGAACAGCATTTGCTATGGCTAGATGTTTTAGTCATTGTCTCATTTGCATTTAACGGATTGATATTATTTATGCTCTCACTTTCTGACATGGAAAAACTTCTAAAGTTGTATTTAAATCCGAAATACATATTTTCTATTATGCTATCGATTTTTGGATTAACAGCTTTCGGAATTTATCTCGGACGATTTTTAAGGTATAACTCTTGGGAATTAATCAATAATCCGATTGCACTTTTTTCTGACATTACAAAGATTATCTGTCAGCCGAATATTGAAGCATGGATTTTCACAATAACTTTTGGCACCTTTTTAGCAATGTTCTATTATATGATAAAATCAATATCAATAAAACCTTAAAAAATTGACAACTAGGAATCTCTGTTTTTATCTTGTATTTTCCTAACTATTTTCGTAGTTCTATTTCTAGTTAACATTCTTGGCAAAATGGATAAAAATTTATTGAACAGTCCAGGAATTGCAACCACTCGGCCGTTATGCATTGCTTTATAACCATAAGAAGCTACAGCTTTTGGGCATGCCATATTAAAGCCAATTTTATTGTCATTACATCCTTCTGAGACCACACCTTGAAATGATGTTTTTGTTGGTCCAGGGCACAATACAGTGACAGTAACACCAGTGCCTTTTAATTCATTTGAAATGGCTTGTGAAAAGGATAAAAGATAAGCCTTAGATGCATAATATAAAGCCATTAATGGACCAGGTTGAAACGCTGCTAATGACGATACGTTCAAAATTTTACCAGCACCACGTTTAACCATATCTGGTAAAATCAGCTTTATTAAATGTGTCGTTGTTAAAATGTGCAAATGCAACATTTTTGATCCGCGTTCCCAGTCTGTATCGTAAAATGTACCAAACAATCCGAATCCAGCATTATTAATAATAACATCTATTGCAATACCATCAATGTTTTTATAAATGTCTTCAGCAATGTTGAGCAAACTTAAATCTTTAACCATTAAAGTGATTTTGGTTTCACTTGTTTGTAAGATTGTATGCTTTGAATGCTCTAATTTTTCAGAGTCTATATCAATTAAAATAAGCTGGTACCCATCCTTAGCCAGCAATAATGCTAACTCAAATCCGAGTCCAGAAGCTGCTCCAGTTACTAAAGCAGTTTTAGGGCTATTCATTTCCATTAACGTAATCTTGGAGATACTTAAAACGCTCAGTTAGCTTACCATTGTCTGTAGTTATTTTGGCACGTTTTAAAATTCCGCGTTCATCACCATTAAAAAAGGCAGGAATCACATGCTCTAAAAACATGTCTCCAAAACCTTCACTCGCGTCTTTTGGCAACTCACAAGGTAAATTATCTACAGCCATCATTGTTATAGCTTCATCGGCATCATAAGCAACTTCAGTTTCAGAATGTGGATCATAACCATAAAATGGGTCTGCTATTGTTGAAGGACGAATTGTACTCGCCACTGGACCATCAATATCACAAGAAATATCTGCGACTAAATTGATTCGAAAATCTGGATGCTTGGCATCTGCTCTTGTAAATAAATAAGGTGCATTATTTCCGTAGAAATGTCCTGCTATAAAATAGTCTGATTCTTTAGCATATGGCATAAAGTTACTTTCATAAGCAGAAGGATCTTTATAAAACTCCCACTTATCACCTACTTTACCGTCGATTCTTTTGGCGTATTCCATGACATCTGCCATCACGTAAACAGGTTCTGAGAACTCCGAGGTTAAATAAAGCGCATCACTTACTTCTTTAATTTTTAAATGGTCAAGAATTTCTTTTGCTCCCATAGCTACTTTTCCAGTTCCGGTAAGTAAAATTTTAATATTTGGAAGTTTAATTTTATCTAATTCTGCTTTGACTTCATCTAAATCTGCTAAAGTTTCAACTTTAGGAAGATTAAACAATCCATCGCGCAATCCTAAAGCTCTAAATCCGTTATAAGCACCAACCAAACCTGCATAGCGTCCGAAACCAATAAGTCTTGCACCACTTTGCTTAACGATTGTTTCATGGTCATACATTTCGATATTTTTATGGAGCATATCGACCAATAGTTTTCTATTGTATGGTTGTTTTTTTATGGTATGCGAAAAATAGAAGTATTTTTTATTCGGAATTAAATGCTCGAGAGGTACTTCTTTAACACCAATCATGACATCACAATCTGACACATCATCAGTCACTTTAAATCCCTGTTTTCGATACGCATCATCTGAAAACACACGAATATCTGAAGACTCTACGACAAATTCTGCTTGAGGAAATTGGGCTCTAGCTTCAGCTAGTTTTTCTGGTGAGAATACGACACGTCTGTCAGGCGGACTCTTACGTTCTTTGATGATGGCGAATTTCATGCGATGGTTGAATTATAATATAGGTAACTGACAAAAGTTGACAGTTAATTATATTGGTATAAAATTTGTACGAAAATAATAGTAAAAGTAGGGTTATACAAACTTTTTGATAACTTTGCATGTTGCGTTAAGGATGGAACGGTTTGTTTGAGCTCCTCGCAGAGAGCGAGTAGTGAGAGCCTGACCTGAAAGGTAACGCCAAAACAATTACTATAAAAGGGGTCGACTGGTTTTGACAGCGAGACTCATTAAATGGTAAGCACGTCGTGTAATGACATTGAAACACGTAAAAGGCTAGGTCAACTTTTTAAACGGCGAGAATAACTACGCTTTAGCTGCATAATCTGAATTACAGTAAGATTAAGCCTCGTCCTACTAGGTAGGAATGCTAAATGTCTCTAGAAAGCCTTGGTTAATGGCGTTCTTATTAGAGGCATCGTAAATATTAACTTAGATTAGGTAGTGCTTTGATGCCTTTTCGAGATTAAGAAGCTAAGTTGTAAATGGGCTGTCTTTTGCCAGTTTACAATCGAAAATCTAATGAAAGAATAAACGTGTAGAAAGCTCTTTAATAGCTTGTTTGGACGAGAGTTCGATTCTCTCCGACTCCACTAGAGAGGACAATTTCAATTTCATTGAAAATTGCCCTCTTTTTTTTATACCTTAACTTATTGTCTATCTGCATAATAAAACATAAGACATCATTAATTCTGGCAGTTCGACATTCATCAACTTCAAAAAAAAGATTTTCGGTAAATATCGAACCATGTAGCTTTTGTTTCCATTTTAATGATGACTTCTTATAGTGTACTTTTATGTCTTTTAATAATCGAAAAGTTCCAGTTCTATTGTTACCACCACTCCTCATTATATTCTTTTGTCCAAATGTATTTAAACCTTAGCTTTCTTGCAAAAAGTAGTTAATAACATCTACCGTAGAAACAATACCAACAACGCTATCATTTTCTAATATTGGCACTGCATGAAATTTGCCTTTAGTAAATACCTTAGCAACTTCTGCTATACTTGCTTCAGTTGTCAAATAAAATGGATTAGACGTTAAAATATCTTTAACTCGTAACTTTTTATAAACTTCATGATCATCGCTAATTCCTGCTCCAGAAATATGATACATAAAATCAAGTAAACTTACCATACCAACTAACTTATCATTCTCTACTACAGGAATATGATGATGAAACTTGTCTTTTTCATAAATGTGTTTCACATCCAAAAGGTGTTGATTTGGTGTAATACAAACAACGTCTTTAGTCATAACTTTTGTTACAGAATCCGTTTTCATAGGTTTAGGTTTTTTGAATTGTTTTTTAAGAATACACCTAAAATTAAAGTAATAAATAATTTTAGCAAATGATTAATATCATGTCCTAATAGGATGTTAATTAATACATTTAATTCTATTTTAAATTAAATGGATAATTATGAAAACTAAAACCATTTTAGAGCTACTTACTCTAACTTCAAGTGTATATGTTTTGGCAAGAGACACAAATTTTTTAGATAAAATAAGTGCATTTACTGAAAAAGGAAAAGATGAGATTAATAAAATTGCTTCTGATTCTCAAATAGATGAAAATGGAAATGAACTGGACTTAGCTGATAAAATAATCTTAAAAACCAATGAATTAAAAGAAGAGTTACACGATAAAATTGAAGAATTAGTCGTCAAGCTCTATAAAAAAATAAATGTGGCACATTTAGACGAAATTAAAGCCCTAAATGAAAAAATTGATAAGCTAGACGCAAATGTGGCATTATTAGAGGCCAAACAAAATAAAATGAAAGCATAAAAAATGGGTATTCTAACAGGCATTGGAAGAAATTTTAAATCAATCTCTAGATATAACCAAATACTCAAAGTTTTAATAAAATATGGTTTTGAAGATTTTGTAAATTATATAGAAGATAATAAGCAATATACCTTTATTCAAAAATTAATTCCAAAAAGGGCATACACAAAAAAAACGACCTACAGTAAATGGGTAAAAATGAGACTGGTATGTGAAGAATTGGGACCAACCTTTGTGAAATTTGGACAGATTTTAAGCAATAGACCAGATTTAATTCCATTAGAACTCACGTTTGAATTAGAGAAACTTCACGACAATGTTCCACCTATGTCTGAAGGCCTCGCTAAACAGGTTGTAGAAACAGAACTAAAAGATACTGTAGAAAACCTATTCGCTTGGTTTGAGCCAACACCTTTTGCATCGGCTTCTATTGCACAAGTACATAATGTCATTTTGCACTCTGGTAAACGAGTAGCACTAAAAATTCAGCGCTCTGAAATCTATGAAGTTGTTGCAGAAGATATAAAGGCTATGTATAAAATTGCTAAGATTTTAGAACATAGAATCCCATCTCTAAAAAGTTTTGATCCGGTTGGACTAGTTCAAAATTTTGAAGATTCAATACTAAAAGAAATTGATTTTATAAATGAATCTATTAACATCCAACGCTTTTATAACAATCTAGAAAATGACAAGAGTTTAGATCAATTTGCTCAGGCTCCTAAAGTATATCCTGCTTTTACAACTTCAAAAGTACTGGCTATGGAGTTTATTGAAGGCATAAAAATTAATCAAATAAATCAATTAAAAGCTAAAAACATAGACACCAAAGTTATTGCAAGACGACTTGCAATAAGCTTTTTCAAACAAATTTTTGAATATGGTTTTTTTCATGCAGACCCTCACCCTGGAAACTTACTGGTGCTACCTAACAATCATATTTGTTATTTAGACTTTGGCATGATGGGCAGTATGCTTCCAAGAGATGTTTCAATTTTTGGAGAGTTATTTATATCGATTGCAAACAAGGATGGAAAAAAAATAATTAAAACCTTACAAGAACTATCAAATAATGCACCAATCTCAAACATGAGAGATATGGAATTTGATATTAATGAATTTGTAGAAAAGTATTATGTAAGAAACATTCATGACAATGAAATGAGTACAATTTTGCTAGAACTCAAAGATATTATTATTGCACATAATCTTAAGGTCCCTGTTTATTTTTTCCTATTTGCAAGATCTTTAGTTACTATTGAAGGTGTTATAAATAAACTAGACCCAAAATTGGAACAATTCGAAATTGTAAAACCCTATCTAAAAACAAGTGCAACAAAAAAATACAACCCAATAAAAATGGGTAAGAAAGTTGCAAATTCTATTATAGAACTTACAGATTATATAGAAGAATTTCCATCGGATTTAAAAAATGCTATTCGAAAAATTAATTCGGGTAGAGTTAAAGTAGATTTAACACATAAAGGTATTGATCCAATGGTACACACTTTACAAAGAATTACCAAACAATTAATTACTGCCGTTATTATGGTAGCTTTAATCATTGGAGCATCGTTATTTATAATTTTTGATATCAAACCACTCTGGAATAACATTTCTATATTAGGAATAACAAGTTTTAGTCTCGCAATAATTTTAGGTTTTGGTATGTTAAAAAACATCAATAAAGGAGATCATGATTATTGATTTTAATATCTGAGGTATATGAACCAAAAAAAGGCTATCTAAAAATAAAAGACTGCCTTTTTTTTTAAATCAAAATAGATGTTCTAAGGTTTAGAAAACGCTTTTTTAAAATGATCAAAAGCTTCTGAAATTTCAGTTTGAAAATGTTCTAATTTTGTTTCTTCTTTTTTCTTGCCATATTTTCCTTTAAGCTTATCAATAAATGAATTAAAGTCTTTTTTTCTATTTTCATATGTATCTTTTGTTTCTGTTTTATCTTTATTGAATTTTTGTTCTAAAATTTCTAACTGAATTTTAAATTGTTCTATTTCAATTAAAGTTAACGCATACAACCGACTTAATGTTTCATTGGTTTTAATTTTTACTTCAATATCGTGCAAGGTTAAAAGCAATTGTTTTTTTTGTTTTTTAAAGGCATCTTTAGTTTCTGCTTTTCCTAGCGCCAATTGCACTTGTAGTTCATCAAATTTCGTGTTTAGTTCTTCAATTTTTTCTTTAAAGCCTTGTACTTTAAATGCACTATGATGAATAAATAGATTAAATTTCTTTTTAATCTCTTCGTATTTATCTTTAGCTTCTGCTTTTCCTAAAGCAGTTTGCACTCTAAATTCTTCTAGCTCAGTAGCAGTTTTCCTTAGTGCTCCAATTACTTTATCCATAAATTGAATATCTTCCTTTTTTTTCATAATAATTTAGATTAATATTAATCTTAAATATCTATACTTAACCTAAAGTAGACAATGATCATTATCAGTTTTCAATTATTTTAAATGATAGTGGTAATTTAGGAAAATCGACTGCTAATCTTTTTTT
This sequence comes from Psychroserpens sp., assembly GCF_034670085.1. Classification (GTDB taxonomy): domain Bacteria; phylum Bacteroidota; class Bacteroidia; order Flavobacteriales; family Flavobacteriaceae; genus Psychroserpens. Next base: position 167,187 of record NZ_JAXMOD010000007.1, on the reverse strand, counting down.
TAACAATGCATTTAATTTTAGAATCAAATAAAATCTGTAAACCCTCATCAAAATAGCTCGACTTTAGTCCCATTGACCCCACAAATAATCCTTGTAATCACTACCATTACAAGGATTTTACAATTTATAAACTCTCATCTTTTACAACAAAAAACAAGTTAATTTCTTTGCTTAGTTAGCAGAATCTCTTGTCCCTGAATTATTTGTATATTTAAAGATACCAACCAACAACAAATTAAATCCATGATTAAATTTAAAACTTCCCTCAGTTTAGTAATAACTATTTTTTCTTTCCTAATTGCATTCAGTCAAGGTGATACAAAAACACCTTGTTATACTGATGAAATTATTGATAATCTTATTAAGGATGATCCAAAAGTTCAAGATAAAATTGACACTCTAGATCAAGCCATCAAATCCTATATAAATCAGAATTCCATAAGTTTATCAAGAGAAGCCACAGGTGCAAACATCCTTATTCCCGTTGTAGTTTATATAGTTCATGATAATGGTCCTGAAAATATTTCTGATAATCAGGTTATTAGCCAAATAGATGCTTTAAACAACTATTTTTCAGCCTATGACATTCAATTTTGTTTAGCCACCACAGATGGAGACACGCCTCTTGAAGGAGATACTATTCCGGGAATTATTCGTATTGAGGATTCTGTATTAACTCACAATAATGCTGAGACCGATCATTTTGCTTTAACTGCAACGTCTACACTTTCTAATAGGAAATATCTCAGAATATGGGTGGTAAATGATATTAATAATGGAGGTGCTTATGGATATTCAGTGCTCCCAGGAATGGCTCCAGGTGCTGTTGATGGTATCGTAATGGCTCATAACTCTTTTGGAGATATTGCTACTTGTGGATGTTCAGGATTATTACCAGAAACTCAACACGGAAAAACGTTAGTACATGAAGTAGGTCATTATTTAGGACTGTATCACACTTTTAATAATGGATGTAGTGGAATGAGTAGTTTAGATTGTGATACAGAAGGTGATAGAGTTTGTGATACACCTCCTGTAAGTTCTCCTAATTCAGGTTGTCCAAGCATTGGTTGGGATACCTGTGATGAGGATGATCCCAATTTACCAGATGCAATAGATAATTATATGGATTATACTTCTGAAGATTGTAGAATAAATTTCACTTTGGGTCAGACAGAAAGAATACTAGCTAGCATTAATCTATATCGTTCAGAATTAGTGTCAGTTGAAAACTACATACATACTGGTGTTGCTTGTAGTGGCATATTGTTAGCAGGTTTTCTTATGGATAATTACATGCCTTGTGTTGGTGATACTGTAACATTTACTGCTTTCAATATTGATGGAGCTACCTATGACTGGGATTTTGGCGATGGCACAACAGCTACAGGGTCAGTTGTAACCCATACTTATTCAACTGCCTACACTCCTGCCAATGTTATCCTAACGGTAAGTGATGGCACTTCAGCAACATCAGCTTTTGAAACCCTCTTTATTGAAGATTGTAATACCATTGTAAACGATATGAATAATACTCAAGGTCACTGGTACTTTCCTAGACAACGAGGGTTAGATTTTACTTCTGGAGTACCAGTTTATGACGCAGCAGCCGATATAAACAATACAATGTCACCATCTGGTCAACAAGGTGCATGTGCTGTGCAAAGTGATCAAAATGGAAACTTACTTTTTTACACGGATGGGGAAAGTATATGGGACCAAAATCACATGAGTATTGCTACAAATATTGGAGGCGATAAAAAAGCTACTAGAGGTTCTATTATTATACCAAACCCAGGACATTCAAACGAATATTACAATTTTAATTTGGAATTTGATGGAGGCGAATTTACGTATGCTTCAATATCTATTACTGGAACCCAAGCGAATGTTGTTAGCACAAATAATATCATTATGGCGCCTACAGATTATATTACTTCAGGAGGCACCGTTAATGCTGGCGAAGGAGTTACAGCTATAGCCGGTTGTGATAATAATTACTGGATTATTACAAAAGGGGTAAAAACTGATAATACAAATTTTTTAATGGTATTTCTTGTTGATGATACTGGTGTTTCGTTTCATTCAGAAATAGAAATGCCAAATGTTAATATCAATCATACAACTATTGAAGCTGCTCCTAATGGAAGAAGGGTAGCACTAACTCAAAGTGTTGGTGGTGAAATACACTTGTTTGACTTTGATTTTAATAATGGAATGTTAAGCAATTTAATAATTATAGATCGCCCAGGAACTCATGGTTTGTGCTTTAGTCCTAGTTCAGAATTATTATATACAGTCCAAAGACATGGTTCTGCAACAGACTGGCCAGATATTTATCAATATGATATTACTATAGCTGATCCCAAAAGCTCAGAAACAGTAGTTGGAGAGCTAGAAATTACATCATTACTTGGTGAATATGAGGTTCAATTAGGACCTGATAACAAAATATATATTTCTAGATATGATCATCAACTATCAGTAATTCATCGACCAGATAATATGGCTTCTACTATGTTTCCAAATGCATGTTTCTTTGACAACAATGGGCCATTTTTAGATGATAATTTTATTTCAATCAATAGCTTACCAAATATGGTTGATGCAGCTACAGAAAATGTACTTACAGATGCTATAGCATTCACAATCACAGATTGTTATAGTTACGTGTTTGAAGCTGCTGTGTGTTCAACTAATTATAATTGGAACTTTGGAGACTCGGCTTCTGGAGCAGCAAATACGTCTAGTGAACCTATACCAACACATGTTTTTTCAAGTGATGGGACTTTTAATGTGAGCTTGACTATTGGTGGCACAACAATCAACACTACTGTTGAGGTTGGAAATGAACCTGTAACCATAAGTGGTTCGACTACGGCATGCCTTTCAGAAAGCTCTTTGTCTAACTATTCAATTTCAATTGACGATGATAATACCGTTTTATGGACTGTAGATGGAGGTAGTATTGGAGGTTTATCAAATCAATCTAATGTTGATGTTAATTGGACAACGTTACCTGGCACAGTTACAGCTACCATTACCAATACAATATCAGGATGTACTTCAACAGAAACACTAACCGTAACAGAATTTTGTGACAATGAAGATTGTTTTGATTGCAATTTGGTTTTAAATGAAGTTTTTATTCAACAAGAAAGAGGATGCGGTATTTATCAAGTTTTTGTTCCTTCTGGAAACAGTGACTGTTATAGATTAGACTATTATATTGATGGTGTCCTTCAAGGTCAATTAGCTGAAGGTGGCACATTTATTAATTTCACTGCTAATGGTTCTTATGAAATAGGAATCGCAGTCGTTGATATTATTTCAACTCCTGAAGTTACTTGTGCAAAGCAATCTCAAAAAATAGATATAGCGTGTTTTAACGATTGTCCTAAATGCAAAGATGTGTTTAGTGATCTGGTTGAATCAGTTCTACCAACAGAAAATTGTGGAGAGTTTCAAATTAAGGTACCTGAAGGGATAAACGATTGTTATAAAATTGTTTTAACTCATGAAGATGTTGAAATATCATTAGATGAGGGCATCACTTTATTTGATTATATCGAAAACGGATCGTATACAATTTCTCTAAGTATTGTAGATTTGGCAACTGGAAATAAATGTTCAAAAAAAGACATAAAATTAAGTGTTGACTGCTTTGATAATTGTCCAGATTGTTCAGATGTGTATAGTGATTTGTTTGAAACAATTCTACCTACAGAAAATTGTGGAGAGTTTATCATTAATTTACCTCAAGGAATTACAGATTGTTATAAAATTATTCTAACTCATGAAGGAGTGGACCATACAATTAACGAAGGTGACACAATATTTAACTATGCAGAAAATGGAACTTATATTATAACGATAACAATTATTAATTTAGTTTCTGAAGAAGTATGCCTTAACAAAAGTATACCGTTAACTGTTGACTGCTTTTGCAATACTAGCAATCAAAAAATCAATGATACTTGGGTTTTTGGTCAAAACAAATGGAACTTTGATGATTCGACAACTAATGGATTTACAAATACTCAAATAAGTCACTACATAAAATATGCATCTGCCTCTATAAGTGATAGAAATACAGGAAATTTATTGTTCTATTCAGATGGTATAACTGTTTATGATAGTTTTAATAATATTATGTCTGGAGGGAATGAACTTTTCGGAGATTCAAGCACAGACACTGTTTTAGAAGAATTTTATGCCAATGCATCCATTTGTGGAGGTACAGGATTTAGCCAAAACACTCTTATTCTGCCAAAGCCAGGAACTGACAATATTTACTATTTGTTTTCAAGTTCACATATAAATTCAAATTATAATGATTGTATTAATGGCATTTATTATGATCAAGATTTTAATTTTGGATTGCGATATGCTGAAATAGATATGACTGCCAATGGAGGTTTAGGTGCTGTTATTTCAAAGAATAATATTATATCAAATGCGATTAGTACAGGTTTAACTTCTGCTTTGTCAGGAGATAATGAATCCTTTTGGTTATTGAGTTCTATGGAAGGAGATTTATATGCTTTTAAAGTTGATGATTCGGGTATTCATGTTGACAACCCTGTAATTACATCAACAGTAGATAATATTTGGGGATCTCTCAAAGTTTCACCAGATTGGTCACTGCTATATAATAGGTATTACTTATATAATTTTGATAATTCTACTGGCATAATTAGTAACCCAAATTATATGCTATCAGGATTATCTACAGCTGACGAAATCGCTTATAAAAACACAGCAATTTCTATTAGTCTAGCAGAATTTTCAGCCGACAGTCGTATGCTGTATTTTATTAGCGCTATACCTAACCTATGCACATCATGTGACTCACTTTTTGTAGCAAGTGGACTGTCTATGTACAATACACAAACCCATGAGATAAGAGGTTTATTAAATACTGGAGAGTATGAATTCCCTTTACTAAATTCATCAGTGTATACGGCAAATATTCAAAGAGCCTCAAATGATAAAATTTATTTACTTTTTAATAAACAAGAACATGAAGGACTAAATAACGATTATGTTATCACATCCTTCGGATGGAATGAATTCTCGGCTCCATACACTTATCATTCTTATGAATGGGGTGTTATTGACAATTTAGACCATTGGAATTCAACTATTCATCCTGTAAGTTCAATTGCTGCTCCTTTAGGTGTTAAAAATGGATATGTCTTTCCACAATTAATACCAATTATTTCATGTGAAAATGCTCGTATGTCGACATCAAATTCAATATTAAACAAAACTGAAGTTAGAGAAAACCAGTTACTGGTTTATCCAAATCCTGCTAAAAATGAGGTCACTATAAAACTTAAAAATTCTATTGAGCAAATGGAGTCATTAACTATTAGAACTTTAAGGGGTCAAATTATATATCACAACACAACTACAAGTCAAGTGAGCGTCAAAGAGTTTGATTCTGGGTTATATTTTATTGAACTAAGAACAGTAGAAGGAAAAATATATTTAAAACGCTTGATTATAGAATAAAAACGTCTAAATAAATTTAGTCTAGGACCTATTTTGAAATTCATTACTTATGCATATTATGCATAAGTAATGGTTCAAAATTATACAAGCCACAAACTATCGCAATATCGCGGTAAATTGAGGTTTTTTCCGAAAGTTATAATAACTAAACCCTCATCAAAATGGTTTAACTTTTAAGCCATAGAATCCACAATTATTTATTACTAAAAAAAACCGATTCATGTGTTATTAAAAAAGTATCTATCCTAACGAATGCTCTGCAACTAATTTTACAAAATCTAAAGAACTAATCATACCTTTTATGTCGCCTTCTTCCATTACAACTAAATGATGAACGTTATACCTTAACATCATTTTGGCAGCTGCTTGAGCACTTGAATCGACATGAACAACATAAACATTTGAAGAGGTCATCACATCATCAATAGTTGTGTTTTCATGAACTACTTTGTTTAAATCTGTAGCAGTTACAATTCCTCTTATCGTTATCTCTACCTTCAATTTATCATTGGTATATGAAATAATTGGAATAGCATGAATTCCTTTTTCTTTCATCAGTGTTCTAATGTCATGAACGCTATCTTCTCCAATTGCTGTAGTTACTGGAGTAGACATAAAATCTTTTACTTGTATTCGCATAGACTAGTGTTTTTAGTTTGAAATCTTTAAATAAACAGTTAAAATCAACGCTGTCTATTTGCTCTCCTATAAAATTAAGATTATAAATCCGTTTTAGATATGATAAAAATCATACTAGGCAAATCAACAGAAACAAAAAAACCACTCATTTTGAGTGGTTTTTTTTAAAAGATTTATATAAGACTAATCTCCACTTAGGTGCTTATTATACTCCCAAATTTCATCCCAACGATTAGAAAATGTATCATCTAGTGTATCTAGAAATGTTTCCCAAGAATTCTCGCCATATAACTTTTCATAAGCGGCTTTAAAATTTCTATCTTCATCCATTTCCGCCCAGTTTTTCATAAATCCAACTGTAGCTACATGTCGTCCTAAATCTCCTTGTAAAAACATATTATAATATAAACCCCAAGGATTTTCTCCATCTAAAGACTTAACAGTTTTACTTACTTGTTCGAAAACCTGATTCATTGTATAATCGTGATCGTCAGAGATTTCAAAATATCGAATGTACATTAAAGGATATAAATTATCTGGTCCTAACATACTTGTATTTGACTTTTTATCATCTTGCGACCAATACTCTATTGTATGTATCTCTTTAATATACGGCATCACATTGTCACGCCAGTCAGCATCATGCCCATTAGCTCCTGGGCGAGAATCATTATGCCTGAGCATCATTGATCCCATTTGCCAAATCATTTTACCTGCATTTGGACCTGAACTAATATTGTAAACTGTCGCTTTATAAGGACCTTCCTTATGATACGTTTCATTGTGCTTGCGCATATTTGCACTAAACGTTTTTAATTGTGTATAATCTGCAGTGAACATCATATTTTCCCACATATTATAATCTTCAGATTCGTCTTGAGCATTTACAGGATTTGAAAACGTAAATACCATGGCTAGCATCATTAGAGATGCAATTGATTTTTTCAACATAATTTATTGTTTTTGTTGGTTAGTTTTTGCGCAGTATTCTACTGTGCACGTTATTAATTTAAAATTGAAATAGCATATAATAAATAGAGTTACTAACCCATATTTAAGATAGAGATCAGATTTGAAGACTTTATAAATGTAAACTACGACACTACCAGAAGCAACTGACTTAGGACGAAACAAGCAAATAAATGTACAGAGCCTTATAAATACTTATCGAAGCTATTTTAAACTAATAGAAGGCTGTATTGAATCATAAACCTAAACAAAACCAAGATATCCAGTGATCTTTGAGAAAAACTCAGTCAATTGATTATTCTCATTAAAAAAATTAATACTATTGTATGATTTTTGACCAAATCACTTACGACGTATTAGGCAAATCTCAAATTGAATTGAAGTATAAATTTCAGATTATGGCATCATCAACAGACAACAAGGATTCTGAACATCGCGTCTCTTTCTCAGGACGTGTGAATGATTACAGAAGAAAGATAATGCAACAGCTTACCAAAAACATTGGAAAATCTAATGCTAAGAAAGCTGTTACTCTTAATTCAAATTCAGAAATTAAAAAAGTCTTAATTATAAGACCTAATCATAGATTAGGGAACTTATTGCTTATCACGCCACTTTTGCAAGATGTCACTGAAACATTTCCAGATTGTAAAATTGATATCTTAACAAAGGGAAATTTGGCTCCTTTTATACTTGAGAACTATAAAAACATTGATGGTTATATTGTCTTACCAAGAAAACCGTTCAAACAATTAATAACTTATGTCAAAGTCTGGTTGAGTGTAAAATTTAAAACGTATGACTTGGTGATAAATGCTGTAAAAGGATCTTCCTCTGGAAAATTACTCACAAGTTTCTCTAATGCCAAATACAAGGTCTTTGATGAACTTGAAGAAGATTTTGTTTCAAAAGTGCCTGACAGCTATCATATCGCAAAAAATCCCGTTTATAATTTAAGAAACTACCTCTCAAAAACAGGTTTACCAAAACGCGATAGACCTATTCCTATGTTAGATATGAAATTAGGTTCAGATGAAATTGATAAGGGAAAATCTACTTTACTTGAATTAACTAAAAACACAACAAAAACGATTTGCATTTATACGTTTGCGACAGGCGCAAAATGCTATTCAAAAGAATGGTGGGACGATTTTTACAAGCAGTTAAAGTCAAAATTTTCAGAGTACAATATTGTTGAAATTCTACCAATAGAAAACGTATCACAAATAGATTTTAAAGCACCTGCTTTTTACAGTAAAGATCTCCGTGAAATTGCTTCGGTGATAGAAAACACAAGTTTGTTTATTGGTGGTGATTGTGGTATAATGCACTTAGCTGCTGCAACTAAAACTCCGGTTATAGGTTTATTTTCTAATTCAAAAATCGAAAAATACAAGCCTTATGGCAACACTAATATGGCTATTGATACAGATAAATCTAGTATAATGGAGATTATCAAAGCAGCAGAACTTGCTGTCCAAAATTAACTACTTTAAGATTTGTCTTTTTTCTTTAAGAATGAAAAAATGCCTTTCTTCTTTTCCTTAATATCTTTCGTATCAGTTTCAAACTCACGCTCTTTTTTGTCTTTAGTAAAAAGTCGTTTTAGAAAACCGTCACGCTTTTCTTGTTCACAATCTAAAGCTGCAATTACATCATCTGAAGGTGATTCAAACCTAGCTTTAGTAATGGCATTAAATTTTAAATCTGCATTCATCTGTTTTAAAAATAAAGCCACAATTGGTAAAGCCGAATTGGCTCCTTGTCCAATTGAGGTATTACTAAAACCAATACGATGATCATCATTTCCAACCCATGATGCCATAACTAAATTTGGACTCAAACCTACAAACCAACCATCCTTATTGTTTTGGGTCGTTCCTGTTTTTCCTGCTAAATCATTATCTAAACCATAAGTACTTCGCATACGTTTTGCAGATCCTGTATTTATAGTAGCTTTCATCATCTCAATCATAGCCTGCCTTGTGTTTTCAGAAAAAGCTTCAGTGCCAATATATCGATTGGAACATTCGTAAATAATGTTACCAGATTTATCTTCAATTTTAGTTATGTAAAATGGTTTTGAAACATGCCCTTCATTAGCAAAACTTGTATAGGCTCCAATTAATTCTAACATAGACAATTCTGCCGTTCCTAAAGCTAATGATGGTACTTTTGGCAACTTAGATTGTATTCCCATGCGTTCTGCTTGTTCAATAACAGCATCAATACCCACATCTTCAAGCACTTTTACAGCAATAGTATTTACAGACTCACTTAAGGCTTTTTCAAATGAATAATTAAGATGGCGATCAGCTTCTTCTTTTCCTCCATTGGTTGGTGTCCAACCTTTTTGATTGGTATATGTAATTTCTTTAATCGGATAATAGGTGCAAGCATCCATTCCTTTTTCTAATGCAGTTGTATACACAATTGGCTTGAATGTAGAACCAACTTGTCGCTTTGAAGCCGATATATGATCATATTTAAATCGTTCAAAATTTATGCCTCCAACGTAAGCTTTCACTGCTCCATCTTTAGGGTTTACAGCTACGAATCCTGTGCTCAAAAACTTCATTGTATGCTTTAAACTATCTACAACTGAAACGTCCTTTATTATGTCACCTTCCCAAGTAAACAAACTCTTTTTACTCTTCACGTTTAAAGAATCCATTATGGCTTTTTCACTCCACTTTTGCTTTTTCATTCGCTTATAAAGTGGCAATTCTTTAATGCGTTTTTCAATCAAAGATGTATTAGACATCCAAGGTGCTTTCTTTCCATAAGATGCTTCTAATTGAGATTGCAACGACGCTAGATGTTGTTGCATAGCGCTTTCAGCATAGCGTTGCATAGCAATATCTAAGGTCGTATGGATCTTCAAGCCGTCTTTATACAAATTATACGTTTCATTATTTGCAGTAGACAGACTGTCAAGAAGTGTCTTAACATCATGCCTCACTTTCTCTCTAAAATAAGCTGCAGTACCTTCAGCATGATTAAATTTTCTATAGGCAACTACTAAAGGTTGTTCACTTGTTTTTGTCCTAATATCCTTAGAAATGTATTCGTATTTTTCCAATTGCTGCAAAACAACATCACGTCTTAACTGACTTCGCTCTGGAAATAATCTCGGATTATAACGATGTGGTGCTTTTAAGGTTCCTATTAAAGTAGCAGATTGTGATAAATCAAGGTCTTTGGCAGATGTGCTAAAAAAACGCTGTGATGCACTTTCAATACCGAAGACGTTTTCACTAAATGGAACCGTGTTTAAATACATCGCTATGATATCTTGCTTTGTATACAACGCTTCAAAACGTCTTGCAAGAATCATCTCTTTAGTTTTTATTACTGGCATTGTAAACCATCCATGATGCTCCCTTCCGTAGATATTTTTTGCCAATTGCTGACTAATCGTACTTCCTCCACCTGAGGAATTGTTCTGCATCAAGATGGATTTAAAAAACACACGAAAAAGACTTTTATAGTCAATACCATCATGCTCATAAAACCTCACATCTTCAGTCGCAACTAAGGCATCAACTAAATCTTTTGGAAGATCTTTAAACTCAATAATTTGTCTATCAAAAATGAAGTATTTCCCTAATAATTCTTGATTTGCATCTAACAACACACTGGCTTCTGCTTGTTTAATGTTCGAAATATCTTCTTTGGAAGGTAATTTACCCCAAAATCCGAAATACACTGAAAACCAAAATAGTAGCATTAACACTATACCACTTAAAGACAATTTAAGGAACCATTTCAACCAAGACTTTTTGAATTTTATACTCATATATAAACATTAGATACTATGTATATACGAACGAAAAAACAGAATCGATGTTTTAAGTGACATATAAATGTATTTTATTTCCTTTGAAATATCAATCACACAAAACTTTACATCATAATAATTAATTATGTAATTTTCATCTATGGAAAAAACTGTATCAGAAGCTATAGCTTACAGAAGATCAACACGAGTTTACAAAGATGAACCCATTGATAATGAAAAAGTAAAACAATGTTTGCGTAATGCATCTTTAGCGCCTACTAGTAGTAACTTACAACTATGGGAATTTTATCATGTAAGGTCGAAAGATACACTAGAGAATCTAGCAAAAGCTTGCTTTAATCAAAATGCTGCTAAAACTGCTCAGCAATTGGTAGTTGTAGTAACAAGAAAGGATTTATGGAAACAACGTGCTCAAGCTAATATCGATTTTCTAAACACAGTGTTTGACAAACCAGATTTAGAACCTCGATTAGTAAAACGAAAAAAACAAGCTGAAGATTATTATAAAAAACTGATTCCGACGATCTATTCTGACTTTTTTGGGATTCTTGGTTTTATCAAATATTGGATTTTTCAAGTTGTTGGATTATTCCGACCAATTTACAGACAAACTAGATTAAGTGATATGCGAATCGTAGCTCATAAAAGCGCTGGATTAGCGGCACAAAATTTCATGATAAGCATGGCTGGAATTGGCTATGATACTTGTCCAATGGAAGGCAGTGATACCTTAAGAGTAAAACAAATTTTAGACTTACCACGAGGTGCCGAAATTAATATGATTATAGGTTGTGGCATACGAGATGTCAAAGGCATTTATGGTCCGCGATTTCGAGTACCTTTTGAAGAGGTTTATTTTGAAAAATAATTAGTTTTCAAAATTACCAATGCCTTCAGATAACCATTCATGATACTCGTCAGCATCTGGCATGTATCCTACAGGATCAATCAGGTTGTCTTCATTATGATCCATTAACACATAAAAAGGTTGCGTATTCGTCTTGTATCTTATAGTTTGTAATTCACTCCACTTCTGACCAATATATCTAAGCTTTTTACCAGGTTTCAATTTGGAATCTGTAACATCATCTTCAGATAACTTTCGTTTGTCATCCACATATAATGAAATAAGAACAATATCATTTTTCAATTTATTCAATACCTTGTCTTTTACCCAAACATTCTGTTCCATCTTACGACAATTAACACAAGCCCAACCTGTAAAATCTATCATCACAGGTTTTCCAACTTCCTTAGCATAGGCTAAACCTTTATCGTAATCGTTAAAAGCAAGGATATCATGTGGTGCCAATAAATGTGCTCCATCAGGTAAATCTGAATGATCAGAAGAACCTACAGAATTTCCGCCTTTTGAATTTCCTACTCCATAAGGTGATTCACTATAATCTAAAGGAGGAGGAAATGCACTAATTAAATTTAAAGGCGCTCCCCAAAGTCCAGGAATCATATATACTGTAAATGATAAGGTTAACAGACCTAATAACAAACGACCTACTGAAATATGTTTTAATGGCGAATCATGAGGCAATTGAATTTTCCCTAGGAGATAAAGTGATAAAGCCCCAAAAATGGCAATCCAAATGGCTATAAAAACTTCACGCTCTAAGAAATGTAATTGTAATACCAAATCGGCTTGTGACAAAAACTTAAAAGCGAGAGCTAATTCTAAAAATCCTAGAACAACTTTAACTGTATTTAACCAACCTCCAGATTTTGGCAATGAATTTAACCAACCTGGAAATGCAGCAAACAATGCAAAGGGTAAAGCAATAGCGGTAGAAAAACCTAACATCCCAATTACAGGTGCAACGCCTCCTTTAGAAGCAGCTTCAACTAAAATGGTTCCTACAATTGGTCCAGTACATGAAAAAGAAACTATGGCTAATGCCAGAGCCATAAAAAAGATTCCAACTAATCCTCCTCTATCCGCTTGACGATCGGCTTTATTAGCCCATGAATTTGGTAGTACAATTTCAAAAGCACCTAAGAATGATATCGCAAAAACTACTAGTAATAAGAAGAAGATGATATTAAACCAAACGTTAGTTGCTAGTGCATTTAAAGCATCTGCTCCAAATATGGCTGTTATTAGAGTTCCTAATAATACATAAATGATAATAATTGATAAACCATAAATAATGGCATTTCTAATCCCTTTCGCTTTTGATTGACTTTGTTTGATAAAGAAACTGACAGTCATTGGTATCATAGGAAACACACAAGGCGTAAGTAAGGCGACAAATCCAGATAAAAACGCCACCAAGAAAATTGACCAAAGGCCTCTTGATTCTCCTTTATTCTCAGAAGATGATGATATAGCTGTCTGTTTAGCTTCAACGCTGTTAGTTAAATCATAATTCAAGTCTACATAACTAGGTGTTAAGCATTTTTCATCATCACAAGCCATAAAGCCAACTTCTCCAGTTATTGAAGTTATATCAGTATTAGCTAATTTTACATGTTGTCTAAATTCTGTAGATGTCTTGAAGAATTTAATCTTCATTTTAAAGACTTTATCTTCTACTTCTTTTCCTTTTTCTTCTGAAGTCTTTCCAACTAATTGGACACCTTCAGGTAATTGATATATAAATTCGGTTGGAATTGGTCCATCTTCTGGAACAGATTGGGAGTATAACTTCCAGCCTTTATCTATGGTAGCCTTAGAAACTAATATATATTCTAAATCAGAAATTCTCTCAACAGATGTTTTCCATTTAACGGGTTCTAAAATTTGAGATGTGTCATCTGAAGTTCCCATTTGAAAAAGGTTAGCTTTTTCAGAATTAGAATCAGATTGTATAGCTGCTGCTAAATTGAAATTTAAATCTATAAATTCTGGAGGTAAGCATTTGCTATCATCACAAACCATAAATTCAACTTCACCATTAACAATAGATAACTCTTGGTTAAGTACTTTTATGCGTTGTCTAAATTCTGCCTTATCTTCAAAAAACTTAATTTTCATTTGAAAAACAGGATCATCAACAGTATGACCTTCGTCTTCCGACGTATCACCTACAGTTTCAAAATCTGAGGTTGTTTTATATGAAAATGTCGTTGGAATTGGACCATCTTCAGGAACACTTTGAGCATACAAATGCCAGTTTTTCTCAATGGTAGCCGTAGAAATTAAATCGAATTCAGTATCAGAAATTTTCTCCACTGAAGTTTTCCATTTTACAGGCTCATACACTTGAGCCTTAGCAGTGATTGAAAATATAACTAAACTACAAAGTGTAATTATTAAGTTTCTCATTAGAAATAGTTAGGTTATGAAAGGAGCTAATTTAAAAAAAACATAGGGATTAATAGATAGTATTAAGGCTTGATTAACAAATATCTCTTATAGATATAAAAAAAACCGAACAAAATGTTCGGTTTATAATTGGTTTGAACTAATCCTATTCAAAGGTTTTTATTTCAAGTCCTTTAAATTTCCATTGGGTTATTCCGCCATATAAATCATATATTTTAACGAAGCCAGCGTCTTTTAGTTTTTCAGTACATTTCGCACTACGACCTCCAGATTTGCAATACAATATAACGGGTTTAGACTTGTCTAATTTAGTAATGTCTTCATCAAAAGTTGGAGAATTAAAATCGATATTTTGAGAATTTCCAATAAACCCATCTTTATACTCTTCAGGAGTGCGAACATCTACAATTTGAACGTCATCTAATTCAAGAAGCGTTTGCATTTCTTCGGGAGAGATCACTTTAATTTCTGATTGCGATTCGTTTGCACAATTCGTAAGGGAAAGTGCAAAAATTAGACTAAAAACGATGCTGATTTTTTTCATTTTGATTGATTTATAAAGAAGAAACTTCACCTTGCCATTCACTGAAGCCTCCTAATAGATTGTATGTTTGGTTAAATCCGAGTTGATTCATTACAGCACATGCTTGTCCACTTCGTCCTCCAGCTTTACAATACACAAAATACGTTTTGGTTCTATCCAGTTGTTGAACCTCATCAAGGAAACCTTGACCCTTAAAAATATCAATGTGTAAAGCGTTTGGTATAATACCTTGCGCAACCTCTTCAGGTGTTCTAACGTCCAAAACAATCGCATTATTGTCAGCCTTTAGTTTTGAAATCCACTCGTGTTGTGTTAAATCTGCCATAATAATTTTCTAAAATAGTACATATCAAAAATCATGCTAATTTAACGTTTCCTTATGATAAAGACGAAAAAAAATCCGAAGCGTTACACTTCGGATTGTTAAAATTTTTAATTGTGTATTGATTAAACCTTAATTGAACAACCTATTGCTCTAGTTTGTTTTTCTTCAATTTCTTTACCAGATAGTAAAGCATCAACCGCATCTTCAACATATTTTTTAGTAACTGCACTCGCATCTTGGTAATTATCATCAATTGCGCCAATATACTTTACAACATTACCTTTTTTAGTTTTTTGAAGGATATAAATATGAGGCGTTTTTGTTGCTCCATACTGTGGATAAATTTTTTGACCTTGGTCCATTAGGTAAGGAAACGTAAAACCTTTAGCTTTAGCTCGAGCTTTCATAGCTTCCATACTGTCACCTGGTTTAACTTCAGTATTATTAGGCATAATCGCCACAACTGGATACCCTTTTTCAGCGTACTTTTTATTCAATGCTTCTACTCTATCTTCATAAGCAACCGCGTAAGGACAGGTATTACAAGTAAATACAACAATAAATCCTTTAGCAGACTCAAAATCTGATAATGATACTGTTTTACCATCAATGTTTTCAAGTTCAAAATCTGTTGCGACATCACCTACATGATAACCATGACCTCCTCCTAGATATGCGAAAGAAGACAAAGTAACTATAGTTATAAGGGCAAGAAATGTTTTAAGTGTGTTTTTCATGGTTTTAATTTATTTAAGAAATTGTTTGACTTCGGTTTCTAATTCATCATAATTAAATGACTTCTCGTAAAATTTACGTTTATTTTTATTGAAAATTACAGTGGCAGGAATAGCTCCTGTCCAACTTTCATCTACCTTTGGAATCCAAGTATTAGAATCTACATCATTTAATGCAATAACTTTAGATTGCAAGTTTTTAGTTTTAATATATGGTTTCAGTTTAGTGTCATACTTACTTGGAAAATCAAGACTCACTAAAATGACTTCTACATCGTCTGAATAGTCTTTATTTAATTTTTCAAAATAAGGCAATTCCTTAATACATGGTGCACACCAAGTTGCCCAAAAATTAACCACATAGGTTTTATCATCGGTTGTTTTAAGGAACTTTTGAAGTCCTTCAAAATCATAAACTTCCAGAGAGACTTCTGTTTCTATTGACTGACTCATTTCTGCTATTTGTTCCTTCTTGGGAACATCTTTACATGAAAAAAACAATATCAAAACTGGGATCCATAAATTCTTCATCCTATAAAGTTATTAATCCTATTGAGGCATTTTAAAACTTTAACAAAAAATTAGACAAACTGCTCACAATATATTATACATTTGTATATACAATTGTTGTATATGAAAGAATTGAAAAGCAGATTACAAACAACATCTCAATTACCGTTATCAAGACAAACAGTTATCAATATATTTTTGTCAAACATTTGGGTAAAAAATGATTTGCTTAATGTTTTGAAGCCACACGATCTTTCTTTGGAACAATTTAATGTATTACGAATATTAAGAGGTCAAAAAGGAAATCCTATTAACCTTCAAGATATTCAAGAGCGCATGGTCAACAAAATGAGTAATACAACACGTTTAGTAGACAAACTAATTTTAAAAGGTTTTGTAAACAGGCATCAATGTGAGGAAAACAGACGTAAAATTGAAATTTTTATCACTTCAGATGGATTAAACCTTTTAAAAAAATTAGATACCGTAGTTGATAAAACCGAACAAAGTATTACTTCAAATTTATCCCAAATAGAATTAAAAAATTTAAACGAATTATTATTAAAACTCAAACAAAAAAAACAATGAAAAACAACATTTTAAAAACCGGATTAATCGTGATTCTGGCAATGACAATTGCGTCATTCACAACTGAATCAGAAAAGAGCGTAAATGTAAAAGAAAGCTCTATTACATGGAAAGGTGAGAAAGTCACTGGATCTCACGAAGGAACTGTCAATTTATCTGAAGGTACTTTAATGTTCGATGAAAATAATGATCTTATTGGTGGCAATTTCACCATAGACATGACATCGATAGCCGTTACAGATTTAAAAGTAGGTGATGGTAAAGAAAAATTGGAAGAGCATTTAAAGTCTGATGATTTCTTTGGTGTTTACAACCATAAAAAAGCAACTTTTAAAATTAATAAAGTTGATGGTAAAAATGGTACTTACAGAGTATTTGGAGATTTAACTATTAAAGGCATTACCAAAACTTCAACATTTCAAATGATGGTAAAAGGAAATACGGCAACTGCAAGCTTTCAAATTGATAGAACAAAATATGATATCAAATATGGTTCTTCTAGTTTCTTTGATAATTTAAAAGACAAAGCAATTTATAATGATTTTGACCTAAATGTAAATCTTAAGTTTTAACCCTACAGATTGATTAATAGCACATTTAGAAATGAAGATTCCCATTAATTTGGGAATCTTTTTTTATTTTAATTAAATAAATTTGAATTGTAACAATTCATTTCTATATTTGAATCAGAATAAAAAATATGAACACAAATTTAAATATTACTTGGTGGTGGAATTCTCGAAACGCAATCTTCGTGAACTAATCCTATAGTATATTTAAAATAAAATATCAAAAGGCTTGTCAATCACGACAAGCCTTTTTTGTATTCTAAACTTGGTTCTAAACCTCATAAAGCAAAAAAAATATCTTAAAAAGATACTTAAATACTGAAATAAATTCAGCATAAATGAAAACATTTAGTTTATATACACATTACAAAAAAATATTAGCTGACACCATTACGCCTGTTAGTATTTACCTTAAAATTAGAGATAAATTCCCTAATAGTATTCTTTTAGAAAGTAGTGATTATCATGCAAACGATAATAGTTTTTCTTATATCTGTTTTAACCCAATTGCCTCTATAAAGGTCAACGAAGATTGTATCGAGCAGCATTATCCTGATGGAAGTACAAAAAAGAATTACACCAATAAGGTGTCTGTAACTGAAGAGATTCATAAATTCACTAAACGGTTTAAGGTGAATTCTGATAAGGATTTCAAATTTATAAATAATGGTATATTTGGTTATACAGCTTATGATGCCGTGAAATACTTCGAAGATGTTGAAATTAGTAAAAAACCAAATTCATTAGAGATTCCAGATATATATTATGCAGTATATCAAAATATAATTGCTATTAATCATTTTAAAAATGAAGCTTATATTTTCGCTCATTGTTTTGAAACTGAAAATAATATAGATGAAATTCTTCAACTAATCAGTTCAAAAAACTTTGCATCCTATAATTTTAAAACAGATTCTGAAATCTCTTCAAATCTTACAGATGCAGAATATAAAGATCATGTTCAATTAGCAAAACAACATTGTGCACGTGGTGATGTATTTCAATTGGTATTATCTAAAAAGTTCTCACAAGGTTTTAAAGGCGATGAGTTTAACGTTTATCGCGCTTTACGCAGTATTAATCCGTCACCCTATTTATTCTATTTTGATTATGGCAATTTTAAAATCTTCGGAAGCTCACCTGAAGCCCAACTTGTTGTTAATAAAGGACAAGCTGAAATTCACCCAATAGCAGGCACATTCAAAAGAACTGGTAATGATGAAGAAGATCAAGTTCTAGCGAAGAAACTTGCTCAAGACGTTAAGGAAAATGCAGAACACGTTATGTTGGTAGACCTAGCAAGAAACGACTTAAGTCGACATGGAAGTCAAGTTAAAGTAGAAACCTACCGAGAAGCACAATTTTTCTCACATGTGATTCATTTAGTAAGTAAAGTCACAGGAAAAATTCATGACAATACACCTACAATGCAAGTTGTTGCAGACACGTTTCCTGCAGGAACATTAAGTGGTGCTCCAAAACACAGAGCCATGCAATTAATTGAAACATATGAAAAAACGAGCAGAGCCTTTTATGGAGGTGCTATCGGTTTTATGGATTTTGATGGCAATTATAATCATGCGATAATGATACGAACCTTTATGAGCAAAAATCATAAACTGCATTGGCAAGCTGGAGCAGGTTTAGTTTCTAAATCCAATCCAGAAAGTGAATTACAAGAAGTATATAATAAATTAGGTGCTTTAACAAAAGCGATTCAAATGGCTGAGGATATTTAAAATTATGGCGTTACCACAAGGGTCAGGCTTTCGGCAGTCGCTCTCTTTGAGGAGCTCCAACAAATGCCTCAATCCTTAACGCAAAGCAGAAAATAGTAGAAGACTTTGAGTAAAGAGTAAAGAAAAAACAAAATTTGAATTTTTGATTCGTTTTGCTTCAAGACAAAATGAATAACATATAAAAATAATTAAAAAGATACCTGCTTTCGCAGGCATAAATTATGAAAGTACTAGTAATAGATAACTACGACAGCTTCACTTATAATTTAGTCCACTATTTAGAGGATTTAAATTGTGAGGTAACTGTAAAACGTAATGATAAACTAACCCTTGAAGACGTTGATGGATTTCAAAAAATTCTATTATCTCCTGGTCCAGGTATTCCTGATGAAGCTGGCCTATTAAAAGCAATCATTAAAACTTACGCTCCAACTAAAAGTATTTTAGGAGTTTGTCTCGGTCAACAAGCCATTGGTGAAGTTTTTGGAGGTTCGTTAATTAATCTTGAAGACGTTTATCATGGTGTGGCAACTCCAGTTAATATTACTGTAGATGATGAAGCCTTATTTAAAAACCTGAATAAAACAATTGAAGTTGGTCGTTATCATTCATGGGTTGTGGATGCAAATCTACCTGAGGTTTTAGAAGCAACTTCATATGATAGTAACGGACAAGTCATGTCGTTAAGACATAAGTTTTATGATGTTAAAGGTGTGCAATATCATCCTGAATCTGTGCTGACACCCAACGGAAAACAAATATTAGAAAATTGGATTAAAAGTTAGCTGTTAGCATTAGTGAATAGAGGGAAAAATTAAATATAAATTATGAGATCCTGAATCAAGTTCAGGATGACAGAAATATGAAACAAATACTCAACAGATTAATAAACCACGAAAGCATCTCAAGTGAAGAAGCCAAACGCGTGTTGGTTGATATTTCAGATGGAAAATTTAACCAAAGTCAGATTGCATCGTTCTTAACTATTTTTATGATGAGAAGCATAACTCTTGAAGAATTACAAGGTTTTCGAGATGCGTTATTAGAACTATGTATTCCAGTAGATTTATCAGATTTTAATGCCATAGATTTATGCGGAACAGGTGGTGACGGAAAAGACACATTCAATATTTCTACCTTAGCGTCTTTTATTACAGCAGGCGCTGGAGTAAAAGTTTCTAAACATGGGAATTATGGCGTTTCTTCTGCCTCTGGATCTTCAAATGTTATGGAAGCATTAGGTGTAAAATTCACCAATGATGTCGATCGATTACAACAAACAATTGATAAAGCTGGTATTTGTGTCATGCACGCACCTTTGTTTCATCCAGCAATGAAAAACGTTGCTCCTATTAGAAAAGAATTAGGCGTTAAAACTTTTTTCAATATGCTTGGACCAATGGTAAATCCTTCATTTCCGAAAAATCAAATGGTTGGTGTTTTTAATTTAGAATTACAACGAATTTATGGTTATCTCTACCAGAATACTGATAAAAATTATAGCATTGTTCATGCTCTAGATGGTTATGATGAAATTTCACTAACGGGAAATACAAAAATAATTTCCAATAGGTCTGAAACGATGTTAAATCCTTCAGATTTAAACCTTCCTCAAATAGAACAATCTGAAATATTTGGAGGTTCAACTGTTGATGAAGCAGCAAAAATTTTCAAAAATATCATTAATAATAAAGGGACTGAAGCACAAAATAATGTGGTCTGTGCAAATGCAGGATTAGCGATTGCTACAGTAAACAAAATTTCACATCAAGACGGATTTCAATTAGCTAAAGAAAGTCTTGAAAACGGAAATGCAAAGAAAAGTTTAGAGACATTAATAGAACTGAGTAAATAATGGATATTTTAACCAAAATAGTAACCGATAAACGTGTCGAAGTTAATCTTCGGAAACAGCTCATTCCTATTACACAATTAGAACAATCCATTTTATTTAAACGTGAAACAATTTCATTAGCTAAAAAATTACAAGATAGTAGCACAGGAATTATAGCAGAACATAAACGACGTTCACCATCAAAACAAGTTATTAACCATAATTTAAATGTATATGATGTAGCAAGAGGTTACGAAAATGCTGGTGTGTGTGGTATGTCTGTTCTAACGGATGGCAAATATTTTGGTGGAAGTTTAGACGACTTATTAACTGCGCGTTCCAGTTGCAATTTACCTTTGCTTCGGAAAGAATTTATAATTGATGAATATCAAATCCTAGAAGCGAAGGCTTATGGAGCTGACGTCATTTTATTAATAGCGGCTATTTTAACGAAAAATGAAATTAAACAGTTTTCAGAATTAGCAAAGCAATTGCGTTTAGACGTATTACTTGAAGTTCATAATGAAGAAGAACTCCACAAATCGATAATGCCTAGTATAGATATGTTAGGTGTTAACAATAGAAATCTAAAAACCTTTGAAGTCAGTTTAGACACAAGCAAACAATTAAGTGAATTGATTCCAAACGATTTTGTTAAGGTATCTGAAAGTGGCATTAGCAGTGTTGAAGCTATTCAAATACTACAACCTTATGGTTACAAAGGCTTTTTAATTGGTGAGAATTTTATGAAAACTGATAACCCAGGAGAAAGTGCTACTCAATTTATTAAAGACTTACAATTATGAAACTGAAAGTTTGCGGAATGAAAAACAAAGACAACATTTTAAATGTTGCTAAATTAAATCCAGATTTTATGGGTTTCATTTTCTATAAAAATTCATCACGCTATTTTAATGGTACTATTCCAGAATTACCTGAGAACATTAAAAAAATTGGTGTATTCGTCGATGCCACTTTTGATTACATAAAAGGAATTGTGCACAAACATAATTTACAAGGGGTACAATTACATGGTAACGAATCTCCAGAACTATGCAAACAACTACAAGATTTAAATTGTACAGTAATCAAAGTGTTTTCTATAAAAGACACCTTTGATTTTAATACTTTAGATCCTTACGAAGACGTTTGTGATTTCTATTTATTCGATACAAAAGGGAAGCAACCAGGAGGAAATGGCTTCACTTTTGATTGGAGTGTATTAAAAAACTACGCATCAATTAAACCGTTTTTATTAAGTGGTGGTATTGGACCTAGTGAATTAGATAATTTGCTATCATTTCTAAAAAGACCTGAAGCTTATTTTTGCCACGCATTAGATTTGAACAGCAAATTCGAAACTAACTTAGGTATAAAAAATACAGAAAAATTAAAAGCATTTAAAAAAGAATTGTCATTCCGCACATGATGCGGAATCCAAAATACGTTTAATTAAATAATGAGATCCTGAAATCGAAGATTCATGAACGCAATAATAGAAAATCAAAACATGTGAATTATCGAGTTCAGGAGGACAGAAATTATGACATACAACATTAACGACAAAGGTTATTATGGCGAATTTGGAGGTGCATATATTCCAGAAATGCTATATCCAAATGTAGAAGAATTGCGCCAAAACTATCTTAAGATAATGTCAGAGTCTTCTTTTAAAAAGGAGTTTGATCACTTGTTAAAGGATTATGTTGGACGCCCTTCTCCACTCTATTTTGCTAAACGACTCAGTAAAAAATACAATACCAAAATCTACCTCAAACGTGAAGATTTAAATCATACAGGTGCCCATAAAGTAAACAATACCATTGGTCAAATTTTAATGGCACAGCGTTTAGGAAAAACTAGAATTATTGCTGAAACAGGAGCAGGACAACATGGTGTGGCAACCGCAACAGTTTGTGCACTGATGGGATTAGAATGTATTGTTTATATGGGAGAAATTGATATTGCACGACAAGCACCAAATGTTGCTCGTATGAAAATGTTAGGTGCTGAAGTCAGACCAGCTTTATCTGGAAGTCGCACTTTGAAAGATGCTACTAATGAAGCCATTCGTGACTGGATTAATAATCCGGTTGATACACATTACATAATTGGTAGTGTGGTTGGACCTCATCCATATCCAGATATGGTAGCTCGTTTTCAGGCTGTTGTTTCTGAAGAAATTCAATGGCAACTCAAAGACAAAGAAGGCACAACCAAACCCGATTATGTGGTGGCTTGCGTTGGAGGAGGAAGCAATGCTGCTGGTGCATTTTATCATTACCTAGAGGATACAGATGTCAAACTTATTGCAGTAGAAGCTGCTGGAAAAGGCATTCATTCTGGTGAAAGTGCTGCTACCTCTATTTTGGGTCGTGAAGGTATTATTCATGGTAGTAAAACCTTATTGATGCAAACTAAGGACGGACAAATAACTGAGCCATACTCCATTTCGGCAGGTTTAGATTATCCTGGTGTTGGTCCAATGCATGCACATTTATACACATCTGGTCGTGCTGAGTTTATTTCAATCACAGATGATGAGGCAATGAAAGCTGGCTTAGAATTAAGTCAATTGGAAGGTATAATTCCTGCTATTGAAACCTCACATTCCTTAGCCATTTTTGATCAGAAAAAATTCAAAGCAAATGATATCGTAGTTGTTAACCTTTCTGGTCGAGGTGATAAAGATTTACAAAATTATATTGATTACTTTAAATTGTAGAATTATGGCGTTACCACAAGGGTCAGGCTTTAACGCTGTATCTTTTTTACTTTTAATTGTAAAAAAGGATGCCGCTTCAATCCTTAACGCAAAACTGAACTAATAACGTCATGCTGAACTCGTTTCAGCATCTCACAAGAAAATGAAACTAAGTTACATCTATATCATGACCAATACATACAGAACAACATTTTATGTCGGTGTAACTGCAAGCTTAAACAAAAGAGTAATTGAACATCAAAATGAATTAGGTTCAGAATTCACCAAAAAATACAATCTAAAAGATTTAATTTATTTTGAAGAATTTAGTGATATTAATCAAGCTATAGCTCGAGAAAAACAAATTAAAAATTGGAAGAAAGACTGGAAACTCAATCTAATAAAAGTTATAAATCCAAACCTTGAAACATTAATTCTCTGATGAGAATCTGAATCAAGTTCAGATTGACGAAAAATAAATAATAAACGTCATGCTGAACTCGTTTCAGCATCTCACAAGTGAGGAAAATAAAAAACATGAACAGAATCAACAAAAAACTAAAAGATGACAAAAAGTTACTTTCCATATACTTTTCAGCTGGATACCCTAGTTTAAACGACACAGCGTCCATCATACAAAATCTCGAGAAAAGTGGTGTAGATATGATAGAAATCGGATTGCCTTTTAGTGATCCATTAGCTGATGGACCAACAATTCAAGCTAGTTCTACACAAGCTCTAAAGAATGGCATGACCACCGAAATTCTTTTTGATCAATTAAAAAACATTCGAAACACGGTGTCTATTCCGTTGATTATAATGGGTTATTTTAATCCAATCCTACAATATGGCGTTGAGGCATTTTGTGAAAAATGTCGGGATATTGGTATCGACGGACTCATAATTCCAGATTTACCAGTCGATGTTTATAACGAACACTACAAAACCACCTTTGAAAAATATGGATTAATAAATGTGTTTTTAATTACACCCCAAACTTCTGTTAAACGCATAAAATTTATTGATTCCATATCTAACGGTTTTATCTACATGGTTAGTTCTGCAAGTGTAACAGGAAGTAATTCTGGTTTTGGAGACAAGCAAACAACCTATTTCAAACGCATAGCAGATATGAATCTTAAAAACCCGCAAATTGTCGGTTTTGGAATTTCTAGTCATGAAACATTCGCTCAAGCTACACAACATGCAAAGGGTGCAATCATTGGTAGTGCATTTATAAAGCATTTAACTAACGATGGTCTTGATAAAATTGATAGTTTTGTTAAACGAATAGTACAAAAATGAAACTACTGAATAATTATAGAGTTATAATATTACTATGCCTCACGCTTGGCTTAGCTCCTTTTTATCCTGAGCCTCATATTTGGGGTAAATTAAATTGGATAGTTGGAGGAGCAGTAGGCATGCAACTTGAAGACTGGTTTGATGTAATTTTTCATGGTTTGCCTTGGCTACTTCTTATTCGGATCATAATTATAAAATCTTTCAAAAAAAATGTCACTTAACATCGTTTTATTCGAACCTGAAATTCCAAATAACACTGGTAATATTGGTCGAGTGGCTTTAGCTTCAGGATCAACATTGCATTTAGTTAAACCTTTTGGTTTCGAATTGAGTGATAGCAGATTAAAACGTGCAGGTCTAGATTATTGGCAACATCTTGACGTTACTATTTATGAATCAATTGACGATTTTTTTAAAATTCATCATGACAAAAATTTTGCGTTCTTTTCCAGTCATGGACATAAAACACATTGGGACATTCCTTTTAAAGATAATTTGTTTCTTATCTTCGGAAAAGAATCGGTTGGATTACCAAAACCTTTATTGGAAACCTATAAAAATCAACTGTATAAAATTCCTTTATATAGTGAACATATAAGAAGTCTAAATTTAGCAAATTCAGTCAGTATTGTCATTTATGAAGGTCTAAGACAATTAAATAACTAACACATTTATGAATAAAGAATCTCTAAGGAAATTTTGGTATAGTTTATCTCCAAAGCATCGTTTTTTCATTAGACGTTTGTATTATTTCCCAATAGATTTATTAGATAAGATTCAAGGCAAACGTCATAAATATGTGCCGCCAAGAGGATCAATTTATACAGGTTCACCTGCAAATGCTGAAGCTTATATTGATCAAGGGCAAAGGCAACTCATGTTATTAAAAAATCATATTGACTTAAAGCCAAATGATGAAATTTTAGATATAGGAAGTGGAATTGGAAGAACAGCAATTGCACTTACAGAATACCTTGAATCTGATGGTGTTTATAAAGGCTTTGATGTGGTTAAACTTGGTGTTGATTGGTGCAATTCTAAAATAGGAAAAGATTTCTCAAACTTTGAATTCAAGTATGTTCCATTATTTAATGATTTGTATAACACCTCAAATTTAAGGGCAGAAGAATTTGTTTTTCCATATGAAAAAGATGCTTTTACTAAAATCTTTTCATTTTCGGTATTTACGCACATGCAAATTGGTGAAATTCAAAATTATTTTAAAGAAATTTGTAGAGTACTTAAAACTGATGGTCTGGCTTTTTCAACTTTTTTTCTATACGATGACTCCAATGAAAATCACATAAGCACTGAAAATAAATTTAAATTTCCTATTAAAAAAAATGGCTACCGTTTAATGAATGAAGATGTAAAATCTGGCAATATCGCTATTCATAAAAACACTTTAAAAACCATGTTAAACAAAGAAAACCTTGACCTTGTAGAGATAATCGATGGGTTTTGGAAAGATAAAAGTAATTATTCTAAAAATGCTAGCTATCAAGACATTGTTGTTTTTAAAAATGCTTAATTATGCTAAGAACATTCAAATAAATCCTAAGATCTATGCTCACTAAACGCACTAAATATTATCAATTGATTTCTGAATATTTTCAAATATTCTTAGGAATTATATTAGCTAGTATAGGTCTAAAAGCGTTTTTATTACCTAACGGGTTTTTAGATGGTGGTGTTACTGGAATGGCGCTCCTCGTTAAAACCCAAGTAGATATCAATTTATCTTACTTATTAATTCTATTTAGTATTCCTTTTTTAATTCTTGGCTATTACACGGTCTCAAAACGAATTGTTGTCAAATCCATCATAAGTATTTTAGGACTGGCATTTTTTATTCATTTTGAAAATTTTGCAATCATTACCGAAGACAAGCTTCTTATTTCAATTTTTGGTGGACTCTTTTTAGGTTCTGGTATTGGCATTGCCATTCGAAACGGATCAGTATTAGATGGTTCAGAAATCTTAGGTGTCTTTATCAATGATAGATTTGGCATCAGTATCGGAAAAGTCATTTTATTTTTTAATGTTATTCTGTTTAGTATTACTGCCTTTATGATTTCAACTGAAGTTGCGATGTATTCAATTTTAACCTATATCGTAACCGCAAAAGTTACCGATTTAGTTATTGAAGGTTTTGAAGACTTTATTGGTGTGACCATAGTATCTCAAGAATATTCTAAAATTGAAGCTGCTATTATTACCGAACTTGGCGCTGGAATGACCTTATACAAAGGACGTAAAGGTTTTGGAAGCACAGGTAAAAAACAAGATTTTGATATTATTCATAGCATTATCAATCGAATTGATATAAAAAAAATGTATCGTCTTGTCGCTGATATAGATGAACGCGCTTTTATCGTTGAATTTGATGTTAATAATGTAAAAGGTGGTGTTTTAAGACGCTATTTAGATAGAAAAAAAGGAAAAAAACTAGCTGGTTTTCTTGCCGAACAAAACGTCTAAGTTTTCATCTAAAAATTTACTATTTTTGATTATGGTGAAATTAAAGAATATTGGAACCTTTTTCTTAGCTCTAAGTTTTATATTTAGTTTGGTTTCATTTTCAAATGGTGTAAACTCTGCACTACCTGAAGTGATTAAAACTGAATTGCTTATTAAAGAAACACCAAGCAAGTGCTTTTCTATAAGGTTTGAAAAAGCAAATAACATTGTATTTGCCACTTTTTTTAATTGTCCGAAATTTTCATTCTACACATTTCAAACTGCACAAAATTTAAAAGAGTACATCCATTTTAAAACCTACTCAATCAAAACACGCTCAGTTATAACGGAACAACTTCAGTCGAAGTTTTGTGTTTTTACCAATAATAAATCACTTTACGAAGATTTCATAGTATAATTTCAAAATAGCCCTTCATGGCTATCCTATTAGCTATATACTAATTGCATCACATGTCTGTTGATGCTCATTCTATTATATTATGAAAATTAAAAAAGCACTAAGGCTTATGGCTTTAGTTTTTATGATTTTTTTGGCGTGCATCGTTCCATTTCCAATGAAACTCACCCGAAAAGACAATTTACCCAAAGACTTAATTGAATACGTTGAACTAAAAGAAAATGAAGAAGATGATGACGAGCTTAAAGCTATTTTTTAGATGCTTTATTGTCAAGCATTTTTAAATACATGTGTTCTACCTTAGTTCTTGCCCAAGGCGTACGTCTTAAAAATTTTAAACTTGATTTTACTGATGGATTCTCATTAAAGCATCTGATATTAATTTCGTGACCCATATATTCCCAACCATAATGAGCGTGTAAATCGGTAACAATCTGCTCTAATTTTACACCATGTAATGGATTGTTTTTTTGAGTTTCCATTATAAATTTTCAACCAGTTTTTTAATCTTGACTGCTTTTTCAAAATGATTTAATTTATGAGTTTGAATCCACCAAGTAGCAGCTTCCATTAACAATTCTGGATTATCATTTTTGTTTTTGAAAAAAGCATAAAATGAAATACCAACAGTATCTCCCTTTTGTGCAATCTTTTTATTGCAGACTTCTATAATTTTGTGCTTTAATAATTCTGTCATATATATATGGGCTAGAGATTGCCACGTTGCTAAAAAAGCAACTCGCAATGACAACTAGATTAGTTTCGTCTATCGTTTCGTCGTCTAGAATTGTTACTTTTATTTCTATTGGAATTATGTCTATTACCACCAGAATTTTTAGAACCAGACTTACGAGAATTTCGAGGTTGTCTATTTTGACCAGGTCTAATTGGTTCAGTCGACGCATTAGGATCTGGTTCAAATCCATCAAGAATTTCTACTTCAATTTTTTGTCCGATTAATTTCTCTATGTCACGCATAAATGTTGTTTCATCGGCACTAACCAAGGATATCGCTTGACCATCTGCTCCTGCTCTACCTGTTCTGCCAATTCGATGCACATAGTCTTCAGAAATATTAGGCAATTCAAAATTTACAACGTGAGGTAATAACGGAATATCTAATCCACGAGCAGCAATATCTGTGGCGACTAGCACCTTAACGCTTCCACTTTTAAATCCGGCTAAGGCCTTAGTTCTTGCCCCTTGACTTTTATTTCCATGAATAGCTGCCGCAGTAATTCCAGAACTAATCATTTTTTTACACAGCTTGTTGGCGCCATGTTTGGTTCTCGTAAACACAAGAACTTGTTTCCAGTTGCCATCAATAATAAGTTTAATAATTAAACCTGTTTTTAATCCTTTAGCAACTCGATATACTTTTTGAGAAATAGCTTCAACTGTTGTGTTTTCAGGAGTTGCTTCAACTTGTACTGGATTGTTTAATATTCCATTCGCCAGCTTTCGAATATCCTTAGAAAACGTTGCCGAAAACATTAAGTTCTGACGTTTTTCAGGCATTAGTTTCATGACACGTTCTATATCTCTCAAAAAACCCATATCGAGCATACGATCGGCTTCATCAAGTACAAAAACCTCAACTCGTTTTAGAGATAATAAGTTTTGATTATGTAAATCTAATAAACGACCAGGAGTAGCAACCAATACATCAACACCACGACGAATTGTAGCAGCTTGTGGTTTTTGATTCACACCTCCAAAAATCACTGCACTTCTAATATCCAAATATTCACTATAGTCCTTAACACTTTCATAAACCTGCGCAGCAAGCTCACGTGTTGGTGTTAATATTAGAGCGCGAATTGGTCTAAATTTAGCTTTAGGATTTTCAGATAAATAATGTAATAATGGTAATGTAAAACCTGCAGTTTTTCCAGTTCCTGTCTGTGCTGATGCTAATACATCACGACCTTCTAAAACTGGAGGAATCGCTTTTTCTTGAATTGGACTGGGAGTTTCGTATCCTTTTTTGCTAATTGCTTTTAACAAGGCATCAGATAAGCCTAAAGATTGAAATGACATAAATAAAAATTGTGAGATAAACACTTTTATTTAGGTTACCTCTTTCGTTAACGGCAAATGTAAGGTTATTTTATTCGATACCTAGAATTTAGCAACATATTACGCATTTACAAAACCAGACACTTCTGTAAAGTATCTTCATATATTTTTTCGTATTGCGGTACAATGGCATGAATATCAAAGCGTTTCGAAGCTTCTTTAGCATTAGTTTTAAATTGTGCTAAACGCTTACTATCACTTAATATATGAATGGCATTTTTTGACATGCCTTCAATGTCATTAACTGGACTTAAATATCCTGAAAAACCTTCGGTATTAACTTCTGGAATTCCTCCTGTATTACTAGAAATCACAGGCACTCCAGAAGCCATTGCTTCTAATGCTGCTAAACCAAAACTTTCTGTAATGGATGGTAATAAAAACAAATCACTAAAGCAAAGGATTTTGTCTATCTCGTTACTATTACCGAAGAAAACTACTTTATCACTAATACCTAATTTGGCACATAATTGTTCGGCTGGTTCTCGTTCTGGACCTTCACCAACCATCATCAATTTTGCTGGCATTTCCTTTTGTATTTCATTAAAAACTTTAATTACATCTGGAATTTGCTTTACTTCTCTGAAATTACTGATATGCGTAATAATTTTTTCTTCATCAGTAGCCATCATTCCACGTTGGCAATCGGTAAAATGATTTTCATGTTTACTTAAATCTATAAAGTTTGGCACAACTTCAATTTCATTTTTAATCTCGAATAAACGTAAAGTATCATCTTTTAAACTTTGAGACACCGAAGTCACAGCATCTGATTTATTTATACTAAAGGTTACTGCTGTTTTATAAAAAGGGTGGCTTCCAACTAAAGTGATATCTGTTCCGTGAAGTGTAGTTACAATTGGAATGTAAATCCCTTCTTCTTGCAACATTTTTTTAGCCATATAGGCTGCATAAGCATGTGGAATAGCATAATGTACATGTAAAATTTCTATATCATGAAGCTTTACCATATCAACTAATTTACTAGATAAAGCCAACTCATAAGGCTGATATAAAAACAAAGCATATTCTGGAACGGTTACCTCATGGTAATGTACATTATTACTTAATAATTCTAATCGAACTGGCTGGCTATAGGTAATGAAATGAATTTCATGTCCACGTTTTGATAATTCTAATCCTAGTTCTGTGGCTACAACTCCACTACCTCCAAATGTTGGGTAACATACAATTCCTATTCTCATTGAAATGATTTTAGTAAGTAGTCGCAATTAATGTTCAAAACCTACAACTCAACTATTTATTTAGACTGAACGTAAAGATAAAGATTTATACACCTTAAAGAGAAACCTTTTAACATTTTGAAAGGGTTTATCTTACTATTAATCTATAATAGCTTCATAAATAGCTTCTTGAATATTTGTTCTTATGTTCTCTCTGAGCAAGAGATTTTTACCTGCTTTTGGGTACGTTCTGTTGGCTAAAAATATATAAATGATTTCTTCTTCTGGATCTGCCCAAGCATAAGTTCCTGTAAATCCTGAATGTCCAAAACTAGTCATCGACAAACAACCACAGGTTGGTCCTTCATCACCTAATTGCGGCTTATCAAAACCAATACCTCGTCTATTATCATCCTCGCAATAGTAACACGTGTTAAACTTATCTAACGTTTCTGTATTCAAATATCTTTTTCCGCCATAATAGCCTTTTTGCAAATACATTTGCATAATTTTTCCGACATCATTAGCATTGCTAAACACACCTGCATGACCTCCGACTCCATTTTGCATTGCTGCACCCATATCATGAACATATCCGTGAATTTTCTGATAACGATAATAATCATCGATTTCGGTTGGTATAATATTCAAATTACTAAACTTAACTGATGGGTTATAAGTTGTATAATTTGCACCTATAGATTGATAGAAATGATCTTGAACCAATTCATCTAAAGGTTTTTTATAATACTTTTCAATATATTTTTTTAAAATATAATAAGGCATATCGCTATAACGGTAGCGCAACCTGGATAATAAATCACTGTCTTTAATAATTTTCTGAATAGAATCTGGATAATCTTTTCTAAGATATAAATCTTCAGCAACTTTAATATTAAACTTTGAAGTTGCTTTCCTTCTGTAGTATTTTGAATCTGGTTTTTTTGTAACCGAATCTAATGTCGCCATATAAAATGGAATCCAAGGCTTTAATCTAGCATAGTGTGATAACATTTGCTTAATCGTGACATTCTTTTTATTAGAAGACGCATACTCTGGTAACATTTTAGACAATTTTGTGTCTAATGACACAGCTCCTTTTTCTTCCAATTCCATCATTAATGGTAAGGTTGCTAATATTTTTGTAAGCGAAGCAACGTCATACACATCTTCAAACTTTACAGCCTGTTTTTTGCTATAGGTATGATGGCCAAAATTCTTATTATAAATAACTTTTCCTTTTCTAGCAATAAGTAACTGAATTCCAGGTGTCATTTTGTTATCTACTGCATATTGTGCTATGGAATCAACTCGTTTTAAAATTTCTGAACTCATACCAACACGTTCTGGCAAACCATAACTAAGTGAATTTAATGCATTATAAGTCATCCCATCATTAACCTTAAAATAGTCGCCTGTTGAAACTGGCAACGTACCTTTAACAGGAATAGCACCAAAGATAGCTTGAGCAGATTTTTCTTGTGCAATAGTACTATTTTGATAACTCATTACAATACCGTCAATATTTTCAACTGTTTTTAAATCTATTAGTGCATATGGTCTTGTAAACACGTCTAAGATTACTGTATTGGTCCTTGCTATTTCATAGAGCCAAACCAATTCCTTATCGGTAAATTCAAACTTCTCCCAAGCATGTTTATTAGAACGATGCAAACCAATAATAACTGTATTATAATTTTGAAGTTTGGTAATCAATTCGTCAAGTTTTTCAGCCTTGACTTGATGCACCTTGCTATATTTTTTCAATTCATTGTAAAACGTTGAACCATCATCATCACCAAATTGAACGTAGGCGATTTTTTTAGTTTGAAGATTCCTTAATGGTAATACTTCGGATTTGTTTCGAACGACTGTAATTGCATTTTCTAATAACTCTTCATATAACAAATCATCTTTAAGACGATTAAGATCATCAAACAAGGTTGCTGTACCTATTGGGCTGTAAGCTTGTAGTCCAACTTTATATTTAGCCATCAATATTTTTTTAACTGAATGTGCTAAGCGTTCTTCTGAAATATCTTTTGCATTATAAGCTTCAATAATTTTATCTATTGCCTTCGGAACATCTTCTGAAATGAGTAGCACATCATTACCTGCTTGAAACGCAGCCAAATCAATCTCTCCAGGAACGCTGTAATTTGAAACGCCTTTCATTTCTAGTGCATCTGTAAAAATAAGTCCTTTGAACGCCAAAGAATCCTTCAATATATCTGAAACAATATGTTTTGAAAGCGATGATGGAAATCCACTTCGTGGTTCTAAACTTGGCACATTTAAATGGGCTACCATGACACTAGACAAGCCTTTTTCAATGAGTTTACGATAAGGATATAACTCTACGGAATCAATTCGCTTTTCATCAAAGCTAATGGTAGGTAATGTTTTATGAGAATCACTTTCTGTATCTCCATGACCTGGAAAATGTTTCGCATTTGCTAACACGCCAGCATCTTGCATACCTTTCATAAATGCCAGAGCTTTTTCGGTGACATTATCGCGATCTTCCCCAAAGGAACGATTCCCTATAATTGGGTTTTTCGGATTTGTATTGATATCGACAACTGGCGCAAAATTAAAGTGTACACCAATTCGTTTACAATGTTCACCAATTTGATAGCCTGTACGCTCAATCAATTTATTGTCTCGAATTGCTCCAAGTGTCATATTCCAAGGAAACGCATAAGTAGAATCTAAACGCATGCTCAAACCCCATTCTGCATCCATACCAATAAGCAATGGCGTTTTTGAAATGGCCTGGTATAAGTTATTGAGTTTCGCTTGCCTAACTGGACCACCTGTAGAAAAAATTAAGCCTCCAATATGATTCTCGTTTATCAGTTTTGCAATTTCATTTTCATGAGCCTTTGTCTGATTTGAAAACGCTCTAACCATAAATAATTGGCCAACTTTTTCCTCTAAAGACATGGCATTATACAAACTATCCACCCATTTTTTTTGGGCTTGAATATCTTTAGCGAATAAGGGATGACTGCTGTCTTGAGAAATTACAGTATTTGAACATATAATAATGGTGATAAGGGACAATATATAACGCATAAATCTAATCTACATTTGGAGTCTAATAAACATAACTAAAAACTATGCCAAAATAGTATTTTTAAGAGGAAGTATAAAGACTTTAAGATAGATTTATAAAGAAGGTTGTAAACAAATTAAGTATGAATACTATTCAACTAAATCGATATGTCTATCGTGATAACCTAACAGATAAAGTACACCATCTAATCCAATACTAGATATCGAACTTTGGGCATTATCTTTTACTGTTGGCTTAGCATGAAACGCAATGCCTAATCCAGCTAAATTAAGCATAGGCAAATCGTTTGCACCATCACCTACAGCAATAGTTTGACTGATATCTATACCTTCCATTTTAGCAATTTCTTTAAGGTATCCAGCCTTTTTAGTTCCATCGACAATTTCACCAATATAACCACCTGTTAAGACACCATCCTTAATTTCAAGTTCATTTGCATAGACATAATCCATACCCAATTCTTCTTTAAGGTAATTTCCAAAATAGGTAAATCCACCAGATAGAATAGCCGTTTTAAATCCATAACTTTTTAAGGTATCAATCAATCGTTTTGCACCTTTAGTAATTGGCAAATTAACAGCGACATCATGAAGTACGTCTTCTTTAAGGCCTTTTAAAAGCTTCATTCGTTTGATAAAACTCTCATTAAAATCTATGTCTCCTTGCATTGCAGACTCAGTAATTGCTTTTACTTCAGGTCCAACACCAGCAAGCTCAGCTAATTTATCAATAACTTCTGCTTGAATCAGTGTAGAATCCATATCGAAACATACGAGACGTCGGTTTCTCCTGAAAATATTATCTTCTTGAAATGCAATATCGACATCTAAATCTCTAGAGATTTGCATGAATTTTTCTGTAAAATCTGCTTTGCAATCAATTTTTCCTCTTATAGATAATTGAATTGAAGCGCGTGGATATTTTTCTTCATTAACAAGTGACATACGTCCTGTTAGTCGCTTAATAGCATCGATATTTAAGTTCTTATCAGAGATTACTTTTGTGACTTGAGAAATTTGTTCAGCAGATAATTTTTCACCCAAAATGGTTACTATATAACGATCTTTGCCCTGCAGATTCACCCATTTTTCATAATTATCAAGGGAAATTGGTGAGAATTTAGCTGTCACACCCAGTTCATAGGCTTTAAACAATAAATCTTTTAATACTGAAGATGAGTTGAGTCCAGACTCAATTTCAAACATAAATCCTAAAGATAATGTGTCATGAATATTTGCTTGACCTATATCTAAAATTTTGGCACCATATTGGGACAAAACACCCATTAAACTTGACGTCAATCCTGGCTTATCTTGGCCAGAAATGTTCATTAAAAAAATATCTTTGGTCATATTAAATCGTAGCTTGATTTATTTTAAGAATCTACTATGCCAACTTTCACTTGCAGGCACTTCCCAATTTTCATTGAATTCTGCAATATTAGTCACCATATTATTAAATACAATCGTATTTTTTGAAACGGCTTTGTCTTTAGCCATTTTTTTGAAGTCTAAAAGTGTTTTGTATGCAACGTATTCACCTTGTTTATAGGATACATTCATTTTATCCATAAGATCTACATTATAATCTTTTTCTAATTGTTGAAAAAAATGAACAGAAGCATCTATACTGCAACCCGTTGCAATATTGAGGTTTTGATTAAGAGCAATAACGATAAAACGTTTGTATTGTATAGTAAATCCAGACTGCAAATCACTTCCATGAGCTGTCCAGTTTTCAATGAAAATTTTTAATTTATCTTCTATATCTACAATTTCTTCATCTGTAAACGATCGATTAGCTTGGTAAATCCAAACTCTTGATTCTTCAGGTAAGGTATTGAAATCAACTAACATGATCTATAATTATTTTTTATGTTTTTTAAAATTCCTGTACGTCAGAAATCCATACATGAGAACGCCAAAAACAAAATAGAAACCCAATCTCAACCAAGAAAAATCTCTACCCATAAGCTTGTCAACAAGAAGCACAACTACACTAAATATTGTTCCACCAATTAAACCTGCTTTAATAATTCGTTTTTTACTCACTTCTGCCATTTAATCTTTCTTTTTAGTGTATTTATATCTAAAGGATATTGCCATGAAAAAACCAAAAAACATAAAATGAAAAAGAAATTTTAATATGGAAAAAGAATCGCCATTAAAGTAACCAAATCCTGCCATAAACAAAGCAAACAATAAGCCATTTATAACTCCTGTTATAACTATAGGTTTCATGAGTAATTTCTCTCTGTCCATTACTTATAAATCTTGAGCATTTGCGATTAATTCTGCAATATCCATTACAGCAATATCACCTTCTTTTTCTTTATTCTTAACACCATCGGTCATCATCGTATTACAAAACGGGCAACCAGCAGCAATAATTTCTGGTTTTGTTTCTAAGGCTTGTTCGGTTCTTTCAATATTAATCTCTTTGCTACCTGGTTCAGCATCCTTAAACATTTGAGCTCCTCCAGCTCCACAGCACAAACCTCTAGATTTACATGATTTCATTTCTACCAATTCGGCATCTAGCTTTCTAATCAAATCACGAGGTGCTTCATAAACATTGTTAGCACGACCTAAATAACAAGGGTCATGAAATGTAATTCGTTTACCTTTAAATTGTCCGCCTTCAATGGTTAATCGACCATCATTAAGCAAATCTTTTAAAAACTGGGTATGATGCATTACTTTGTAATTTCCACCAAGTCCAGGATATTCATTTTTGATGGTATTAAAGCAATGCGGACAAGCAGTTACAATAGTTTTAACTTCGTAAGCATTAAGTACTTCAATATTAGTGACCGCTTGCATTTGAAACAAAAACTCATTACCTGCACGTTTTGCTGGATCACCAGAACAACTTTCTTCAGTCCCTAAAACGGCAAATTCAACATTAGCTCTATTGAGCAATCTAACGAATGCTTTGGTAATTTTTTTTGCCCTATCATCAAAGCTTCCTGCACATCCAACCCAAAATAACACTTCAGGTTGTTTGCCTTGAGCCATAAATTCTGCCATCGTTGGCACATTAAGTTGTTCGCTCATATCATTATTCGTTTTTCCAATTTAATCTATCCATTTGGTTATAAGGCCAAGGCGCTCCATTGTTTTCTATGTTAGTCATCATCGTATTGAGTTCTGTTGGAGCAGCACTTTGTTCCATAACCAAATATTGACGCATTTGCATTATAATATGTAATGGATCTATACTAACAGGACAAGCTTCAACACAAGCATTGCAGCTCGTACA
The DNA here is from genome assembly GCF_034670085.1 of Psychroserpens sp. GTDB lineage: Bacteria > Bacteroidota > Bacteroidia > Flavobacteriales > Flavobacteriaceae > Psychroserpens. Next base: position 129,650 of record NZ_JAXMOD010000007.1, on the reverse strand, counting down.
AGCCCAAAGTTCTTCGTTAGTGATATAATCACCTAATAATTGCTTCCCATCATCCTTAAACTCGCCTTTATTAGCATCTATATTTTTCCCAACCTCTTCTAGACGATCACGTGTATCCATCATTATTTTTCGAGGTGATAATTTTTTACCAGTTTGATTAGCTGGACATTCACTCGTACACCGACCACATTCGGTACATGTATACGCATTTAATAAATTTACCCAACTTAAATCTTGCACATCACTTGCTCCAAATTTAGCTGGCATCGCTGCTTCAGCAGCTTCGGGAGGAGCAGCAAATGGATCAACATTAGGATCCATCATCATTTTAACTTCGTTAGTTACAGCTTCAAGATTTTCAAACTGACCTTTGGGAGTAAGTTTTCCATAGTATGTATTTGGAAACGCCAGTAGAATATGCAAATGCTTTGAAAAATAGAGGTAATTCAAGAATATTAAGATCCCAATGATATGCATCCACCAAGCAGCTCTTTCTATAAGGTGAATGGTACTTTCAGATAAACCATCAAACCATGGTGTTATGAATTGACTGATAATATTTCCAGAATCTAAAGTTTGAAACTGTATATCTGTTGCATTCATAACTAAAAATAAGGTCATCAAAACCATTTCAAAATACAGAATATTATTTCCGTCATTCTTTGGCCAACCTTTCATTTCTGAACTTAGAAAACGTTTTATTCTAATCACATTTCGTCGTAACCAAAACAAAATTACCGATACAAAAACGAGAACTGCCAATATTTCAAAAGCTCCAATTAAAAACCCATAAACGGAAGTTGGAAGTACTTTCAATCCAATGCGATGTGAACCGAATAAGCCGTCAATGATAATTTCAAGGACTTCAATATTGATAATTACGAAACCAACATAGACAATAATGTGCAAAAAACCAGCAATTGGGCGTTTTACCATTTTACTTTGTCCTAGAGCAATCATGCTCATATTTTTCCATCGTTGTGGTTTATCATCAGAAACATCAAGATCTCGACCTAGTTTAATGTTTCTGAAGAGTTTCTTTATATTTCTAGCAAAATAACCAATGCCAATGGTAAGAATAATGGCAAATATTATGTTAGGTAAATATTCCATTGCAGTCTAATTCTTTTGATCGTCTTCTGTTGGTGGTTCATATGGTATCTCCTTTTTCGATAAGATACGTCTATATCGAGCAGGATGTAATTTAATATCTCTAATTAATTCTTCCATTTCTTTAGAGGCAGCCTCTAAATTATCATACAAACCTTCTTCCTTTAATAATTTCCCAATACTACCTTCGCCATTATTAATACTTAGCAGTATAGCATCAAAGTTTTTAATCGTAGATTGAAGGTCTTTCATGGTTTGAGCCAAATTAGCATCAGCTACCGAATCTGATAATTTTGCAAAATTTTCAGATGTTTTTTCAAAATTTGAAATCGTCTCTGTTAACTTTTCTTGATTTGTATCTACTAGTCTATTTAGAGACATCGATGTGTTTTTAAAAGACTTTATAGTCGCATTCAATTCTGCAATTCCTTCCTTTAAATTATTTTTTGTTTTGCTATCGAGAACTTCATTCAAACTTATGAGTAATGAATCTGTATTTTCCATTACACTTTCTATCTTTTCTTGCAAAGGAGTTAGGCGTTGATTAACCAATTCTGTAAGACCTGCTTTAACAGTTGTTTTAAGATAGCTCTCAGATTTAGCATTATCAGCATTATCAAAAGCAGGTATAATGGCTACAGCTTTACCTCCAATTAATCCGAGATCATACAACTGAGCTGTGCTGTTTTTTGAAAATTGAAAATCATTATCTACCAATAATGTCACTAATAATTTACCAGAACCATCACCTTTGAATTCAATACTTTTCACCTTACCAACATTCATTCCATTGATAGTTACTGGAGTTGAAGGCGCCAAACCTTCCACATTATCGTAAAGTGTATAATACGTTCTCGAAGAGTCTAATATGTTTTCTCCTTTAAGATAATTGAATAAGAAAATGAATAGTAGAATGCCAGATATGACTAATACTGCTGTTTTTACTTCTCTTGAGATTTTCAATGCGTCTAATATTTGGTTATAACAAACTTAGCAATAAATATATAAAGAATGTTTCTATTTCGGGCTTGTTTTTAGTGCTTCTGATAGATTAATTTGCTCTCCATCTTTAAAGGCAACAACAAAACTACTCGTATATCCTTTTTGCTTGGAAATGATTTCTAAACGTCTAATTTCGTTGTAATCTGAAGTATTTCCGTAATAATATTTATAAAGTCCGCCTACCTTCTCTTTAGAAATATCAGTAAGCCCTTTAAAATTATACGATTTTGGCGCCAAATCTCTTGAACTTGCTGCTATTTGAACTTTAAAAATAACATTGTCATAAACAAGTGTTGTTTCGTCAGTTTCGTCAGAATCTATAGGAGATTTGTCTTCGTAGATATTCTCTCCAATATTTTGGTCTAGGTTTTTTTTGTATGCTAAAATGGCTTCAATAATAGAACTAGACATTTTAGATTGTCCGTTTTTAGAATTTAAATAAGCACCTTCTTTTTTATAGGTCAAAAACCCTGTTTCTATTAAAATGCTAGGCATATATGTGTTATGCAATACCCAAAACCCAGCTTGTTTTACACCACGACTATTGCGTTTTCTTTTATCTTTAAAACTATCTTCAACTAGACGAGCCAGACGAATACTTTGTTCTAAATATTCTTCTTGCATCAAGGTGATTCCAATCATGGACTCTGGTGAATTAGGATCGAAACCTTCATAATGTTTTTCAAAATCAGCCTCCAAAAAGATTACTTCGTTTTCTTTCTTTGCAATTTCAAAATTTCTCTGATTTGCGTGCAAACCTAGTACAAATGTTTCAGTACCATGAGCTGCAGAGTTATGTGCATTGCAATGCACAGACACGAATAAATCGGCTCCAGCGTCATTTGCAATTTTAGCACGACCTCTCAAGGTCACAAAAGTGTCATTTTTTCTTGTATAGATGACTTTAATTCCTTCATTTTGCTCGAGTTGTTTACCAACTGCCAAAACTATTTTAAGTGCGATATCACTTTCTCTATATCCATTGCCTAAATTCCCAGAATCATGTCCTCCATGTCCTGCATCAAGTACCACGACAAACTTATCGTTAGTCTTATTATAGTTATTTGCAGATGTTAAAAAACATGTAAATATTAGGGCAATACATACGATAATATATTGTAAGTTCGTTTTCATACTTTTACTAACGGTTAATACTTTCGGTTTATTTTAAAATTATCAGTATATACTTGTTATAACTGAGTTTCACCACTTTTTATAAATTGATTAAATTATAAACTATTCATAAAAAATATATGTAATTTTGGCAATTCAAAAACCGAGCCATACTTTAGCAAAAATACATTTAAAAGCATTGCATACAAAAAGCTTTCATATACTTTTTACCTTAAGTTTTACCGTGTTTATCAACATGTTTTGCTTTGCACAGGAGTTGCCAAAACCTAAAGATCCGATTAAGCCAAAACCAATCACTGATTCTACAGTGGTAAAAACAGATTCACTTTTAGGATTACCTATGCCTTTTAAAGAAATTGACAGTACTCGTAATGATTCGGTTGCAGAGAAAAAAGAGTTTCTTACAGATATTGTTAATTATAAAGCCAAAGATTACGTATCCTTAAACCAAAGACTACAACAAACAACACTTTATAATGAAGCAGAAATAATATATGGTGACATGACTATTACTGCAGGTGTAATTGTTATAGACCACAATAAAGACCTAGTATACGCAGGACGACTAAAAGACACTGCTGGTGTATATACGCAATCACCCGTGTTTACTCAAGGTACCAATGTAGTTGAACCTGATTCTATTATTTTTAATACGGTCTCTAAAAAGGCACTTATTTTTAATTCGAGAACTGAACAAAGTGGTGGCACAATTATTTCAGATATTACTAAAAAAGAAAATGATTCAGTTTACTTTGTTAAAGATGCAAAGTTTACAACGTCTGAAAATCTAGATGATCCTGAATATTATTTCTTAATGAGAAAAGCAAAAATTGTTCCTGGGAAGAAAGTCGTTACAGGTTTGACAAATATGTTTATTTATGATGTTCCAACGCCTATTGGATTACCTTTTGCCTATTTTCCTATGAGTGACAAACACACATCAGGTGTCATTTTTCCTTCTTTTGGTGAAGATAACGGTAATGACAGAGGTTATTTTTTACAGAATGGAGGTTATTATTTTGCTATTAGTGATTATATAGATTTGGCCGTTCTAGGAGATTATTACACCAATGGAAGTTATGGTTTACGATTTGAAACCAATTACGCTACTCGTTATAGATTCAATGGAAATTTAAGTATTAGGTATGAGAATCTTATTAATAGTGAAAGAGGCTTTCCCGATTTTTCAAAATCTACTATTTACAATATAAGATGGTCTCATAGTCAGGATGCAAAAGCTAATCCGAGTTCTAGGTTTTCGGCATCTGTGAATTTAGGTAGTAGCACATATTTTAGACAATCTATAAACCAATTGAACCTCTCAAATGCCCAAAACAACACCTTAGCTTCTTCTGTTTCGTATTCAAAAACCTTTCAAGGCGAACCACAAGCTAACATGAGTATTACTGCTACACACTCGCAAAACACCAGTACTGAAGTTATTAATATGACCTTACCAACGTTTCAAGGAAGCGTAAGCCGTGTGTTTCCATTTGAACCTAAGGTTGGTGCTAAAAAAGGAATTATTCAGAATATCAACTTTCAATATAATGTAAGGGCTGAAAACAGGATTGAAACTACGGATACATTATTTTTCAAGAAAGAAATGTTTGATGAAGCCAGAATTGGAGCCAAACATTCAATACCTATTACAACCAATTTCAAAGTCTTTAAATATTTTAGCATGAGTGCTAGTGCCAATTTTGAAGAGAATTGGACTTACAATACCATAAATAAATTTTACGATCAAGAGACTGAAACTATAATTACTGAAGATCTTACTGGTTTTGACCGCTTTTATACTTACAATTTTAGCACTAGTATTGGAACCACAGTATATGGATTATTCGATTTCAAAAAAGAAGGTAAAGACCCAAAAATTCAAGCCATTAGGCATGTTATTCGACCATCTATTAGTTACAATATCAATCCAGCTTTTGATCAGTACTACGATTCGTTTGAAGTTGTTGATGCAAATGGAACAACAACAGATGATATAAGACGTGAAGAATACACGCGTTTTCAGGGTTCAATTTTTGGAGCTCCAAATCAAAACTTTTCAAGTTCTTTAGGAATTTCTGTAGGTAATAACTTTGAAGCAAAAGTAAGAGATAATGATAGCACAGCAACTGAATCAAAAAAGGTAATCCTGCTTAACAACCTTAATTTTTCAACATCCTATAATTTTGCTGCAGATTCCTTAAAATGGAGTCCAATGCGAGTCACTGGAGGAACAACTATATTAAATGATAAGATGAGTATTAACTTTGGTGCGACATTAGATCCTTACGCACTTGATAATAATAACCGAAGAGTTAATACCTATAACATTAATAATGGTGGTAGTTTATTTAGGTTAACAACAGCTAATATAAATATGAGCTATACACTTTCTAGTAAAACATTTGAAGGCTCAGGTGCTGACCAAGATGATCCAGCCATTCAAGAATCTATTAGAAGTGGTGGTCGTGCTGATGATTTGTTTGGTAAACCTCAAGACTTTGCAGATCAAAGATTAACTGATGACGACAAAAGCAAAGATAAAGACGAAGAACCTTCCGAACATTACAACTATAAAATACCTTGGAGTTTGCGTTTAGCCTATGCCGTTAATTACTCAAATAGTACCAGACAGAATGAAATATCATCCCATTCTCTCATGTTTTCAGGTGATGTTGAATTATCACCTCGATGGTCAGTTGGAGCTTCTTCTGGTTACGATGTGAAAAACCAAGGATTTACCTTGACGCAATTTAGGTTTGAACGTGACTTACTCTCTTGGCGACTTAATTTTAGTTGGGTACCATTCGGCACTTATAATTCATGGAACTTTTTTGTAGGCATTAAATCTAGTCTACTTAAAGATCTTAAATATGACAAACGAAGACAGCGAGATCAACAACTTTAGGTCACTTCTAAACAATTGAAAAGCCTCTATTTTTTTAATTACTTGAAGCATTTGACACAAAATTTGCACTTTTTTTACATTTATTCTGATAACAAAACTCACTTTCTAACATACATTTGAAAGACATTAATCTCAAAGCACATTTGTTATGAAAAAGAATATTATAATTTTTAGTACGTCGTTAGCTATAGTAAGCTTGTTATTTTTATGTTTCACAAATTGGAATAGCAGTAAAATTGAAGCGTCTAAATTATCCGAAAATAAAAACCTTGCTTTGGACCAAAATGTTAAAACTGAAAACAAGAAAGATATTCCAGACTTATATTATGGTGTAGACACTCGATTTGCAGCAATAAAAAAATCAGTCGTAGATAAAGCTACAACAATTTATGATTTTCTTAATGATGGAGAGAAACAACAAATAGAGCATATCCATTCTGTAAAACTTGTTATGATACAAGACAATCAACTCTCTAATATTCGCGCCTTAGGCACTAATGATCAACTCACAGTTGAACAACTGAAAATTTTAAAATCAACCGGATACTTTAGTCATTTTACAATTAGAACAGAATTCAAAGGAAAAAATAAAGACACTGGTCAATTAGAAGATCGATTTTTTGGTCCACATATAACCGTTGTTCCAGACAAACAAGCGGCTTATAAAGATGGTAATGATGTATTAATCAACTACCTTAAGGATAATAGTCTTGAAAGCATGAATGCTATAAATGGTAACGATCTTGGAGCCATTAAAATATCATTTATGGTTACAAAAGAAGGCAAGGTTTCAAATGTTAAACATGACGCGATGACAACGGGTTATTCTTCAATTGATGAAAAACTCATGGATCTCGTTAAAAATATTCCAGGAGAATGGACACCAGCTGAGAATTCTAACGGAGAAAAGATGGATTATGAATTCGTGTTTACTTTTGGACCAAGAGATGGATGTTAATCACTAATCAAATCGGTTAACTCACTACTTCAGCATATAAATCGAAGTCTTCTGCTTCGATGACTTTAACTGTCGTAAACTCACCCGTTTTTAAATAGATATTTGTAGCATCTATTAGAACTTCATTATCAACATCTGGAGAATCATATTCTGTACGACCAATAAAGTAGTTCCCTTCCTTTCTATCGATAACGACTTTGAATTCTTGTCCGATTTTTTGTTGATTCAATTCCCATGAAATTTGAGATTGAATTTCCATAATCTGGTTTGCTCTTTCAATTTTAACCTCTTCTGGAACATCATCTTCCAGATTATAAGCATGTGTATTTTCTTCATGAGAGTACGTAAAACATCCTAAACGTTCAAATCGCATCTCTTTAACCCAATCTCTAAGGGTTTCAAAATCTTCTTCAGTTTCACCAGGATAACCAACAATTAAAGTAGTTCTGATGGTCATTTCAGGAACTTTAGCTCTAAATTCTTTAAGTAACTTTGTCGTTTTTTCCTTAGTGGTACCACGACGCATACTTTTAAGAATTGAATCGCTAATGTGTTGCAAAGGAATATCTAAATAGTTACAAACCTTAGGTTCACGATTCATGACATCTAAAACATCCATTGGAAAACCTGTAGGAAAAGCATAATGCAAACGAATCCATTCAATCCCATCCACTTTAACCAAATGTTCTAGTAATTCCGCAAGATTACGCTTCTTATAAAGATCTAAACCATAATAGGTTAAATCCTGAGCAATCAAAATGAGTTCCTTAACACCATTTGCAGCTAACTTTTCAGCTTCAATAACAATCTCTTCAATTGGTGTGCTTTTATGTTTTCCTCGCATTAAAGGAATGGCGCAAAAACTACAAGGTCTGTCACAACCTTCGGCAATTTTTAAATAGGCATAATTTTTTGGAGTCGTGGTTAATCGTTCACCAATTAATTCGTGTTTATAATCAGCTCCTAAGGCTTTTAATAATTGTGGTAATTCGGTGGTTCCAAAATACTGATCTACATTCGGAATTTCTTTCTGTAAATCTGGCTTATATCGTTCACTCAGACATCCTGTAACAAAAACCTTATCAACTTCGCCAGCTTCCTTTTTCTGCATAAATTCCAAAATGGTATTTACACTTTCCTCTTTTGCATTATTAATAAAACCACATGTATTGATGACAACAACATTGCCTTCCTCTTCATGAACAACATCTTTCCCACTAGCCTTTAATTGTCCCATCAACACTTCACTGTCATAAACATTTTTACTACAGCCAAGTGTTACAACGTTGATTCTATTTTTCTTAAGCGATTTAGTTCTCATAAACAAATTTCAGTTTGCAAAGATACATCTAAAAATCTGTCTAATTATATTTTTTAGGTGCAACTCTCATCTTAGAAGCTTGTTCATAAGCATAAGCCCATTGCAATAATGAATATTCTGATAATGATTTTGAAATAAAAGTTAAACCTTCCGGAACACCTTCTCGAGTATAACCCATTGGAACGGTTAGTGCTGGATATTCAGCCACAGCAGCTTCTGCAGCATGGTAATTGTTAATTGACAGAATGCCATCCAAATTTTGATTTTCCATTGGTATATCAAAAAATTGTTTACCATTGGCTTTTAATACCTTTTTAATGGATTCAAATTCTTCTTTTGTGCTCGTATCTTTAGAAACACCTTCAAACAATTTCTGACCATAAGGCATTGCTTTTTCTGAATTAATTTTATTAAAGTCCATCACATCTTCAATCGAATTATAAGTAAGGTCTTTACCAGCAGATGTTTTAAAATATGCTGCTAAATCAACTTTCATATCCAAATTAAGTAATCTTAAAAAGTTAGGCAATTCAATTTTTTCTTCGTTAATTTCAATAATTACAGCACCTTTCTTTTTTAAAACATCTATAGCATTTACATAAAGTGAATCTTCCATCAATTCTTTAAATGCACCAAAACGTTTTCCTTTTAAGTGATCACCTGAAAGGTTATTAAAGTATTGTTTAGCATCTAAATTATACATGATAGATTTAAAATCTGCTTTATCAAAACCTTTCATGGCATCCAACACAATAGCATTATCCATCACATTTTTGGTAATGGGACCAGGTGTATCTAAGGTTGATGAAATTGGGACAATACCAGTTCTACTAAGTATGCCAACGGTAGGTTTTAAACCAACAGCAGAGTTTTGACTGGCTGGAGATAAAATTGATCCAGCAGTTTCACTACCAACAGCAGCAGCACAAAAATTTGCCGAAACCGCAACTCCACTTCCTGAGCTAGATCCACCAGTATCTATAATTCTACGACCATAAGGATTTAATGTTTGTCCACCAATGGCACTATAACCACTAGGACATTCACCACAGAAAAAATAAGCCCATTCACTTAGATTGGCTTTTCCTAAAATTATAGCTCCAGATTCTTTAAGAGAACTAGTGATAAATGCGTCTGAGGTTAGGTTTTTTTGCAAAGCAAGAGAACCAGCTGTTGTTGGCATATCAGCCGCATTGACATTGTCTTTTAATAAAATTGGCATCCCAAAAATAGGATGCTTAATTTTTTTATTTAAAAGCTCACGATCTTTTTTAATAGCTTCTTCAATGGCTTTTGGGTTCAAAGAAATTACAGAATTTAGGGATAAATCATTTTCTCTATCGAAGGTTTTAATACGGAATAAATAGAACTTAACAACAGTTTCATAGCTTAACTTCCCATCTAAAATATGCTTTTGAAGCGTGGGAATGTCTTGATCTATAATTAGTGATTTGAGAGCAATATACTTTTCTTCAGAAAAATCTGCTAACTGTTTGTCTAAAGTTTGCCAAATTTCTTCTGTAGTAATGACCTGTGAATCTAGAACTTTAAAATCTCTAAAATCTTTGGTAGAAATGGCACTAATATCTGTTGCAGGCTCAACTTCTAAATCTATTTTCTTATCATCTTTCTTACAAGACAATACAACAAGAGCAAAGCAAAGGAATAATAAATATCTCATGGTTTCATTTTTTATAAAAATAAGGAAAAATGAACTTTAAAAATATCTAAATTTATATTGATTAGAGCTTACTTAAAAAAAGAATCTACAAATTCATATTTATTAAAAACTTGTAAATCTTCAATACCTTCACCAACTCCAATATATTTGACAGGAATTTGAAACTGATCACTTATACCTATGACAACTCCACCTTTGGCAGTTCCATCCAGTTTAGTAACGGCAAGCGAAGTCACTTCAGTAGCAGCAGTAAATTGTTTTGCTTGTTCAAAAGCATTTTGACCAGTAGAACCATCAAGCACTAAAAGTACATCATGAGGTGCATCGCCAACAACTTTTTGCATGACACGTTTAACCTTTGTCAACTCATTCATTAAATTCACTTTATTATGTAAACGACCAGCAGTATCAATGATAATAACATCTGCATTTTGATTAACACCAGATTGCAAAGCATCAAAAGCGACACTTGCAGGATCAGATCCCATTTCTTGTCGAATCATAGGAACATCTACACGATCTGCCCAAACTTGAAGTTGATCAATAGCAGCTGCTCTAAATGTATCTGCAGCGCCAAGAACAACTTTTAAACCTTGCTTTTTAAATTGGTAGGCTAACTTTCCAATAGTAGTCGTTTTTCCAACACCATTAACTCCAACAACCATTAACACATAAGGAGTTTTAGAACCATCTGCCTGATTTGGTAATTCTGGAATCACATATTCGGTATCTTCACCTGAATTGGTTTCAGATAAAAGACCAGCAATTTCATCACGCAAAATTTGATTCAATTCTGAAGTCCCTAAATACTTATCTTTTGCAACACGATCTTCAATACGTTCAATAACTTTAAGTGTAGTATTAACGCCTACGTCACTACTTACTAAGATTTCTTCCAGGTTATCAAGAACATCATCATCAACTTTAGATTTTCCAGCAACTGCTTTATTTAGTTTTGAAAAAAACGATGTTTTCGATTTTTCTAGACCTTTATCTAGGGTTTCTTTCTTTTCTGAAGAAAATATTTTTTTAAAAAAACTCATTCGTAATTCTTATTTGTAAATACTAGTCAAATGTCGAGCCGAAATCAATGTACTGCTATAATGACAGGAAACCGCCCAAATATAGACATAAAAAAACTGCTTTCAAATATGAAAGCAGTTTGTAAATAGACAATAATGTCTAAATTATTTTTTGTTTAAAAAATCATTGACAAACTCTGGTGCCATTACTGACTCCACAAACATATAAGCGCCTGTTTTTGGTGACTTTACCATTTTGATCGCTTTTGTAAGTCTTTTAGATCCTGTTTGTAATGATGCTACTGATTTCTTTGCCATGACTTATTTATTTTATCTCTTTATGAACTGTCATACGCTTTAAAATTGGATTAAATTTCTTAATCTCCATTCTATCTGGCGTATTCTTTTTGTTTTTTGTTGTGATGTAACGAGATGTTCCTGGTTGCCCAGACTCTTTGTGCTCTGTACATTCTAATATTACCTGTATTCTATTTCCTTTTTTTGCCATTTTAGGTGACTTTAAGCTGTTACGCTATTATTTTAAAAATCCTTTAGATTTAGCTTCTTTCATTACAGCAGTAATACCAAGTTTATTGATAGTTTTTAATGCTGAAGTAGATACTTTTAAAGTAACCCACTTATCTTCTTCAGGAAGAAAGAAACGCTTCTTAATTAAGTTAACGTTAAATCTACGCTTCGTTTTATTCATTGCATGCGAAACGTTGTTTCCAACCATCGCCTTTTTCCCTGTAAGTTCACAAACTCTTGACATTTCTTCTAACTTTAAATTATGTTCTTTTAAAACAGGCTGCAAATTTAGTAAATCTTTACAATATCAACAAACTAATAGTGCTACTTTTTTAAAATTTCTTTTTGTAACATTTCAAAGGCTTTGTTTGCCGCTTTATTTATGACTTTAACGCGGTGATTTCCAAAGCTAAATTGCTGCGAATACACCTTGTCTTTCGTTGCTATAGCTATGTATACATTTCCTAAACCTTCAACTGTATCATCTTTTGTTGGTCCAGCATTACCAGTTGTTGCAATTGCAAAATCTGTTTGCATGAGTTGTAATATATTTTTAGCCATAGCTTCGGAAACTTCTGCACTTACAACAGAATATTTCTCAATAACATCTTCAGGCACCTTCAATACATTAACTTTTACGTCTTTAGTATAGCTCACTATACTGCCTTTAAAGTATTTTGAAGCTCCAGCATTTGCAGTAAAACGTTCGGCTATTAAACCACCTGTGCAACTTTCGGCAGTTGCAACTGTTTTGCCAATTTCTGTAAGTAACTTGCCAATCACTGCTTCAATAGATAAATCTTCTTCAAAGCCAACAAAAATATCTTCTATTTGAGGTAATAACAAATTAGTTTGTCTTTGCATTTCGGCTTCAATAACCAATTTATCAGTGCCTTTCGCAGATAAGCGCAACCTAACACGACCTAAACTTGGCAAGTAAGCCAATTTGATAAAATCTGGTAATTTATTTTCAAAAATTTCGATGCGAGAGGCTAATGAACTCTCACCTAAACCATAGGTCAAAAATGTTTTATGCTGAATGTAAGGGAATTTAAAACGTGTTATTAATTTTGGAATAACTTCATCTGACATTAAAGCCTTCATTTCGTAGGGAACGCCTGGAAGAGAAATAAATACGGTATCATTTTTTTCAAGCCACATTCCTGGTGCACTTCCATATTTATTCATTAAAACGATTGCTTTAGAAGGCACTAATGCTTGATCTAAATTGACCTGAGTTACAGGTTTCTTTACGAACACTTCCCAAAGGTGTTCAATATTTTTAATCACCGAATGGTCTTCAATTAAGGTGTCGTCAAAATAATCTGCAATTGTTTTTTTGGTAATATCATCTTTTGTTGGGCCCAAACCACCAGTTAAAATTACAATATCTGCATTAGACTCGGCTTCTGCAAGAGATTTTAAAATATGTTCTCTATCATCTTGAACAGACGTAATCTGATATACAGAAACACCAATTTGATTTAATTGTTTTGCAATAAATGCGGAATTAGAATCCACAATCTGACCAATGAGAATCTCATCACCAATTGTAATTATTTCTGCTTGCATTATAAGTTGAAGTCTTCTTTAAGTTCGGCTGTAGCCTTTTCTACTGCTGCCAGAACTAACTCTAATTCTTTAGTACAATCTTCACCTGCTTTTTCAAATTTCCCCCAATCTTGAACTACAATAAGATCTTGCAGAATCCCTAATTCAAAAAGGTCTACTGTTGGTTTCATTTTGTGAGCTGCTTGATACGTGTTGTAATAATCGTTTTCTGCAACTGCTATTTTTAGTCGTTCTGCATCCACTGGGACTTCCTCTAAAAATGCTGCTGCTAATGCTGCAACAAAATCTTCGTCATTGTCTGCCAATTCACGTACTCTGTATAATTTATAATTTAATTCCATTTATTTTACTGTTATTGAAAACAATTGCTTGTCTTCTATAAATCCGGTTAGTTTATCGTTAGCAATAACTTTGCCAACTCCTGCAGGAGTTCCCGTAAATATAATATCTCCAATCTTTAAAGTAAAATATTTTGAGACATATTCGATGATGTCATCAATTTTATAAAGCATGAAACTTGTATTTCCCTCTTGCACAATCGATTGATTTTTTTGCAAACTGAAGTTAATATTATTGACATCATCAAAATCCTTTTTTGGCAACCACTCTCCTATTACTGCAGCGCCATCGAAGGCTTTAGCTTTTTCCCATGGCAAACCTTTAGCCTTTAACTTTGCTTGCAAATCGCGAGCGGTAAAATCGATACCTAAGCCTATAAAATCATAATATTTATGTGCGAACTTTTTTGAAATATGTTTTCCAACCTTGTTAATCTTTACCAATATTTCCACTTCATGATGCACATCTTCTGAAAAATCAGGAATAAAAAACGGTTGTTTCTTCAGTAAGATAGACGTATCCGGTTTCAGAAACACGACTGGGTCTGTAGGCTTCTCATTTTCCAACTCCTTAATATGAGCTGTATAATTACGTCCGATGCAAATCAATTTCATAATTAAACTTTTAGAATTTTAGACCAGTTGAGAAAGACTTATAAGAGTTTATTATTGAAAGACCTCAATTTAATTGCTGTTAATACCTTTTTAGTATACAACGGAAAATCGGCATTTAACAACCAGCCAAAATAACCTGGTTCACTTTCGAGAACATCTGTAACTAATTTCCCTTTGTGCTTCCCAAAAGAGAAACATTCTAATCCTTCTTTTGTGTAACCAATAAAACCTGCAAAATCGGCATACTTTTTTCGCGAACTAAACTCAGCTAAAAAATTAGCATTGTTTTCTAGTTCGTCATACCTATCTAACTGCGCTTTTAAAACCTCGTAGGTTGCTATAGTATCTGCTTCTGCACTATGTGCATTATCAAGATTTTTATCACAATAAAATTTATATGCTGCACTAAGTGTGCGTTGTTCCATTTTATGAAAAATGGTTTGTACATCAATGGATTGTGTGTTTTTCATATCAAAATCAACCTCAGCACGAAGCATTTCTTCAGCCAGTAACGGAATATCAAAACGATTTGAATTGAAACCGCCTAAATCACAATCCTTAATCATATTATGAACCTCTTTCGAAATTTCTTTAAAGGTTGGCTTATCTGCAACATCTGCATCAGATATTCCATGAACCTGAGTCACTAAAAAGGGAATTGGAATGGTTGGATTGACACGTTGTGTATACGTTTCCTCCTTTCCGTCAGGATGGACTTTAAGAATGGAAATTTCAACAATTCTGTCTTTTGAGATATTAATTCCTGTGGTTTCTAAATCGAAAAAACAGATTGGTTTTGAGAGATTGAGTTGCATTAGGTTAATTTTTAGGTAAAGATAGATAGAATAAACAAAAAAGCACAATCTACAAATTGTGCTTTTTATTTTAGTTATATGCTTCCTGCATTCGCAAGAATTTTAGATTTCTCTATTAGAATCCCAAGATTCTAAATACTCTTTTACAGCCTTAACAAATTGTCCGCCAAGTGCACCATTTACAACACGATGATCATAAGAGTGTGACAAGAACATTCTGTAACGAATACCAATAAAGTCACCTTCAGCAGTTTCGACTACAGCTGGTACTTTTCTAATCGCACCAAGTGCTAATATTCCAACTTGTGGCTGATTTATAATTGGTGTTCCCATTATGCTTCCGAAAGTACCAACATTTGTTACTGTGTATGTTCCTCCCTGAATATCGTCTGGTTTTAATTGATTGTCTCTAGCACGAGTAGCTAAATCATTCACTTTTTTGGTCATACCAACTAAGTTCAATTGATCTGCATCTTTAATTACAGGAACAATTAAATTACCATCACCTAAAGCAGCAGCCATTCCAAGATTGATATGCTTTTTCTTAATGATAGTATCTCCTTGAAGGGATATATTCATCATTGGAAAGTCACGCAAAGCTTTCGCTACAGCTTCCATAAATATTGGAGTAAAGGTTAAGTTCTCACCTTCACGTTTAAAGAACTCATCTTTAACTTTTTTACGCCAATTCCATATTTTAGTTACATCTGCTTCAATAAAACTTTGTACATGAGCAGATGTTTGCACAGACTCAACCATATGATGTGCAATCAATTTGCCCATTCTAGTCATTTCAACAATTTCATCATCACCACTTGCAACTACAGGAGCAACAGTTGGTTTTGATTCTGCAGCCTTTACGGGTGCAAGTTTAGGAGCATCCTCGCTTTTCACCGCTTCAGGTTGAGGTTGAGAACCTCTACTTTCTATATAGGTTAACATGTCGTTTTTAGTAACACGTCCTTCTTTGCCAGTTCCTGGAATACCATCTAATTCGGCTTGAGAAATCCCTTCCTCTTTTGCCATATTCTTCACTAAAGGTGAATAAAAACGTTCTCCAGAATTTACAATTGACGTCGTAGTTTCTTTTGCAGCAACAACTGTTTTAGCTACCTCAGCAACAGCAGGAACTACTTGAGTCTCTTCCACTTTTGCAGATTCCGATTTAGGAGCTTCACTTGAACCACTATCACCACCAGCAATTTCGATAACTGCTATTGTTTGACCAACTTGCACGACATCATCTACATCAAACAATTTCTCGATTAGGACACCATCAACTTCACTAGGCACTTCACTATCTACTTTATCTGTTGCAATTTCTAATACTGCTTCATCAGCTTCAATAGTATCACCTACTTCTTTTAACCAAGATGTTATGGTTGCCTCAGCAACACTCTCTCCCATTTTAGGAAGTTTTAGTTCAAATTTTGCCATATCTGTAATCTAGCGTCAATTATTGGTTTAACGATTGCAAAATTAATGAAAAACCAATACAATTGTTGCGATTTTTTCAATTAATTATTGTTGAGTTGTATAATAGCTCCTCTGCTTTTAGAGCTATTACTTCCGATGATAAAGTTAGAATTTTTTGGTAGAATTTTGAATGTCGCAGTACAATTTTTAGGTGTATTGGATAAGATTTCGATGATTGACTTAAAACTAAGGTGATTATTGTCTAAAATATACTCGGTATCATCCTCATATGAATCAAAATGTGTTCGACAAATCAAATCTTGCTTTATACCGTTTTCAATTGAAGTGTTAGGTTCTGCTGCAATTAAGACATAATGTTTTGGGTAAGCTTGAATTGTTTCAGGTGCTTTTAATACTATAGGTCCTAATTTAATACCTAGCCAAACTAAAGTATCAAACACCATATTAGACTTAAAATGCTTGTCATAAAAAATCTGCATGGCACCATAAAATCGGTTAGCATAGATTTGATCTTTAAGCGTACTTTCTCCTTTGTAATGAATTATGGTTGCACCTCCATTATAGGTGTTATTATATCCTTCTTTTAATACTTTATAAGATATATCGATATCTTCTCCGTACATAAAATAGTCTTCATCAAAGCCTTCAACTTGATTATATATAGATCGTTTTAATATCATGAATGCACCAACAAAGACTGGAGAACTACCACAATCTTTTTCTTCCAAATTAGAGACATAGTATGATTTTGGAAATCCTAAAATCTTTTTAATAGCGACTATTGGACGTGGGACATTCCGCTTACTTTCTGGTAAAAATCGGCCTTGACCGTCAATGAGTCTACATCCCAAAATTCCAAGGTTTGATTGTTGGTCTGCAAATTTAAGTAAGTATTCAAAGGTGTTTTCAGCTACGACTGTATCCGGATTTAAAATACACAGGTAGTCACCTTTAGCTTCTTTTACACCTATATTATTTCCTTTTGAAAACCCGTAATTATCTTTATTCTCAATGAGTTTAACCTTCGGAAACATAGTTTTTACCATGTCACAGCTATCATCTGAAGAATGGTTGTCAATCACTATAATTTCGGAATCAATATTAACTAAAGCAGCTTCAACACTTTTTAGACATAACTCCAAAAAATGACGAACATTATAGTTTAATATGATAACGGACAACTTCAAATATATGTTAAGATTTTAGTGAGGTCTCAAATGGGATTCTATTAATAATACTTCGACCTAAAGTCAGTTCATCTGTATACTCTAGTTCATTTCCAACAGAAATTCCTCTAGAAATGGTTGAAGTAATCACATCGAAACCTTGAATCTGCTTATAAATATAAAAATTAGTTGTATCGCCTTCCATCGTAGATCCGAGAGCAAAAATAAGCTCTTTCACATGTCCTTGTTTTACTTTTTCTACCAATGATTTAATATTAAGTTCATTTGGACCAATGCCATCCATTGGCGAAATTTTTCCACCCAAAACATGATATAAACCACGAAACGAACTTGTGTTTTCAATGGCCATTACATCTCTAATATCTTCAACAACACAAATCGTGTCGTCTACTCGATGCGGATTGGCACAAATTTCACATAGGTCTGTATCACTAATATTATGGCAACTTTCACAAAATTTGATTTTACTTCGCATGGCACTTAAAGCTGCAGCAAGATTCAAGGTTTGAGATTCTGGCTGTCGTAATAAATGAAGTACTAAACGCAAAGCTGTTCGTTTACCAACACCTGGCAATTGAGACATTTCGTTAACTGCATTTTCAAGTAATTTTGATGAAAATTCCATAGTTGCGAAATTACAATATAATATGTAGCTAAAAAAGCCACTTTCAAATTGAAAATGGCTTCATTATTTTGTTAATATCAGATTACTCTATAATTAGTTTTTTAGTGACCACACCATTTATAGTATTAATTGAAACGAAATATAAGCCTGAATTATATTGAGATGTATTAATTTTTAAAGGATCTAATAAGGTTTGTTTTTTAGTATAATACATCATTTTGCCCAATGAGTTGTAAACTTTGATTGATACTTGCTCACCTTTATTCCAAGATAAACTGACTTGATTTTTAGCAGGATTAGGAAACATAGCAATACTATTTAGTTCAAAGTCTTGGGTACTTAGCGTATCATCAAAAAGATCCGAACTCCAAAGTCCACGACCATAAGTTCCAGCATAAATCTTATTATCTGCTGTGTTGATTTCAAGTTCACTTATAATTACATTAGGAAGGTTATTACTAAAGGGTTGCCATTCACTATAGGTATTGTCGATATAAAACACACCATAGTTCATTCCTAAATACAAGCCATCATTAGCATTATTTGCCCAAACTAAAGCGCGTGCACTAAAATTAGGCAGATTTAATACATAAGAACTCCAAGTACTTCCTCCATTAGAAGACACGTAAACTTTAGATGCGTCTGTAGTAGCTATTGCAATTTTATCAGGATCTGAAGGATGAATTGCAATCGAATTTATGGAGCCACTAAATCCAGATAATTGATCCCAATTACCAAAAACACCTCCAGTTTCCGTCTTATATAAATTTCCTCCACGTGCTGCATACATATGTAAGCTACTACTAGGTGCGATTTTTAAATGATTCAGGTTACCTCCAAAATTTTGTGAAATTGAAACCCAATCATCACCTCCATTTATCGACTTATACACTTCATCATAACCTGTATAAATAACATTTGTTAGAATTGGATCTTGTTCAAATGGTGTTATCCAGTTACCCGATTTATTTTCAGGAGACGGAATCCAATTTCTACCATTTCCTCCACTAGTAGACTTATAAAGCGTACCTCCTTGTGATGTTCCATACAGAAGATTACTATTATTTTTATCAACAAAAGATTCCATTCCATCTGCTCCTAGCCAATCTCTCCAAATACCATCAGAACCCAAAACAGAAGTTCCGTTATCCTGAGAACCACCAGAAACCACTACGGGATCAGTTTGGCTAATTCCAATTTTATAAAACTGTCTAATTGCAAGTCCAGGAGTTAAATCTCTGTAATAAGAACTTGTTACATTGAGAGGATCATCGGCTACAAAAATCCCTCCATCAGTTCCGGTATATAACTTATATCCGTCAGTTGCATTTCCAACAAATTCCATGATATCAATATCTGCATGATTATATCCAATTCCTTCGCTTGCTGCATTTTGAGGCACCCATTGTGATGTGATATTAAAATTAACACCACCATCTGTAGATCGCCACGATAAAACACCAGCAATATGAACATCCTGAGCATTTTCAGGATTCACAACAATATCCATATCTCGAGGTGCTTGACCAGAATCATCATCAGCAAAAGAACTATAGCCAAAATAATTTTTTCCTGTATGATCTAATTTTGCAAATGTGTTTCCATTATCTGTAGATTTATGAAATCCACCAAAAACACCACCAGAAGCTTCAAGTACATAAACAATAGTAGGATCATTAGCTGAAACACCTATCATTTTTGGTCCACTTGAAAATGAATTTGACGCATTTTCAAAACCATCTTCAAAAACTACACCTAAAGATGGATCTTCTATAGATACATCATCAAGGGTTAATCCTCTACCATAATTAGCAGTACCTTCAAAAGCTACGTAATAGTCTGAAGTTGGATTTGGAAGACTTAATGAAATATCAGTCCAAGTTGATGATTCTAAAGTATAATTAGCCAATTCAATCCAAGTACCACCTGCAGAAGTTTTATATAATACTCTTAAAGCATCAATATCTCCCGACCAATCTACATTAGTATATGAAAAATTCACTACTGGATTACTAGCTCCAGAAAGGTTTAACGATGGTGTCGATAAATTTGTAATTGGTGATGTAAAATCTCCAACATAGCAAAATGCCATACGACTACCTGTTCTGGGGAAAACTGTATTATTTTGATTAGAGTCCGTTGTAGACCAACTATTTGAACCTACAATAAAATCTTGTGTCCATTGTGTCAATGTGTTTGGAGCTTCGAATGTTACACCTCCATCAGTAGAGATAAAAAATTCATTGCCAGATGCATAAATAGTGTTAGTATCACCAGGTTTGAATTCAATATCATAACCATTAGTTGCACTAGTATTAATTATCGTCCAATTTAATCCAGCATCAACAGATTTAAAAATCCCTCCACCTTCAACTGAACAATACATTTTATTTGTGTTGGTTGGATCAATCAGGATTTTATTAACTGTGCCACCTCCTGTATCTGAATAAAAATTCCAAGTCGTTCCTGAATCGGTTGATTTTAAAATTGTTCCACCTGTAGAACCCCAAAAATAAGTTGTTGTAGTTGTAGGATCCATAGCTAAAGCACTCACAGTTAGTGTTGATAAATTATCTGTAAGGACTGTCCAATTTGCACCTCCATCAATTGATCTCCAAACTCCGCCAGTATTCGCACCAACAATCATATGATTAGGATTAGCAGGTTCCACTGCTATTGAAGTTACACGACCAACACCTGGATTCCATCCAGAAGTTTGATTCCAATAGTCTGGACCTAAAGGCTGCCAAGCACCAACTGTAGTTCGTGCTTCTCCTATATTTTCATTAATATACGCATTGTAATTTTCTAACTCGTTGAAATAAAACTCTGGAGTAGGAAGCATTCCGTTCTCATCCATATCTTGCAATGCCTGATATTCCCAACGTTTATAGGGTTTGTATCCTTTCCCGCGTTCTGTTCCTACTTCTGCAAAATAGGACTCTGCACTTTGTTGAATTTCCTGCACAGTATAGGTGCCTTTAGCAATCATTTGTCTGTATTCTTGAGACCAAGAGAAATTAAGCGTAACTAAAAATGCGAGGAGGAGATAGTAATTTTTCATTTTAAATAAATTTGAGTAAGCTAGAACAAACAACCCTAATTCTATAAAACAGAAAACAGATTTTTTATAATAAATTACTTAATATTGTTTACAATTCTTTTTTTGTAAATATACGGTTTTCAAGAAAAAACAACTGTTAAATACTAATTATGTCGACAAACGCCATTATTCTACTAATCTTAGCCTATTTTGGTGTTCTTATTTTAATTTCATATTTCACAGGAAAAGAAGATTCTAACGATGCTTTTTTCAAAGCCAATAAATCTGCTCCATGGTACCTTGTTGCTTTCGGAATGATTGGCGCCTCTCTTTCTGGTGTGACATTTATTTCGGTTCCAGGCTTAGTAGAAGGTCAACAATTTGCCTATATGCAAGGCGTTTTTGGTTTTTTTGTGGGCTATTTAATTGTATTATTTATCTTGCTACCAATGTATTACAAATTAAATGTTACTTCAATTTATCAGTATTTAGAATACAGGTTTGGTAAAGTGAGCTATAAAACTGGTGCGTTTTTCTTTTTACTTTCAAGAGTCACTGGTGCTTCATTTAGATTATATCTAGTTGCCCTTGCAATGCAATATATTGTTTTTGAACAGTTAGGCGTGCCGTTCTGGATAACTGTTGTTATTTCTATCCTCTTAATATGGATTTATACTAAAAGAGGTGGCATAAAGACTATCATATGGACAGATACTTTACAAACACTGGCTATGCTAACTTGTGTTGGTGTTGCCATCTTTTTAATTGCAAATAAATTGGAATGGTCAGTAACTGAAATTATGAATCAGGATACTTTCAATTCAAAAAACCAAATATTCTTTTTTGATGATTTTAATTCCTCTGTATATTTTTGGAAATATTTTATTGGTGGAATTTTCATTACCATTGCTATGACAGGCTTAGATCAGGATATGATGCAAAAAAATCTGACTTGTAAAAATAAAAATGAGGCTCAAAAAAACATGTTTTCTATGTCTGTTTTGTTGGTAATCGTCAACTTTATTTTTCTAAGTTTAGGGGCTTTACTTTTCATATATGCTGAAAAATTTGGTGTAGATATCCCTGTAGTCGATGGAAAAACTAGAACAGACCTCTTATTTCCTGAAATAGCCATGAATCAAGGATTAGGGACAGGATTAGCGGTAACCTTCATTATAGGATTAATTGCTGCTGCCTACTCAAGTGCCGATTCTGCCTTAACCTCATTAACGACTTCATTTTCCGTAGATTTTTTAAATATTGAGAAAAAAGAAATTTCAGAACAAAAACCATTACGTAAAAAAGTCCATATTGGAGTTTCTTTAGTCCTTATAATAGTAGTCATTATTTTCAACAGCTTAGATGGAAGCGTTGTTAGTAATCTATTTAAATTTGCCACGTTTACTTATGGTCCGTTGTTAGGTCTATTTGCCTTTGGAGTGTTAACCAAACGAGCAATTAAAGATCAATATGCATGGATTGTTGGCTTGATTGCTATACTACTAACCTATGGTATTACATCGTTACCTGAAAGCATTATTGGGCAATACAAATTTCAATGGGAAATACTGCCCATCAATGGACTAATAACTATGCTTTGTTTGTTTTTAATTTCAAAAAAGACAACCTCTAGTATTGATTCGTAGACAACAAGACTAAGGTGCAAGCTTCCTCAAAAAAGATATTGTTCTGCTGTAATACCTTTTGAAATTCTGAATTTTCTGTACCTGGATTGAAAATTACGCGTTCTGGCCGTAAGGAAATAATATAATCGTAAACAGCTTTTTGACGCTCAGGATTTAAATATAGTGTTACTGTATGTACATCATTGTAAGGCATTAACTTCGTTTCTATTTCAACACCTGAAACCGATCCTTCTCTTAAACCAAAAGCCACTACTTCATAATTGTGATTCACTAATTTTTTAATGGCAATATTCGAATATCGCTGTGGTTTTAGCGATGCTCCAATAACTAAGGTCTTTTTATTCATGCATTAGGGTTTTGTTAAAAAGTTGTTAAGTAATGTTAAAAGAAGTAACAGAATCCAAAAATAAACGTCTATGAGGTAACAACCAATTCTGAAAAGGATAATTTTATAACTCAATCAATCAAAAATGAAAAAAATCACATTGCTGTGTATGCTCTTACTTTCCGCATTAGCATATGCGAACTCATCAGAAAATTTAGCAGCTAGAGAAGGCTCGGTTTCCGGTCGTGTTATCGACGCTTCACTTAATCAACCCTTACCTTATGTAAATGTTATTATAAAGGATTCTGAAAACAAAACCATTACTGGTGGCATAACCCAAGACGATGGAACTTTCGAAATCGAAAACATTCCAGAAGGCACTGTTACCCTTAGCATTCAATACATTGGATTTAAGACAACTTCAAAAGTAATAACCTTAGAAAAAGGTAATTACAATATTAATATTGGTGATATTTATCTTGAAGAAGATATTGAAAGCTTAGACGAAGTTACTGTTGTTGCAGAAGTTACAACCATTCAACAAAAAGTAGACAGAAAAGTTATTACTATAGGAAAAGATTTAACCACTTCTGGACCAACAGCTAGTGATATTATGAATAATCTTCCATCTGTAAACGTCGATCAGCAAACAGGTAACATTAGCTTACGTGGTAATGAAAATGTAAGAGTTATGGTTGATGGCAAATTATCAAATGTGCCAATTGCACAGTTACTAAAACAGATTCCGTCAGCTTCTATCAAGCAAATTGAATTAATTACCAATCCTTCTGCAAAATACAATCCTGAAGGTATGAGTGGAATTATTAATATTATCCTACACAAAAACACGACTATTGGTTTCAATGGAAACGTTAATGTTGGACTGACAAAAGAGATTTTCGCAAAGTTTAATAGCTCAATAGATATGAATTACCGAAATGGAAAATTCAATTTCTTTGGTAACTACGGAAACAATATTGGTCAGAATGCAAACTATGGTTTCATTGAACGTACTGATGATGGATCTCTTCAATCTTTCGATTTTGGAAATAATAACAAATCGCATCTGTATAAAGTTGGAGTCGATTTTTATATGAATGACAACAATACCGTTTCATTTTTCACAAATCAAAACCTCTATAACGGAAAAGGTGGTGGATCAACTGGTGTGCAATATGTAAATCAACCATTACAACTTCAAAACTTTAATAATGACGTAGAAAATGTTGTTGCTCAATACAATGGTATTTTCAATCATAAATTTAAAAAAGAAGGTGAAAAATTAGATTTAGAAGTAGACTATAGCAAATTTAGTCAAGATGAAATTGCAAATTTTAGATTCACAAATATTCCGTTTCCTCCCAACTATATAGATTTTGTTGATACAAATAGAGACCAAACAGTTGCTAACCTAGATTATACGAATCCATTAAATGAAAACACAAAATTAGAAATTGGTGTTGAAGCACGACTATTTGAAACTAATATAGATTATAATTCTACTGGACTTTCGGTAAATCCATTACAAGATGCAATTCCAAATAATGGTGACGAGTTTATTTCTACACCTAGCACTGATTTTACCTATAAACGAGACATTTATTCTATGTATGTCACTTACGGAAAAACGTTTGACAAATGGAGTTACCAAGTTGGTGCCAGAGCAGAAACAGTTACAGAAAATGCGTCGGCTTTAAGTCAGTCTACAAATGGTCTTGAAAATAACCTTTTTGAAAATGATTATTTCCAAGTATATCCTTCAGCTTTTGTTACGTATTCTCCTAGTGAAAAGAACAGTTATCAAATGAGTGTTAGTCGTCGTGTAGATAGACCAGGATTACAACAAGTAAATCCTATTAGAGAATGGAGTACGCCTTTAATTTCCTCTTTTGGAAATACTAATCTAGAGCCACAGTTTACAAATTCAGCTGAATTTAATTATACGAGAAAACTAGAAAAAGGAAGTATTACAGGAGGTGTCTTTTTTAGACTGGTAGAAGATGAAATTAACAGAGCCGTTTTTATTGATCGCTTAGACATCAATAAGAATATTTTGACTTACGATAATTTTGAAAATACAACGGCTTTCGGATTAGAACTAAGTAGTAACTACAGACCAACAAAATGGTGGAGTTTAAATGCGAGTTTTGATTTATTCTCAAGAAAACAAAAAGGAATTGCTGAAACATTAACTCAGCCCTTAGACATTGCAACCGCTGATGATATTGTTCGAAGCACTGTTGAAGCCGACAATATTGTATACAACTTTAGGTTATTTAATAATTTTAAAGTTACAAAACGATTAAATCTATCGCTATTCTCAATGTATCGAGGTGAAGAAAAAGGATTACAATTCACAAGAAAACCAATGTTTATGGTTAATACAGGTTTACGTTATAGTTTCTTAGAAGACAATAGAGCAACGTTTAGTTTTAACTACAGTGATATTTTAAACACTATGAAATTTGAATTTGAAGGAGATCGACCTTATCCATCTATTGGAGAATTTAATTGGGAAAGTAACACTTGGAATGTTGGTTTATCTTATCGATTTGGTGGTGGAAAATACAGAGCACTACAACGTAAAAACAGAGATGATAACGAAACATCTGGAAGTGGAGGATTTTTATAAATCTCAAATCTAAATAAAAGTACATTTAATAGCCTGCATAATAGTTGATGGTTAGTGTTAAGTTTGGTTATTAAATGTTACGGCCCGAAGCCCAAAAGCTTCGGGTTTTTTTAGAATTATGTTAAAGTTTGATACACAGTGTAATGCAATTGATTTTGGTACGACTAAAACCCAATATTACCATTGAGGTTTATTAAAGTTAGTCCTATATACATACAAAGTTTTTAAAATTGATTAATAGCAAATTGTCCGTAAGATTATCTTACGGACTTTTTTTATGTTAATAAAAGTTAATTGTGAATTTTAATATAATAAAAGTGAAATTTTTTCGTCTAAGTATATGTGATAAGTTTTATAGTTAATCAGTTTAACGTATCACTAGTTTTATAGTTTTAGTGTTAGTGAGAATTGGTTAATAGCGAAGAAATCCGGAACTGAAAAGTTTCGGATTTTTTTATTTTTTTAATTGTGAAAAAAAAAAACAATCGAAGCTTCACAATAGAGAAAAACCAAATCTCAACCTAAAAAATTGATAAGCAAATTATTACAGCTAATATTCTTTATTAATATATCCCAATTTCAAACTAATTTTCAACTAAAACATTTATATTTACTATTGTAATTTTGAATAAAATATAATTGTCACTTTACAAAATTTTAAATCTATATGAAAAAGCATCTACCACTTATAATTCTATTACTTTCAGTTTTAATCACCCAATCTCAAACAAATTGGGAATTATTAAACCCAAAACCCACGACTAAAACCAGCAACGATATTGCTTTTGCGACTAATAATATAGGCTATATAATAAATGATTATGAACTACTTGTAACATCTGACGCTGGTTTATCTTGGCAAGTAAAACAAGATATTTCATCTGGTAATGATATAGAATTTTACAATTCGGTAGGTTACATTGTAGGGAATTATGGATATGTCTTGAAATCTATTGACAATGGTGCGACTTGGAATCAAATATCAACTGGTTTTGACCAAACTATATTCAATACTATTTCCATTCTTGACGACAATAATATAATAATTTCTAGTAGTTATAGTATAGTAAAATCAGTTGATGGAGGTCTAACCTGGGAAAGTTTTGATGTACCTGGAGCAGTAGTAAAAACTTTTTTCACTTCGCCTTTAGTTGGACATGCAGCTTGTGGTGGAGGAACTATGTTAAAAACTATAGATGGTGGAGTTTCATGGTATACTACAATGAGTACAAATACAATTCCATCCAATTTTTTTACAGTCTATTTTGTAAATGAAAATGTAGGTTTTGCTACCAGACAGCATTATGAAATGTTTAAAACAGTGGATGCTGGTGAAACTTGGATAGAAATTAACATTCCATCATATGAAATTGCATCATTTCAATTTATTGATGATAATATCGGTTTTGCTTGTGGAAATGATGGTGTTTTCATCAAAACAATAGATGGAGGAAATACATGGAGTTTCTCAAGCTTCGAAAATAGTCCCGTTTACGATTATTCAGGCCTTAATGGGTTGCATTTTACTGACATCAACCATGGTTATGCAACAGGCTCTAGAGGGCGAATTATTAAAACCACTGACGGTGGAAGTACTTGGGATGGTCATTCATTTTCGTATGACGCAATTGCTCAATTAAAATTTATTGAAAACAATATTGGCCATGCAAGTATTAGAGGGATTCTTTATAAAACTATAGATGGAGGTATTTCATGGGTGGAAAAAGGCGCTCCTGAAAATTTATATATATATAAATATGATATGGTTAATGAAAATATAGGATATGCAATAGTAGGTTCAAATAGTTCTTATACAAGAGTTTATAAAACTATAGATGGAGGTGTTTCTTGGACACAAACTAATAATGGATATCAATTAATTAATGAAAGTAGTTTATTTTCCATTGACTTTTTAGACGAAAACATTGGGTTTACCAGTGGAGGTTTTAACCAACTAAAAACATTTAAAACTATTAATGGAGGTGATTCTTGGATTCAAGTAAGCTCTACAAATTTCAGTGATATTCAAATTTTGGATTCTCAAATTGGTTTTGCAATTGATAATAGAATAGTATATAAAACAACTGATGGTGGAAATAATTGGGAAATTTCTTCTCCAACATTTGATCAAGATCTTACATCTATGCATTTTATAAATGAAAACACAGGTTATATTGTTGGTGATGGATATTTATCCTATAAAACTTCTGATGGAGGAATGAGTTGGCAAGAATTTGATTGCCCATCATACTACTCGGTATTTGTTAAATTCCATTCACCCAATGTAGGTTACATAGTTGCCGAAAATGGTAGTGTTTTTAAAACCATGAATGGTGGAGTTAGCTGGGGAAATTCTAATCCTTCTGATTCAGTATACTCAGTTGAGCTAATTTCTGATAATATTTTTGCTACAGGTTATTTTGGAGTATTAATTAAGAGCAATATAGAATATGACCCAATAATTGTTACGGTAAATCCCGTTGAAAATCCATCTAATACTAGTGCAACTATCACCGGAAATGTTACTTCTAATGAGGGGCAAATTTCAAATGTTCAATTAGAATACAGTACTAATTTCTCATTCAATGATAGTACAATTGTTCCTTTAAATTCTGTTAATGCGAATGAATCTTATGACATCTCTGTAGATTTGACAAACTTACCATCAAATACCTCATTTTATTATCGTATAAAAGCTACCTATGATTCTGAAGAACATTTAAGCTATCAAGAAATCTTTCATACTTTACCAGATTATTCTATGCAAATGGATAATGTGAATTATCCTGGGGCTACTTCTGCTCAATTCAATGGAGAAATAACATCAAATCAAAATGAAATTACCAATGTCGAATTCATATACGGTACAGATTTTAACAATCTTAATTTAAGCATGAGTGTTAATCCAGACACTGTCTCTGGAGAAACTACTGAATATTTTTCAGCAACTCCAACTAATCTAGAACCTGAAACATTGTATTATGTTAAACTAAAAGCAATACATAATGGAGTAGAAATATTTAGTAATCATAAAAACTTCACAACTAAACCTTTATTTGAGTTTAATCTATACAATCCGTTTATTAGTGGGGTAAATGCGACTTTATCTGCGAATGTGCGGTCAAACAGCTTAGATTTAACTGATATAGTTTTCGAATATGGCACACTAAATTATGAAAATTCTTCAAATACAACTCCTAATCTTGTTAACGCAGGTACTATTCAGTATGTGAGTACAATTTTAACAGATTTAGATCCTAATCTAGTTTATTTTTATAGATTAAAAGCATTACATGGTACTGAAGAAATCTATAGCGAAGAAAACGCTTTTCAAATTTCCGGAGGTGTAATGATGGTATCAGGAACAATAATTGAAAGTGGAATAGGTGGTTTAGAGTTAAGAGGTTTCATTAATAGTAATGGAGCTTATTTGAATAATATTAATTTTGAATATGGTTTAACAGATACTTTTGGATCATCAATTCCAGGAAATCCATCTTATGTTTCAGGAAGTTTTACAAACCTAATTAGTGCTACAGTAAATAGCATTATCCCAAATACAACATATTACTATAGGTTAGTTGCTGATAATAATGGTACAACCGTTTTTTCTGAAACCTACCAGTATACTTCTGAAACCTTAGGTGTTAGCCAAATAATGTATGATCCTTTTGGGATTAAGATTTATCCTAACCCAGCTAACAATCAAATATTTATTGAAACAAATCAGCCAACAATATTTGAATCTGTTTCCTTAGTTGATTTAACGGGTAAATTAATCTTTGATTACAATAATATAGATACAACAAATGTTGCAAAACTTATACTCAATGATCTAGATTATGGCATCTATTTCTTAAAATTTAAATATGAAAATAGTTTTTTTACAAAGAAACTTATTGTAAATAAATAGTTTAAAATCTTTAATTTAATAATTTACTTTACTGTCAAAAACTTTTATAATTTATTACTTCTGGATTTCCTAGCAACAACCCTAATACAAACATATTATAAAACAATATATTTATATTAAGTAAGTAACCTCGACAATATGTGTCGTTACCACTTCATAATCACACTTCCCCAAGTAAATCCACTACCGAAAGCAGCCAAGACAACGGTATCACCTTCTTTTATTTTCCCTTCTTCCCAAGCTTCAGTTAATGCAATAGGAATAGAGGCTGCAGTTGTGTTTCCGTATTTCTGAATATTATTAAAGACTTGATGGTCTTCCAATTTAAATCGACGCTGAATAAACTGTGCAATTCGCAAATTGGCTTGATGCGGGATTAGCATATCTATGTCTTCAACTTGTAACTTATTTTTCTCTAAACCTTCCATAATGACTTCACTAAAACGAACGACTGCATTTTTAAATACAAATTGTCCGTTCATATATGGAAAATAACTTTCGTCATTAGGATCATTTTCAGCAATAATGTCATTTACCCAACGTTTTCCCATTCCTGGAGCTATCAATACCAATTCTTCAGCATGTTCTCCTTGTGAATGTAAATGTGTCGATAATATACCTTTTGAGGTGTCTTCTTCTCTACTCAATACTGCTGCTCCTGCTCCATCTCCAAATATGACAGTCACTCCTCTTCCTCTTGTAGTTTTATCTAATCCATGAGAATGTAATTCGCTCCCAATCACCAAAATGTTTTTATACATTCCTGTTTTGATAAAATTATCTGCCACAGAAAGGGCATATACAAAACCCGAACATTGATTACGCACATCTAAAGCGCCAACGGTTTTTATATCTAAAGCATGTTGTACTTGTACTCCAGGACCAGGAAAATACATATCTGGACTCAAGGTGGCAAAAATGATAAAATCGATATCATCTTTATCAATACCAGAACGCTTAATAGCAATTTTAGCCGCCTTCACTCCCATTCCTGCTGTGGTATCTTCACTACCTTTTATAGCCCAACGACGTTCTTGAATTCCTGTACGTTCTTGAATCCATTCGTCATTGGTATCCATCATTTTGGATAAATCGTCATTAGTAACCACATTGTCAGGAACATAATGTCCTAAGCCTATTATCTTAGAATTGTACATTTTTCTCTTTAATTTATGAATAAGCAAAGTACAAAATATAAATCTCAATTTCCAAAGAAAAAAATTGTGTCAGTTTGTCACTTTATTGGTCTTGGTACTTTTTTTGTCTACTCTATTAACGTAAAATGAAATTATCATTAATAAGATTCCTGCCAGTTCAGGAATGACAAATAAATTAAATTATGACAAAAGGAAACATTAATGTCTCGGTAGAAAATATTTTTCCGCTCATTAAAAAATTCTTGTACAGCGACCACGAAATATTTTTACGTGAGCTAATTAGTAATGCCACAGATGCAACACTAAAATTAAAACACTTAACTAGTATTGGTGAATCTAAAACCGAATACGGCAATCCGATAATTGAAGTAAAAATTGATAAGGAAGGTAAAAAACTCCATATCATCGATCAAGGATTAGGAATGACAGCCGAAGAAGTTGAAAAGTACATTAACCAAGTAGCTTTTTCTGGAGCTGAAGAATTTTTAGACCAGTATAAAGATGCCGCTAAAGATTCTGGAATTATTGGACATTTCGGATTAGGATTCTATTCTGCTTTTATGGTTGCTGAAAAAGTTGAGATCATTACAAAATCTCATAAAGATGAACCTGCTGCACATTGGATGTGTGATGGTTCGCCAGAATTCACCTTGGAAGCTTCAGAAAAAACTGAAAGAGGTACTGAAATCATTCTTCATATTGCTGAAGATTCAACTGAGTTTTTAGAAGAAGCTCGTATTAGAGAACTATTACTTAAGTATAACAAGTTTATGCCAGTTCCAATTAAATTTGGAACCAAAGAAGTTAATGATCCTGACTTTACTCCTAAAACAACAAAAGATAAAGACGGTAAAGAAACTACGGAACCTCACAAACAAATTACAGTAGATAATATCATCAACAATCCTGATCCTGCATGGACAAAACAACCTACAGAACTCGAAGGTGATGATTATAAAAATTTCTACAGAGAGCTGTATCCAATGCAGTTTGAAGAGCCATTATTCAATATTCACTTAAATGTTGATTATCCGTTTAACCTGACTGGAATTTTATATTTCCCTAAGATGACGAATGATTTAAACATTCAGAAGGATAAAATTCAGCTTTACCAAAATCAAGTATTTGTTACGGATAATGTAGAAGGCATCGTTCCAGAATTCTTAACCATGTTAAGAGGTGTTATTGATTCGCCTGACATTCCATTAAATGTATCTCGTAGTTATTTACAAGCTGATGGAGCAGTGAAGAAGATTTCATCATACATTACTCGTAAAGTAGCCGATAAATTGAAGTCGTTATTCAATTCTAATCGTGAAGATTTTGAAGCAAAATGGGATGATATTAAAATCGTTATTGAATATGGAATGCTTTCGGAAGAAAAATTCTTTGAAAAAGCAGATGCTTTTGCCTTATACCCAACAGTTGATGGCAAATTCTATACGTATGAAGAATTATTCAACAAGATAAAAGCGAAGCAAACAGATAAAGATGATAAACTTGTTATTTTGTATGCTTCTAACAAAGATACGCAACACTCTTATATTGAATCAGCGAAAGCTAAAGGTTACGAAGTATTACTATTAGATTCTCCAATTGTATCGCATTTAATTCAAAAATTAGAAACGACAAAAGAGAATATTTCATTCGCACGTGTTGATGGTGATCATATTGATAACTTAATCAAGAAAGATGACACTGCCATTTCTAAACTTTCAGATGAAGAAAAAACAGCTTTAGATACGTTGTTAAAAGAGGTTGTACCTTCTGAAAAATTCATGGTACAATTAGAAGCTATGGATAGTGATGCGTCACCATTTATTATTACACAACCTGAGTTTATGCGTCGTATGAAAGAGATGCAACAAACTGGTGGTGGAGGTGGAATGTTTGGTATGGGCAATATGCCAGAGATGTATAATCTCGTCGTGAATACGAACTCTGAGTTAGTTAGCGAAATACTTAACACCAAAACAAAAAAGAAACAAGAACGATTAATCTCTCAAAGTTTAGACTTGGCTCGTTTATCTCAAGGTTTACTAAAAGGTGAAGAATTGACAAACTTCATCAAGCGTAGTTACGACATGATTAAGTAAGTTGTCTTTTCTGAAGGTACAAAACATCTATTTATATCTTAAAACCACTTCTAATTGAAGTGGTTTTTTTATACCCCAAACCTTCGGGAAGGCTTGTATTATGTAACATTAGTTACATACCATCATGACAAATGTCATATTTATAATCGGTACATGTATGTAACTTTATATCATAAAACAATACCAATGAAAGAGTTACTCATATTAGGCGCAGGAACATCGGGAACAATGATGGCGAATCATCTTCGAAAAACACTTCCAAAAAAAGACTGGAATATTACCATTGTTGATCAAGAAGAAACGCATTATTATCAGCCTGGTTTTTTGTTTCTGCCTTTTGACCTATACAAAACTAAAGACGTCAAAAAGAGAATAGATAAGTTCATACCAAAAGGAGTTCATTTAATTCAGGAAAAAATAGATAAGATTGATAAGGAAAATGATCTTGTACAACTTAAAAATGGTAACCTACTTCATTATGATATCCTCATCATTGCAACAGGTACAAACATAGCACCTCAAGAAATTGAAGGTATGTTAGGAGATCATTGGCACAATTCAGTTTTTGATTTTTACACCTATGAAGGCGCGAAGAATTTGCGTAACAAACTCCGAAATTGGGAAGGTGGCAAACTGGTTGTTCACATTTCTGAAATGCCCATAAAATGTCCAGTAGCGCCCTTAGAATTTGCATTTTTAGCCGATTCCTATTTTATTAATAAAGGTATGCGTGACAAAGTAGAAATCACTTATGTTACACCTATGTCTGGCGCATTTACAAAGCCAAAGGCAACAGAAGCTCTAAATTATTTATTAGAACAAAAAAACATAAAAGTAGTTTCAGATTTTAATATTGAACACGTGGATGGCGAAAACAAAAAGATTGTTGATTATGCCGAAGAAGAAATAGAATATGATCTTCTGGTGACAGTTCCCACAAATATGGGAGATGACATGATTGAACGCTCTGGATTTGGAGATGAACTCAATTATGTTCCAACAGATAAAACGACACTTCAAACTACAGTAAAAGAAAACATATTTGCTATTGGTGATGCCACAAATCTTCCAGCATCTAAGGCTGGCTCAGTAGCACACTTTGAGGCAGAAATATTAACTGAAAACATTTTGCGCTTCATCGAGGGCAAAGCACTCAAACAAGAATTTGATGGTCATGCTAATTGTTTTATTGAAACTGGTCATGGTAAAGCACTACTCATAGATTTTAATTACAATCAAGAACCAGTAAAAGGAACCTTCCCATTTCCTGGAGTTGGACCATTGAGTTTATTAAAAGAAACTCACATGAATCATATGGGGAAATTAGCGTTCAAATGGATTTATTGGAATATGCTTATTAAAGGAAAACATATCCCATTTGTTTCGGCAACCATGTCAAACGCAGGTAAGCAAATAGAAAAAACAACTTAATAATAACTAAAAACAAAAGTAATGGTAGTAGAAAAAATATATGGTGAACTCTGTGTCACCTGCAACGAGCAAGGTTATTTAACCGATTTAAATCAATGGACAAAAGATGTAGGAGCAGAAATTGCTCAAGAAGAAGGTATTGTGATGACCGACAAACATTGGGATGTCATAACTTATTTACAAGACCAATGTAGAAAGGAAGTTCCTTTAAGTATTAGAAAAATAGGTAAAAGTGGCGTGGTTAGTATTAAAGAATTTTATCAACTGTTCCCAAAAGGACCTTTAAAAATATCTAGTAGAATTGCTGGTATTCCAAAACCTGTTAGTTGCATTTAATTATTAATCCTTTTGAATATTTAAAATAACAATCTCATGGAAAATACTGTTGAAAGTCCAAGAACGAATAAAAAAGACGAGAAAAAACCAATAAAAAAAATGATGCTTATTCTTTCTAAAGCAACAATAGACAATGTTTATGCTTGCTTTATACTGGCAAATGGTGCCAGAATGGAAGGCATAGAATCTGAAATTTTCTTTACGTTTTTTGGTCTCGAAGCCATCACCAAAAAGAAATTAGAGAATTTACATGTAGCCACTGTTGGCAATCCAGGAATGCATATTCCTACAATGCTTGGTGGATTACCTGGTATGGAAGCCTTAGCGACTAAAATGATGAAATCTGAGATGGAAAAACTTGATATTCCACCTGTTGGTGAATTTTTAGAGATTTTATCTGCTTCTGGCACTAAACTTTGGGCTTGTAAATTGGCAATGGATATGTTCCATTTAGATGAAAACAAATTAATTGATGATTTAGATGGTGTATTAACAGTTGGCGATTTCTATACGCGAGCAGAAGGTGATAGTACTCAGCTATTATTCATATAATTTCAATACTTATCCCATAACCACTTTGTTGAATCAAGGTGGTTTTTTTTTACCTCATTGACAGTTTAACTTTACTCATTGAAAAGTCTGGTTTACTAATTATTCATTTCATAGAAGCTTTTAGATATCTAGGTTTGATGTATAATAATATGTAAACCATGATATCATGAAAAACCAACTCAATTTAGAAATTCAAACACCTTGTTCAGAAAACTTCAACCAATTTAAGTCTACTGCAAAAGGTGGATTTTGCTCCTCTTGTGAAAAAGAGGTCATTGATTTCACAAAAATGAATGCACAAGAAACTATTAACTACTTTAAAAACAGAACAAACAAAAACACTTGTGGAAGGTTTAAAAGCAGCCAATTAGCATCCCTTAATAGCCAACCAAAACACGTTAAAAAACTTAGCTTTTTTGGTGGTATTGGATTAGCTTGTATCTCACTTTTTTCTTTGGGTTCAATGCAAGCACAAGACGCTAAACAACAAACGAAAGATTCAGAAAATGAGGCTTCTAAATTTACTATTAAAACAAACGAAACAGATGTTCTTGTTAAAGGAAATGTATCTGAAGCCTCACTTCCACTAGCTGGAGTTAATATCATTTTAGAAGGGACAACATTAGGAACTCAAACAGATTTTGATGGTAATTTTGAGTTTCCAAAAAAACTTAAAAAAGGTGATGTCTTAATTTTTAGTTATCTCGGATTTAAATCCCAAAAATTAGTGATAGATAATGACCATTCAGCAACAAAAATCCAACTACAAGTAGATATGGAATTTGACGCATGCATAGTCATGGGTAAAGTAGCGGTAAAAGAAGTATATACATCTAAAAAGAACAAATAATCCAAACTAGATTACCATGAACAAAATTACAATGTTTCTAGTTTTCGTTTGTCACATATCCTTTGCTCAACTATCAGATTTTAAAAGTTTAGATTTTACCAGAGCAGATAATATTGCTAGTCTTAATACTGATGCTAGTCTAAATAATCTACCTGCACTTGCCCATAATCTCACTTCAAAACTTTCAACAGATGTAGAGAAATTTAGAGCAATTTACAATTGGGTTTGCAATAATGTAACTGGAGATGTAAATCAGTATAATAAAGTTGGTCTCATGAGAAGAAAACTTCTAAATGATAGCATAGCTTTTATGGCTTGGAATGAGAGTTTCAAAAGAGTTGCTTTTAAGACCTTATTAAAGCACAAAAAAACAATGTGTACGGGCTATGCCTATTTAATTAAGGAGTTATGTTTTTTAGCGAACTTAGAATGTGTAATTGTAGATGGATATGCGAGATCTGTAGATTCAAACGTTGATGAACTTGAAGCTCCAAACCACTCATGGAATGCCGTGAAATTAAATAATAAATGGTATTTAAGTGATGCTACATGGTCTAGTGGCTATATGTTATCAGGAACAACGTTTGTAAAAGATTTCAACAAGGGCTATTTTTTAGCCGATCCAATTTTATTTGCAAAAAATCATTATCCATTGCGTAAAAAATGGTTACTACATGATGTATTGACAGAAGAAGAATTTGTTTCAGGCCCACTAGTTTATGATGACACTTTCAAACATCAAATTATACCTGTATTCCCAGAAAAAATGAAAACTAAAGCCATGAAAAATACTGAAGTAGTATTTAGCTTTAAATCTTCAAAACAAATATCTACCGACAAAATTTCGTTAGTCAAGCTTTCAAAGAAAAATCAAACCATTTTAAAAATTTATGATTTTAAAACTGAAAATGGAGTGATAAAATTTAAACATCAATTTAAACAGAAGGGCCTACAAGATGTTCATTTAAAAATTAATAATGATATTGTTGCAACCTATACTATTGATGTTACTAAAATTTAGATCATCACATTCCATAATTAATATCTCAGCTTGCTTTAACCTTAATAATAAAAAACTTAACTTGTTTCCTTTAGTCAATTTAAAAAAATTTACAATGAGCAAGTCCGTTTTTAGTAGAATCTTTCTTTTTCTTTTTTCAATAGTTGTTGTTGCGCAAACCAGAACTGAAAATTCAAAGGTATTATTAGATAGTCTCTATAATGATGGACATGTTATAGGAGCATCGGCTGGATATTTGGTTGATGGAGAGATTTTATGGGAGTCTGCTATTGGTTATGCAAACAAAGATGAAAAACAAAAATTCAATTTAGATACTCAAGTACGAACGGCTTCTATTGCAAAATCTATGACAGCTGTAGCGGTTATGCAACTTGTTGCAAAAGGACTAATAGATCTTGACAAACCTATTGCCACGTACATTCCAGAATTTATTCAGAAAGGAGATATCAAAATAACCACTAAACATGTTTTATCTCATACCTCAGGAATTAGTGCTTATAAAAATAGTAAAGAAGTTGAAAACAAAACTGACTTTAATTCGCTTAAAGAGGCTTATGATGTTTTTAAGGATAGAAAATTACGTTTTGAACCAGGAACAGAATTTTTCTATACAAGTTATGGTTATGTTGTACTCGGATTGTTAATTGAAAACGTTTCTGGCATGCCTTACGAAACCTATATGCAAAAGAATATTTGGGACACAGCTGGCATGATCAATACAGGTGTTGAAAAATTTGATGTAACTCGAGAAAATGCTTCAGCGTTATATCACAAACAAAACAAGGGAAAATTAAAAAAAGCGACACCTAATAACCTTAGTAACAGAATACCTGGTGGTGGTTTTTACAGCACAACAACAGATGTATTGCTTTTTGGTAATGCTTTACTTAACAATACTCTAATTAGTGAAGAATCCTTAGGTCTTATGACACAACATCACAGCTTAGAAAAAGTAAATAATAGTTATGGCTTTGGTTTCTTCCTGTATGGAAAACAACCTAACGAAGGTTCTATTTTTGGGCATGGTGGAGCACAAACCGGATCTTCTACCCAACTGTTTGTAGTCCCTAGTTTAAAAACTGTAATTGCAGTAATGTCTAACACCTCAGGATCAGGAACTGCAGTGTCAACAGTAGCTGGACAACTAATTGATATCTCTCAACAAAAAGAATAAATAAACCTAGGCTTACTCGTGTTCAATTTTTTTCTTACTAAAAGTGTCAGATAAACTAGTTTTTATTGAGAACGTCGGCACTTGTATGTTCTTTTGAAAGCTTTTTCGTATCTTAAAGATGAAATTAGCTATTTTAAAAATGCGTTCTGATAATTCAAAAATCAAGGAGATTTTTAAGGATTTATCTTTTTCTGAAGAGCAGATTAAGATGATAGAATCTGTATTTTATCATGTTAAATTTAAAAAGGGCGATACCATCTTAAAAGCGAATGATAGAGTAGATCATCAATATTATATTTTAGAAGGCTGTCTAAGAAGTTATCACATCGATAAACTTGGTAAAGAGCATACCATTCAATTCGGAATTAAAGATTGGTGGATAAGTGACTACACAGCATTTTTTTCAGCATCTAAAGCCATAATGACCATTGAAGTTATTCAAAATGCAATAATGTATCGTATTTCTAATGAGGATAAAGAAAAACTCTATTTGAAAATCCCAAAAATCGAGACTTTTTTTAGAAAAAAGCTTGAGCGTGCATTTGCTGCCTTCCAAAAGCGAATATTATCTAATTTATCACAAACAGCAACTGAACGTTATTTAAATTTTATAGAGACTTATCCTAACATAGAAAAATCTATAAAAAACTATCATATTGCATCTTATTTAGGAATTACAACAGAAAGTCTTAGTAGAATAAGAAAAGATTTATCACAAAATTAAATTTCTTATCATACATCAATTTTTTTAACTACTGACTACCATATATTTGCAGCCTTATTAGATATATATATTACCTTTATACATCCCTATGATTAATAGCTAAAAAAGCGCAAGTAAAAATACTTGCGCTTTTTTTATGTCTAAAACCCAACCTTGAAACCATCTAAATTGCCAAAACAAAACTCCAATTTTATAGTCACATAAAAAATAATTAATATATTATAAATCAATTAACAGATATTATGAAACGACTAGAATTATTTGAGTTTGAAGATTATAGTTGGCTC
Source organism: Psychroserpens sp. (assembly GCF_034670085.1). Lineage (GTDB taxonomy): Bacteria > Bacteroidota > Bacteroidia > Flavobacteriales > Flavobacteriaceae > Psychroserpens. The sequence goes on along the minus strand of NZ_JAXMOD010000007.1, from coordinate 90,210 downwards.
CCTAAATTTGTAAGGTCGAGCATAACCAATCTCATTCTTATACTCCATCGGTTTATGGGAACATCTGAAGTGATTGCCAGTCTAATTTTAGAAATAAAAAAGAAAAGTGAATTTTCACAAATTATTGATTTAGGATCTGGATCTGGTGGTCCAATGTTAGATGTTATACATCGTTTAAACTTAAAAGGACATAGCTTACAATTGGTATTAACAGACTTGTATCCACATCAAAAAACTGTTCATAAAATTAACGATAAGAAACTCGAACATATCCACTATCAAGAGACACCTTTAAATGCAACAAATTTTGACAATGCTCCTGAAGGATTAAAAACTATGATTGCAAGTTTTCATCATATGAAACCTGATGTCGCCAAAAAAATCCTTCAATCTGCTCAAGATAATAAAAGTCCTATACTCATTTACGAAATTGCAAAGAATACCATCCCAACTTTGATCTGGTGGTTACTTCTTCCTATTTCACTAGTTATATTAATCATAATGTCTTTGTTTATGACCCTATTTGTAAGACCATTATCGCTTACACAAATACTTTTTACGTATTTCATCCCAATAATTCCTTTGGTTTATGCTTGGGACGGACAAGCCTCTTTAATGCGGACTTATACTTTTGAAGACGTCGAAAGTTTACTGCCAAAAGCAGTAGACAATACTTATATTTGGGTTATTGAAGACGCTAAAAAATCAACTGGAAAAAACTTGGGTTACTACATAATGGGATACCCAAAAGTTGAATCGTAAATAGTAACAATATGGAATCATCAACACAGTTAGCTCATCGGTTTAGAGCCTTGTTCTTAAATGGAAAATGGATTGCAAATACAAATTATAAAGAACTTCTTTCTGATGTGAATTGGCAACAAGCGAATCAAAAAGTTAGGTCACTTAACACCATTGAAATATTAACGTTTCATATCAATTATTATCTCGCTGGTGTTTTGCAAGTTTTTGAAGGAGGCACTTTAGATATTAGAGATAAATACAGTTTTGATGCTCCAGAAATTAATTCGAAAGAGGATTGGGACTCCCTAAAATCAAAACTTCTTAAAAATGCTGAAATATTTGCTGATTACATTGAATCCATGTCTGAAGACCAATTAGAATCAACTTTTGTCGACGAGAAATTTGGTTCTTATAGACGAAATATTGAAGGATTAATCGAACATGGATATTACCATTTTGGTCAGCTCTCTTTGATTAAAAAAATGGTTAATGAAATTAAGTAAACTATGAAAAAAGGAAGAAAACAATCAATGGGAATCGTTTTAGGTATAGCTATAGGTACCGCTGTTGGAGTTGCAACAAATAATTTAGGCTTATGGCTTGGTGTTGGTGTTGCAATTGGTGCTGGACTTAGTCTCACCATGAATAAACAAAATAAAGATAATGAAAAAGGATAGCAATTATTAGTCTCATTCTAAAAAAACTCGCGATACTGCAGCACTCGAAAATCAAAGGTATTAAAATCTGGATTTTTAGCTTTCAATTGTTTGTACAATGGCAATCTACTTATTGAAATATTTGCTGCACCAGATCCCGAAGTTAGTGAGACAGTTTTGATTGTTCGCACCAGATGTGCTTCATTCTTTTCCTTAGGCATAGCAAATCGATGAATTCTAGGCACTTCATTTGAAACAACCTCAAATTTGATTTTATAATCCTTGATATGTCTTCTAAAAAAATATTCAGGACCGTTTTTACTATTTCCACCAGTAAATAACAAGGTATCTATGTTTGGATAGGTTTTTAAATAACCAATTATATTTCGAAGTTTAATATGTTTCATACCTAAATCTGACGCGTCAATTTTTTCACGCTCTGCACTTTCAACAATATCACAAACACCAATTTTATGTGTAATTAAAAACTCTTTTCGCTCATTTATTGCGTCTTGAGATTTGTCATATCGCAGTCTCAGGTTATGAATCTTATCAATAAATAACCATAACGAATTGTAGTAGCTTCCATAGCAAAAATCGACATCTTTCTCTAACAGTTCACCTGTAGAAAAACGTGGAGGAGGCAATGTTCCAACAATCAATTTGGTTGTATCTAAATTAATAAATGGTTGGTATGGATGTTGGTGTTTAAACATAGTTTTGTTATCTTATAAAGATATAAAAGATATAGTCATGGGAAAAGGTGATAAAAAATCTAAACGAGGAAAAATACACAAAGGTACTTTTGGTGCTAGACGACCACGAATAAAAAAACGACCAAAAACCGAAGATAAAATCAACCCAAATAAAAGGAAGTAATTATCTCGTAAATACTAATTCTGATTCTGAAGATAAAGCTTCTGTAAACCTGTAATTATCGTAATCAAATCCTTTTATATCATCTATAGTTTTGGCATTTGTATCGATAATATATCGAGCCATTAAACCTCTTGCCAATTTTGAAAATATAGCAATGGTTTTATAATTTCCGTTTTTTAGTTCTTGAAATTTAACATCAATCACAGGAACTTTTAAAGCTTTAGTATCTATAGCCTTGAAGTATTCATTACTAGCAAGATTTAAGAATAATTCGTCATCCTTTAATTCATCATTTAAAGCTGTAGTAACTTGTTTTCTCCAAAACTCATATAGATTTTTCTTTCTGCCTACAGGAAATTTAGTTCCCATTTCTAATCGGTAAGGCTGCATTAAGTCCAATGGTTTTAAAACGCCATATAATCCTGAGAGAATTCGAACTGTATCTTGTAATTGACCTAATTTCTTAGTATCAATTGTATAAGCATCTAAGCCTCTGTAAACATCTCCATTAAAAGCATAAACTGCTGGTCTGGCATTATCTTTAGTAAAAGGTAAACTCCACTCTTGATTTCGTTCATAGTTTAGCTGTCCTAAATTATCTGAAATATGCATTAATTTAGATAAGCTCTTGGCAGATTTCTTTTTCAACAATTTATTTAATCGCTCTGCTTCACTTAAAAAACAAGCTTCAGTCGTTTTAGTTGTAGGTAATTTACTTTCGTAGTCTAATGATTTTGCTGGAGACAATACTAATTTCATGAACTATTTATTATTTACTCGTTGAATGACAATATTTATTTTCTGTTGCCTAAAGATACAACGGTCAACTTAGTTTTGTATTAAATTTTGAATACAAAAATAAATATGACGATAAATAAAACCTATAAGCTTCTAGTAAAATAATTGTTCTGAAATTAAAACCCATTCAAAATTGAGATATAATTCACTTCTTGCATCTAAAGGATTATCTGAGGATGCTATTATCGCCAATTTATTTTCCATCAATGTTTCATTGATTTTCAGATCTCTATCTAAAGTATAATGTTCTGTTTCCTTAGAATTCTTATGTTCTTTATGCACAATATTTGAATACCCAAAAATGTAAAATTTTGTACCAAGTGCTTTTTGTTGGTGGTAAAAGAAAATATCTTCATAACCATAGTGGCCACAAAATTCTTCATCGACACCATTAGTTTTCATGAAAATAGATTTAGTTATAAAAAAGACATTATCATGTGCTCTTATTGGTTTTAAACTAGAAATGGTTTTAAACTTAAAAACAGATTGGTTAGGCAGCTTGTAGTGTAAAAGTCTTCCCAATAAGTTTTCAGGAAATAAAATATCGATATCTGTTAGAATCAAGTTTTCAGATTTAGCATGCTCAACACCCAAATTTCGAGCACCTCCTTGATTCCATTGAATATCTGATGTGATTTTTAAAAGCGTATAGTTTAAAATAATAGTTTCAGGTATCTCAATAGGAATTTTAGAATTATCATCGACAAACACAAAATGGATATGCTTTAAAATATCTCTACTATAGGTATTATAAATGGCTAATAATTCGGGTAAAGGATTTTTTTGAGCATCTTCAACGTAAAACTGAACTACATACGTTAGTTTAATGGTTTCCTCTTTCTTATTTTCAATTTGAAGCGACTTTGTAAAAGGACTTGCTTTTGATTCGTCCATAAATTTTGAACTATCCCAAAGTGAAATATCGGCATTATGAAATCCGAACTGACCATTCCATGAATTATTTTCAACGCTAAACCGTTGAGCAATTTCATTTGGAGCAAATTTGATCCCTTTAATTTCTAATTGCGGTCTATAGGTTTTACATATTTTTAAATCTTCAGGATTATGCTCAACAATCGAGTCATCTTCAGCTAAAATGTTCAATAATTTTTTTGAACGCAAACTAAAACCACCATTACCCATTCCCCAGAATACTGGAGCTCCTATATAATCATAGTCCAAATAGGCATCAGACCATCGGTTTGGATTTAGCACAAACCCGTCATGTTGAATAATCAATACAAAATCGGTCTCAACATACTTATAGAGGTCTTTAATCATAAACTCACTATAAGCTTCAATTGACTTAATTTGAGGAATCTTTACTATTCTCTGATCATTGCTCTCAAAATGTGTAAGTAGTTTTACTTGCTTGAACTGAATGAATTTTTCTGAAATATCTGCAGCAAAAATTAACCGATCAAGGGCAACACAATCAATACCTAATAAGGTTACATTATCTAAATTAAGCATGCCTTTGTGTATTAGTCTTGACATCTATACTTGGGTATTGCACAAATACTTCTAATTGTTGCAAAGCGTTAAAAGTTTCTTGAAACTGAGTTGGCATTTTTTCAATATTAATATCAGTATCTGTCAAGTTATTTGCTAAGAATTTTCGACTTTCAAAATCTTTAATTTCTAATAAATATTCTTGAGTTTTATCTTTAAATATGTAATGATCATCCTCAATAATAATTTCAAATTCTGGATGCAATTGATATAGATTTGAAGTTGAATCTGTAATTTTACTCAGTAGCCTAAGCAACTTAAAAAACATGGTTTTTGGTTTAACATTATTCAAGCAAACACGATCTTCACAACTTAAAATCACCTCATAATTGCATTTTAAATTACAATTGCCATGCTTTCCCCAAATAAGTTCTACTTGTTCTGAAAATGCGCCCCAAGAACCTGGACCAGTTGGGCCATAAATTGTTAAAATAGGTATATTAAAAGCACCTGCTAAGTGGGTCATTCCGGCATCGTTTCCAATATGAAAAAATGCAGCGGAAACAGTTTCTGCCACCTCATCAATATCACCTGTAATAAGATCATATTTTATGTTAGGGTTTTTAAAATATGCTTCTGGATTTGGATCATTAGGACCAATAATTATTTTGGCTTTTAATTCTGGAAAATGATCATGTATTTGTTCAATGAGCCTTGCATAATAGTCAATTGGCCAAGCCTTCAACAGAAATCCTGCTCCTGGATGAACTGTATAGTATAGTTCTTGGGAATTCGTCTGTTTAAAAAAAGGATAAGGTTCATTTGTTTTTTTAATTTCTGGAAACTGCGCAATTATGCCATCCTTATAATGCTCAATAGAATGTTGTTTTACTTTTTTATGTGTGTGGTAGGTTATCTGTGGTTTCTTTTCTAAATCGTTACTAAACTTAGGATAATTCCCAAGTTCAATAATGTCGTTATAGTCCTCTTCATTAACATCATTTTCGTTTAACACTATAATTCCTTTTAAATGCTTTTGGAATAAATCAACTAGTCTAGGCTGTGTTGCGTAAGTTACTTTAGAGAACTTTTGTTTCAGCAAATAAAGTGAAGGAATTGTGAAAAAAATATCTCCTATTCCTCCATAACTTTTATAAACCAGAATTGACGTGTTCTTTGTTAAACGGTCTTCAGACATAAATTGTATATAAATAAAAACTTCCTTTCTGCACTTATGGGCTTAAAGGAAGTTTACTAAAATTTTAATATTTTTTTATTATAAAGGATAGGTTTTAATAACCTCCATTGTAATAACCATCATCATAATAACCGTCATCGTAATAACCATCATTGTAATAGCCATCATCAAACATACCATTATCATTACTATCATCTGAAGAACAAGAAACACCTACAATACTTGCTACCGAAGTTATCAATAATGTTTGTCCCGTTCTCTTTATAAAATCTCTTCTTTTCATCTTTTAAAAGTATATTTTCTTACACAAAAATAACATTTTATTTTAATTATAGTAATTTATTTATGCTTCTGAATGTTTAGAATAATGACGCCATTTTTCAATACATTGTTGCATATCGTCAGGAATTGGAGAATCGAAGCGCATATTCTCGCCAGATGTTGGATGCACAAAGCCTAAAGTCTTGGCATGTAAGGCTTGCCTTGGTAATATTTTAAAACAATTATCTACGAATTGCTTGTATTTAGAAAACGTGGTACCTTTTAAAATGCGTTCACCTCCATAACGTTCATCATTAAAAAGGGTATGACCAATATGTTTCATGTGCACTCTAATTTGATGCGTACGACCTGTTTCAAGAATACAAGAAACCAACGTTACATAGCCTAAACGCTCTATCACTTTATAATGGGTTACAGCTGGTTTTCCTTTATCTTCATCATCACCTTCAAAAACAGTATTCTGTAAACGATTTTTAGGATGACGACCAATGTGACCTTCAATTGTGCCTTCGTCTTTATCAATATTTCCCCAAACAATGGCAACATATTCACGCTCACTAGTTTTATTAAAAAACTGTTTAGACAAATGGGTCATAGCTTGTTCAGTCTTTGCAATAACTAGCAATCCACTGGTGTCTTTATCAATTCTGTGTACCAATCCTGGACGTTCACTACTGTTATTTGGTAAGTTTTCAAAATGAAAAATAAGTGCATTTATAAGCGTTCCAGAATAATTACCATGACCAGGATGCACTACCATGCCAGCAGATTTATTAACGACCAATAGTTGATCATCTTCATAAACAACATCTAAAGGAATATCTTCAGGTGTTAACAAATATTCATAAGGTGGATGCTCTAAAAGCACTCGGATTTTATCTAGAGGCTTTACTTTATAATTCGATTTTACAGGAGTTCCATTGACGTAAATACTACCATCTTTAGCTGCAGCTTGAATTTTATTGCGCGTCGCATTTTCAATACGATTCATCAAATACTTATCGATACGCAAAGGTGCTTGTCCTTTATCTGCTACAAATGAATGATGTTCGTATAACTCATCATCATTCTCGTCGGTTGGTTGTGTTGTAGTCGTCATTTAGTTTGAAGATCGATTTCCGTTCCCTAGCACCACATCTATTTTAGACGTTAATGGCAACATGTCACCAGCTTTTATGGCTTCGCCTTTATGTCGTATAGAAAGCACTTCATCTTTACCAATATCATCTGCATAAGTCACTTTACCAACTTCAAAACCAAGCGCTTCAAGGGTAGGTTTAGCTTGACGAAATGTACGTCGAACGATATTAGGAACTGCAACTTTTCTATAGCCTGACGGATTTAAAATTAGATAAATCTTGCGATCTTCTTTAACTTGACTTCCAGCTTCAGGATATTGTTCAATGACAGAATATTTTGGGTACTTAGGGTTGAAATTAGCTGAATCTTGAATTTCCATCGCTAAATCATTATCGTTCAATTCTATTTTAACTGTTTCAATCGTTTTCCCTTTTAAATCAGGCACTTGAATAAACTCACCATGATTGGTAGTGCTTCTTAACCACCACATCATTAAAAAAATAAGTAGGATTAAAGCAACAATTGCCAGTGCTAATTGCTTGAAAAATGTTTTGCTAGTTATAAATTGAATAAAACTCATGTCATAATTTAACTGTTGACAAATATATAAAAACGAAAGCGTTTACTTAAGGGTTTATTTGGTATTTTAGCTTAACTGAAAATTGTTAAGTTTTATTGTTTATTAAAACTAATTAAGTACCATGAAAAAAAATATTGCCATCATCATGGGAGGCTATTCAAGTGAGTACGAAATCTCTCTTAAAAGTGGACAAGTAGTTTACGAATCTCTCAACAAAAATAAATACAATGCCTATCGCATTCATATTTTTAAAACCAAGTGGGTTTTTGTAAATGATTTTGGTGAAGAATTTCAGATAGACAAAAATGATTTTTCAGTTTTAATTGATGGAGCAAAAATAAATTTTGATTGCGTTTTTAACGCCATTCATGGTTCACCAGGTGAAGACGGTTTTATGCAAGGGTATTTTGAACTATTAAGTATTCCTCATACGAGTTGTAACATGTATCAAGCAGCTTTAACCTTTAATAAACGAGATTGCTTAAGTGCTTTAAAACCTTATGGAATACGAACTGCAGAGTCCTATTTTGTAAATTTAGGAGATACAATTGATGAAGATGCCATTGTAAAAAAAGTGGGTTTACCATGTTTTGTAAAAGCGAATAGAGCTGGTAGTAGTTTCGGAATTACAAAAGTTTACAAAAAAGAAGAACTTCAAAAGGCATTAGATGTAGCATTCAAAGAAGACGACGAAGTTATTATAGAATCTTTTTTAGATGGCGTAGAAGTCTCTGTTGGTGTCACTACTTACAAAGAAACGATTACCGTATTACCTATTACAGAAATTGTTTCTGAAAATGATTTCTTTGATTATAAAGCAAAATACTTAGGAGAATCTCAAGAAATCACACCTGCTCGTTTAAATGAAGTACAAGAAGAAAAGGTGCGCTCCATGGCAAAAAAAGTGTATGAAGTATTGCGTTTAAAAGGATTTAGCAGAAGTGAATATATTTTTAAAGATGGAGAACCTCATCTTTTAGAAGTGAATACAGTTCCTGGTTTAACAAAAGCTAGTATTTTTCCGCAACAAGCTGCAGAAGCTGGAATAAGCATGAGTGATTTATTTGAAAATGCTATTGAAGAAGCCCTCAAATAATTAATAATTATATTTGATTTAGATTATACAGTAGCAACACTATGAAACGAGCAATATTTCCAGGGTCTTTTGATCCATTAACTTTAGGTCATTACGATATTATCAAACGTAGCGTAACGCTTTTTGATGAAGTTATAGTTGCAATCGGCATTAATGCTGATAAAAAATATATGTTTTCGATTGAAGAACGTCAGGAGTTTATAGAAGAAGCTTTTAAAGATGAACCAAAAGTAACTGTTGTCACTTACAAGGGCCTTACTGTTGATTTCTGTTTAAAAAATAATGTGGAGTTTATTTTAAGAGGCTTACGAAATCCTGCCGATTTTGAATTTGAAAAAGCAATCGCTCACACAAATCGTGATCTTGCTCCTATTGAAACTGTGTTTCTTTTAACAGCTGCCAGCACATCTTATATTTCCTCTTCAATTGTGAGAGATGTGATTAGAAATAAGGGAGATTACACCAAATTAGTTCCTAAAAGTGTAAGAGTTAAATAAGATTATTTCGCTTGGCTTTTTGAACGGCTTCCAATTTATTATGTACCTGAAGTTTTCTGTAAATATTTTCGATATGCTTTCTAACGGTTCCTGTTGACAGGATTAAATTTTCAGCAATTTGAATGTAATTCAGCCCTTTACTCAAATGTTCTAAAACTTCAGTTTCTCTATTGGTTAACTTAATATCCTCCTTGTCTTTTTCATTTTCAATACTCATAGGGTTTCGGAGTAATTTCAAGGTTTTTAAAGCAATTGAAGGGTTCATAGCAGCACCTCCATTTAAGGTATCTATAATTCCATCATGAAGATCTTTCGCGTTAATTTCCTTGAGCAAATAGCCATCTGCTCCAGCTTTTATAGCATTAAATATATTTTCATCGTTATCAAAAACGGTAAGCATAATAATCTTAATGTGAGGATATTTCTGTTTTACAATTTCGGTGGTTTCAATACCATTTAAAATGGGCATTTCAATATCCATTAAAATTAAATCTATATTGTGATTGCCTTCAATTTGTGAAAGCAAATCTGAGCCATTCATAGCTGTAAATTTGATTTTAAATTCATCAAAAAAAGAAAGCTTTTCTTTTACAGTATTAATTAAGAATGTGTTGTCGTCTACGATGCCAATTTTTATACTCATAAGGCTGGTTTTTTAAGAATAAAAAGTTACAACATTCTATAAGAACAACTATACGTCATTTGGCGTATATTTATTCAAGTCATGAATATGTAGCTGAATACTTGTTCCTTGGTTAGCTTTCGACACCATCTTAATTTCTCCATTAATTTCTTGCGCTCGTTTTTTCATATTATTTATGCCATTACCTAATTGAACGTTATCTAAATCAAAACCTTGTCCATCATCAATCACCTGTATATTCAATGTGTTTTCAGAATAGTTAAAATCTACAGTAATTGTTTTCGGGTGAGCATATTTTAACGCGTTGTTGATGGCTTCCTGAATAATTCTGTACACATTCATCCCTTGAACAGACGATAATTTTAAGTTTTCATCATCTGACGTATTGGAATGATAATTAAACTGAATGTCATTAGACGCAAGGTCTGCTTTGTCAATAAAGTTTGAAATACGCGATTGTAGATCTTCTACACTTATCTCATTTTTGTTCATTGCCCAAATTGTATCTCGCAATTCATAGATAGTTGTTGACGTAAATTGACTTATTCCTTTCAGTTTATTAGATAATTTTTCTGGTAATTTGAAGCCATACTTGAGATTATCTAATGACGAAATAATAAAGGTCAATTGTGCGCCAATGTTATCGTGTAAATCTCTAGAGATTCTTAGTCGCTGTTCTTGAAGTCTGTTTTGAGTTTCAATTTTTATAAGGGCATCTTTAAGCTCATTTTCTTTTTGAAGCTGTCTGTTTTTTAGTCGTTGTTGATTGTAAAACAAATAACCCAATAAGGTTAGCAACACTGCCAAAACTCCTAATCCTAATAATTGCGTATTCTTTTCGTTTATTTCCAGGTTTTGTTCAGCTAAATCAGCACGTTGCGATAAAATTTCCTTCTCTTTTTTTTCAGTTTGGTATTCTATTTCAAGCTCAGCTATTTTTTCATTGGTTTTAATACTTAATAAACTATCTCTAACAACGACCAGCTCTTTAAAATAACTAAGCGCAGTTTTCGTGTCATTTTTAGCTTCATAATACTGTGAGTAATTATGAAGCGCAGATTCAATATCGACGGCTATTTTAGAGTTTTGAGCAAAGTACATAGCACTATCAATATAGGTTTTAGTTCCATTAAGTCGGCCTGCTTCAATTAAAACATTTGCCATATTATTATAGCTAGCTGAAATTCCAGCCATATCTCCTATTGCCTTTTCTATGGCTAATGATTTTCTAAAATACACAAGTGCAGAATCAATTTCATTTAAATAGTAATACACAGCTCCTACATTATTAACAGATTCAGCCATACCTTTTTTATCATTGAGGGTTTCTTCTATCTTCAATGAGTATTTAAAATAATCTAATGCTTTACCTAAATCACCATCATTCGCATAAATGATGGCTATATTGTTATACACTTCAGATATTCCTTTCTTATTGTCAATACTTTCAAAAATGTCTTTGGCTTTTAAATGGTATTCTATAGCCTTTTCATTTATATCATTATAACTGTACACCAAACCTATACTATTATAGGTCGTTGCCATTTCACTTTTCATCTGTTTAGCCTGATAAATATCTAAAGCTTTCAGATAGTTAATTAACGCTTCATCATACTTAGCTAAATTTCTATTAACGACTCCAATATTATTGTAAGCGGATGCATTTAACATAGAATCATTAGCTTTTAAAGCTTGTGTTGACAATTGCAGTGCTTTCTCAAAATTGCCCAAATCTCTATAGACAATTGCTAAGTTGTTTTTTGATTTAGCGATCTGAAGTTCGTCTTTATTTTCATTAGAAATTTGAAGTGCTTCTTCTAGAACCACTAGCGCTTTTTGAGGGTCATTCTTGTACAACGACATTGCAGAATCATTAAGCTTGACTGAAGTTTGCTGTGCATTTGCAACAGTATATGTAGTTACAATACACAAAACAAAAAAGAGATATTTCATGGGTTGGTTGGTTAATAGAAAAAAAAGATACAAATTTTCAACTAAAGCTTTTATACCTTCAGAATAATTTGAGTGCCTTTATTTGGCTCTGAAACTATGGCAAGTTCTCCTCCAATATGTTTAGCTCGCTTGTTCATATTGGTTAAACCACTTCCTTTTTCTACAGTTGGTATATGAAATCCATTGCCATTATCAGAAATCGTAATTTTTAGATGTTCTTTAAGTTGCGCAACTCGAACCTTAATTTCTGTTGCAGAAGCATGTTTTAAGCTATTATGAATGGCTTCTTGAATGATGCGATGAATATTCATACCTTCTATTGACGATAGCGTTTTTTGTTGATTCACACTTGAATCGACATCAAATGAGAAGGCAATATTGCCATCATAGAGATGAGCTTTATCAATGTAATTTGAAATTCGCGATTGTAAATCTTCGAATGAAATTTCATTTTTATTCATGGCCCAAATTGTATCACGAAGCTCATATATGGTTTCTGAAGTAAATGCACTTATTTTATTGAGTTTAGTATTTAACTTTTGGTCTTTTATGTCAAAACCATATTTCAAATTATCAATAGAGGATATTATAAAGGTCAACTGAGCTCCAATATTATCATGTAAATCTCTCGAAATTCTTAATCGTTGCTCTTGTAAACGGTTTTGAGTTTCAATCTTTATAAGGGCATCTTTAAGCTCATTTTCTTTTTGAAGTTGCTTATTCTTCAATTTTTGCTGATTGTAAAACAAATAACCAATTAAACCAAAAATAAGTGCCAATCCAATCAAGCCATAAAGCTGATAGTTTTTTTGTTGAATTGTTAATTCTTGTTCAGCCAATTCTGCACGTTGTATTAAAATTTCCCTTTCTTTTTTTTCGGTTTCATATTTTATCTCTAAATCTGCAATGGCTTGCGCATTCTTTTCTGAAAAAATAGAATCTTTTAAAGCAACAAACTTTTTTGTGTGCTCTCTAGCCTTTTTAAAATCACCCAACATATAATGGCTTTCTGCTGTATGCAAATTTAAATCAGCCGAAATAGCTTCAATTTGTGGAAGCTTTGCTATTAAATCAAACCCTTTGTTTGCATAACTTAAGGCTATTCTCGGATTATTCATTTGATTATAAAGCGATGTAATATTTGAATACGTAGAAATTAACCCTTCTTTATCGATATCCAAACCTTCAGGCTTATCTAAGGCTTTTAAATAAGTTTTAAGTGCTAAATTTAAATCTCCTTTTACGTTATAGGCATTAGCAAGATTATCAAGTAACCTATAATAGTCTAAAAGATTATTTGAGCGTTTTGCAACGATAAGTCCTTTATTATAATTTTCTATAGCTTCATCAACACGACCTAGATCCTTAAGGTTTATTCCAATGTTATTGTAAGAAGCAACTTGATCTGATTCTAGATTGTATTTTTTGCGAATTTTTAGTGCTTTTTCATGATATTCTAAAGCTTTTTCACTAAAATTCATTTCCTGGTAAATGAGTCCAATATTATTCAAATATATTTGACTTTGACGCTCATCACCATCTGTGTCGTTTAATTTAAGCGCATTAAAGAAGTAACGTAAAGCTTCATCAAATTTTCCAAGATTCCAATTGAACATGCCCAAATTATTAATGCACATCACTTCAATAGACTTAAAGTTATTCGCCTTACTTAATTTAAGTGCTTTAGTGTAATAATAGTTTGCAGAATCTGACTTACCATTTACAGCCATAAAAACACCATGTGTATTTGTAAGTTCTGCCAAACCAAAACTGAAATTTTTATCTATTGCCAGCTGCTTTCCTTCTTTAATAACTGCAATAGCTTTATCAGAATCATTAAAAATATAGCGAAATCCTATTTTATTTAGCATCCTAATTTTTACCGAATCATTCTTTTGTGTTCGAGCAACCGTTAGCAAACTATCTAGGTTTTGAGAATAGGAAAAAGAAATACTCGTACAGAATAGAAAACTGAAAAATAGTTTTGACTTCATATTAGGAAATAAAAAAAGCATCAGAATTGATATGTCTTTTGGGAGCATATAATTAGCTGATGCCTTTTTAAAAAATTGATTAATAGCAAGACGAATATAGTACATAATAAGAATGGTTTATCTTTTTTTCGACAAGTTGCAATTAAAAAAGATTAAGCGTAATCCTACAAAATTACGCCCAATCATAATCTCAACAACAAGATTTAATTATTAAGATTGTAAGCATAAATAGTCTTGTCATTAGCTTTATAATAAAGGTAACCACCAAATTCATCTACTTGATATTCTGGCTTTTTATCTTTTAAGACTATTTCTTTTTCTACAGTGCCTGCATCTTTATTCACTTTTACTAATCCAACACCATCTTCAAATTTTGTTAGAATAAATTGAGCATTTTGAGTTGCTGAAGTCGCTTTAAATCGTTTCAACATTTCTGCAACAGATGCTCCTGCAGCAGCAGCCATGCCTTGAGATAAATCATTTAAACGATCTCCTCTAGCAGTATACTGACCTATTCTATTTCGTTCATGCATATTAGCCTGATACGATGCTGAAGCCGATGCAGTAGCAGCCGCAACAGCAGTTACTCCGGCAAGAATAGCTCCAAATGCACTTTTCCCTGGCGCTCTATGGTATTCATGCCATGACGTTGTTCCTTCCCAATCTAAGTACATCATATTTTGATCGGAAGCTAATAAAATTCCACCATCACGAACTTCAACAGACGTAGGATTTTCTTTACCTTCAAAATCTGGTTCTGAGATTAATTCAGAGGTACCAGAATTAGCGTCTATACTATATAATTTTTCATCTGCTGTAATTAAATATCTATCATTTTTCTTATCGTAATCGGAACTTACAACATCTGCTCTTTTAAACTTTAATGGCTTGTTCCAAACTTGTTCTCCAGTATCTAAGTTTACAATATTAGCATCTTCAGATGTAATATAAATTAAACCTTGAGGCGTAGTTGCCATCGTAAGAATATTTTCTCCTGTTTTAAGCGGCTTTTTAAATAAGGTATTTCCTTCATAAGAAACCTTATTAATTCCACCTTCTTTAATTCCGAAGAGAATACCATCATCCATGATATAAAAATGCTGAACATAGCCTTTAGTTTTTGGTGCTTTGTCCCATAAATCATCGCCAGTTGCCGCACTTAATAAAGTGATTTTAGATTCTGCTGCTGCCGAAAAAGTTCCGCCATCACTAGTAACATCACTTACAACCGCTAATCCTTGAGGTAAAATTTGAAAGTTAGATACACTTCCTTTCACTTTACGTTCATCGTCCCAAGTTGAAGCACCATTGGCACCAATTTTATAAATTTTAGTATTCTTTTTATTAGACGTTGAAGCAAATGCATAAATATCTTTTTCGGTATCATCAGCTACCATCCAACCAATATATTTTAGATCATTTTCCCAAAGTACATTACCTGAATTCATATCGATTTTCATTAAGCCTTTTGTCGTTGGAATTATAACACCATCAGACAAAACAAGAGGTGTTCCCATAGCTTGTCTAGACCCTTTAAATGCGTAATAGCTAATTTGCTCTCCAGAATTTAAATCATAGATAGCAACAGCCTGTGCATATTTGTCACTCGCTCTACGTTGTCCGCTTACGATTAGTTTATTGGCTGGCATAAGAACCTGCGACATGCCAATTGCTTTCCATCCATTTTTTTCAGTACTAAATAATACTTTTCCAGACATATAATCTATGACAGCACTTTTAGTTTGTAAACCTCCAAAACCTGTTTGCCCAACAACTACGTAAGGTGCTCTCGGTATAAAGTTTAATTCTTCAGGTTTTACGCGTCCATAATCTGTAAAGTTGAATAACAATCCGTCTTGTCCTGGTTTGATACCAACCAATCCATCGTTCGTTGCAACCACTACTGTTCCTCCCTCTGTAATGGTCATTTCGTTAATCTTAGCTCCAAAATCATAACTATGATCTGGTGCTTCTGCTTTTTGAGCAAGTAGTGAAGTTGCATTCATAAGGAATGCAACTATCACTAAGCTCTTAAGTTGAATTAATAGCGTTTTCATTTGAATAGCTTTTAATTAACAACTTGTTTGTTCAAATCAAAAGAACCGTCAGTAACCACTTTAACAGATTGATCTCCATTAACGTTTTTACATGAAAAGTTAAAAGTTCCTATTACTTTAGCATCAGTAACTTCTGAAATTACAATTTCTCCAGCTACCATATCATCAAAAGGTGCTTGCCAAATTTCGGTACTTGGGCTTTGAGGATTACTTACATCTGTTTCAGAGTAAGAACCAACGTTGGTAATATTAATTCCACCACCAATTGGGTACGTTCCTGCACCATCAAATCCAAACACTGAAAGTGAAAATGCTTTTCCGCTACTACTAGAAGCGATAATAATTAAATTCTGTCCATTGTTTGCTACTGTAGCACTAGATGAAATCTCTAAAGATTCAAAATTAGTACCATCTATCTTTGCTACTAATACTCCTGAAGCTCCTCCTCCAGTCCCTGGATCTCCTGCATCATCATCATTTGAACATGATGTTAATGTTACTGCCGTGAATGTCATAACTAAAATCATGACGTTTTTAAAATGTCTCATTGTTGATTGTTTTTTGAGGTTAATAATGATACAAATTTGCATTATAAGACAAGGTTAGACAATACGTCATATGTCGTATATTCTCAAAACATGTTGAAAATCAATGTATTATACTAACTGAAACCATAGATATAAGGTTCAATGAGATGCTTTGACGTACTTTTAAAATTGAATGTGATTAAAAGTCGATTGCAGATTTACCTGTTTACTTTTCAATTTTTGAAGAAATAATTGATGCGCTTCAGATTTTGGATTAAAAGGTCTATGCTCTAGTCCTTTTTGAATGTACTCAACCTCTTGCATCGTATCATTTGCCTCCTTTGATATCCATACCTCATTGAACCGTTGCCAAATATAGTGAATGGCTAAAGCATTTGGATGCAACATATCGTCTTTATAAAAGCGATAGTCTCGAAGTTCGTCTAACATAATTTCGTAAGACGGAAAATAATACAATTGTTTTCTGGGATCAACAATTTGGTGAATAGCAGAATTTAAATGGGACTTACTTTGTGTGTTTTCTACAAAACCATCTTTAATATGTCGCACTGGAGACACTGTAAATACCATGGATACTTGAGGGTTGACACTTTTAATTAAACTCACAATAGCTTCAAGAGACTCAAGGATAGCGTCAACAGACAATAATTCTTTTAAAAATTTCTTTTGTTGCACTTTATGACAGTTTGCTACAAAATTATCGGTTTCAATCAATCGATAAGCCCATGATGTTCCGACCGTAATTACTATGTGTGAGGCTTCTTTTAAAAAGGCATGAGTCGTTTTGATTTGCGTATTTAATTCATATAATAGCGCATCTTTAGACGTTCTACTTAACCTTGAATGGGCATCAAAACAATGCCATTGTTCATTATGAAAAAAAACGTCGTCTTCCGTATATATCGTTTCATTAATTGCATTTACAATTAATTTTTCTATTGCAAGAGGATGAAATAAAATTCCGAAGGGATTATCAAATTTTTGAAATTTATAATACTTAAATTTTTCAGCTATATGTTCAGAAAAACAAGAACCAAACAATCCAATTTTAGAATTATAATCTAGTTGATTATATGGTTGTGATTTAAGCGGAAGTCTAGTTTGAAGCTCCATAAAGAATGATGTCTATTAAGACCTTAAAGGTAAATAACTCTTAGTAACCTTTAGCTAAAGTTTTAAAATATCTGTTTTCTCTTCTTGAAACACTTTAATCTTTGGCAAGGCATTAATGGCTAAATCTATGTATTTAATAGCCTCAGATTTGTTTCCCTTATGCTTTTGTATTTGTGCCAATCTATAATTTGCCCAAGCCTTTGGAACACCATCTGCAGCCGAATAATTTTTAATATACGTCTGTAAACATTTTTCGCCTTTATTTAATTGAACATTATACTCAGCTGCAACCTTTCCTATTTGATAATGCAATGCATTTCGATTGTGCTTCGTTTGTGCGTGCTCAATATTCGCAATAGCTTTTTCTGGCTGTTTTTGAGTTTCATACAAATTCGTTAGCTTTTCAAAACAGGTCAATGAACCTCCTATTTTAATAGCCTTTTTGTAAAATGTTTCTGCTAATTCTGGCTCATCATCATATTCATAGATATAGCCTTTAGCGAGATAACCGTCAACTTTTGACAGTGCTTCTAACTCTTCAGCATATTTAAGTGATTTACTTTTGCTTCCACCAATAATGCCAGGCAATTGCATATATAATTCAACTAAAGCCCAACGTGTATTAATATGTTTAGGATCTAATTCTGCTGCTTTCAAAAATGCTGCTTTTACATCTCCAATAAAGGCAACTGCTCTAATCTTGCTCACGTTTAATGCTTTCATGCCTAAAGCGCCTCCATATTTATAATGAAAATTTGCTACATTAGGTTTCAAATCAACCAATTTCTCATAGGCATCAATGGCGTCATCCCATTTTTCTTGCTGACCATAGGCATCACCAAGTAATTCAATACCTGCAAGATCATTTGGATTTTTTATAAGATAGGTTTCCAGATAGTGTTCGGCTGTAACATATTTCTTTTCTTGAAGTAATTGCTTAACATTTTCTAGTGAAGTCACTTGACCAAAACCGCTTAACGGAATTATAAAAAGGAAAATAAAAAGATATTTCATATTGTATAACTACTCAAATTCCATGCCTTGAGTTTCTTGGTATTATTTTTGATTTTGAGAATACAAAGATAACGTGTTTACACTTAAAATTGATAACTTCACTAAATCAAACGGTTTGATAACTCATTTGTTATGTTTTAGAAGGGCTTTTGAGTTTAAATTGCGTGATAATTAAAAATGTATCCATGAAATTAATTACCAATATAATAATGATCTTATGTTTCGCTAACTTTTCTGCAGCTCAATCTGATGATTTTAAAAATCTATGGAAAGACGTAGCAAAGCACGAATCTGATGGTTTACCCAAATCAGCCCTAAAAGTTGTCGAAACTATTTCTGAATTGGCGAAAGCAAAAAACAATGCGCCTCAACACATAAAAGCCTTACTACATAAAAGCAAGTATATTTTAACACTTGAAGAAGACGCGCAACTCAAGATTGTTGAGGATTTTAAAACTGAAATCTCTAAAAGCAAAACACCTTCCAAAAATATTTTAGAGAATATGCTTGCGACCATGTATTGGCAATACTTTCAGCAACATCGTTATCAGTTTTATAATCGTACCAATACCTCTGAAAAAGTAGATGATGACTTTAGAACTTGGGATTTGCAAACCCTATTTACTGAAATCCAAAGCTATTATCAAAGGTCCTTGCAAAACGGACTCATACTTCAGCAAACACAACTTTCAGACTATAAAGACATTATTCAAGATCAAAACGGATCGAAAGCATTTCGTCCTACGCTTTATGATTTATTAAGTCATAATGCACTTGAATTTTTTAAAACTAATGAAAATAACATCACTAAACCTGCTTATAAATTTGAAGTTGAAAATCCAAATTTATTAGGACCTGCACAAACGTTTATGGCTGTAGATTTAGTTTCAAAAGATTCTACATCATTACAATTACAAGCGCTTAAAATTTATCAAGATTTAATTCAGTTTCATGAAAAGGATGAGCATCCAACGGCTCGTGTTGATGTTGATATTGAACGCTTAAAATACGTGGCTCAACATGCCACATTTGATAATAAGCAAACTATTTTATTAAACACATTACAATCTTCTAGCGACAAATGGTCTTCACTGGAAGTTTCTGGTTTATACGATTTTGAAATTGCATCACTTTGGCAACAACAAGCTCAAGGCTATGATAAAAATACGAATCCAGATGTACGTTGGAAACTTAAAGATGCTATTGAATTATGCAATTCTGTTATCAAACGGTTCCCAAAAAGCAGAGCTTCAGAACAATGTGAAGCGCTTAAATCTCAAATATTATCAAGTCGTTTAGGATTAACTGCCGAAACTATAATTCCAGTAAACAGCTTTTCGAAATTTTTAGTAAACTATACCAATGTTGATGCTTTAAACTTTAAGATTTATAAGGTAAGTGTTTCTCAAAAAGAAGCCTTTGAAAAACGTTACAGACCAGAAGAAAAGTTAGGTTTCCTTAAAAAGAAAACCATTGCTACAGAATGGAAAACAACGCTGAAAAATGAAAATGATTATCAAAATCATTCTACAGAAGTTAGTGTTCCTAAATTAGAAAATGGTCATTATATTATTCTTGCTGAAACCAATAACAAAGACAACAGTTTTGCTACACAGACCATTCAAGTGACCGATTTTGCTATTGTTGATCGGTCAACAAACAACGACATGATTTATCAAGTAATTGATAGAACAAACGGAAAACCAATCGTTGGAGTTTCTGCAATCATCAAGTTTAAGAACGATTACAAAAATGGTTTTCACACCCATAAGCTCACTTCAAATGCCAATGGTGAGATTCGTTTAGAAAAAACTTCAAACCGCTATTTTAATTTAAGTATTGAGCTTTCAAAAGACAACCAATCTGCTTATTATGATGGTTATTACGCTTACAAAGGTAATAACCGAAATCAAGATGAGATTAGCTACAATTCATTTGTTTTTACAGATCGAAGTATCTACAGACCAGGACAAACTGTTTTTTTTAAAGCCATTCATCTTGAAAGTCAAAAAGGAAAATCTAAACCTCTTGAAAATGAATCTATAGTTGCTACTTTATATAACGTAAACGGTGAAAACCTTGCTAAATTAGATTTAAAATCTAACGACTATGGATCGGTTGCTGGCGAATTTATCTTACCAAGTTCTGGTCTTAATGGTCAATATTTTATTGCAATCACCACAACCAAAACTTCTGTAAGTCAGAATCATTATTTTTCTGTTGAAGACTACAAACGACCAAAGTTTGAAACCAATTTCAAACCTGTTACTGAAACCTTTAAAATTAATGATTCGGTCGTTGCAAAAGGTACTGCTTTAGCTTTTGCTGGAAGTAATATTACTGATGCTAAAGTTACATATCGTGTGGTTCGAAAGGTACAATATCCAAGTTGGTATTATTGGTATAGACCTTGGTTTAATAGTGAACCTCAAGAAATATCGCATGGAGAAACCACTACAAACGCCAAAGGTGAATTTGACATCACCTTTAAAGCGCTTCCAGATGAAAGCGTAGACAAAACCTCATTACCTGTATTTAAATATGAAATAACGGCTGACGTTACTGATCTTAATGGCGAAACTCGAAGTGCAACAACTATTATAAATGTTGGTTATCATGCATTAAATGCAAAAATGTCTATTGCAAACCTTTTAGATAAAACAAAAAAAGATCATAAACTATCAATTTCTACCCAAAACTTAAATGGTGAATTTGTACCTGCTGAAGGTCACATCAAAATCTATAAACTAAAAGCGCCTAATCGTGTGTTGCGACCACGACCATGGAATGCTCCAGATTATCAAGTCATTCCTTTAGAAGAATTTATTTCAAAGTTTCCTTATGAAGCCTATGCTAATGAGCAAAATCCAATCTATTGGAAAAAAGGCGAATTGGTTTTTGAAGATGAATTTGATACTGAACATTCAAAAGAATTGGCACTAGGAACCATTAAAAAATGGGATTCTGGTCACTATATAATTCTTCTTGAAAGCAAAGATAAATTTGGTCAAACTGTTACAGATGAAATTAGAACAAGTTTATTTAGCACTGATGATAAAACATTATCAGACCATCAACTATTTAGTATTTCGACCAATAAAAATCAATATTCTGAAGGTGATACAGTTGTAATTACGTTAGCTTCTGCCATGAAAAATTTAAGAATAAGTGTACATATTGAGAAACACCAAAACATTATTAATACCTATAGTGTCACTTTAAATAACAACAAAAAAACGCTGAGTATCCCTGTCAACAAAGGCGATGTTGGTGGATTTTCAATTCATTACAGTTATGCAGCTTTCAATAGTTTTTCTGGCAACACATTACAAATTAATGTGCCTTATCCAAAAAGTGATTTAGACATTGAAACCAGCACGTTTCGAGATAAGTTACAACCAGGTGCAGATGAAACTTGGAGTTTTAAAATTAAAGGTCCGAAAGGTGAAAAAGTCGCTGCCGAAATATTAGCAAGCATGTACGACATGTCGCTTGATCAATTTAAACCACATGCGTGGAGTTTCAAACCGATACAAAAGCCAAGCTATTATTCTAGATACGGACTTAATGCTAGACAGAGTTTTGGAGTTGGTGGATTTAGAGTTCATAATCAACACTATAATTATCCTAGTTATTATAATCAACAATATGATCAATTTAATTGGTTTGGGTTTTTCTTTCAATACGGAAGAACAATGTACTTAAGAAAAAACTATGCTTCTGTATCTAATGAAAGTGTCCAAGAAGAAGCAATGATGATGTTAGAAGATGAAAATGTAGATGCTGTTATGGTTATGGATTCTGTTGGTAAACCTGCAATGCTTTATAGTTCTACAACAGAGCAAAGTGGAGGAACAATATTATCTGAAATTTCAGAAAAAGAAAAGGATGAGGAACAAAAATTAGAAACCATCCAAATCCGTAAAAACCTTCAAGAAACTGCATTTTTCTTTCCACAGTTACAAACTGATAGCGAAGGTCATGTGAGTTTCAATTTTACTACACCAGAGGCCTTAACCAAATGGAAACTACAATTGTTAGCGCATACCAAAACCATGGAAAGTGCTGTAACGCAATTAGAATCTGTAACTCAAAAAGAGTTGATGGTAATTCCAAATGCACCTAGATTCCTAAGAGAAGGAGATCAAATTATAATAAGTACTAAAATTGCAAACCTTACAGATGAAAAATTACAAGGTCTGGCTGAATTAATTGTAACGAATCCGATTACAAATGAAGATCTGTCTTATGACTTAGTCGTTAAGCCTATAGGATTTCAAGCTATGGCACTAAAATACCATGCCAATGAAGCTTTTTCTGTAGATGCTAAAGGCAACACTCAAGTCTCTTGGGTTTTAAAAATTCCTGAAGGATTACAAGCTGTACAATATAAAGTCATAGCCATAGCTGGAGATTTTAGTGATGGAGAGCAAAATGCATTACCTGTTCTAACCAATAGAATGTTGGTTACGGAAACGTTGCCAATGTGGATTAAAAGTAACAAATCAAGAACATTCACACTTGATAAATTGAGAACAAATACATCTACTTCGCTTAAGCATCATAAACTGACTTTAGAGATGACGTCAAATCCTGCTTGGTATGCTGTTCAAGCGTTGCCATATTTAATGGAATATCCATATGAGTGTAACGAACAAACCTTTAGTCGCTATTACGCTAATGCGTTGGCAAGTCATATAGCGAATAGCAATCCGAAAATTCAAGCGGTTTTTAACCAATGGAAAAATACGGATGCCTTAATGTCAAACTTAGAGAAAAACGAAGAGTTAAAGTCCATCTTAATTCAAGAAACACCTTGGTTGAGAGATGCTCAAAGTGAAACTGAACAGAAAAAACGTATTGCTTTATTATTCGATTTAAACAAAATGAATTACGAATTAGATGCCGCAAAACGCAAATTGCAAAACAATCAAATGCCAAATGGTGCATGGCCTTGGTTTAAAGGTGGAAAACCAAATCGTTACATCACTCAACATATCATTACAGGTTTTGCTCATCTTGACATACTGAATGTCACGTTGAGCGATAGCGAAGCATCTATGATAAATAAAGCCATCAAGTATTTAGATGCCGAATTTGTAAAGGAATATAAAGACATCAGAAAATACAATCCAAAAGCTGACTTATCTAAAGATCATTTAACAAATACTCAGCTTCAATATCTCTACTTAAGAAGCTTTCTTCCTGATACTAAAAAGTCTAAAGAAGTTTCAGGCATTATAGACTATTATCAAGATCAGATTAAAACATATTGGCTAAATAAATCATTGTACTCTAAAGGTCTAATGGCTTTAGTGATGAATAGACATAATGAAAAAGGGACAGCTGATAAGATTTTAAAATCTTTAGAAGAAAACAGTATTACTTCAGATGAATTAGGCATGTATTGGAAAGAAAACACAAATTCTTGGTATTGGTATCAAGCACCAATTGAAACCCAAGCTTTGCTTATTGAAGCTTTTTCAGAAATTCATCCAAACGATATTGAAACTGTAGACAATTTAAAAATCTGGTTATTGAAGAACAAACAAACCAATCAATGGAAAACAACAAAAGCCACAACCGAAGCTGTTTATGCCTTGTTGTTACAAGGAAGCGATTGGTTAAGTGTAACAGACATGGTTGATGTGGTTATAGGTGGAAAAGTGATTGCTCCATCGCAACTTAAAGATGTTGAAGTTGAAGCTGGAACAGGGTATTACAAAACGTCTTGGTCTAGTGATGACATCAATCCTTCTATGGCGAGTGTTGAGCTTACTAAAAAAGGCGAAGGTATTGCTTGGGGAAGTTTATACTGGCAATATTTTGAAGATTTGGATAAAATTACTTCAGCAGAAACACCATTAAAACTAAAGAAGAAACTCTTTAAAAAAACTAATACTGATACCGGAGAGCAGATTACTGAAATCACTTCAGACACTAAATTACATATTGGTGATTTAGTTCGCGTTCGAATAGAATTAAGAAGTGATCGCCATATGGAATTCATTCACATGAAGGATATGCGAGCTTCAGGTTTAGAACCTATTAATGTGATTTCGCAATACAAATGGCAAGACGGTTTAGGCTATTACGAAAGCACAAAAGATGCGTCTACAAATTTCTTTTTTGATTACTTACCAAAAGGAATTTATGTCTTTGAATACGATTTAAGAGTTAATAATGCAGGTAATATGAGTAATGGGATTACTACCATTCAAAGCATGTATGCTCCCGAATTTAGTAGCCATAGCGAAGGTGTTAGAGTTTTGGTGGATAGTCAAAAATAATCTAAATGGCATTGAGAACTAAGCGAAAAATCTAATCTGTCATTCTGAATGTAATGCAATGAAGCGAAGAATTTCAATAAAAAAAGAGGCTTAAATAAACCTCTTTTTTTTATTTGATTCGTTTTGTTATTAATGCCAATTGACCCATATGATTTGCTTGATGCTCCATTACATGAAACCAACACCAATGATTACTCATATTACCGCTCATTTCTTTAAACCACTCATCATCTTTTGTTTTAAGTAACTTCTTCGTTTTTTTCCTGACCTCATCATATAATTCTAAATAATATGATAATGGTTTTCCTTTAAATTCTCTTCTGGCTTTTTCACCCAGGTTTAAAGCGGTTTCCCATTTTTCAGCTTCTTCCTTATTAAAACCTCTTCCCTCAAATGTATACACTTGGTAATAGACTTCTGTGGCAGCAAGATGATAAATTATGGCTCCCGGAGAATTGGCGTTTTCGTCTAAAAGATAATCTGTTCCCTCTTGATCTAAATTGGCAACATTACGTTCAACTCGTGATTTTAAGTTATCTAACATGGATATCATTTGACCAATATCGTTAGAATATCCTTTAGGTACTTTTATTTTACTTTGTGCAATAATTGTAAAATTAAAAGCAAATAACAGAAGTAGTACTAATAGTTTTTTCATGGTTGTAGTTTTTTATTCTAACTAAAAATAGAACATTGCTAACCAATATTTATTGTCCTTAACAGGACCTTAACGCTTAAAGCATTCTATTTTATTTCTGGAGGAAACCCTTCAAGAACTTTAGTTACAATAGCTATAAATTGAGTTTCACGCTTTTCTGGAGATGCGTTTGGGTAAAAACTTGATTCAGAAACCGCTTGCCAAAACAAGCCAATTTTATTTTCATCAACAAACTCAAAAATGATTTGTCTATTTAATTTGTTTTGACCTACTGGAATTCCAATTGAAATGCCTCCTCCAATATTACCGCCTGTTCCTCCAAGTCCGACACCTACATTATTTCGAGCGGCTTCTTGGTATTCACTACTTTTTATATCGATAAAAAAGTCTGGAGCTTCAGATAATAAATATCCATTAGCTTCTAATGCATTATCAAGTGCATTTAATAATCGCTTAGTATCCAAGTCGCTCATTCCTGTATCTAAATCGGCGTAATAATTATACGTTTTATAAGCTTTAAAATCTGTGGTTTTCTCGTAATCG
This sequence comes from Psychroserpens sp., assembly GCF_034670085.1. Lineage (GTDB taxonomy): Bacteria > Bacteroidota > Bacteroidia > Flavobacteriales > Flavobacteriaceae > Psychroserpens. The sequence continues at coordinate 64,135 of NZ_JAXMOD010000007.1, read as the reverse complement.
TAGTTCACTCGAACTGGCGCACAAGACGTTATAAATAATATTAAGAAAAGGATTGAAAAATATTTCATTTCTAATTTGAATGAGTTCTACATTATCAATTTAAACAAATTGATGCATGACTAAGATAGCAAAAATTATTCCGTTTCTTTCGTATCAACAGACTTTGTAAGTGCTGAAGAAATAATTCCTGTTGGAATTGCCACAATTCCTAATCCGATCATTAGGATAAAAAATGTGAAGACTTTTCCACCGACAGTTATTGGATACACATCACCATAACCAACCGTTGTTAACGTAATAATTGCCCACCAAAGGCTATCAAAAATAGACGTAAAATGTTCTGGCTGCGCTTCATTTTCGAAATAATAAATACCCACTGCCGAAAAATAAATAAGAATGAGTGTAATAAAAACAAAGAGTAGAATTTCTTCTTTAGCCGATTTTATTGCACGTGTAAAATGATTCATTGCTCTGTTGTATCGCACTAATTTTAAGATTCTGAATAATCTCAAAAAACGTAAAGCTCTCAATGACCTTAGATCTATTCCGAATGATAGATAAAATGGTAGAATGGCGAGTAGGTCAATGATTCCAAAAAAACTAAAAATAAATTTAGGCTTGCTATCTGCTACAAAAATTCGCAAGAGATATTCTAGTGTAAATACACTAACACTAAATACTTCTATACCATATAGTAAGTTTTTGGTTTCTGGTGTAAGGTTTGGAATCGTTTCAACCGAAAACGTCACAATAGATACTAAAATTAAAGCCTGAATAAAAAATGCAAAATAACGACTCGGTTTGTTATCGTTAATTTCTACGATGCTTTTGATTTTATGCTTCATCATATACTTGGTTAGTTAATTCAAATGTAACTGTTAAGATATGAAAAATCAAAAGTGTAATACACTAATCATTAAGCATTTTCCAAAGCTTATCTTTTAATTGCGTAATTCCTTTTTGTGCTACGGACGAGATAAACATGTAATCTATTGGAAGTGTTTTATCTAATTCTTGTTTCATTTCAGCTTCCAATTCATCATCAAGCATGTCACTTTTTGAAATCGCAATCATGCGCTCCTTATCTAGCATTTCCGGATTGTAACGCTTGAGTTCATCTAATAAAATATCGTATTGCTTGCGAATATCTTTAGCATCAGCAGGAATTAAAAACAGTAAGATAGAGTTACGTTCGATATGTCGTAAGAAATAATGGCCAAGTCCTTTTCCTTCAGCTGCACCTTCAATAATTCCAGGTATATCAGCCATTACAAACGTTTGAAAATCACGATATTCAACAATTCCTAAATTCGGTTTAAGTGTTGTAAACTCATAATCTGCAATTTTCGGTTTAGCTGCACTAACTACAGATAATAAGGTAGACTTTCCGGCATTTGGAAAACCAACCAAACCAACATCTGCTAGAACTTTAAGTTCTAAAGTAACAAACTTTTCTTCTAAATCTTCACCAGGTTGTGCATAGCGAGGCGTTTGATTTGTAGAACTTTTAAAATGCCAATTCCCTAAACCTCCTCGACCTCCTTGAGCGACGATTTGTTCTTCATTATCTTCAGTAATCTCAAAAAGAACCTCATCAGTTTCTGTATCTTTTATAACAGTACCCAAAGGCACGTCTAAATAAACATCTTCACCATCAGCTCCTGTGCTTCTACTTTTGCTACCATGTGATCCATGTCCAGCTCTAGCGTGACGTTTAAATTTGAGATGCAATAAAGTCCACAAATTAGCATTACCACGAATTATGATATGACCTCCTCGTCCACCATCTCCTCCATCTGGACCACCTTTTTCTATATACTTTTCACGATGTAAATGCGCAGAACCTTGACCTCCTTTACCAGAAGATACATGCATTTTTACGTAGTCAACGAAATTTCCTTCTGTCATGTTCTCAAATATTATCTAAAATCGTTTACCCGATTAAGTCTTGTTATAATTTATCAATTACAGCATTAAGTCGCACTGTAATTTCGGCAATACTACCAACTCCATCAACTCCAAAATACTTATTTTGAGCTGAATAATAATCTTTTAAAATAGCTGTTTTCTTGTAGTATTCTGTAATTCTATTTCTAATAATTGATTCATCAGCATCATCTTTTCTTCCACTTGTTTTACCGCGTTCTAATAAACGTCCAACTAAAACTTCATCATCAACTTCTAAAGCAATCATGGCATTAATCTGAGAATCTTTAGAATCCATCAATTTATCTAATGCTTCGGCTTGTGCGTTAGTTCTAGGAAAACCGTCAAAAATAAAACCTTCAGCATCTGCATTTTTTTCTACTTCAGCATTAAGCATATCAATAGTTACTTGATCTGGTACTAACTCACCTTTATCCATAAAAGATTTGGCAAGCATACCTAAAGCGGTTTCATTTTTTATATTAAATCGGAACACGTCTCCTGTAGAAATGTGCACGAGATTGTACTTGTCTTTTAAAAATTCTGCTTGTGTTCCTTTACCTGCACCTGGAGGTCCAAATAGCACTAAATTGGTCATGTGTTGTGTTGTTTTTAATTGATATATTTCTGGTATATCTCGACCTAATCCGTTATAATCCAATCCGTAACCGACTATAAATTTATTTGGTATTTCGAGACCTATATAATGTAATTTAAAATCTTTTTTATAAGCTTCAGGTTTGTAAAATAATGTCGCAATTTTAAGATCTTTTACATTTTCATTTTCAAATATGCGATATACTTCTTCAAGAGTATTTCCAGAATCTATAATATCTTCTAGAATAACAACTGTTCTTCCAGTTAAATCCTGGGTTAAGCCGATTAGTCTTTGAATATCTTCAGAAGATTTTATGCCTTCATACGACGCCAACTTAATAAAAGTCACTTCACATGGTTTAGGATATTTTTTAACAAAATCACTCACAAACATGAACGAACCGTTTAAAATACCTATAAACACTGGTACTTCGTCCTGAAGGTCATTTGCAATTTCATCAACCATTTTCTGCACAGCAACATCTATTTCTGCTTCAGAAATAAAAGGTTTAAAGTATAAATCGTTGAGCTTAATCACTTGTTTCTAAATTTAAAAAAGCAAAGATAATCAATAGATTGTCGATTACCGATTTTTGAATTCCATTTTTGCGATGGCTTTCTATTTTATAATGTATTTTTGTAAAACGAAAGCGATATTTAAACCTATAAAACGATTTCCGTTTTTACGAAAACAACTAAAGTTGATGAACTATTTTTCTTCAAATTTCAAACTCGGTATTCTTGGTGGTGGACAATTAGGCAAAATGATGTTGTATACAACTAGAAAGTTTGATATTACAACTCTTGTTATGGACTCTAGCGACGAAGCGCCTTGCAAGATTGCTTGTGATACATTTGTTAAAGGAGATTTAATGAATTATGATGATGTCTACAACTTTGGAAAACAAGTCGATATCTTAACTTTTGAAATCGAAAACGTTAATGTTGACGCCTTAGAAGCTTTAGAAAAGGAGGGCAAAAAAGTTTTTCCATCTTCTAAAACACTGCGTACTATTCAGAATAAAGCGACCCAAAAACTGTTTTACAGAGATCATCAAATTCCGACTTCTGATTTTACACGATTTGCTTATTTATCTGAAATTGAAGATGCTGTAGATAATGGTGGATTAGAATTTCCGTTTGTTTGGAAAGCTGCTCAATTTGGCTATGATGGTCATGGAGTTAAAGTTGTTAGACAACTTTCAGATTTAAATGATTTGCCAAAAGGCGAATGTATCGCAGAAGATTTAATTCCTTTTAAAAATGAATTAGCCGTAATCGTGGCAAGAAATGAAACTGGAGAGATTACAACCTATCCTGTTGTTGAAATGGAATTTCATCCAGAAGCTAATCAAGTAGAATATGTAATTTGTCCTGCTAGAATTGATGATTCTGTTGCAAAAAAAGCTACAGATGTTGCCTTAAAGGTGTCTAAGGCTTTTAATCATATCGGACTTTTAGCTGTAGAAATGTTTCAAACTGAAGATGATCAGATATTAGTAAATGAAGTAGCACCAAGACCACATAATTCTGGACATCAAACTATAGAAGCAAGTTATACCTCACAATTTGAACAACATATTCGTGCCATTTTAAATTTACCTTTAGGTCAAACTGATAGTAAAGTTGGTGGAATCATGGTCAATCTTGTTGGTGCTGAAGGTCATACAGGAGAAGTTGTGTATGAACATATTGAAGACATTATGAAACTTGAAGGCGTAACACCTCATATTTATGGAAAAAAGCAAACTAGACCTTTTCGAAAAATGGGACATGTTACTATTGTTAATGAAAATATAAGCGAAGCAAGAAAAATTGCTGAAATTGTAAAGAATACTATAAACGTTATAAGTAAATAATTATGGGTAAAGTAGCAATTATTATGGGAAGCAAAAGTGATCTTCCAGTTATGCAAGATGCTATTGATATTTTAAAAGCATTCAAAATAGACGTCGAAGTTGATATTGTTTCGGCTCACAGAACACCTGAAAAAATGTTCGATTTTGGAAAAAATGCACATTCACGTGGTATTAATGTTATCATTGCTGGTGCAGGTGGTGCAGCACATTTACCAGGAATGGTTGCTTCATTATCGCCTTTACCAGTTATTGGTGTTCCTGTAAAAAGTAGTAATTCAATTGATGGATGGGATTCTGTGTTATCAATTTTACAAATGCCTGGTGGAGTTCCAGTGGCAACAGTAGCTTTAAATGGTGCAAAAAATGCTGGCATACTAGCTGCTCAAATAATTGGCGCATCAGACAAAACAATTCAAAATACAATAATTGCTTATAAAGACAATTTAAAAACGAAAGTGATTGAATCCTCTAAAGATTTAAAATAAAAAAAACCTCGTGTATAAACGAGGTTTTTAGAGCTATTAATCAATTATTTGTATAGAGTTGGTTAACTCTTCTTAAATAATTCTTGACAAATGTAAAATATATTTTATCATATTTTCAAAAACTTATGAGAACTAATGAACAAAGTAATTCACAATTTGCCTTTTTGCAAGACAACCTTTACTAATTACCTGTTTATTTTAAATAATTAACAAAACTCAATGACAATACTAAATACTTCTTTTGATACACCATATCAAACTGCTCCCTTTTCAAAAATTAAAAATGAAGATTTTTTACCTGCTTTTTTACATGCCATAGAGGAAGCTAAAGCTGAAATAGATGCTATCTCAAATAATCCTGAAGCGCCAACCTTTGAAAACACGATTGAAGCTTTAGATTTTTCAGGTGAACAATTAGATCGGATTTCTAGTATTTTCTTTAACTTGAATAGCGCTGAAACCAATGATGAAATTCAAAAGATTGCTCAAGACGTCTCTCCTCTACTTTCAGAATTTAGCAATGACATTACTTTAAATGAGATGTTATTCAAACGAGTTAAAACGGTTTATAATAGTAAAGACAGTTTAGAATTAACTACAGAACAACATACACTTCTTGATAAAAAATATAAAGGATTTTCAAGAAATGGAGCAAATCTTCCCGAAGACAAAAAGACACGACTTCGTGAGATAGATAAAAATCTAAGTCAGCTAAAACTCAAGTTTGGTGAAAATGTTTTAGCAGAAACAAATGCCTTCGAAATGCATTTAACTAAGGAAAGGGATTTAGAGGGTTTACCAGAAGGCGCAAAAGAAGCTGCGCAACAATTGGCTGAAGCAAAACAAAAGAAAGGCTGGTTAATTACTTTAGATTATCCAAGCTATATTCCGTTTATGACCTACGCTAGCAATCGTAAACTTAGAAAAAAACTAGCAATTGCTGCTGGAGCAAAAGCGTTTAAAGGCAATGAAAATGATAATCAAGATAACGTGTTACAAATTGCCAAACTAAGACATGAACGAGCAAATCTGTTAGGTTATCAAACACATGCCCATTTTGTTCTAGAAGAGCGAATGGCAAAAACTCCAAAAACAGTTGAACACTTTTTAAATGAATTATTAGAAAAGGCAAAACCCGCTGCCGAAAGAGAATTTAAAAACCTAGAAGCGTTTGCGAAAGAATTAGATGGAATAGATCACCTAGAAAAATGGGATGGATCGTATTACTCTGAAAAATTAAAACAGAAATTATTCAGTTTAGATGACGAACAACTAAAACCATATTTCAAATTAGAAAATGTTATCAATGGTGTGTTTACTATTGCTGAACGTTTATATGATTTAAAATTTGAAGAAATTGATACGATAGACAAATATCATGACGATGTGTTAACTTATAAAGTTACAGATTTAAAAGGCAACCTGGTTTCTATATTTTATGCCGATTTCTTTCCAAGACCAGGAAAACGAAATGGTGCTTGGATGACGGTTTACAAATCACAGTATATCAAAAATGGTGAAAACAGTAGACCACATATTTCTAATGTTTGCAATTTCACCAAACCTACTAAAAGCAAGCCATCACTTCTAACTTTTAATGAAGTCACCACTTTATTTCATGAGTTTGGCCATGCACTTCATGGCATTTTAGCCAATACAACCTATCCTAGTTTATCAGGAACAAACGTATTCTGGGATTTTGTAGAATTGCCAAGTCAGGTATTTGAAAACTGGTGTTATGAGAAAGAAGCATTAGAACTATTTGCTACGCATTATGAAACTGGTGAAGTCATTCCAATGGATTTGATTGAAAAAATAAAAGCATCTGCAACCTTTCATGAAGGTATGCAAACGCTTAGGCAAATTAGTTTCGGATTGTTAGACATGTCTTGGCATGGTCAATACCCGAATTCTATAACTAATGTAAAAGCTCATGAATCAAAAGTCTTTGAAAACACAAAATTGTATCCAGATGTTGTTGAGAATTGCATGAGTACTGCTTTTTCACATATTTTTCAAGGTGGATACAGTTCTGGTTATTACAGTTATAAATGGGCTGAAGTTTTAGATGCCGATGCCTTTGAATACTTTTTAGAAGAAGGCATTTTTAACAAAGATGTTGCTAAAAAATTTAAAGACAATATCTTATCTCAAGGAGGCATTGAAGATCCCATGACGCTTTATAAACGTTTCAGAGGAAAAGAACCTCAACCTGAAGCCTTATTGAGAAGAGCAGGATTAATAGCCAATTAAACTTCAGATGTAGACATTCTTTAACCTAAAAACCTTTTATTCTCATAAAATAAACTTTCAATAATTATTGAAAGTTTAAAATATTTTATATATTTGTACCATACATAACACTAATGAATTACGAAGAAGCCAAAATAAAATTTATCAGTACTTGGGGAAGTCTAGGTCCACTTTGGGGAATAAATAAAGCTATGGCTCAAATTCAAGCTTTACTTTTTATTTCAACACAAGCTTTATCTATGGAAGATATTATGGCAGAACTACAAATCTCACGTGGTAATACGAGCATGAATTTGCGTCAGTTAATGGATTGGGGAATTGTGACTAAAGAATTAATTCCAGGAGAACGCAAAGAGTATTTTACATCTGAAAAAGATGTACAAGAACTCACTAGGATTATTGCTAAAGAACGAAGTCGGAGAGAAATTCAACCTGTCATAAAAGTATTGCATGAACTGTCTTCTATAAAAGATGATGGTACAGAAAAAACTAAAGAATTAATCAAACAAACAAAAGCCTTACATGATTTAACCTTGAATGCAGATACTATGATCAATAAACTAGTAAACCAAAAACAAAACTGGATTACTAAATCTTTAATCAAACTCATCAAATAAAAAAATTTAAAACATACTTTCAATTTTTTCTGAAAGTTTAAAACAAATTAAAATGAACTATAACATCCTGACATATTGCATTTTTCTTCCAATCATTGCTATGATCATGATAAAAGTTGGATGGATGTTTTATACTAATGGAGAAGTGTTCTTAATGTATCTTTTTCAGCAAAACACATCACTAGTAAAAAGCATTAACAACATTTTACTTATAGCATATTATCTAGTCAATTTAGGTTATGCTGTAATCACCTTAGCCTATTGGGAAACTATTGAATCTGCATTACAAATGCTCAATACATTAGCAGAGCATTTAGGCATTATCATTATAGGTTTAGCAGTATTACATTATAATAATGTGTTAGTTCTTAACTATCTCGTAAAATCAAAAACTTTAAATCAATAAATTATGGAAAATTCTAAAATCATCATCGGTTACCTCATCTACTTGCCAATCGTTATCATCTTAACCATTTACGTTTCTAAAATGCTTTTTAAAAACGGAAAATACTTTATGTTAGACATTTTTAAAGGAAAAGAAGACATCGCTTTAGCTACCAACAAACTTTTTGAAATTGGCTTCTATCTCATCAATATTGGCTGGGCTTTACTCATCCTGAAAATAACATACTACAGCAAATTTGGGATGGATACGCAAACACTCATAGAGATTTTAAGTAAAAAAATTGGAGGATTCTCTATATATTTAGGCATTATGTTGTTTATCAATCTGTACTTCTTCTTTAGAGGACGACGCAAATCTAGACAAAGCAATAGAATTACTACAAAAACACCCATTTACAATGTTCAGAATGAACAATAAACTTTAAAATAAAGTCTTATGAAATCGATTAGCATAGCGCATTCTGAACTAGAAGACAAGAGCAACATAGAATTGATAGATTTCTATAATCAAGCTACTGAAGATTATGAATTTTGGAGTCATGACTTTAATATGCACTTTGGGTACTTTAGACCGTTAAAAACCAATATTCTCAAAAGAGACTCGATGCTCAATGAAATGAATGATCAGGTCTTAAAACGTTTGCAAATCAATACACAAAAACATCGATTAGTTGATTTAGGTTGTGGAATGGGAGCAACAATGAGACGTGCTTTAAGTCAATTTAAAAACCTAATAGCTTATGGTGTGACCATATCCGATTTTCAGCAAAAAAAAGGCAATGAATTACTAGAAGGAAAAAATGGTGTCATTTTAAAGGAAAATTATAACAAGACCTCTTTTCAATCTAACTCCTTTGATAGTGCAGTTGCTATTGAAAGTTTCTGCCATTCTGGACATGATAAAAAAACTATTATGGAAGCCTTTAGAGTTTTAAAATCTGGAGGACGATTAATAATTGTTGATGCATTTTTAAAAAAAGAAGTACCTCAACTAACCCTTGGCAGTCATTTCGCCTATAAAAAGTTGTGCAATCATTTCAATTTAGAAAAAATAGAACAGATCCAAAACTATGAGTTGAAACTAAAACAAGTTGGCTTTACTGACGTGAAAATTGAAGACATATCGCTTAGAGTTGCTCCTTCTGTATTTCATGTGCCATTTGCAATAGTTGGATTTATGCTAAAAAAATTATGGCAAACCAAATCTCTAAAAAGAGAAAGTCTTCACAACCTTAAGGGATCTTTTTATGCCTTACTTTCAGGATTACATATGAAGAGTTTTGGTTACTATATTATAACAGCAACCAAATAATTACAAACTGAGTAAATTCTAAAATTATAGAATTTACTCAGTATTAAATTATGTCGCAATTTTAGTTTATTTTTGAAATAAAAATTTCAGAAAAAGAAATGCCAAAACACGTCATAGATCCTAACCAGTGGATAAATCGTTATTCCGATTATCTTTTCAATTACACCATCACACGTGTAAATGACAAGGAAATTGCTAAAGATTTAGTGCAAGACACTTTTGTTGCTGGTCTGAAATCTATGAAAAATTTTAAAGGAGAAGCAAGTGAACGTACTTGGCTCATTTCAATTTTAAAGCGCAAAGTAATTGATCACTACAGAAAGATTAATTCTAATAAAGGTAAAGCTGAAGTAAGAATAACCTACAACACAGATGAAAGCGAAGGAGATTGGTTAGAAGAACGCGTAGCCGATCCCTTTGACAAAACTGCCGAAGATACTATTGAAAATACCGAATTAGGTATTGCAATTGAAAACTGTCTTGAGAAATTACCAGAAAAGCAGGCTCAAGTTTTCGAAATGAAAACAATATTAAATTATGAAACCGAAGCCATATGTAATGAATTAAATATTACTGCGTCTAATCTATGGGTAATTATACATAGAGCAAGGGTTGCCATGGCTAGTTGTCTCGAAAAAAGTTGGTTTAAATAATGGGTACTAAAATTATAATTCCGTGTGATGAAGCGAATCATGTTTGTGATAAAACACAATACAAGGAAGCTTCGCTATGGGAAAAAATAAAATTAAATATTCATTTAATTTATTGTAATGCGTGTAGAAAATACACAAAGAGAAATACGCAATTAACCAAATTAGTAGCTAAGGACACTGTGCAAATGGATGCTGTAGCTAAAGAAAGTTTAACATCTGCATTCGAACAAGAATTAGCTAAGCATCAATAACAAGATTAGCCACAAAATGGGCAGACTCTCCACCCAAAAGGCACTATAATACGTTCCTTGTTGTATCGTTGCATATTTCAAAAACATTAAGGTCGCTAAAACGGTAATTGTTAGAGATATGACATGACCAATATGGATGTCGTGTTTAAAAAACTCTAAGCACATAATCAATATCAATAAAATTACCCCTATTACTTTAGTTTGTTTTACTCCTATTCGCTGCGGAATTGTAGATAATTTCAAACTGTCATAGTTTACATCCCTAATCTCAAATGGAAACATTAAAACTATTACAAAAATAAAACGCTGAATAGCACTAACTATAATATCATGCTGTAGTTCAAGTTCTTTATTAATCATAGGTAGAATTACTGTAACTCCACACCACACGATTGCTATAATATAAATTTTGAGTCCACTTATACTTCTTAACTGTTTCTTTTTGTCCAGAAAAAACCGATTTGGCAATAAGGGAATAGCATATAAGAAAGTTATAGCTCCAAAAATTAAAATAGCAATTAAAGATGCTTTATTTAATTGTAATGCAAAAAAACACATCACTAAAAAGCATGCTAGAGAAAATACTTGAATAATTTTTAGTTTATTTGACAAGCTTCTGTGGTGAAATTTTGCCAATCCAAAGTACTTCACAAAATTATAACCTGTTATAGACGCAAAACCAACAAAACTCAACACATTTAAATCAAAGGAAACTTCAAACTCTAAATACGTTATACAAGTCATAGCTACAATAGCCAAAGCCACATGAATACTACTATTGATATAAAAATCAAAAATCGTTTTTAAAGCTCGCATGACACAAAAATAATCAAACTGTTAATAACCGATTCAAATGGTTGAAAAGTTTCATTTTCGTTAACAATAAAAGGTCAATAATTCCTTAATTTTGCGAAAATAAAATTCAATTCAATATTTAATGAATACAGCAGATTTTTCACTTCGTCATATTGGTCCGAGAGAAGCCGATCAAAAACAAATGTTACAAACAATTGGTGTAGATTCAATGGAACAATTAATCCATGAAACAATTCCAGATGGCATTCGTTTACAATCAGATTTAGATCTTGATGAGCCAATGAGTGAACAAGAATATTTGCTTCACATTTATAATCTTTCAAAGAAGAATAGAGTTTTCAAAACTTATATTGGTTTAGGTTACCATCCAACCATTATGCCAGCTGTAATTCAACGAAATATCTTGGAGAATCCAGGTTGGTATACAGCTTATACGCCATATCAAGCTGAAATTGCACAAGGTCGATTAGAAGCCTTATTGAATTTTCAAACCATGGTTACAGACCTTACAGGAATGGAGATTGCTAATGCTTCGCTTTTAGACGAAAGTACAGCTGCGGCAGAAGCCATGAGTTTATTATTTGCAGTTCGCGAAAGAGACCAGAAAAAAGCTGGTATTAATAAATTCTTTGTTTCTGAACATATTCTTCCTCAAACCCTGTCGTTATTACAAACTAGAGCTACTCCAATTGGAATTGAATTGGTTATCGGAAAAGAAGAAGATTTTGATTTTTCTGAAGATTTCTTTGCTGCAATTCTTCAATATCCAGGAAAACACGGTCAAGTAACTGATATTAAAACGTTCATTGAAAAGGCTAATGCATCACAAATTAAAGTGGCTGTTGCTGCAGATATAATGAGCCTTATTAAACTTGAAGCTCCTGGTAAATTTGGTGCAGATGTTGTTGTTGGAACTACACAACGTTTTGGAATACCTATGGGCTATGGAGGACCTCATGCTGCATATTTTGCGACAAAAGAAGCCTACAAAAGGGACATACCTGGTCGTATTATTGGTGTTACCAAAGACGCAAACGGAAATAGAGCCTTACGTATGGCATTGCAAACTCGTGAACAACATATCAAACGTGACAAGGCCACATCCAATATTTGTACTGCTCAGGTTTTATTAGCAGTTATGGCTGGCATGTATACCGTATATCATGGTCCAAAAGGGTTAGAATTCATTGCAAATAACATCCATAATAAAGCGGCAACGTTATCGAATGTACTTAAAAAACTAGGATTTGAACAAACTAATAAATCGTTTTTTGACACACTACATATTAAAGCAGATGCAAAAGCCATAAAAACAGAAGCTGAACTTAAAAAAACAAATTTCTATTATCCTAGTGATTCAGAAGTAGTGATATCAATAAACGAACCTACAACTCTAGGAGAACTGAATAAAATAATAGCAATTTTTGCTAAAATAGCAGCTAAAGATACAATTGAGTTAACTCATATTTCAGAAGAAAATTCTATAGATAATGTCTTAAGACGTCAGTCAACATTTTTACAAGAACCTGTATTTAACTCTCATCATTCGGAAACAGAATTAATGCGTTATATCAAGTATTTAGAACGTAAAGATTTAGCTTTAAACCATTCCATGATTTCATTAGGTTCCTGTACAATGAAACTTAATGCAGCTTCTGAAATGTTACCTTTAAGTTGGTTCAAATGGGGAAAAATTCATCCTTTTGTTCCAATTGAACAAGCCAAAGGTTACCAAACAGTTTTAAAAGAATTAGAAGATCAGTTAACGGAAATAACAGGTTTCGCTGGCACTTCTTTACAGCCAAATTCTGGTGCTCAAGGTGAGTTTGCAGGATTAATGGTTATAAGAGCATATCATGAATCTAGAGGTGATCATCACAGAAACATCTGTATTATCCCATCATCAGCTCATGGAACAAATCCAGCGAGTGCTGTAATGGCAGGAATGAAAGTGATTGTTACCAAATCTACAAATCAAGGAAATATTGATGTTGATGATTTAAGAGAAAAAGCTGAGTTACATAAAGACAATCTTTCAGCACTAATGGTTACTTATCCTTCAACACATGGTGTTTATGAAGCATCAATTAAGGACATCACCAAAATTATTCATGATAATGGAGGTCAGGTGTATATGGATGGTGCAAATATGAATGCTCAAGTAGGATTAACAAATCCTGGAAACATTGGAGCGGACGTTTGTCATCTTAATTTACACAAAACATTTGCCATTCCTCATGGAGGTGGTGGACCAGGAGTTGGACCAATATGTGTTGCAAAACAATTGGTTCCTTTTCTTCCGGGAAATCCTTTAATTAAAACAGGAGGAGATCAGGCAATAACAGCAATTTCTGCTGCTCCTTTTGGCTCCTCTTTAGCGTGTTTAATTTCTTATGGTTATATAAAAATGTTAGGTGCTTCAGGATTAAAACGTTCTACAGAAGTTGCTATTTTAAATGCTAACTATATCAAAAAAAGACTAAAAGGCGCTTATGAAACCTTGTATTCAGGAGAACTTGGACGTGCAGCACATGAAATGATTATCGACTGCAGACCATTTAAAACAAATGGCATTGAAGTTGTAGACATTGCAAAACGTTTAATGGATTATGGTTTTCATGCTCCTACAGTATCATTTCCAGTTGCTGGAACTATGATGATTGAACCTACAGAAAGCGAAAGTAAACAAGAAATGGATCGTTTTTGCGATGCTATGATTTCTATTAGACATGAAATTAATAGCGTATCAAAAGACGATGATAATAACATTTTGAAAAACGCTCCTCATACCATGAATATGATTACAGATGATGAATGGAACCTTCCCTACACTCGTCAGCAAGCTGCTTTCCCATTAGACTATGTAAGAGATAACAAATTTTGGCCAAGTGTTCGTCGTGTAGATGATGCGTATGGCGACCGAAATTTAATTTGTACTTGCGCACCAATTGAAGCGTATATGGAAGCTTAATTCTGGCGTTTGAACATCGTAAAAACGAAAGGCAATTTATTAGCATTTGATTAAATGTTAGTATATTGCCTTTTAACATTTATGAGAATAAATCAGATATAATAATTTATGAGTATTAAGATCACAGGAACAGGAAGCTATATTCCGAAAATGGTAGAGAAAAATGAAGATTTTTATCAACATGATTTTTTAAATATTGATGGTTCTTCTATTAATCATTCTAATGAAATTATAGTAGACAAATTTAAAGCAATTACTGGTATTGCTGAAAGACGTTATGCTGACAATCAATTAACGTCGTCTGATTTAGGCTTTTTAGCAGCTCAAAAAGCAATTGAAGATGCTGGTATTGATGCCGAAGAAATCGATTATATCATTTGCGCTCATAATTTTGGCGATGTAAAAGCCAATACGATTCAGAGTGATGTATTACCATGCTTAGCGTCTAGAGTGAAACATAGATTGCGCATTAAAAACCCAAAATGTGTTGCATATGACATTTTATTTGGGTGTCCTGGTTGGATTGAAGGTGTCATTCAAGCGAAAGCTTTTATTCAATCAGGCATGGCAAAACGCTGTCTTGTTATAGGTTCTGAAACCTTATCTCGTGTTGTTGATAAACACGATAGAGATTCAATGATATATTCTGATGGTGCTGGAGCAACTATAATTGAAGAAACAGATGAAGAAGGTGGTATTTTGGCTCATGAAACAGCATCATTTACATATGATGAAGCGTATTATCTGTTTTTTGGAAAATCAAACAACCAAGACTTATGCAAAGACACACGTTACATCAAAATGCATGGTCGAAAAATTTATGAATTTGCATTAACTAATGTTCCCTTAGCAATGAAAACTTGTTTAGATAATAGCGGAATTCATATTGATGATGTCAAAAAAATATTGATTCATCAAGCTAATGAAAAGATGGATGAAGCTATCATTAAACGTTTTTATAAACTTTACCAAAAAGAGGAACCTAAAGATATTATGCCAATGAGCATTCACACCTTAGGAAATAGTTCAGTGGCTACTGTTCCTACGCTTTTTGATCTTATTCGAAATAATCAATTAGGAAACCATTCCATAAATAAAGGCGATGTGATTATTTTCGCAAGTGTTGGTGCCGGAATGCACATTAATGCTATTGTTTACAAATATTAACATGAACAAACAAATTGCAATTATTGGTGGTGGAAACTTAGGTCAAGCCATTGCTTCTGGTTTAATATCTGAAAATTTTAAAGCTTCGAACCTTACGATTACTCGGCACAAAACCGATTTGTTATCTGCATTTAAGGCTCAAGGTGTTCATATTACTTCCAACAATATCGATGCTATAAAAGCGTCACAAATTATAATTATTGCCGTTAAACCTTATAAGATTGAAGCTGTATTAAAAGAGGTGTCACCTCATATTTCTAACGAACATTTAGTGATTTCTGTAGTAAGTGATTACACCATAGATTCTATTAATACAATTTTACAAACATCACCTGTAGTATTTAGGGCCATGCCAAATACGGCGTCTTCTGTTAATGAATCTATGACTTGCATTGCATCACTTAACGCTAAAGAAGAAGACACTAAAACAGTCACTTCTATTTTTAATGCTTTAGGAGAAACAATACGTATTGAAGAACAACTTATGGATGCTGCAACAGTTTTAGGTGCTTGCGGAATTGCTTATGTACTCCGTTTTATTAGAGGTATGATTCAAGGTGGAATTGAAATTGGGTTTGATGCCAAGACAGCTACTCTAATTGCTACCCAAACCGTTAAAGGAGCTAGTGAATTGCTACTTCAAAAAGGGAATCACCCAGAAGCTGAAATTGATAAAGTTACGACCCCTAAAGGCTGTACGATTGCTGGTTTAAACGAAATGGAGCATCAAGGATTTAGTTCAGCATTGATAAAAGGAATTAAAACGTCTTACAATAATATTTCAGATTGATGTACGAAGGAAAATTTCCACATAAGAGATACAAGCATACTTTAGAGTTCCTGAACAAACACATAGATAATTCGAAAACTATATTAGATTTAGGGGTTCAAAATCCATTTACAGAAATTATGAATCAAAATGGATTTATAGTTGAAAACACTTCAGGTTTAGATTTGGATGTAGATACCTCTGAAATAGAAAACTCAACTGCTGATGTCGTTACTGCTTTTGAAATCTTTGAACACCTTCTTTCACCATTTACTGTTTTACAATCGATTAAAGCCGATAAACTTGTTGCAAGCATACCTTTAAGACTCTGGTTTGCTTCTGCTTACCGCAGTAAAACAGATATAAGAGATCAGCATTACCATGAATTTGAAGATTGGCAATTTGATTGGTTATTAGAAAAATCGGGATGGAAAATAATAGATAGACAAAAATGGACCAATCCAACCAGAAAAATTGGAATTAGACCTATCTTACGGTGGTTTACCAATAGATACTATATCGTTTATGCTGAAAGAATTAAAAACTCCAATCCGTAAACTTCTATTTCTAAAGTGTAACTTTGAATTCAAATTACTAAAAATTGAATTTTTACATTATCATTCCAGCCCATAACGAAGAAGCTACTATTGCATTAACTTTAGAATCTTTAGTACAACAAACTGTTTTACCAAAGAAAGTTGTTGTTGTAAATGATAATTCTACTGATAATACAAAATCCATAGTTGAGAAGTATGCCAAGCAATATGGCTGGTTGAATTTAATAAATATTACAACATCCGATGAACACATTCCTGGTTCTAAGGTAATTAATGCATTCTACAAAGGCTATAATAGTTTTGATGAACATTACGATATCATCTGCAAATTTGATGCAGATATCATTTTACCAATACATTATTTAGAAAAGCTAAAACACCTTTTTGAAACTGACGATATGGTTGGCATTGCTGGTGGATTAGCATATATTGAAAAAAATGATTCTTGGGTTTATGAAAATATTGCCAATAAAAATCATGTTAGAGGACCTTTTAAAGCTTACAGAAAAGCTTGTTTTAAAGACATTGGTGGATTAAGACAATCAATTGGTTGGGACACTGTCGACACTTTACTCGCTAAGTATAATAATTGGAAAGTGGTTGTTGACCAGAACTTACATGTAAAACATTTAAAAGCTACAGGATTGAGTTATAATAAAAACTCAAAATACTTACAAGGCCAGGCATTATACAAAATGCGTTATGGATTTATTCTCTCGTTTATCACAGCTTTAAAAATGGCAATTAAAAAACGAAATTTCACTGTTTTTACTAACTACTTAAAAGGTTATTTTAAAGCTAAAAAATCTAAAATAGAATATCTCGTTACTATAGATGAAGGCAAATTTATTAGAAACCTAAGATGGAATGGGATTTTTAAAAAGTTAAAACTTTAGATTCTTCGATGTCATTCAGAAGGAGTTAACGATTGAAGAATCTTTTATTGTTTTATAAGGAGATTCTTCGCTTTGCTCTGAATGACAATAATATCAACTAAAAACTCCAACCTTTATAACTACTTGAGGCTTCCAATTTGTTTTCTAAACGATCCTCAAGTTCTGCAAAAAAATCTATTCCTGTTAGTTCTTCAATCTTATCAACGGAAACCACAAACTTATATAAAGGTTGTTGTGAATCTTCATGAGGCATTAAAAAAGCAATCATTTTGGTTTGACCCGAATTGTTATCTATTAATACTTTATAAAACTGATTAGGAACACTTACATCTTCATCTCCGATTGTTTTCATATTGCCTTTTAATATTCCGCCAGTAACTACAAAAACACCATCATATTTTCTTGCCCAATAGCGCACTTTTTGTTCCAAGGTATTCCAAATACCAGCATTAAATTGATGTTCTTGCGGACTAATATTACTTGTTAAAAAGGTTTCATCATGTGCTTCTTTACTAAATCGTCTATCTCCTGCAGGACACAAATGACCTCTATCATAACCAGAATTTTTATAATTTCTCCAATCTGCAGCTCCTGTTTTGACAGCCAAATCAATTTCAAAGTATGGTCGTTTAAAATTAGTATTTGATAAATGTGATTTTTTTAATTCGTATGCAACCCATTCCGCCTGTTCATGAGCTTCGTTATAGGATAAAGAATAGTTCTCATGATGTACAATTTCACCCGTTGTACTTGATGGTAAAAAATATTCGTTGGTATTCGTTTTAACGGTTGCTCCTTCTTCTATAATCTCTGAAGTTGCTTCTTCTGCTAAAAAATTTTCATAACCATAAATACCAACAATTATTAATATGGCTATTAGAGAATATAAAGTTCGCTTCTTCACAATTAATCGATTACAAAATCTAAAGGATCACCAATTGAGGCATTTGGAAAACTAATTCCTAAAAGCGCAGACATCGTTGGAGCGATATCAGTAATATTTGTCCGCTTTAAAGTTTGTCCGTGCTTAATTCCTTTTCCGAAAAATAACAGAGGAACATGAGTATCGTAATTATAGCCTGAATGATGATCTGTCCCTGTTCTGTTCCAAGAGGAATCTTTAAAGACTTCAGTGTTAAAAATAAATAAAACATCACCAGATCGCTTTTGATTATGACCTTTAAATAGCATAGCTTCCTGATATCCTGTTGATTCAGGAAATTGATTTATCGCAGAAGTTATGTACACATTACTTATAAGTTTATAGGATAATAATTTCCTTGAAACAACATTCTTCATGGCTTGTAGATCAAAATTATGCTCTTCAATTTTTTTATGATCTAAATAAATCTGGTTATTTATTCGACTTAAAGCCAAATCTGAAACCTTGTAAGTTTCAAATAAAAAGGCGTTGAGATCCTCCAACATAGCATTTAAATCAAACAAACCTGACGGGATTTTGTTGTCTTCAAGATAAGATGGCACATGTGGTGCTCCATGATCTGAAGTTAAAAAGACTGTATATTCTCCTTTTCCTACCTTATCATCTAAAGCATTAAACAAACGTTCAAGCTCAAGATCTAAACGCAAATAAGTGTCTTCAACTTCAATAGAATTTGGTCCATAATCATGACCAACTTTATCTGTACTTGAATAACTAACTGTTAAAACATCTGTAATACTATCTTTTCCTAATTGTTCTGCTTCTATGGCTTTCAACGTGAAATCTGTAGTGAGACTATTGCCAAACGGCGAATTTGCAACCATATGAAATCCACCATTTTCTATTTTTAACTCCTCTAATTTATGTGGAAAAACCGATTGATGTTCACCTTTTAAAACGCGTTCGTATCGATTTGCGTCTGTACCACTTTCTTCATAAGAATTAATATCATATAAAGGATTCCAAGTTTTAAAATAACCTTGAGCAATTCCTGATGTATTAAACTCATTTACCCATTCTGGTAGTGACTCCATATAAAATGAACTAGAAATCCAGTTTCCTTTTCCATCATGATCATAATCCCACCAATACGCAGCATTTGCCGAATGTCCTGCTGCAAAAATTGCTCCTCTATGCTTTACAGAAATACCAATTGTTTTGCCTTTCATTTGAGTAAAAATTCGATTTTCATCAGCAAAGGTAGATACCAACATATAAGCTGGAGATTTCTTACCGTCATTGCTATCTGTTCCTAAAGGTTCAACGGTGTTATCTTCAACACAATTCACATTCCGCAATAATTCTTTATCGTACCAGTCGTTACCAATTATACCATGATATTTAGGAGTTGTTCCTGTAAAAATAGAAGCATGACCAGGACCAGTTTTAGTAGGTATATAATTGTAATGATTATTTTTACAATTAAACCCTTCATTTATCATACGCTTAAAACCGCCTTCTCCGTATTTGTCATAAAATCTAGTGAGATAATCATAACGCATTTGATCTACAACGATACCAACAACCAATTTTGGGTTCTCATTTTGAGCCTGTGAAGTCGTGCTAACAAGAATAAGACCTAGAAGTAAAAAAATATACTTTAACATAATTGCGTGTTTGGTGTATCAAAAATACAGATTTTAAAACATCGAACTTTAAAATCAAGGTTAAATAAGATTAGTTTTTTTACTTTAGCATAATCAAATTTCACTATGCAATACCTTCATAATATTGGTACCTATTTTTTAATGATTGCTGAGATGTTTCGCAAACCTACCAAATGGTCTGTCATGCGAACACTTATCCTGAAAGATATTGACGACCTTATCATTGGCTCTTTAGGTATTGTTGCCTTTATTTCATTTTTTGTTGGTGGAGTTGTAACAATCCAAACAGCTTTAAATATTAACAATCCTTTAATTCCTAAATATTTAGTTGGATTTGCAACACGACAATCTGTAGTCCTAGAATTTGCGCCTACCTTCATTTCGATAATTATGGCAGGAAAAGTTGGGTCTTTTATTACATCTAGTATTGGCACAATGCGAGTTACAGAACAAATTGATGCCTTAGAAGTGATGGGTATTAATGCCTTGAATTACTTGGTTTTTCCCAAATTTATAGCTTTGATGTTGTATCCTTTTGTGATTTCAATTGCCATGTTTTTAGGAGTTATAGGTGGAATGGCTGCTTGCGTTTATGGTGGATTTAGCTCTTTGGAAGATTATATAATTGGAGTTCAAACTGATTTTATCCCGTTTCATATCGTTTATGCATTTATTAAAACGATTGTATTTGCTTTTTTATTGGCTACGATTCCGTCATTCTATGGTTTTTACATGAAAGGTGGCGCATTAGAAGTTGGTAAAGCCAGTACAACATCGTTTGTTTGGACAAGTGTCATGATTATTTTATTAAACTATATATTAACCCAAATGCTTTTAAGCTAATGATAGAAGTAAAAAATGTAGAAAAATCATTTGGAGATGCTCATATTCTTAAAGGGATTAGTACAACTTTTGAGAAAGGAAAAACTAGCCTGGTCATTGGACAAAGTGGGTCTGGAAAAACAGTCTTTTTAAAATGTTTATTAGGCTTATTTACTCCTGAATCGGGAACTATTTCTTATGATGGTAAAATTTATGCACAATTAAGTGATGATGAAAAACGAAATTTAAGAGCCAAAATGGGAATGGTATTTCAAGGCAGTGCTCTTTTTGATTCCATGACCATTGCAGAAAATGTGATGTTTCCACTTCGCATGTTTACGAAACAAACCAAAAGCGAAATGGAAGATCGGGTAAATTTTGTTCTAAAAAGAGTAAATCTTCCGGATGCACATCATAAAATGCCAAGCGAAGCTTCTGGAGGCATGCAAAAACGGGTTGCAATTGCTAGAGCAATTGTAAATAAACCAAAGTATCTTTTTTGCGATGAACCAAATTCTGGTTTAGATCCAAAAACAGCAATTGTTATTGACAACCTCATACAAGAAATTACAGACGAATACAATATTACAACTGTAATTAACTCACATGACATGAATTCTGTAATGGAAATTGGAGAAAAAATTGTCTTCTTAAAAGATGGCTATAAAGCTTGGGAAGGTTCAAAAGAAACCATTTTTAAAACAGATAATGCAGTGGTAACAGACTTTGTCTATTCTTCCGAATTATTTAAAAAAGTGCGTAAGATGTATATAGAAGAAAATGAATAATTAGTTTCTTCTAATAAAAACAGTATCGACTTTTAACTCCTCTTTCAACCATTTTTGAAGTGCTCGTTCTCTTGTCAAGACAATGCTGTCAGCTAATGACACCTTCCACCTCACGTTTGCTACAGTTACCGTATCTATATTGATAAAATCTTTGGACTCTAGCATTTTAGCATATCCGAAAAATTCCAAATCGCTAAATCTTACTTTTGCGTCTCGAGATAACGAACTAAAGGAAACAGCGTTGTGATTTGTGTTTTTAGATTCTATAAGTTTATTTAAGCTTGTAATATTAATCTCTAATTCTGAAATTTGTTTTTGCAGTCCATCAATGATGTTATCCTTACGATCTAGATCTGCATAAGCTCTATCAAGAGATTGCATTAAGCGATCGGCACTTCTTGTTTTATTTGCATTTATCACCAATTCAAAGTCCTTAATACTTTCATAACCTTTCTTATTATTCTGCAGGGCAGAAATCATCTCGTCACTAACATCACCATTAAAATGCAAACTGATTGTTTTCGTATCTGGATTTAAATCATCATCCTTTCTCTGTAACCAAAGATTTGGATTGTTTTCAATGTCATTCTTAACAAAATTCTCAAAATCCCTTTTATATTTACTTTCTTGCAACACCGTTAAAAACGTCCACATTGCAGGAATCATAACTATTATAGCCAGTAGCATAGCAAATCTAGAAATGCGCTTACGTTTTGCAGAATTCGCATATTTCAACATTGGAAAACGCAGTAACTTTAAAACTAAAAACGTCGCTAAAGCAATAAAAATGGTGTTAATGGTAAATAAATACATTGCACCTCCAAAATACTCCCAGTTTCCGATAGCAAGTCCATAGCCTGCTGTACATAAAGGAGGCATTAAAGCTGTGGCAATTGCTACACCAAAAATAACGGAAGCTATAGTTCCCTTTTTGGTACGTGCAATAATTAATGCCAAACCACCAAAAAAGGCAATAAGCACATCTCGAATATCTGGTCGTGTACGTCCGAGTAACTCTGAGGTATCTTCACTTAGTGGAAATAACCAAAAGAATAAAAAAGCAGTTAATAAACTTAAAACTATCATGGTCGCTAAGTTGATTAGCGATTTTTTTAATGTATCAATATCATTAATAGCAATTGACATCCCAACTCCTAGAATTGGACCCATTAATGGTGAAATTAACATGGCTCCTATGACAACGGCTGTTGAATTTGCATTTAATCCAACCGAAGCTACAAAAATAGAACACACTAAAATCCAAGCGGTTGCACCTTTAAATGGAATATCAGCCTTTATTGCAGTGATTGTTGCATCTCGATCTGTGTCTTCTCTAAAATCGAGTAGTTCACTTAAGAACGTCTTAATACTCACAAACAAGCCTTGAGCATCTTGCCGGACAGCTTCTTTTTTCACCTCTACAGCTTTATCTTTATTAGCTTGAGCTTCGTCTTCAGAGAAATTAAACTTACTTTCTTCACTCATAATTATCCGTATTGTTCTCCAAAGGTCAACTTCACATTTTGGAGTACTTTTTTAATATCTTGCTCTTTAGTCTTTGGAAAGATAAGTAAAACTTCGTCTTTATCTACAATAATATAATCTTGTAAACCATCGACTACTACAATTTTATCAGCCTTAGTACGAATCATATTGCCAGAAGCATCTTCAGTTAATGTTCTCGCATTTACAACAGCGTTATTGTTTTCATCTTTATCTAGTTTATCGTAAAGACTTCCCCAAGTTCCTAAATCATTCCAATCAAAAGTAGCAGGAAGTACGAAAACATTTGTAGAGGATTCCATAATAGCATAATCCACTGAAATATTTTCAGATTTACCATAATTTTCTCTTATAAAATCGTCTTCAAAATCTGTATTATACACCTCAATTCCTTTTTCAAAACGTTGATATAAATTAGGTTGATTCTTCTTATAAGCATTCACTACACTTGACACACTCCACATAAAAATACCTGCATTCCACAAAAAATTGCCTTGAGCAATAAATTGTTTTGCAGTTTCATAATCTGGTTTTTCACGAAATTGATTTACTGACTTAATAGCATCATTTGAAGATGCATCATACTCGATATAACCATAGCCCGTATTTGGAAACGTTGGTTGTATTCCTAAAGTCATAAGCGCATCATTTTTAGAACAAAAATCAAAAGCTTGCTGAACATTCCCTGTAAAAGCGGCTTCATCCTCAATCCAATGATCACTCGGAGCAACAATCATAACAGCATCTTCATTTTCTTTTTGGATTTTTAATGCAGCATATAAAATACAAGGTGCAGTATTACGCATTGCTGGTTCCAGAACCACTTGACGTTTGGTCACTTCTGGCAATTGTTCAAATACCAAATCATTATAACGTTCATTAGTTAAAATGAAAATGTTTTCTTTCGGAATTAAATTCGCAAGTCGATTAAACGTCTTCTGAATTAAAGTATCTCCCGTTCCAAGCATATCGTGAAATTGCTTTGGAAAACCTTGTGTACTTACTGGCCAAAACCTTGATCCTACTCCTCCTGCCATTAGTATGGCGTAATAATTTTTATTCATTAAAATATTTTTTTTATCATTATGAACGAGTGAAGAATATTTCTAAAAGATCTTTCTCCACGCTCAAGGTGACATCATTGTTAATCTAATAATTCTACCTCAGCATTGGGATTAAACAAATACAAACGACCTGAATTTACCTCAATACATTCAAATCTTGTTCTACGTTTTTCTCCCTTTGTAAATACACGATTATTATACAATTTAAATGTGCTATGCAAAGGTAATTCAAATATAAAGGTTTTATCGTTTGGTGCGTCGAATTGCTTTAATGCATATGCGAGTTTTATATCAGTATCACTTGATGCTTTTGGATTTTTAAAATGGTTGGCTAATAATGGCAAAATATCACTAGGAAATATATCGGGATTTAAAAACGGAAGCATCAAATGCTGAAACGTTCTTTTCCATTCAGCTCCATGAGGTTTAATTTGCCTGTTGTATTTCTTATAAGCTTCAAAATGAGCGATTTCATGTATTAACGTAATAAGAAATCTGTAGCAATTCAAATTTGAATTCACTGTGATTTGGTGTTTACCGTTAGGCAACCGTTTATAATCACCATGTCGAGTTTTGCGTTCTTGTTTCACTTTTACAACAAGATGATCATGATTTAGTAATTCTATAACCTTTGGAATTGCTTTATGAGGAATATAATCTTGAAGGATGTCTTGCATGACGTAAAAGTAATAAACTCGAATTAGTTTTTGAAAAGTAACATTGTTGAGTTATCATTAACCTTCAAAATATATAAACCTTCTGATGTATCCTGTGGAAACTTAAGTCTTGTCCTTTTACTAAATTCATTAAAATCTGAATCAAGAATTGTAATTTGTCGACCTCTAATATCAAATAAGCTAAAATTATCTAGGGCATTTGTACTGGTAATGAAAATTTCAAAATTTATGACGGGATTTGGAAATATGAGTTGACTTTCATCTTGAAAACTATTTACTTCACCACTAAAGTAAGGCACTGCAAAATTGAAAGCATCTAGTCCAACTTTTTCACCAATAATTCTTCCAGGAATATCATCAGCTGGTGGATGGATTCCACCCCAAATTCTAGATAAACTTGTTTGATCTGACGCATCTCTATACGTTGCCCATTGTAATTTAACATCTACAGAAGGTCCTTCTTCGAACACCAAAAATTCATTTTGTTTTGCTATAAACTCACCAATTCCGCCAGGAAAAAACTCACTTCCAGTAATCTTGGTAAGCACCTCTGCTGCAGCTCGTGAATATGTAGAATGCCCAGAAACAAAACCTGCAAAAGGAGGTGTAACAAAAGTAGGTCTTTGATATGGCCACCAATTCTCGGCTAAAATCCAACCGACTCCAGCGTCATCTGTATCTTCATTATCGATATAATCTGGACCTCTCCAGGTATATAATTTTATTTTTCCTAAATGCTGATTTTCATTTCCAACAAGTGGATCTCCAGTTTCAACAACCTCAACGTAACCCAGTAATAACGGTATGCCAGCAATATTATAATTATCTAAAGTTTCATCGGTACTTTGACCTAAAAGTGCCATATGTCGAATAGCTGAAATTGGTCTCACATAATCGTACCAACCTTTAATACTCCATGCAGAAATTGCAGCATCATGCATTGTTCCTCCTAAAATAAAATACGATTTAACGTCCCATTCCAAATCGTTTAAAATCTCACCTTCTCCTTGAAATCTCTTTTCTAAAAGTGGATGTTCATTTACATAATTTAAAATCGTAAACCAATGTCCTGGTGGTGTTTCAGAATCTGGACCATCGGCCCAAAATTCTGCCAAAACTCTAGCATAATCTCCTCTGGGAACTACATTAGATTCGTAAGATTGACCAGTAATTGGATTTTGAGAATGTCCAGTACCTATATCGCCTCCATCAAAAATATTATAGTAATTAGGATACGCTTCATACTCAGTAGGAAACTCATCAATAGCTGTATTACCAATAGCTCCAGGAGAAATATCCCAAAGTACGCCATCACTTGGATCAAGATGCGATCCCCAAATTGACACCATCGAAAAACCTAATTTATACGCATCACTAGACGTATTATTTTCAGTTGAGCTTAAAAATGGAGGTGATCCAGGATCGTTATAAACTTTGTAACTATCGCCATCTCTATCATAAATTGCACTATCATCTTCCGTCATAGCAAAAGGCAAAACACTTCCCCATTCTGGACTTAAAAAATCAATTGAGGTACCAGTAATAAGATTACCGCTTTGATCTATATACGTATCCAAACTTAGAGGTTGCCAACGGTTAGGATCCTCCATTTCTACTTCAGTTGGAATAGCAGGTGCTAATTCTGAATTCGCAGGTTGATAATACGCATTATCAAATTGGGAGAGCTCTCTTGAGCCGTCAACGTTCCCATAAGCTATGATTGTTTCGGCAATATAATTTCCAAGAGCAGCAGCATTTCCAAACTCGTACAACGTAGACGTTGTTGTTTCGGTATCAAAACCCAATTGTTCCATTATAATATCGAATAAGCGCTGTGATTCTTCAACTTTAGGAGAGTTTTGAAAACGATAACTCAGCAAGCGATACATTGCATAGCTAATTGCTTTTTCTCTTGAAGCTTCTGTGCTCTCAATGGGGATAAAGTCTTCAAGTGTGCTAGTAAAATTATTAAACGAATTGCCAATAAGATAAGGTCTGGCTTCATCATCATAAATAGCCCAAGCATCGTACATAGCAACACTAGAATGAAATAAATTTCTAGCATGCACTGTTGGTCTTGCAAAATCATTTCTAATGGCTTGGAGTAAGACTTCATTCCATATTCGAGCGATTGACACATCTTCTGGAATTTCGTTGATATGCAAGGGGACTGAAATAGTTTCTCCAAGACTAAAGCACAATCCATTTGTTTCTCTTACCGTTAAACTTCCCATTTCATTTAATCCCCATTTTATAGAAACTGCACTTGTGCCTTGACCTTCAACAATTTCTCCTCCTGACACTTGCCATACTGAAGTTGAACCAGGAGCAATAGGATATGTATACGTTTCTGTAGCTAAAAAACCAGATGACACATTCCCAGAAATTTGATTGGATGGTAAATACGTACAAGTTCCATCATCTAAGGTTGCATCAGGATTATAAGTACATGAATTGGGATCTGTACATCCAATTATTTTTTGACTTGGCTCAATATCTAAAGGCGTAATTCCTTGACTTTCAATAGCTCTTACCGTAGTATTTGCATCTAAATCTTGATAGGTTTCTACTAAACCTGAAGGCCATTTTATTTCCAACTCATTAATTACATTTTCATTTCCTAGTCCAAAATGAACTGCTTGCAGGCTTTGTGATAAAAATCCAACACCTGTATAATAGCGTTTAAATTGTCCGAGATTTGTTGAAATCGTTAATGTTGTACCAATGGCATCACGATTTGATACTGTTCCCTGAAGTAATACTTTAAACCAATTTTGTGTTATTGGTTCATCAAAATTTAAAAGTTTATTTTCATAAAAAAACGAAGCCTGATCCGAGTTGGTTACAAAAATATCTAAATCACCATCATTATCATAGTCAAAATCAACAGCTTCTACACTCACGGTTAGATCGTTAAAATTCACTTGAGCTGAATAATCTTCAAAACCGGTTTGACCTTCAATAGCTAAGTTTTTATAGTAGACATTATGCTCTGTTGAACGATCTTCAAATTCATAGCCATTAACAATAATTAAGTCTTCATCACCATCAAGATCAAAATCTGCAAATCGCGTTCCCCAAGACCATCCAGTTTCAGGAATATTATTCGCATCCGACACTTCAGTAAAATTATTCGATCCATTATTTTGAAGCAATGCATTGTCATCTATTCCAGTGATAAAAATGTCAAAAGCACCATCGAGATTGAAATCACCAAAGGTAATTCCCATATCATCCAACATATTATCCAGGCCATAGGCTGGAGCTTCATCGGTAAATGAGGTTCCATTTTGATTGATGAATAAGCTATTGGGATCATTAAAATCATTAGCTACAAATAAATCCATCCAACCATCATTATTAATATCAAAAGGAATTGCTGTATAGCTTGCCAGTTGTTCTGTAGCTTGAATATTAGTTTGTATAGTGACATCTGAAAACGTACCATCGCCATTATTAACGTAGAGTGAATTACTATCACATTCATCCCAATCACTAACATAAATATCTAATAATCCGTCATTATTATAGTCAAACCATGTTGCACTGGTATTTCTACAATCATTAAAGTTGTTGAAACCAGCTGTTTGAGTAACTTCTAAAAACGTGCCATCACCTTCGTTATGAAATAATTGAACTTTAAACGAATGGGTGAAAAACACATCTGGATAACCATCATTGTCGTAATCTCCAAATGAAACGCCATGCTTAAAACCATCTAAGCCATAGAATGATTCAGCCTCATTTGGAGGGTACAAATTTGTAAGTCCCGATTCTAAGGTAACATCTGTAAAACTTCCATTATTATTATTTCTAAAGAGTTTGCTGTGTGTAGTATTTTCACCATCAACATCCTTTTTAATGGCAACAACAAAAATATCAAGATCTAAATCTGCATCATAATCGACTACTGCCACACCATTATTATTCTCCAAGTCGCCGAAACCTGAAAAGACTTCGACTCTATCAAAAATTTGAGCTAATAGCGATTGAGTACAACACAAAAAGCATACTACCAAAACGCAGTAATATTTATGAAAATGTAATGGTAATTTCAACGGAACAATTTTTTATAAAGATAATAATTAGGTAACAATTAAGACAAAAAGAAAGCCTAAGAATCCATAAGCATTTTTTTAATTGCTTCCATACTACTTAATGCGAATGTAGCTTCATTCTTTAACTCGTTATTATAATCGTGTGCAGTATATCCAATAACATCAAATCCTCCATTTTTGGCAGCTCGAACTCCAGTTAGGCTATCTTCAATAACAAGACATTCGTGAGGATTAAAACCTAAGGTTTCAGCAGCCCAATTAAAAACGTCTGGACTGGGTTTCCACTTTTGAATTGTATAACAACTAAATATTTTGTGTTCAAAATATGGTAACAATCCTGTAAGTTCTAAATTGAGTCGGATTTTGTTTTCTGGTCCGCTTGACGCAACGCAATACGGAATTTTTAGACTTTGAATTAAATCAATCACACCTTGAATGGGTTGTATTTTTGTTTTAAAAGCCTCAAAACTGTATTGACGATACCTAGTTGTAAAATCTTCAGGAATGGGCTGATTAATAAGTACTGAAATCTTATCGACACAAGATTGCATTTTTCCACCTTTAAAATGTTTATAGGCATACTCTAAATCGATATTTGCTCCTAATTCGTTTGCCATATCAACCAACACTTGATTTCCTATAGGTTCACTGTCAACTAAAACACCATCGCAATCAAAAATAATACACTTGTATTTAGACATGTTACGGTGTAGAATTAGAAACTTGCAATACTTTACCGTTATAAAATTTGTTTCCGTTAAGTGAAAACTCTTGTATATACTCTGCCATTTCTTTTGCTGAAGTTGGTGCTTGATAATCAGGAAAAGCTTCTTTGAGCATTTCAGTTTGCACAGCTCCTAACGCAAGCACGTTAAATTGCGGCCCATGTTCTTTATATTCTTCGGCTAATAACTCTGTAAGTGTAATCACGGCACCTTTACTCGAACTATATGCTGCTAAACCAGGAAACTTCATACTTCCTTGAATTCCTCCCATTGAGCTAATGGTTACCACATGACTATTCTTTTTCATAAATGGTAAGACAACGCGAGTCATTTCAGAAACTCCAAATACATTGGTTTCATAAATTCTAGAAAAATCTTTAAAGGACGTTTCTGCAAATGGTTTATTGAGTAATAATCCAGCATTATTGATTAGAATATCGACATGTTTCCATTCGTTTTGAACAAATTGAGTTACCTTTTGATAATCATCTTGATTACATAAATCGAATGAGAAGGATGTAATATTATCAAAATGAAGGTTGTTTACAGGTTGTGCATTTCTAGACAATGCTAACACATTATGACCTTGATTAGCAAATAAATGTACTAATTCAAAACCGATACCTCGACTCGTTCCTGTGATGATAATATTTTTACTCTGACTCATACATTACAATTTCTTGGGTTGGTGTATTACTCATTTCTTCAACTGCTTTAATGGTTTTATTTATAAGTTTAGCCATAAACTCATAGTCTAATTCATTCGTTTCGTCATCTGCGTGATGATAATAATCATAATTAGACAAATCGCAAGATGAGATGGTTTGACATGGTGAATTAAACTGTTCATAAAACGGAAAATTATCAGAACGTTTAAATAAGTTATTCCTTTTTGATACTTCAGAAAATCCTAAAAAGTTATGACCTGCATAATCGTTTATTTTCGTTGCCATATTTGATAATTCATATCCAGACAAAAACGCCTCATAGTCTTTTTCGAT
This sequence comes from Psychroserpens sp., assembly GCF_034670085.1. GTDB lineage: Bacteria > Bacteroidota > Bacteroidia > Flavobacteriales > Flavobacteriaceae > Psychroserpens. Next base: position 33,413 of record NZ_JAXMOD010000007.1, on the reverse strand, counting down.
TAACGGAACACCTACCATTTCAAAGGTTAGTAAAGTATAAAGGTTCAAGTTTTCAGATTTTAAACGTTTAGCCAAATGCTTAGAACCGAATAATCCCAATTCCTCAGCAGAAAAAAGAACAAACATAATACTTCGTTTATTGTTTTTCTTAGCTGAAAAATATTTTGCCATGGCAATAACAGCGCTAGTTCCTGAAGCATTATCATTAGCTCCATTTGCGATAGTATCAGTTGCCGTCATACTACCTTTTCTACTTTTTTTTCTGGCGTCATCTCCAAAACCAATATGATCATAATGTGCTCCTAAAATAATGACCTCATCTTTGAGCTTTTCATCAGTACCTTCAAGGAAACCTACAACATTAAAAGCATTCAAACTATCAATTTTAAAGTCATCTCGATAGGCTTCAAAATACGGCTCAACTCCATACGACTTAAACTGATTTTCAATGAAAGAAGCTGCATTATCAATACCTTCACTTCCAACATGTCGTCCTTTTAAATCATCTGATGCCAAATAGCTTACAGTTTCTTTCAATTCTTCACTAGTTATAATATCAGATTCAGGTTTTGTTTCCGATTTACAACTTAGAATCAGCAGTAAAAAACATAAAGGGAGAAGATTTTTCATAGATAGTTTTTAATTTAGAATTTAAAGATAAAAAAATCCTGTTTCAAACATGCTGAAACAGGATTTTATCCTAACAATCAATTAACCAACTAGTAAAAAAACATCAGATATATAAGAAGTATTATGAATGTATACATTATCAATAAGAATATTTCCAATTTCTTTTTATGTAAAAATTCTTCCATTAACTATTGCTTAATAATTCGTTTAGTAACCTCGTTATTATTGGCTTGAATTTTCACAAAGTAAACACCACTTGACAGTTCTGAAATATCATATTGGCTTTGAGGTGTAAAACTTTTTATAGACTGTCCTTGAAGTGAATAGATTTCTACTTTTTCTAAAGGATCTTTTGATTCTATTTCAAAATAAGCGTTTATTGGATTTGGAAATAATGCGATTGATGTACCTAATAAATTTAAATCTTCTACCTGTAAAGATGGGTCTTGGTAAGCCCATAATTCATTTCCTTTGGCACTAACACTATCGTCTGCTGTAAAATATAATTCATTATTAAACAGGATTACATTTGAGACTGATGCATCTCCATTGGGGTTTAGTTCAATCATGCTAGTACCTGCTGATGTGCCATCTGAAACCCAAAGCTCTGTGCCATTAATACCATCATTTGCTGTGAAATACAATCTCCCGTTGTACTCTGTAAAATAATCTGGCAAACTACTTCCTGATAAGTTTATATCTTTTACCAATACCGTTCCTGCCGATGAACCATCAGTTTTCCATAATTCTATGCCATTTACTCCATCATCAGCGATAAAGAAAATATTAGATCCTACTTGTATGAACTTTGAAGGATTACTATCTCCTGAAGGATTAATGTCTTTCAATAAGACAGTTCCTAAACTTGTATTCCCATTTGATTTCCATAATTCTCTTCCTACTGAACCATTGTCTACACTAAAATATAATGTATTAGCGATTTTTGTAACATTTAAGGGATTACTATCTCCTGTTGGATGAATATTTCTAATTAACCCTAAATTTCCAGAACCATTAGTTTTAAATAATTCTCTACCAACAGTATCATGATCTGACACAAATGTTAAGTTTGAGCCAACAACATTTAATTGATCTGGATTACCAAAACCTACTCCCGAAATTACATCTAAATAAAATACTGTTCCTGCTGCAGTTCCATCCGTTTTCCATATTTCACGACCATGACTTACACCATCTGTTGCACCAAAATAATATTCGCCATTAAATAATGTAAAACCACTTGGTGTTGACGAAGGTGGTCCGGAATAAATATCTAAGAAAAGACCACTGTTGGCAGGATTTAAAATATCGAACACATGTGGCTCAACACCAACACTGCTCGTTGCATCTAATGGATTAAAAATAATTTTATCATTTACATAAATTGGTTGTGTAAATCTGGCATCAAAATTATTAATCGCTGTTGCATAAGATATTGAATATTCAGTAGAACTCATGATTGAACCAATTGATAGCTTTTGTAATGTTCGCTCATTTGTGCTAATATTTTTGACTTCAAAATACAAGTCTGAATCAACAGTAAAGAATACAATATTATCGTCTGGGTTATGTGCTAAATCATTCAATAATGGCGATATATAATCAACCGTTATATTGACCGTTCCTGCGTCTGTGCCGTCTGAAGCATAAATTGATCGTTGAGCCAAAGGATGAGCTGAATTGGTAAATGCGGAAAAAAAGAGCCGACCATTAGATTCATACATTTCACCAACAAGAGAACTAGCAGTTCCAGGACGTATATCTTTCACCAATCTAAATTGGGCATTCAGACTTAAAACAGAACATAGTGCCACAATAAATAATAGTTTTTTAATTACTCCATTATAATTGGTTAAGTGCTCATTAATTTTTGTAAAGTTTTTCATAATATTTGGGTTTTAAAATTTAATTTTTTTATTCTAAAGCGTCCAACAGAACACCATTTTCAACTTCTCCTTTTAGATACACAAAAGTTTTAGATTCGCCTATTTTAATGGATCCATATTGTTCTAAAGACACCAAGTACGTAAGACTTTTATATTCAGTAGTTGGTGTTTTACTTGTACCGAAATTTTCAAAAAGAATATCAATTTTATCATTGATGCTTTTAGGTTCTTTATTAATTTCTTTGACTTTCTGTTTAGCAACTGTAGTGGTATCTTCGAAAACAGCAAGTTCTAAATAGCTTCTTTTTATTTTTCCTGTATTGCTTGTTACATGATACTTATTTAAAACACTAGCGTTAGTTCTTATGCCTTCACTTAATAAGGTTTTTCTGTAATTCAGTTTATTAATTGCAATTACTCCTAAAAGCACTAGTAACATAGCGAGCAAACTTCCACAGATGATATATACTTTTCGATTTAAAGCTTTATTACTCATCTAACTATTTGTTTATGTTTTCGCATAAAATTTCGGTCGACACCATTGATGTACCTTGAGCATGTTCATTATAACCAGAACCATTGTATTGTTGGTAAATTGTGAAATCACTTATTAATTTGCACTTACCAGTTTTTATATCTTTAAAGGCAATGGCTGCGTAGCGTTTTCTTCCCAAAATGGCACCAGTAAGGTTGTTTTTAGATATCACCCAATCTCTATTTGTTAAATTGATTTTTAGGCTTGTTCTTTGCCAATTAGTATCAGCACTTTCATTATCAAATGCTTTTTTAAAAAGGTTTTCTATTTTAACATCCTTTATTGCAGCCGACGGCATTCTTTTATTGGCAATCCTCCTAGTATTAAATGCAGCAGATTTTGCTCTAATATCATCTAACGAACCTATTGTTTTTGCGAAATCATTATATTTTTGTGATGCAGAAATTACAGAACTTTCTTCTGGTAAGATTGTAGCCGATGTTTGCCAAAATAATTTTCTACTTTTAAAATCGTTATACTGATTTTCCATTGTCTCATCATTTGAACCTTCAGAAAAATTCACTTTAAAGCGAGCCAAATTTCTGTCGACAACTTCAGTACTTTTAATAATTTGACTTACGTCTGTACTATAACTACTAAAACTTTTATCGGCAGCAATAACTTTATCTGCCAACTCTTGAGTTATAATTTGGGCTGACATAAACTCGCCCATTATTTTTTGCCCTTCTATTTTTTTATCAAATTTATCTCGACTCTCTTTTCTACTTGTAAGAGTTTCTGTTTTATTATCACCACATCGTTCTTTTAAATCGTCTAATTTTTTCTCTAACCTTGATGTGTTAAACGACGGATCTTTCTTTTTAATGCTGGCTAAAGAACGTTCTAGTGATGCTATTTTACCTTCTGCAGTTTTATAGAAGTTTTTTTCTAAAGCTTTATGGGCAACTTCAATTTGCTTTTCGAATGCATTAATTAAAATTTTGGCTCTGCTATTTTGCGCGCTCATAACTTGTAGATTTAGTGTTAAGATCAGAAAAAGGCATATTTTTTTCATGGCTAATCGGTTAAATTGATTACCCAAACATCATAAAAAAAACCAGTAAAAACTGACTATTTAATTAAGTGTGCAGAACAAATTATATAAGTGTTAGCTATTTATATAAAAGTGATAAATTCTTATAAATTGTCTAAAAATTGAAGTATTTGAGCTTTTTTTCTGAAAGAAACAGGAATTTCTTCAAGGGTTTCCATTATTAAACTGCCGCCATTTACTTTATCAAAACGCAGAATTTTATTAATATTTATCAGGTGTGAATGATGTGGACGAATAAAACCATAGGGTTCTAATAATTCTTCATATTCTTTCAAAGATTTTGAAATAACTATTCGCTTAGAATCTTCTATATAAAATTCGGTGTATTGTCCAGATGATTCACATCTAACAATATCATTTAAATTTATAAAATAAATGGAATTGCTATCTTTTAAAACTATTTTTTTATCAAGCAATGTGATTTTATTTAAACTGTCTTGCATCACTTGTAATTGATTGCTTAAATGTTTGTTTTTATACTGTTGCTTAACTTTTTCGAAGGCTATAATTAACTCATCTGGTGCAATTGGTTTCAACAAAAAATCAATGGCACTAAATTTAAAAGCATCAATTGCATATTTATTATGCGCAGTTATAAAAATGAGGTGAAAATTAATTTCAGATAATTTGGATAATAATTCCATTCCAGTGCCATCATCTAATTCTACATCAAGAAAAACTACATCTGGAGAAACATCTTCAATTTTTTCAAGTCCAGATTGAACTCCATTTGCTTCATGTATCTCACTAACATCATCGCAAAAATTAGTTATCATTTCTACTAAGCCTTCACGAATATTAATTTCATTATCTACTACGAGTATTTTCATGGGTTTTAATCAGTCTTTTAATTCCCAAATACCTTTAAACTGCACTTGGTCTCTACCAGGTTGAATTTCTCCAATTCCGAAGATAGCCAAAAAATTAAAGCTACAGGATTTACATGTTATTATGGAATACAGAGCATCTAGGTGCCACAATATATATTTGCTAAAACCTAAATCTCCTTGCTTTCCATCCCTGTTTAGGTTGACAATTTTATGTTCTATCAATTGGTTTAAAATAGTCTCATCAAATTCATCTATAATCTGATCCACTGGTTTTCCTGAATTATGTAATTGAATAGTTATTATTAGTTTCTCAGCACATTTAGAGCAAGAACAACCAATAAATCCGTTATTAATAAAATAATCAAATGAAAAATCGGCTGGTCCTAATATTTGATTGCCTAACTTCATTTTAATAAATTTTAGGTAAGGTTATAACTATTTTGAAACCATCGTTATTTAAATTTTCAATGTTATAAAATGCATGAGATTTATGTTGCATATTAAATAAATAAAGTCTGTCCTTCACGATTTGCATAGCCCTTGACTTGTGCTCTTTTTTTGATTCAAGTTCTTTTATTCCTTTACCATTATCTTCAATAGAAATATAAACATTTAGGTCATCTGCTTTAAAATAAATATCAATTTTTCCAACATAATTAAGGTCACAAAATCCATGCTCTATTGCATTCTCAACGAAAGGTTGCGTAAGCATTCCTGGAAGCCTTAATTCATTTGTTTCTATATCTTCGTCAATATGAAATTGATACTCAAACTTATTTGGAAAACGTAACTTTTGAATTTCCAGATATTGCGTTAAAAAATCTATTTCATCTTCTATGCTAACCACTTCTTCGTAGGTGTTTTCTAAAGATTGTCGCATTATTTTAGCTAGTCGAGCTGTATACAACGTGGTTTGAATACTTTTTTCTTGCTGTGACAATCTCTGCAATGATGCCATGGCGTTAAAGAAAAAATGAGGATTAATTCGTGCTCGATTTAAGCGTTGTTCTGTTTCTAAAATTTTTTGTTTGTTTTTTAATGAGCGCTGACGGAAAAAAAATATTAATGATAAAACTAAGAGTAATCCTCCTATGATTATAAACATATACAGTTGTTCCTTTTTTTCTAAGGAAACTATTCTTTGTTCGTTTTTGGCTTTGTTATATTTTTGTTCAAGCTCATTAATTTTTTCAAGTTTTTCGATATTTAAAATACTATCTTTTAATTTAGTATATCGTTTATAACTAGTAAAAGCTTTATCTAATTTATTAGCGTTTTCATAAATTTCTGAAGCTTCTCGATGCAGCATCATACTGGCTGCCGATTTTCTCTCAATATTATAATATAGTGAAGTATCCATCCAAGTATTTGCAGCTTCTAATTCGCCTAAATCCAAATGATCCCAAGCTTTGGATAAATACAATCCAGATAAATTCTTATGGCCTTTTATTTTTTTTCCAAAGTATATAGCAGAATCAATATTAACTAAAGCTTTTTTTAAATCGCCTTTATGATATGCAATAGCTTCTTCTACTCTATAGGACCTAGACATTTCGCCAAATTTCCGGTACTTAAAAGCTCCTTTTTTTGCTTTATTTACAAACAGCAATACTGAATCTAATAAGGTCGCTCGATTTGTTATGGTATATTTATTTTCATATTCATAAGCTAACCAATTATAATAATAAGAAAATCGGTCTGGCTCTTTTAAATCTAAAATTAATTGCTGGGCTTGCTTAATATATTTCCAATTTTTCTCGTCTTCATTTAACCTTGTAAAAACATACACTAACTCTATTATGGATTTAATTTTTTTTTCAGCATCATTGAGACGTTCAGCTTCTGTTAGAGCCTTAAAGGCAAAATCTGATAATTTTTCTAAGTCATTTATAGCATGGTAATAACGTGCTTTATTATAAATAAGTTTAAATTCGAAATCCTTTTTACAGTCTATTTTGTTTAATAGAGATTCTTGCTCGATTAAGACGCTAAATGCTTTGTCAATTTGTAATTGGTTGTTGTAATAATGAAACTCAAGATTAAGGCCTTCAAATTGACAAATTTCAAATTTTGTGTTTTTCAGTTTATCAATGACCTGAAATTGGCTTATTGAATCTGTTTTATTATGAATTATTTGCGAATTATCGACCAAATGAGTAGCACAATTACAATCATTTTGTCCGTAAAACAAATTTGAAACTAACAGAAAAAAGAAGGTGTAAATTTTCACTAAGGGAAATGTATTTCTTTTTAATAATCTAAAATGCACTTCAAAGGCATTATTCATAATATTAAGTTGATTACAATTCTCTTTAAAAATAGGAATTATTTTATCTTTAGTTAATCTATTCTAAAAATAGAATTCGTATTTCGCTTTTTAATTGATAAGTGTCAATGTTTTGTATATAAGTGTAATTGCAAAACATTAGTATAATCATAAAACAACTTTAATAAAATGAAACACATCTTTTATGTTTGGTTACATCATGTAAAGATGTAATATCAAACACCAATATCTTCATTCCAGAGTTTAGGGTTGTTTTCAATAAAATCTTTCATAAGTGCTTTGCATGTATCGTCATTTAAAACAACAACCTCTACACCTCTTTCTTTGAGTAACTCTTCATCACCTAAAAATGTGTCATTCTCACCAATAACCACTTTAGGAATACCATATAACAAAATGGTCCCAGAACACATAGAACAAGGTGACAATGTTGTATACAACACACTATTCTGATAAACAGAAGCCTTTTGTCGTCCAGCATTTTCAAGAGCATCCATTTCGCCATGAAGGATGACGCTTCCGTTTTGCACTCTTCGATTATGACCACGACCAATAATTTTGTCGTTATGAACTAGTACGGATCCAATAGGAATTCCACCTTCAGCTAAACCTTGTTCAGCCTCTTTTATCGCCTCTAAAAAAAATGCGTCCATAGTTGAGTTTTTTTCATTATTCTAAAGTTAAGTAAAATGAAGTTCTTATCTGATATTTCATCAATTTTAAAGAAATTACTACTAACAAAAAATCCTATCTCAAAAATGAAACAGGATTTTAAATAGTATAGGTTCTGAACCGCATTCAGAATGACTTCGTTTTTAAACTTAAACCAACATCGTTACAGGGTTTTCTATATAACCTTTTAACGTTTGAAGGAATTGAGCTCCAGTTGCTCCATCTACCGTTCTGTGATCACAAGCCAACGTTAATTTCATAGTATTTCCAGCTACAACTTTTCCTTCTTTAACCACTGGTTTTGCAACAATAGCACCAACTGATAAAATTGCAGAATTAGGCTGATTGATTATAGACGTAAAACTTTCAATTCCAAACATACCTAAGTTAGAGATGGTAAAGGTACTCCCTTCCATTTCATCTAAAGACAGTTTTTTATTTCTTGCTTTACCAGCATATTCCTTTACAGCAGCTCCAATTTGAGGTAAACTTTGCTCATTTGCAAAACGTACCACAGGAACTAACAATCCGTCAGGTACTGCCACAGCAACTCCAATGTGAACATGATTATTCAATCGCATTCTGTCATCAAACCACTGTGAATTTACTTGTGGATGTTGTTTTAAAGCTAAAGCACATGCTTTAACAATCATATCATTGTACGAAATTTTGGTGTCTGGTAACGAATTATATTGTGTTCTAAAAGCCATAGCATTTTCCATGTCAAACTCCACATTCAAATAATAATGTGGTGCTGTAAACTTAGATTTAGCTAAGTTTTTTGCAATAGCTTTACGCATATTAGAATTTGGCACTTCATCAAAATCTTCTTGACCAGTAGGCACAAATTTTCCTACTGATGCCGATTGAGCTGCAGGTGTAAAGTTCTCGATATCACGTTTTACAATTCTTCCATTTTCACCAGAACCACTGACTTGAGATAAGTTAATTCCTTTTTCATCAGCCATTTTTTTAGCTAATGGTGATACAAATACTCTTCCACTTGAATTTATAGGTGAAGGTTGAGACTTCTCGACTGCGCTTGAAGTGACAGCTGCTTCTTTTTTAGGTGCTTCAACAGATTTTGTTTCTTGTTTTGCTTCGGAAACTGAATTAGTTGCTTTAAAGTTTTTAGCAATACCTGCCACATCAGTTCCTTTTGGACCAATAATAGCAAGAAGCGCATCAACTTTTGCAGATTCACCTTCTTGTAATCCAATATGTAATAACGTACCTGATTGGAAGGATTCAAACTCCATTGTCGCTTTATCGGTTTCAATTTCTGCAAGAATATCACCTTCTTCAACCGTATCACCAACATTTTTCAACCATGTTGCCACAGTTCCTTCCTCCATAGTATCACTTAAACGAGGCATTGTTACTACGATTACACCTTCTGGTAATTCTTCTGTTGCATCCGATTCGAAATCAACATCTGAAATATCAACGTTTGTTTCTTCACTTTCAGGAATAGTATCTGATTTTTCAAGGCTACTATTTCCATTTAATAATCCTGAAATATCTTCGCCTTTATCTCCAATAATAGCTAATAAGGTATCAACTTTTGCAGTTTCTCCTTCCTGAATACCAATATGAAGTAATGTTCCTTCATTAAAGGATTCAAACTCCATTGTTGCCTTATCTGTTTCTATTTCAGCTAGAATATCACCTTCTTCAATTTTGTCTCCTACTTTTTTCAACCAAGCAGCGACAGTACCTTCTTCCATTGTATCGCTTAATCGCGGCATGTTAATTACTTCTGCCATAGCTTATATTTTGTGTTGTATAAAAGGATAATCTTCTTGTTCGTATACTGCGTCGTACATCACATTCAATTCTGGATATGGTGATTCTTCAGCAAATTTTTCACATTCTGAAACTAAAGCCTTAACACGTTTATCTATTGCTTTAATCTCATTTTCGGTCGCATATTTCTTATCTAAAAGAATATCTTTCACTTGCGTAATAGGATCAAGTTTTTTATACTCTTCTACCTCATCTTTAGTTCTATAGTGTTGTGCATCACTCATTGAGTGTCCTCTGTAACGATATGTTTTCACTTCAAGAAAAGTTGGTCCATCACCACGTCGTGCACGTTGTATTGCTTCATCAAAAGCTTCAGCAACTTTAATTGGATTCATCCCATCAACTGGTCCTGAAGGCATTTCATAGCCTCTACCTAGCTTCCAAATATCTGTATGATTTGCAGTACGTTCTACTGAGGTACCCATTGCATAACCATTATTTTCACAAACGAAAACAACAGGTAATTTCCATAGCATCGCTAAGTTAAATGTTTCATGAAGCGAACCTTGACGAGCAGCACCATCACCAAAACAGCACAAAGTAACAGCATCACTTCCATGGTATTTATCACCAAATGCAATTCCAGCACCTAAAGGAATCTGACCTCCAACAATACCATGACCACCATAAAAGCGATGTTCCTTTGAAAAGATATGCATTGAACCACCAAGACCTTGAGAAGTACCAGTTGCTTTTCCATATAATTCTGCCATGACACGTTTAGGATCAACTCCCATTCCAATTGGCTGTACATGATTTCTATAGGCAGTAATCATTTTGTCCTTTGTAAGATCCATTGCGTGAAGTGCTCCAGCTAAAACAGCTTCTTGACCATTGTATAAATGAAGAAACCCTCTTACTTTTTGTTGAATATATACAGCAGCTAGCTTATCTTCGAACTTTCTCCAGAACAACATGTCTTCATACCATTTAAGGTAAACTTCTTTTGTTACTTTTTGCATTTAATTCTGTATTGGTATAAAAATTAATACTTCAGATTAATTATCTCAAGCTTCCGTTATGAATTCCTAATATAAAAATAGGACAAGCGAATAACAAAAGTAACACATTAGATAGTAATGAAAAAACCGAAAAACGTAATTTTTTTACGAAATCGTTATAGAAAACTCCTATCGAATCCAAGTGGCAATAAATTTGCCAATGAATTAGATTTTACAACTTTCCCTGTTTCGCCCATAAAATAGATTTCAATGGGAGTTTCTTGTTTTACTTCGTACTCAGCAATAGCCTGTCTACATGCACCACATGGAGGAATAGGTGTAATTGTTTGGTTAATTCTTGAACCAGCTGTTAAAGCCATTTTTACAATTTTAGAATCAGGATATTGTGATCCTGCATAATAAATGGCTGTTCGCTCTGCACATAAACCCGAAGGATAGGACGCATTTTCTTGATTATTACCAGTTACAATTTGGTTGTTATCTAATAAAATTGCAGCGCCTACACTAAAGTTTGAATAAGGTGCATATGCATTTTTACGAGCTTCAATAGCTTTTTCCATTAAGGATGCAATATCTGAAGGTAACTCGCTAAAGTTCTCGTAAACGGTAAGTGTTGACTCTATTTTAATATCCTTCATTTGATGTTGTATTAGACAAAAAAACTATTGCTTTAATGAAACAATAGTTTTTTTTATTTGAAATTAATACTGTGTTTTAGTATTCATCATATTCATTATCTCCAAAATTAAATACCAGAGAAAAACGTAATGTATTCTCTAAAGGACTTTGCACTTTCGATGCAGAAAATAAGTATGACAAATCTATATTTATTGTGGTGTATTTAAATCCTGCTCCTAAAGCAAAAAACTTACGTGCGCCTTTATCTTCACTCTCATTAAAGTAACCTGCTCTAAAGGCAAATGAATCTTGGTATGTATATTCTGCTCCTAAAGACCAGGTAAACTCTCTTAACTCTTCACTAAAACCTCCTGGTGCATCACCAAAAGATTGAAATATTCCTTTTCCAAAACCAACATTGTTATCTTGTCCTGCAATAATATAATTTTCTTCTTCAGTCAAAACTTCATCTTCATCTTCTTGAAATCCTGGAGTTTCTCCGCTTTCATTATACTCTATACGAGTGCCTAATTCTGGAGGAGATGGAACTAAAAGTTTAGTAACTTCAGCAGTTACAGCTAGTTTATTATAATCATCAAAGATAAAATCAAAACCACCACCTAATCTTAAAGTTGTAGGTAAGAAATTTTCTCTACCTCCATCATCATATTTGATTTTAGGTCCTAAATTTTGAATGGCAAATCCACCTCTCCAACGTCCGTTGAAACTATCATAAGCTTCCTCTTCACTTTGGTAGTAACCTGCAATATCTACACCAATAGAACTTGCAGCAGCAGCATTAGCATCAACAGCTTGGATTCTTAAATCTGAACGTAAATAACGTAAGGCCACAGCCATAGAGAATTGATCTGCTAAACGCAGTGAATATGAAGCATCAAATGTAAGTTCGTTTGGTTGTTCGATTAAAGCTTCTGAAAACTCGTCTTGAACAATTTCTATTTCTCCAAGACTAAAGTATTTAAAACTAACGCCAAATGCGCTACGTTCATTTAGCCTGTTGAAATACGTGAAATTTCCCAGAAATATATCATTAACCAATCTACTTAAATATGGCGTATAGTTTACACCAATACCAGATTTGGATAAGGAGAATGCGTACTTTGCTGGATTCCATTGTTGAGAATTCGCATCTGCTGATGTAGCCACACCAACATCACCCATTCCTGCTGCACGAGCATCTGAAGCAATTAACAAGAATGGAACTCCTGTTGTAATTACTCTAGTATCTGCACTATTTGGAATGACAACAGTTTCTTGCGCATTAGTCATATTAAATAATGAAACTGTAATTAGGGCTAAAATGTATTTTTTCATCTGTAATTTGTTATCTTTTTAAGCAATTTTAAGTCGCCTAATACTTAGGCAAATATAAATCTTTATTATAGTATTACAAGTTTTTCAATTTTTTCAACTTGTTTATTTAAACGATTAGATCTTACTTTTAGTTTATAAATGTAGACACCTTTACCTATTTTATCACCAAAGTCATCTCTACCGTCCCATACAATGTCTTTTGACAATGAGCTTGTCACTTTACTTCCTGAATTGGTTTGTCCGTTTAAAGTTCTTACCAGTTTACCAGAAACTGTGAAAATCTGTACTGAAACGTCTAAAGCATCAGGACTATTGTGATTGAACCAAAATTCTGTATAATCAATAAACGGATTAGGATAATTTAACACATTATCAATCACCAATTCTTGATCCTTATCAAATACAACAAATTGTATTTCTGATGTTGATGAATTATTGTAAACATCCCAAGCTTTAAGCGTTAACGTATGTAAACCAGGATCTAAATCTCTAAAAGGATAACTCACTTTTCCATTTTGGTAATCATCTATATCGGCTTGATAATAATCATTTAGCACAAAGGGGTTTGTTTCATCTCCATCTATTATTGCGACAATATCGTGTCCTATTCCACTAGCCGTATTTATTCCATTTTCATCTTGAAGCTTAGCTACAAGTGTTGGTTGCTCATTAGTGATACCACCAGAAACAAAGTTTTCATCATTCATGAATAGGTTTATAACTGGTCCTATATTATCTTCAGCAGCATTTTCATTAATACCACCAACTTGAATATCAAAACTCGAACCTGCTCTATTTTCTAAAGGAAGTGTTCTCATAGTATAGAAGCTGACTTTACCAGGACCTACAGGAATACCTATATCTCTAGGTACTACAAATTCAAAATCAAATTGTCCGTTTGCAACCGTTGCTTGACCCTTAAAAATCACCTCACCTAAAGTTTTAAAATCCATTACAACATTTTGATTGTCATTATCAAGTGTTTGTCTGTCAATTTCCTTATCGTATACCGTTGCAGTTAATACGCCATTATAATCTGATAATAGGTTTCCAGATTCGTTCACAACTTCACCTGAAAGTTTTACCTTCCCTAAAGCTTGTAACATATCTGTTTCTCCTCCAATTGGAACGTCATTAATTTTAGTTAATCTCACATCTGGTTTAGCGAAAGCTAATTTCATAGCAGGATCACCAATATACCAAACCAATGGTTTTTGAGCATTACCACTAATTCCTGGATCATTTTTTGATTGGCGTAAGGCTTCTGCCATCGATGGATATTCATTTGAGCCAAATGCAAATAAATAAGGTTCAATAATTAAATTAAAGGCTTCTCCCAGTGAAACGAAAATCTGCCTTGTTGTTGTAATTAAACCAATTGCTCCTCCTCTAGTATTCCAATAGGTAAACTCTCCAGCTGTTTGTCTTAAAGGGTCATCAAACTTAGTATACTCACAAGTAACTGTAATGAATAGGTTGTACTTACAAGCATTAGCGACTTCTTGAGAATCATTCTTATCAAAAATACGTTCGGATGCCAAACCATCTTCACCTCCATGTCCGAAATAATTAACCACAAGAGCACCTACATCTATAGCATCTCTAATTTCCTTATTGACCTGAGGATAACGTTGACCTGCGGAAGATGATTCTTGAAGAAATGCATCAGAATGGATCTTAATTGCGTTTAAAAAAGGTTTTTCTTGTGTAATTGTATTCGCAATATCATCTGTTGTTTGTTGCAATTCCCCTTCAAAATTTCCATCATCAACATCATCAGAAATCATTAAAATATTATTTCTCCAACTTCCAAAAGACAATTCAGAATAATACTCATCAATTTTATCAACCAATTGTTTTGCTTGTTGAGGGGTATTTGCTAAAATTCTTCCCACTGCAATATCAGCTCTATTTGAAACACTCATATTGCCTTCATTCTCATCCATCATTGCATAAAAATCATCAGACACAAAAGAACTTGTAAGACTAAAGCTATTATATGAAAACCAAGTAGGTACAATGTTTGTATTATTAGGTATCCTGTTTTTTGGATCAAAAGAAGCATCTCCAAACATGCATAAGTATTTTAATCTATTTTCAGGTGAACTAGCGTTATGGTAAACATATCTAACCATATTTCTTATAGCACCAATGTCTTGATTCCCTGAACTAAATTCCAAATAGATTTGTTCAAGAGTTATTACTTTAACATTTAAGTTGTACTGTTGTCTATTAATTTCAGCTAACCGTTCAGCCTGAGACAACATTTGACTTGGAGTTACTATTATATAGTCTATATCCTGAAATTCTCCTTGATCATTATTAAATATAGTGCCTTTAATATTTTGATTACTAACAAATGAATTCCCATCCCTTGAAGGGGAAAAGAAATTTTGATTGTTAATTGCTATGTAATTTTTCTGACTTCCAGAAACTGCTTTAAAACTGAAATTTGAATCTTGGTCGGAATTCTGAATACGGGTTACATTATATTTATCAGTTATATCCCAAACTTCTCTTACACTGGTAGCATTAGATATTGAGTACTCAACGATACCATCTGAAGTCTGAACAATATCATTTTTAAAAGGTAGTTGACCACCTGTGTACGTTAACTCTCTAGTAGCTTCAATCGACACATAATCTAAATACGCTAAAGAAGAAGGAATCCCGTTGTTATTATACTCTAAATTAACATTTACCTCTGACGAATTTAAGGTAATATCACCTTGATATAATCCTCCTGTCGCTAAAACACCATCAGATAATTGGCCGAAACCAAAACTTCCAATATCAACGCTATTAATTTTTATAGCCATCGAAGTTTGTCCTTCCGATTCAGAAATTGCTGCTCCATAAATTCTGAGCTTTGCTGGCTCTGTTGGTACTACATTTGGAAAACTAAACGTAAATGTCTTTTCATTTTCTATATCGAAACGATCTCCAAACCAACGCCTTCCCAATTTAACGATGTTAAATTCATCTAATTCATGAAATTTATAATCTTGAAAAGTGTCTATAATTAAATCCGGACTTCCTTCAGGTTGGGTTGCCGTTTCAATGCGCTTACCAAAAGATCCACCGAAGTTAACATAGTAATTAGAAATATTGGTATAAGGATTAATATTGGTATTTATATTTCCATCTTCTACATTACCGTGAGGACCTTCGGCGTAAAATAAGATATAATCTCCATCATTAAATACACCATCACTTTCTCCAACAAATTCAATAGCATTCTCAGTAAGGTCAATTGGATAAAATTCATTATTAGGCATCGGAAGCATTGCTCCTCCATTACCATATATTTTTATAGTTCTAGGATCTACGTCAGTATTTACTCCTATATCATTTAAAAAACTTTTGGTAATTTTAAATACTCCTGAATTTTCAACATAAAAACGTCTCCAACTCCCAGAGCTCAAAACAGAGCTTACAATCTCCTGAGTATCCTGGCCATTTCTATTTGCCGTAGACGAACCTGAGGAATAGTTAATACTAAACGATGTGATTTTTTTATAAACTCCATTATCATTTATAATTGGACTTATCTTCAAAAAGGCATAATTTTTATTTCTATCAATAGAATTTGTCAATTCAACTTTAGGAGCATTAGGGATTAAACGCTTAGACAATGCTTTAAGTTCACTACTTGAAATAGCTGCATAAGACACATTAGACAATACAAGTGATTTTTCATTCAATAAAGAATTTATTTCCCATTGAGAAATAAAGTATAAACCTTCTGAATCACTATAGCTAAAATTTTCTTTATTAAATGATGGTAACTCAATTTGATATGTTGAAGTTTCTAAAATAGTTGTACCATCCCATTGAATTGTAAATTGCTTTTGTTGAGCAAAAGCAAAAACAGTACATATAATAAAAGATATGAATAACAGTTTTTTCATAGTACAAATAACGTCTATAAGGTTATGTTATTATAGCGTTTCAATTTTTTATTCAAAATTACAACAATATTTGATTTAAGCAACCGTTATTAAAGTCAAAATACACCGATTAACTGTGTAAAAGTCCGTTATATTGCATGAAAAACAGGATGAAATGCATTTTTTTTTCAATCTATTTGCCAAAAAATGTTGTTAATTTACCTTTAATTGCTATATTGCGTGTCTAAAATTTAATTAGCTTACTTAAAAGTATGGATATGAAAAACGTCTTAAACCTAAGGATACTATTAGCCCTAATGATATCTTTAACAATTGTTGGTTGTAGCAGAAACTCTTCAGACAAGAACAGTTCTAGAGCCACGGGATGGAAAATTAACGACAAAAACGGTGGTTTCCAATACAATGACAAATTTCAAGAACAAGAAACAAGCCCTGGTTTAGTGTTTGTTGAAGGTGGAACATTTACCATGGGTAAAGTTCAAGATGATGTTATGCATGATTGGAATAACAATCCTAATCAACAACACATTCAGTCATTTTATATGGATGAAAGTGAAGTTACGAACAAAATGTATACTGAATATCTTGATTGGATTAAAAGAACATATCCACCTGAAGAAGAAAACTACAGATTAATTTACAAAGGCGCTTTACCAGACACCTTAGTTTGGAGAAACCGATTAGGTTATGCCGAAATGATGACTGAAAACTATTTACGTCATCCTGGTTATGGAGAATATCCAGTAGTAGGTGTTAGTTGGATTCAAGCTGTAGAATTTGCAAATTGGAGAACTGATAGAGTTGCTGAAATGGATCTTCAAAATGCTGGTTACTTAGAAAGAGATTCACATTTGACATCTTCTGCCGATAGTAATTTTAGCACTGATACTTATATCAACGCTCCAACCTTAACCTATGGTGGAAACGATAGTATTATAAACCCAGCAAAATCAAGAAAAAGAGTTCAAGTTACTGCTGCAGGTGATACCATTAACAATTATGCAAGAAGAGAATCTGGTATTATTTCTCCAGATTATAGACTTCCAACTGAAGCAGAATGGGAATATGCAGCTCTAGGAATGAGTGAATTAAGAAGCTTTAATGTTTATAGAGGTCGTAAGAAATATCCATGGGACGGACAATACACACGTTCTGGAAAAAGAAAAACTAAAGGTGATCAGCTAGCAAACTTTAAACAAGGAAAAGGTGATTACGGTGGAATTGCAGGTTGGTCTGATGATGGAGCTGATATTACTGCACAAGTTATGAGTTATGAGCCTAATGATTATGGTTTGTATGATATGGCAGGTAATGTTGCCGAATGGGTAGCTGATGTTTATCGTCCAATTGTAGATGACGAATTTAGTGACTTCAACTACTATAGAGGAAATGTATATACCAAAAATGCAATTAATGAAGATGGAACTGTTAAAGTTGTAACTCCAGATGATATTGTATATGACACATTAAGTAATGGTCAAGTTGTAGCAAGAAATTTACCTGGTGAAATATTACAGGTTGCAATTGATGAAGATGAAACGTATTTAAGAACTAACTTTGATAGAAGTGATAACAGAAACTTTAGAGATGGTGATACAAGATCATCTAGAAGTTATGCTACTGACTTTGACGAAGAAGAAGGTGACGATGCTGAAGCAGCTATGACCAGAAAAATGTATAACTCGCCTAAACATAATATAGAAAGAGACTCTACTGGTAAAGTATTAAAAGAATATGATACTTCAAACCAAAGAACTTCAATGATTAATGATGAAGTAAGAGTTTACAAAGGTGGTTCTTGGAGAGATCGAGCTTATTGGATTGATCCAGCTCAACGTAGATATTTCCCACAAGATATGGCAACTGATTATATTGGTTTCAGATGTGCAATGTCTAGAGTAGGTTCTAAATCTCAAGGTGGTAAAAAAAGAAACTAGAATTTATTTTCAATAAAATAAAAGTCCTAACTATAAACGTTAGGACTTTTTTATTTAAATTTATTTCATGACAATAGAAAGACTCTACCAGATATTTTTAAAGTGCAATACCATTTCTACTGACACCCGAAAAATTAAATCGGGTTGCTTATTTTTTGCTCTTAAAGGCGATAACTTTAATGGCAATAAATTTGCTTTAGAAGCCTTAAAAAAAGGTGCACAATATGTTGTTATAGATGAAAAAGAATATGCAAAACATGACCATTGTATTTTAGTTGATAACGTATTAGAAACTTTACAAAATTTAGCAACCTTTCACAGAAAAACCTTAAACATTCCTATAATTGCTTTAACTGGAAGTAATGGTAAAACAACAACCAAAGAATTAATTAATGCCGTTTTATCTAAAACTTACAACACAAGTGCCACCAAGGGAAATTTAAATAACCATATTGGAGTTCCATTAACACTACTTGAGTTTACAAATGACACAGAAATTGGTATAGTCGAAATGGGAGCAAATCATCAAAAAGAAATAGAATTTTTATCAAATATAGCATTACCAGATTATGGATTGATTACTAATTTTGGAAAAGCGCATTTAGAAGGTTTTGGAAGTATTGAAGGTGTTATAAAAGGAAAATCAGAATTATACAATCATCTTAGGTCTCATGACAAAGTTGTTTTTGTTAACATAAATGACAAAACGCAAATTGAACAAATTGGCGACTATGAAAAGACTATTGTTTTCGGTTCAAATATGTCTATGCTAAGTGCCCAACCTTTCATTAAACTTAAATTTAATAACACTGAAGTTCAGACGCATTTAACTGGTACTTACAACTACAATAATATTGCAGTTGCTATAGCTATTGGGTTATATTTCAAAGTTGATGACGACTCAATTTCCGAAGCTATTGCTAACTATATTCCATCAAATAATCGTTCTCAGATTATTGAAAAAGATTCTAATAAAATCATTCTTGATGCTTACAATGCCAACCCAACAAGTATGATTGCTGCTTTAGATAATTTTGGAGCTATTAAAGGTTTTGATAAAATAGCAATACTAGGAGACATGTTTGAATTGGGAAAAACAGCCGATATAGAGCATCAATCTATTTCAGATTATTCTCAACAACTCAATATTGACCATATTTATTTAGTAGGCAGAAACTTTTTCAAAACAGTGAATAAGTCAAATAAGATATCCCGTTTTGAATCTTTTGATGACTTAAAAAACGAATTAGTTAACTCACCTTTAAAAAACAAATATTTCCTTATTAAAGGTTCAAGAGGAATGGCTTTAGAAAGGGTATTAGATTTAATATAATACTTTCGAACAACCTCAATAAACTTTCAACCAAAATTAGACAGCTCTTATTGCTAAAGTCACCTTACAAATGAAAAAATCTATACTTTACATATAGATTTTCAAATTGAAGTGGGTCATACTGGATTCGAACCAGTGACTTCTACCCTGTCAAGGTAACACTCTGAACCAACTGAGTTAATGACCCAAGTATTAAAACTAAAAAAGTTCGCATTATATGCGAACTTTTTAATAGTTGTGGGCGCGAAGGGATTCGAACCCCTGACCCCTTGGGTGTAAACCAAGTGCTCTGAACCAACTGAGCTACGCGCCCTAAATATTGGACTGCAAATATAGTCTAGATTTTTAATTAGCAAAAGCTTTTTATAAAAAAAATTAAATTATTTCAGCAACCACAAATGTACTGCCTCCAACATATATAAGATCTTCTGAATTTGCCTTTTGCAAGGCAGAATTAAAAGCTTCATTTACTGTGTGATAACTATCACCAAAACATCCATTTAATAAAAATTGAGTTTTGAGTTGATGCACGTCCATACCTCTAGGAATATCAGGTTTACAAAAATAATACGTTGCATCCTTTGGCAATAGCGTTAGTATTGAATCTAAATCTTTATCATTCACAACCCCAAAAACCATGTGCAGTTTATTGTACTTTTCATTTTTCAATTGCTCAATAACATAAACCAAGCCTTCTTTATTATGGGCTGTATCACAAATAACTCTAGGATTTTCTTGTAATATTTGCCAACGACCTTTTAAACCTGTATTATCAACCACATTATTAAGTCCCTTTTTTAATTGGAGATCAGATACGTGAAAATTGTTCTGGCTATTGAGTACATTAATTGTTTGCACAACTGTTTTAATATTATGCTTTTGATAATTTCCTTTTAAATCACTTTCAAAATTTCGTGATACGAGTTGGTCAGCAAAATAAATTTCAGATCCTTTATTCTGCGCCATCTCTATAAAAACATCTTTAGTTTGTTTTTGAGTTTCTCCAACAACCACAGGTACTTGTTGTTTAATTATACCTGCTTTTTCTTTTGCTATTGCCTGATATGTCCTGCCAAGAAATTGCATGTGATCAAAACCGATATTAGTAATCACTGAAATTTCAGGGGTAATAATATTTGTGGAATCTAATCGACCACCTAATCCAACTTCAATTATAGCGATATCAACATTTTGCTTTTTAAAACAATGGAAAGCCATGCCAACGGTCATCTCAAAAAAGGATAGTTGATTCTCTTCTAAAAAAGAAAGATTTCGTTTTATAAACCCAATAACGAATTTTTTACTAACCTCTTTACCATTAATTTTAATGCGTTCTCTAAAATCTTTTAAATGCGGTGAGGTATATAATCCAACCTTGTATCCTGCTTCCTGAAGTACTGAAGCTAACATATGACTTGTAGAACCTTTACCATTAGTTCCAGCTACATGAATACTTTTAAAATGCTGTTCTGGATGATTTAAATGTTTAGCTAAAAGAATTGTATTAGATAAGTCAACTTTGTAAGCAGATTTACCTTGATTTTGATACATAGGCAACTGCTTGAACATCCAATTAACAGTCTCTTGATAGTTCATCAATTTGTAGGTGTAAAGTTTACACTTACTTTACCATATTGTCGAGCAGGTGCTTTAGAATCTGCTGGCCATTTATAAGACAAGGCTATTTTTTTTGCTTGAGCTTTTAGACAAGACGTTGCATTACTACTTCCTCTAACTCCAGGAGTAGCCTCTATAACTTGTCCACTTCGATTAACAACAATATCAACTACTATTAATCCATATTCATTTTCACAACCGTCAAAAAGGGTATATTTAGGCGACCCTCTTCCATTTAAACCATAACCTACGCCTCCATTACCAGAACCAGGTGTGCCTTTGTAAGGTGCATACGGACTTCCATCTAATTCACCTTTATCTCCAGGACCATCGCCAGGACCTTCTCCATCTTTAGTTGGTCCATCAGAATTCTTAACACCTCCTATAAGTGCATCGAGTTTATCTTTTTTATCCTGTTCTTCTTTAGCCTTACGAATTGCTTCATCTCTTTTTTGTTGTTCAATTCGTTCTGCTTCAGCCTTTGCTTTAGCCGCAGCTTCTTTAGCCTTTTTAATCGCTATAGCTTCTGCAGATTCATTTGTTAACACATTTTCTGATGGGCTATTGGCTTCAGTTGTTTCCTCCGGCTGAGCCTTATCTGTTTTCGTTTCTTCTTTTACAAGGTCTTCGGTAGGTGTAGATTTTATAGGTTCTGTAGGTTGAATATTACCAGAACCAACAGGTGAATTACCAAAATTAACAGCAACACCATATTCTTCTGGAGGATCCATATAAGGAGGTCCAACCACAAATAATAGCAATACAATTATAACAACTATTAGAGCTGTTATCTTTGCTGAATTACGTTCGTGTTTTGTTTTTAGGTACTTCATAGTATTGCAAATGCAATCTTCGTTCCGAAAAAATAAATTTAATTATTTGGCTTAACTGCCAGTATAACCTTAAACTTATTTCGATTAGCGATATCCATTACTTTAACTACATTCTCAACTGGAACTGATTTTTCTGCACGTAAGACAATTGTGGGTTGGTCTTGACTTGAAAGCATTGCTATCAATTCTGTTTCAAGAACACTTCCGCCAACTAATTTTTGATCAATGTAATAGTTGAGATCTTTGGTAATGCTTACAGCAACAGTTTGTTTGTTTTCTGTTTTTCCACTAGCTTGAGGTAACAATATATCAATAGCATTGGTGGTTACCAATGTAGATGCGAGCATAAAAAATATCAATAACAAGAAGACAATATCTGTCATAGAAGACATATTGAATTCTGGTTTAACTTTATTTCTACCTCTAATGTTCATTAAATTGGCTCGTTTAAATGATCTAAAAATTCTAATGAATTTGATTCCATTTGGTATACTACTTTATCCGTTCTAACCACTAAATGATTATAAGCCGTATAAGCAACAATACCAACTATTAAACCAGCTACTGTGGTTGTCATGGCTGTATATAATCCATCCGATAATTGTTTGATATCAATTTGACCACCAGAATTGGCTATTTCGAAAATAGATAAAATCATTCCAATAACAGTTCCTAGAAACCCAATCATTGGCGCAATACTAGATATGGTTGCTAAAACACTCACATTTTTTTCTAAACCATAAAGTTCTAATCTACCAGCATTTTCAATAGCTGTATTAATATCTTCAAGTGGTTTTCCTATTCGCGTAATTCCTTTATTTATGAGTCTAGAAACGGGAGTATTAACTTGAGCACAAAGCATTTGAGCCGAATCAATTTTGCCATTGCTTACATGATCTTTTATTTGATTCATAAAATTAGAATCGACATTAGAAGCTGCTTTAATGGCGAATAATCGTTCAAAATAAATATAAATTACTGCTATCAACAAAACGAATAATATGGCAATTATAACTTGTCCTGCAAATCCACCACTACTAATAAGTTCTATAATGGATAACGTTTTTTCGGCAGATTCTGAATCAGTAACTAATTCAGCTCCATCTTGAATATTACTTAGTAATATCATATGACTATAGTATTGAAATTAATTTATTAGTGTAATAACGTCTATTTTGATTCAAAAGTATATGAACTAAAATAATGTTCTTGTAAACATAAATGCAATTGCTCCTACAACAAAACCAACAAAAGCTAGCCAAGATATCTTTTTAATATACCAGAAAAAGTCAATTTTCTCCATTCCCATAGCAACAACACCAGCAGCAGAACCTATAATTAGCATACTACCACCAGTTCCAGCTGAATATGCAATAAAGTGCCACAATTCGTTATCAATTGGCTCCGTAAACATTCCTAAACTAGCCGCTACTAAAGGCACATTATCTATGACAGCAGAACCAACTCCTAAAAGAAGTACGACTAAATCAGAAACACCTTCACCATGCATTTCTGTTCCTAGCATGGGCATTACATCTTGTAATGTACCAGCAAAACCAAATAATATTCCCAATGATTCTAAAGCTGCTACAGCCATAAGAATTCCTAAGAAAAATAAAATACTAGGTAATTCAATCTTCGATAACGAATGATGAACAGGACTATGATTTGCATGTTCACTGTGTTCATCTGATGAAATTCCCGAAATTGCAAATTTAGAATTACTATATATTTCAGCAAAAATAGCTACGATACCTAAAGCTAGCATCATACCAACATAAGGTGGTAAATGTGTAACTGTTTTAAAAATTGGCACTGATACAATACCACCAAGTCCAAGGTACAACATTGTAGAGCTAAACTTACTTTTTGGCTTATCTAAATCTTCTTCAACTTTCTCTAAATCACCCTTAAAAGCAGGCAAGAAAGACGCTATAAACGTTGGAACAAGCATACATAATAAAGATGGAATAAATAGATATGCAAACAAATGACCTGTTGTTACTTTTTTACCAATCCATAACATAGTTGTTGTCACGTCTCCAATTGGAGACCATGCACCACCAGCATTGGCAGCAATAATTATTAATCCAGCATACCAAATTCTAACATCTCTATCTTTAACAATTTTTTGAAGGATAGAAATCAAAACAATGGTTGCCGTTAGATTATCAATAATTGCAGATAAAATAAATGCTAGAATAGCAAATATCCATAACACTCTACGTTTACTTTTAGTTTTTATAAAACTTTTAATAGTTGAAAATCCATCAAAATAATCAATGATTTCAACTATAGTCATTGCGCCTAATAAAAACACTAAAATTTCAGCAGTTTTACCCAAATGATGCAATAAGGTTTCTTCCATAATATGCATCTTACTTTCATGACCTAAAGAAGAGAATCCATCAACTAAACCATGATTAGCAGAATCAAACCATTGAGAAAAGGAATCAATTCCCAAAGAAATAAGAGCCCAACTAATTGCCATCATTACTAAAGCCGGAATTAACTTATCAATTTTAATACTATGCTCAACTGTTATGGCTAAATAGCCTAATACAAAAACTAAAATAATAATTGTTTCCATTGATTTCTTTTAAATAAGTTGGGTTAATGCGATTTCAAATGCTGTAGCACTCACACCTGTTTTTGATTGATTTTTATCGTAAACTTTTTGTATTGCTTTTTTAATTGTGTTTGATGTATCACTAAAAATAGCTTCATCTGTCATCTGAACTTTACGTTCCATAAAATAAGCAAAGACTCTAGCCATACCACAGTTTGAAATAAAATCTGGTATAAGCGTTACTTTATTATCTGTATGTTCCATAATAGGACCGAAAAATATTTCTTTATCGGCAAAAGGAACATTTGCACCACAAGAAATAACCTCCAAGCCTGTTGCAATCATAGCATCGATTTGATTTTGAGTTATTAATCTAGATGCAGCACATGGTGCAAAAATTTCTGTTTCTAAAGACCAGATTTTATCATTCAATTCATCAAAAGGTATTAAAAGATCACTAATTAAGGTATTACCATCTTTATTGGAATACAACTGGGTAATTTCTTCAAAACTGAAACCTTCTTCTTTTATAAGACCTCCAACTCTATCAATAATTCCAACAACTTTTGCTCCCATTTGAGATAAGTAAAACGCTGCTGCTGCACCAACATTACCAAATCCTTGAACTATAGCGCGTTTACCAACCACAGAATCATTATGAATATCATAAAAATGTCGAGCGGCTTCAGCAACACCATAACCAGTAATCATATCTGCAACTGTATATTTTCTAGATAGGTTTGGTGAATATTTTGGGTTTTCTATAACTTTAATCACACCATGACGCAATTGACCAATTCGATTAATTTTATCGGCTTGTGTTGGTTTGAAATGGCCTTCAAAAACACCTTCTTGAGGATGCCAGACACCACTTTCTTCTGTTATAGGAATAACTTCATGAATTTCGTCAACGTTTAAATCTCCTCCTGTTCCATAATAACTCTTCAACAATGGAGAAACCGCTTTATACCAACGCTCTAAAACGCCTTTTTTTCTTGAGTCTAGAGGGTCAAAATTAATACCAGATTTTGCACCTCCAATTGAAGGACCTGATACTGTAAATTTAACTTCCATAGTTTTGGCAAGCGACAAAACTTCATTCATGTCTAAGCCTTTTCTCATCCTAGTTCCTCCACCTGCTGCTCCACCTCTTAGAGAGTTTATAACAGTCCATCCTTCGGCTTCGGTTTCAGGATCTTTCCAATTAAATACGATTTCGGGTTCTTTGTCTTCGTAAGCTTGAAGCAAATCTTTCATTAAGAGCATAGTTAGTTAAATTTCAACAAATATAAAAAACAAAAAATGGCTTTAAAACGTAAAGCCATTATATTATTAGAAAAACTATCAAATTTTATTTTAAGATCATTTTTCCATATTTATGCATCTCTTTTCCAATAGCATACACATAAAAAACCTTGTCTGCAAGCATTAAAGTTTGAGTTGGAGCAAAGGTTGTATACATTTTCTCACCACCTGTTTTACTATTCCAAAATGGTGTTGTTTTAATATTACCTTCAGCATCAAAAGACTTTAAAACTATGGCTTTTGCATTGATTTTGTCATAACCCATTACGATTTTCTTATCCTTTAATATGGATTCCTTTTCGTTTGCCAAAATAAAAAGTTCACCGTTACTTAGAAACGGATAAAATGAACCTAAAACTTCCATTCTATTCAAATAATCTTCTCCATAATTAAGAGGCACATCATAGGTCACATTTCCATTAATATCAAGTTTAATTACAATTCCTGGTCCGAAATTATGCGTATAATTGTATTCGAAATTCTTACCTTCAATGGCATTACTATCTTTCGAATAACAATCGCCTATTAGATACATGGTTTCGTTATCGATTAAAATATCTTTGACTTTTAAATCAATATAACCTTTACCCAAAACACGTTTAATAGTTTCTTTAGACCATTCTTGATTTTTGACAAGTTTACTTTCGGAAATATTATAGATAAAAAAACTATTATCTTTTGCTCCACCCATCGAAACTACCGGCTTAGCATTATCTGTTGCAAAACCAATTAAATATTGCGAATCATTTAATGTAATCACTTTATTGTCGGAAATATAAAACCCTTCGGCCGAGGCTTGCTGCTCTTTAATATCGTTTCCGTTAACTGTAATGATTGTCGTAATAGGATGTTTTTTTCCAGTTTCTGTTTTCTTAATAATGTTTACAGTCCCATCATTTTCAACAAATAGTGTTTCGTTATAAGCACGAGCACTATCAAATGATAAGGTATGAGATGCCTCTGAACGGTTCTTTAAGTATGCATCAAAAGTAAGCACTTCAATAGCTTCCGTAGTTTTCTTAACAAATTGTTTATTTACGAGAACAGCAAATGTCTCTTTATTTGAAGACATTGCAATTTCAAAAAAGCCCGAGTTATTTACTTTCTCAATAGGAAGTGTATACAATTCAATGATATCTGAAACCTTATGAGTTTCGTTATCATAAATTTGAGCATACAACGTATTCTTCCCATCCTTTTTAACGGCAACATGAGAAAAAACATACAATTTATTATTGCCTTCAATAATCTTTAAAAGCGTTGCATCCTTTTGTGAACGTATTGGTAATTTGAATTCTATAGTAGATAATGATTTACCAGATGCATCAAATTTAGTAATGTATATTATTTTCGGAGCATAGAATTGAGATCCAATTTCTTCTACACTATACACTGTAAAACCAACTTCTGAAGGAAATATCAACTTAGGATTTTGTGATCCTACAACTGTGCTATTTGTTAATTCGGACCATTCGAAATTTGCTAATTCTTGAGCTTGACTCGTTATTGCAAACACAAATGCACATAGACTTAAAAATGTAGATTTCATATTAATGAATGAAGTGTTCGTTATACTCGTTTACAATTTTAAGGATCCCTAAAATTCTATAACCTTTTTCTTTATTCTTAATTTTTTTGGCTAGTTCAGGATAATCAGAAACGTATTTACTCATTACACCTTTAAAGCTAAACATTAATTTTGGAGACGTAAATTTTAAATACTCTTTGCCGTCTTTAACTGCAAGAATTTCGGTTTGTATTTTTGTGCCATCAAAATCTAAAGAAATTTCTTTATTCCCTTCTTTAGACAGTGTTAATTCTCTTCCTTTATCATCTTCTACCCTTATGTAGTAATCAAAAAGATTAATCTTTCCTTCAACAGTTCTAAGTAAAAAAACTTTTGTTTTCCCATTTAAACCTTCATAAGGATGCGTTTCATAATAATCATTTTCGATTTTGTATGCTTTTAAATCTTTTGGATCATATACAATTGGCTTGTCGTCTAAAGTATTGAAAAATTTCACTTTACGCTGACTCTTAATTTTAAGGAATCGCTTCAAATATCCTTCAATTTTTTCGCCGTTATTTGTAATCACGTAACCTGGTAATTTTTCCGATACATCTTCCCAATTGTCATCAATTTGAGAAAAACCCAAACCAGATACTAAAACTGCCAATACTAATACTAAATGTTTCATTTATAATCTATTTTATAATTCATAACTTGCTTACTCAAAACTTAAGCCAAAGTCCGCAAATGTACTTAATTACTTCATGTAAAAATGTTAAAATGTGTGAATTATGCCTGAAGAATGATTGCGAATCGCACCTGTTACACTAGCCAAACAATTTGTTTCATTTCGCAATTTAAGCACACCCAGTAGTCCAAAAATAAGAGCTTCTTTATATTCAATAATATCTTCGGAAGGTAGTACGATTTTATGTTCACTTAAATCTTTCAATCGATTCATTAAAAAGGTATTGTAAACACCACCTCCTGTGGCTAAAACTGAAGCATTAGATTGTAATTTTAGGACGTTATTAATTTGAATTGCAATATGTTCAACAACCGTTCTTAAAACATCTTTAACCTTCAATTTATAATCATCAATTATTGGTATAACATTTGAATTGACCCATTCTAGACCTAATGATTTAGGGAATTTTAATTGATAAAACTCCATTTCATTTAACGCCTTTAAAAGTAATTGATTGACTTCACCTTCAGAAGCACTACCTCCATTAGCATCATACTCTAATCCTATTTTTTTACTGTAATGATTTAAAACAATATTTACAGGACAAATATCAAAAGCCATACGATTGTTATTTTTTTCAAATGAAATATTAGCAAAACCTCCAAGGTTAAGGCAAAAGTCGTACTCTGCAAATAAAATCTGGTCTCCTATTGGCACCAATGGAGCTCCTTGTCCGCCAAATTCAACATCCTGAATTCTAAAATCACAAACTACATTTTGTTTGGTTAATTCTGCAATTTGCTTTCGGTTTCCAATTTGATACGTTAGATTATTCTCTGGCTGATGCAATGCAGTGTGGCCATGAGAACAAATAGCATCAATAGTATTTAGTTGATATTTATGAATGAAATCGTTAATAACTCCAGATAAATAAACGGTATAATCGTCATCAATATGTTGTAATGATTCCCATTTATAATTAACAAGGTTCGATAATATTTCCTTCCAATCTTCTGTATATGAAATGGTTTCAGCATTGTGGATTTTAAAAGTCCATATCGAATCTAATTCAAAAGTGACATGAGCCAGATCAATTCCATCGAGAGATGTGCCAGACATCACACCTATAACATTATACTTTGTTTTTATCATATTAAGTAAAAATAACAATACTCATTGAAAATATGCTAATAAAGAGTTATCTTTGACATCATTTTTTATCAATTCAATAATCAAACTTTACTATGGATTTTAGTTTAACCGAAGAACATATTATGATTCGCGATGCAGCTCGCGATTTTGCTCAAACCGAATTACTTCCAGGCGTTATAGAACGTGATAATGCACAGACTTTTCCTCAAGAACTTGTTCGTAAAATGGGTGAACTTGGATTCTTGGGCATAATGGTTGATCCAAAATATGGTGGAAGCGGAATGGACGCTATTTCGTACGTTCTAATTATGGAAGAACTTTCAAAAATTGATGCCTCTGCTTCAGTTATGGTATCGGTAAATAATTCCCTAGTTTGTTATGGTCTTGAGGCATATGGTAGTGAAGATCAAAAACAAAAGTACTTAACAAAATTAGCTACTGGTGAGTATTTGGGTGCGTTTTGTTTGAGTGAGCCAGAGGCAGGAAGTGATGCAACTTCACAAGCTACAACTGCAATTGACAAAGGAGATCACTATGTATTAAACGGAACTAAAAACTGGATTACCAATGGTGGACGAAGTGATGTGTACTTAGTAATTGCTCAAACTGACAGAGAAAAAGGCCATAGAGGTATAAATGCTTTTATAGTTGAAAAAGGACAGGAAGGATTTGATATTGGTCCGAAAGAAGATAAATTAGGAATTAGAGGAAGTGACACACATACGTTACAATTTAATGATGTTAAAGTTCCTAAAGAAAATAGAATAGGTGAAGACGGATTTGGTTTTAAATTTGCCATGAAAACACTTTCAGGTGGAAGAATTGGTATTGCAGCTCAAGCCTTAGGGATTGCTGCTGGAGCTTATGAATTAGCCTTGAAATATTCTAAAGAACGCAAAGCATTTGGTACGGAAATTTGTAATCATCAGGCTATAGCTTTTAAATTGGCTGATATGTATACTGAAATTGAAGCCGCTCGTATGTTAGTAATGAAAGCTGCTTGGGACAAAGACCAAGGCAACAACTATGACATGTCTAGTGCAATGGCAAAATTATATGCAAGTAAGGTGGCTATGGAACAAACGGTTGAAGCGGTTCAAATTCATGGAGGAAACGGATTTGTAAAAGAATATCACGTTGAACGTTTAATGCGTGATGCGAAAATCACTCAGATCTATGAAGGTACTTCGGAAATTCAAAAAATTGTAATTTCTAGAGGTGTAATTAAAGGTTGATATTTGGAATAATACATTATGGAAAAGGCTTCAAAATTAAGTTTTGAAGCCT
Source organism: Psychroserpens sp. (assembly GCF_034670085.1). Taxonomy (GTDB): domain Bacteria; phylum Bacteroidota; class Bacteroidia; order Flavobacteriales; family Flavobacteriaceae; genus Psychroserpens. The sequence continues at coordinate 2,656 of NZ_JAXMOD010000007.1, read as the reverse complement.
TTTCTATTTTGAAAATTCGTCTAGTACAAGCCTAATTTCAGCAAATGAATACTTTTCATCCAATTGGTGTTTTAGGTCTGACAGATTTTCAAAGGTTTTCGTTGGAATGATTTTCTTCAATTCTGAATATGTATCTTCTGAAATTATATCTGTGATTTTAATTTCTCCTGAATCGATAAAACTTGCCAAATGTCCGAAAATGGTATTGATGTTTAACTCGCGTTCAATTGCAATATCATCAATAGATTTTCCAGATTGAAATAGTGCTAAAGACGTTTTCTTCGTATCTCCTTTTTTTCGATTAGGTTTTGGGTTTTCAAAAATTTCAGGACTTGAAGATGTTTCTATTTCATTATCTGTACAATATGTAATTATAACATCTAAAATTTCAGAACCATACTTTTCAATTCGAGTTTTGCCCATACCATGAATTTGTTTTAATTCAACTTTATTAGTTGGAAGGGATTCACACATAGCATACAAGGCTTTTTGAGTAAAAATTTGATAATGAACAAGGTCTTCCCTTTGAGCTATCGTATTTCTAAGTTCGCGGAGCAATTCAAAAAGTTCTACATTAGTAGTACCATTGATAACTGTCTTTCTTAGTTTTTTTGGTTTTTCTTTAGCTAAAAAGACTGATTTCGCTCTTAATTCTAAATAATTTGTTGTGTTGAATCCTTGGGTCAGTCCTTGAAAAAAAAGTTGTTTGGCTGACAATAATTCTTCAAAAACATCTAGCTGTTTACAAATGTCCTTTTCTAAAGCCTTGTTATCCGTTGAAAATGTGAAAGTATTATAAGGCTCTAGAATACAAGTCTTTGTTTGTAAATTAAAATAGGCTATTGCTTTAATAATTCGCTTTTGTAGTAATTCGTTTTTTTCAGGTTCTATTTGATTATTGCACAGTTCTTTGATCTGATAATTAAAACCATTGGCTACTTTAAGTAAACTTGTAATAGAATCTTTAATCATAATTAAAGGTGTTTCTAAATTACCCTCTATAGCATTACGATTTTTATAAAAGATATCTATAATACGATTAATAGGAAATAAGAATTTGTAAAAATCGAATATTTCAGAAATCAAATGCAGTTGAAAATCATTTTTTGATTGTTGTAAGATAGCCTCATTTGGTTGACTATCTTCAGCTTTATTCGTGAAATTCTTTACGTTTGAATCACTAATAATTTGACTAGAATCAATCTTACTTTTGAGTATTAACCCTTCCAAACTCTTACACCTACTAAGTGCTACATAGGTCTGTCCATGAGCAAATGCACCTTGGGAATCTATTATTGCCTTTTCAAAAGTTAAGCCTTGACTTTTATGAATTGTAATTGACCAAGCTAATCGGAGAGGTATTTGGGAATATGAACCTATTTTATTTTCAGAGATGGCTTTAGTAGTACTATCAACCGAATAATTTATATTCTCCCAAGATTCAGGAGTAGTTGCTATACTAAAATCGTCATCAGGACATTTTACCACAACTTCATCTTTATTTAAAAGAACAACGGTACCAATTTTTCCATTAAAGTATCGTTTTTCAAGAGAGGTATCGTTCTTAACAAACATAACTTGTGCTCCAACTTTTAAAACTAACTCTTGTTTATTGGGGTAAGAATACTCAGGAAATCTTCCCTCAACTTTTGCCAAATACACTTGAGGTGTTCCTTCCAATTTCTCAAGTTCTAAACTATTAACTCGCTCTGCTCTTATATTATGTGTGGTTAAAGAAATATAACCTTCATCAGATTCTGGCACAAAATCAGGCAGAAAACGGTTATTCAATTCATCTATGGAAGATTTTGATAAAGTATTTGACCTAATCTCATTTAAAATATTTATAAACCTTGGATTGTCTTGTCGATAAATTTTTTGCAACTCAATAGAAATTGGATTACAAACATTGTAAGCTTTACTGCTAAAAAAAAAAGCATTATTATAAAATGGTTTTAGTAATACCCAATCACTTTGTTTTATCACTGGGGATAATTGTTGTAAATCACCAATCATTAATAACTGTACTCCTCCAAAAACTAGATTTTTATTCCTATAACGTCTTAAAACTTCATCTATTCCATCTAACAAATCGGCTCTAACCATACTAATCTCATCAATAATTAATAAATCAAGCGATTTAATAATATTAATCTTAGTTTTAGAGAACTTTTTATTAAAGTTACTTCCTATTTGAAATTGGTTAGGTATAATTGGTCGGAATGGCAGTTGAAAAAAAGAATGAATTGTAATTCCTTTTGCATTAATAGCTGCAACACCAGTAGGCGCAACCACAATCATGCGTTTTAAAGAACTTCTTTTTAAGTTATGCAAAAATGTAGTCTTACCAGTTCCTGCCTTACCCGTTAAAAATATATTTCTGTTGGTATTATTAACAAAACGCCAAGCTAAATCTAATTCAACATTACTATCCATTCAATTCATTTCTGAGTTGTTTTAAATATAAAAAACACTAATCACTTTAGAAAATTTTCGATATTATTTTTTATCTAAAAGATTAACTTAATAGTAAAAACATAAAAAAAGCCCTTCATTAAAAAATGAAGGGCTTTAAAAAAGGCGACGACCTACTCTCCCACAAATGCAGTACCATCGGCGCAAATGGGCTTAACTTCTCTGTTCGGAATGGTAAGAG
>NZ_JAXMOD010000006.1:0-266208 GCF_034670085.1 Psychroserpens sp. | reverse complement strand
ACATCGTCTCATGGTAACTTACCGTTAAACTTGGATCCGAACCCGTTATCTCATTCTCAGTGTCCGTTAACATAAATACTCCAAAACCATCACTGTCTGCATCACAATACTCTAAGGGTAAGGGGGTGTTCGCTATTGGCGCCTGTTCAACTACTAAGCTTAAGGTCGTAGTCGCATAACATCCTGTGGTTATATCCTGTATCCTCACAAATATGATTTGTGGATTACTGATATTCGTATATGGTATCGGTAACGCATTTACTGCATTATCTGCATCTACTTGTGTTAAATAATAACTCACTGAATAATTTGGACTTGGAGCTATTTCTTGATTCTTTACTGATATATCTATAGACGTTAAGCCATCTGGAACACCATCATCACAAACCTCTAAATCCGTAGGAACTACAAATGATGGTAATGGGTTGACTACCAAATCAAAACTACCTGTTGCTACACATCCTGTAGTTGTGCTTACTAAGGCATAGAAAATCGCTTGTGGATTAATCGTATTACTATATGGACTCCCTAATGGATTAACTAATCCTTGCGCATCTGCTAAAGTTTCATAATAACTAACTGTTACCGATTGACCATCGGCAATCTCTACATCTTTTGTCGTTAAATCAAATTGCTCTATCTCATCGCCTGGAATGTTATCATCACACAACTCATAAGGCGTAACAGCAATCGTATTAGGTATCGGGTTTACTAACAAGGTAAGCTCTACCGTATCATAGCAACCTGTACTTCCACTCTCTACGCGGATATAAACCGTCTGTACATTTGGAACTATATTATCATAAGGTATTGGTAATACATTTATACCATTGTCAGCATCACTCTGGGTCTCATGATACGTTACAACCATACCTGTCTGAACTCCAACTGCCTCTAAATCCTTTAAACTTAAATTAAAACTCGAAAAACCATCATTGTCATCATCACAAACCTCTAAAGGCGTTACTAAATTCGCTATCGGATTCATGATAACCTCCAAATCTAAAGTCGTAGTGTTGTAACAGGTTACTTCATTATTTGCTTCTAAACGAACATAAACTGTCTCGTTATTAATTATGGTATTTGTATAAGGAATTGATAAAGGGTTTGTGCCAGAATCTGCATCAGCCTGTGTAGCATAATACGTCACATTAACTGTAGTTGGATCAAGAGCTCCTATAACTTCTACATTCTTGACATTCAAATCAAACATTGCAAAACCATCAGCATTGTCATCACAAACTTGAAGAGGTGTTACAGGATTAATAGCTAAAGTGCTAAATACCAAATCGAACGTAGTTGTCGAAAAGCACTCTTGAGTCATATCGGCAATTCTCGCATAAATCGTTTGAGGATTTGAAATATTGGTATAAGGACTTACAAGTGCATTTGTATTAAAAGTTGCATCAGCTAATGTTGGATGATATGTTATTACAAATTCGGTAGGATTTTGAGCATCTAAAATTGCAGCATCATTATCTGTTAAATTAAACTCTCCAACACCTGTCAAACTACAAATATTAAGATTTGGAGCAGGATTTGCTACAGGACTTGGTTTAAATTCAACTTCTATAGAATCTGATGATTCACATCCTGGTGCAAATACAACATTAACTGAATAAATACCACTTTCAGTTACATCAAGGGTAGAGCCTGTTTCTCCAACTACTTCCATACCATCCTGAAACCAAACATGATCTGCTGAAGGCGCTTCAGTATCTAAGGTCACTATCTCTCCTTCACATTGAGCATTACCAGCTGCAATAGTTATATCATCACCTAATTCACCTCCTAAATTAAAACTTCCAGCTTCAAGAAATATTGCTGAATCCCAAATAGAATCACCTTCATCGGCAACAACTAACTTTATTTCATAGGTTGTATTTGGTACAACATTAGCTGTTGCAGTTAGGACTACTGTTCGTCCTCCATAATTAGTGTCATTTAAAAGATAACCTTCAAAAAATGCTGGATTAGCGGTACAAACTCCTGAATTATTTATGTTTGTCACACTTACTGGAGTGCCATCAGGCAATACAGCAAGGTTAGTATAAGCAGTTGTACCAGCTTCCCTTAAAAGGAAGGCGAAACTATCAGCAAAATTACATTCTGTATTACCATCATATTCTTCCGAGAACATAATGTATCTAAAACTAATTGTATCAGCAGTAGGAACGAAATTAAACTTTATAAACGTTGCATCATTCGTATCATTCTGTCCTAAGGCTGCCTCCAAATCATTATCACCAGCCTGTCCATTATCAAAGGACACTAAGCCTCCTCCATTTGGGGTATTACCAGCAGGAAAAGCTCTACCAGTTGATAAAACTATACCCTCATCAAAAGGAAAGTTTACTGCTCCACCTTTGGTAAAAAATCCATAACTTTTAGACTGAAGGGCATTTGGCGCACCATTAACCTGAAAAGAAAAATTATCAACACCGGAACAACCTCCAGATACAAGTACATTTTCGATTAATTCTTGAGGTGAAAAAGAGGATTCTGGATAAGCAGAATTATTAATTGTTACAATAGGTTCTAAAACTAAAACAGTTATGGTTACTGTATTTGAACAACCTGTCGGATTAGAATCAGTTACTGTAAAAGTAACATTATAAGTTCCTGGATTTGTATAGGTATGGGAAACAGAAGTCCCAATATCTGCAAAAGTATCTCCAAAATTCCAGTCATAAGTTGCTCCGGTTCCATCATCAGAAAATGTTGCACTTCCATTGAAATCAACATTAGTTCCAGGTGGAACTTCAATAATACCTGAAACATTAGCTACAGGATCAGTACTATCAATAGACGCCACAATCGTTTGACATTGCTCAAAACATGTAATAATTGCTTCCCAACCAGTCGTAGTACCTGTAGGATTTGAAACGAATTCAAAAGTGAGACAACCACTAGCATTAGTGGAAGAAGCTGTAACAACTCCAGGTCCAGCAACACCTGAATAAGAACCAATAACAGGAGCAGAAGTGTCATCACCATCATAGATGGTTAGTACATCCGCATTAAGTTGTGTGCTAAAAGTAGTAAAGTTAAGGCTTACAAAATCTCCAATGTTTTCAGGACAAATGGTTGTTACAATATTTTCATTACTTGAATATGAACCTCCAGAACCTCCAGAATCATAAAAGACATCAGGTTCACATCTATTAAAAGTCCCATCTACCATTAAAAGGTCTTGAGAATAAGAACTAAATGAAAGTAATAATATAAGTAACGTGTATAGTTTCTTCATAATACTTAACTTGTTAGTAATATAAGCTTTATCTTAAAAGGTTAAAAATAAGACTATAACTCATTTAAAAACAACAACATACGCTACCTGTAATTAATAATCAAATATATCATTTGCATTAACAACGTTTAGCCTAGTAAAAAAGCCTTTTCATAATAAAGGCGAAATTTAGTAAAATTTAACTAATTACATCTTGTTATCTCTAACAAAATTGCCAGTTTAACAGTTCTATACATATAGAGAATGTACTTTATAACTCATTTTTTTTTGCTTTAGTATACTAAGAAACATACATGCAATAGGTAATCTTCAAAAAACATAGTATTGACCTAATAGTTTAGTATTTTTGCAAAAAAAAAGTTAGTACTATGGAAAACGTAAAAATTTCGATAAAAAACACTTCCAATCCAACTATAATAAAATTTGAAGCTGATAAATTTCTAACACAACACGAAAGTTATGAGTTTAACACTATCGACGATGCTGCACCATCACCTATAGCTCAACAATTATTTTATTTACCGTTTGTAAAAAAAGTATACATTTCGGGAAATTTTATAGCAGTTGAACGATTTAATATAGTAGAATGGAAAGATGTACAGGAAGAAGTTGCTGAACAGATTGAAACTTATATTAATAATGATGGTATTATAATCACAGATCCTTCGAAAAAAAAGAAAGTACCTGTTACCGTTTATGCTGAAAGCACTCCCAATCCTTCCGTAATTAAATTCGTTGCTAATAAAAAATTAGTAAATTATTATCATGAGTTTAAGTCTATAGACGATGCTAAAAATTCACCTTTTGCTTCTGAACTTTTTCACTTTCCTTTCGTAAAAAGTGTTTTTTTAGACGAAAACTTTGTTTCAATTACAAAATATGACATTGCCGATTGGAATGACATCACATTAGAGTTACGTGAATTCATAAGAGTTTATATTGAAAATGCAAAAGACATCGTGTTAAGTGATAACCAAGTTTCAGTAGAAAAGTCGAATACACAACTTGATGAAAAATATGAAGCGCACGATGATATTTCAAAAGAAATAATTAATATTCTTGAAGAATATGTAAAACCTGCTGTGGCTAGTGATGGTGGAAATATTGAATTTCAATCCTATGATGCTGATAGTAAAACCGTTAAAGTAATCTTACAAGGCGCTTGTAGTGGATGCCCTTCATCTACATTTACGCTCAAGAATGGAATTGAGAACATGCTAAAAGAAATGCTTAACGGTAAAGTTAACACAGTAGAAGCTATTAATGGCTAGTACCCTAGATTTTAAATAATTACTTTTAAATTAGACCTTTCAAATTAAAAAGAAAGTGTTAGCTTTAAAAAAAATATCTATTGTTAAAATATTAATGAAGCAAAATTAAACTTAGCCTTTCTTTATTTTGGCATTAAACTTGTGACTATTTTAAAAACTTAAACTATGAAAAAATTACAATTTACGCTTGCCATACTTTTATCTTTATTTTTACAAAGCAACTTGCAAGCACAGGAATTAATAAACTCGCAAGCTTTGGTTGAGTCAAATACTGGTTTAATTCTTACATTCGATAGAAGTGACAAAACCATCCAAGGATCGCCTTATATTTATGAAGAATTTTCACCAGCAAGGGTTTCGGCTGATCAGGATAAAATTTTCAACCTTAGATATAATGCCGTTAGTGATGAGATTGAAGTTCAGACAGATAAAAGCACTATTCAAGCCATCAACAAAAACATTAAAGGGGTTACTATTACCTTCTTAAAGGATGATAAAACGTATCAGGCTATAAACTACATAGATAGTGATGGCTCTGCAAAAAGAGGTTATTTTATATATCTTACAAATACAAACGATAGCAATCCTTTATTACTAAAAGAAAGTATTAAGTTTTTAGAAAGACAACCTGCAAAAAGCAGTTATCAAGAAGCAAAACCTGCAGAATTTAAAAGACAAGACGATAAGTATTATATTATGTTAAAGAATGAAACTGCTGTAGAATTACCTAGTAAGAAAAAAGAAATAGCCAATTTATTCCCAGAACATTCTAAAGACATTCTTGATTTTATTAAATCAAACAGTATAAAAACGTCTAAACAAGAAGATTTAATTCAACTAGCAAGGTATATCAACACTTTTTAATTAATAAATTTAAATTTATCTATTAAACCGAAAGTAATAGTCTTCAAAGCTATTACTTTCGGTTTTTATTTTTTTACTTTTGCAACTAATTAAATATCAAAACAAAAACAAATGGATTTACAAGAATGGATAGATAAAGGTTACGAAATTATTGTTGATTTTGGACCAAAATTTATTGGTGCAATAGCCATCTGGATTATTGGATCTTGGGTAATTAAATCTCTTATAAAAGGTATTAGAAAAGCCATGGAAAAAAGAGATTATGATGAAAGTCTTAAAAAATTCCTACTAAACTTATTAGGTTGGATTTTAAAAATTGTACTCATTATTGTTGTTCTTGGAACAGTTGGTGTCGAAACCACATCTTTTGCTGCTATTCTTGCTGCTGCTGGTCTCGCGATTGGACTCGCTTTACAAGGTTCTCTTGGTAATTTTGCAGGTGGCGTTTTATTAATGATTTTCAAACCTATGAAAGTTGGAGATTTAGTAGAGGCTCAAGGTGAACTAGGCGTTGTTAAAGAGATTGAAATTTTTACAACTAAACTTACTGGACTATCAAATCGAGAAATCATTATTCCTAATGGCGCATTGTCTAACGGCAATATTATTAACTATACAACGGAAGGTACAAGACGTGTAGATTTGGTATTTGGAGTTGGTTATGATTCTGATATCAAAACAACCAAGGAAGTACTTAAAAAGGTATTAACATCTCACCCTAAAGTTCTAAAAGATCCTGCTCCTGCCGTTACCGTTATGGAGTTGGCTGATAGCTCAATAAATTTTGCAGTTAGACCTTGGTGTAATACTGCAGATTACTGGGACGTTTATTTTGATGTTACTGAACAAACAAAAGAAGCTCTCGATGCAGCAGGAATTGAAATTCCTTATCCTCATCAAGTTGAAATACAAAAACAAGGCTAATTACTTTTTAGATTTTAATGCAATAAAATCTTTCAAATAAAACGGTTCAAAATAGGCGACATCTTCGATGTCGCTTTTTTTATATTTCTCATAAGCTAGCGGACTCATTTCATTTGAAGATGGTAGTTCCCCTTCCACAAAAACAGCATTAGGATGCGAAATTAGATGCTTTGTTTTCTCAACACCATTTCCAACAAAATAAACTTTTCCTTTATTTAAATACTCTAAAAAAGATTCTTCATTCAAAATTTGAGCTTCTACTCTACGCATTTCTTTATAAGAACTGTCATAGATTGCCGAATACACCTCTAAGCGACGTGCATCCAACATTGGGATAATAATTCCATTGTTACTAGTTACTTGATGTGCGAGTGCTTTTAAAGTAGATACAGAGATTAACGGAATATCTAAAGCAAAACTTAGGCCTTTGGCTGCCGAAACTCCAATGCGCAAACCGGTATACGAACCAGGACCTTTACTCACTGCTATAGCATTAATGTCCTTTGAACTCAGGTTAGCAGATTTCAAAACCTCATCAATAAAAAGGTGTAAGGATTCCGCATGAGAATAATTAGCATTATTATCCTCTTTTAAAACTAAAGTCTCTCCTTCATTTGAAAGAGAGACTGAACAATTCGTTGTTGATGTTTCTATGTTTAATATGATAGCCATATTAATTTGGAGTAAAATTAGTCTTCAGTAGAGGCTTCTTTATCTTTTCCTTTGTCTTTGTTTTCTATTTTATCTCCAGATTTTAATGTTTTGGAAACAACATTATATGGACCAGTAATAATTTCATCTCCTTCTTCTAGACCTGAAATTACTTCAATATTTGTATCATCTTGAATTCCAGTTTTAACAACTCTAAGTTTTGCTTCTCCATTTTTAGACACAAAAACACATTCAAATTTCTCTTCATTTTCAGGTTTAATATCATCTGAAACTGATTTTTTGTAATCTTTTTTAACCGAAGATGTATCTGTTTTGATAACAATAGAACTAATCGGTACTGCAACAATTTTATTGCGTTTATTAGTTATAACATCTACTGTAGCGGTCATGCCTGGTCTAAACGGAGAAAAATAATCTGGTTTACCTTCCATAAGGTCTTTATATGATTCTTCAATAATTCTTACCTTAACTCTAAAGTTAGTAACTTGATCTGCCGTTAATGTACCTGCTGCAGAATTTGCTATTTCGGTTACAACGCCTTTAAACTCTTTCTTTAAATAAGCATCAACTTCAACAATTGTAGAATCGCCAATTTGGACCTTAACAATATCATTTTCATTAACGTCAACCTCAACTTCCATGTTATTAAGATTAGCTACCCTTAATATTTCTGTACCTGCCATTTGTTGAGTTCCAACAACTCGTTCACCTAACTCCACATTAAGTAAGGATATAGTGCCACTCATTGGTGCATAAATTTCAGTACGACTCAAATTATCATTTGCTTCATTTACTGAAGCTGCTGCACTTTGAACACTATAATATGCAGAACTTCTTGCCGCTACTGCCGTTTCATAAGACGCAATTGACCTGTCCCAATCTGCTTTAGAAATAACTCCTTTATCAAAAAGTGATTTGCTTCTATCATAGTCTGCTTTAGCCTGTTTTAAACTTGCATCAGCTTGTTCTAAACCAGCTTTAATATTTTGATAGGTTGCTTGTGTACGACTTACTGCAGATTGAATTAAATCTGGATTTACTCTAACCAATAAATCTCCTTTTTTTACTTGCTGACCTTCTTTAAATGGAAGATCTAAAATTTCTCCTGATACTTCACTTGAAATTTTAACTTCAACTTCTGGTTGAATCTTACCAGTTGCTGAAACCGTTTCAACGATATCAACTAAAGTAACTTTCTTTATTTCAACCTCTTTAAAATTACCTTTCTTACCGAACCATCCCATAGATTTACCAACAACTAGGGCAACTACAAGGAGTCCAATTACAAGAAGGCTGATTTTTACTGTTTTACTCATTTTATGTTTATTTAAAACTTTAGTTCTGTTGCAGGAATTCCAAAATATAATTCTAGAACCTTTAACTTAAATATGTAATCGTATTTAGCTCGATTTAACTCAATATTAGAGTTATCATAACGCAATTTAGACTGACTAAAATCAAAAGCATTAGTCAAACCAACGTCATAACGTTCTTTAGCATAATCGTAAGCAAGCTCTTGAGATTCTAGTGCTTTCTTAGCCGCTTCATAAGATTTTAGAGCTCCTTTAGCATCAACATAGGCTTGATAAACTGTCGATTCTAAATCTAATTCTGCCTGCTCCAATTGGTACTTGGAACGTTCAAGATTAACCTTACTTCTCATGACATTGCTACGAGTCGCAAATCCATTAAAAATAGGAATATTTAATTGTAGTCCATAAGAAATTCCATCATTTTCCCATAGTTGTTGCGTAAAAGGGTCTGCTCCAACTTCACGAGTAAGAAAATTTGGGAATTGTCCTACTACTGCTTCACCTGTTGATTGCACGACACCTATTTGTTCTGTTGACGATGGATTAGCAGCATCAATTTCTTGAGCAAACGAGGTTGCATCAGTATATCTAGTATCATATCCAAAGAATGCTGAAAGTGTTGGATAATATGAACTTCTTGAAATTTGAAGATCTTTATTAGCAAGAGAAACGTTTTCTTCAGCTATTTTTATTTCAGACCTACTCTCTTTAGCTTGCGCTAATATTTCTGAGATATCTTTATCAGCAATTCCTCCATCAATTATATCATAACCTTCATCTTCAACATCAAAAGTTTCATAATCTTTGATTAGTAATAATTGAGCTAGACCTATCAATGATATTCTTACACTATTCTCAGCATTAATTATAGCTTGTTGCTCACTTGCATCTGTAGCTTGAATTTCTAATAAATCTCCTCTCGGTAGAGAACCTGCCTCAACCAAATCTTCTGTTCGCTGAATCTGTTCTTTTGTAACTTCATTTTGTGACTTTAGAACTTCAAGATTAGCTTTTCCTAATATAGCTTGTAAATATCCATTAGCTACAAATAAAGAGATATCATCTTTCATTTTATCCAGTCGATATTGACTCGCCAACTTAGATATTTCGGCTCTTTGTAAGGTTCTAAAATTTCTTAAGCCATCAAATAATGTATAGCCAACATTTATTCGACCTGAAACAGATAAAAACGTTGTAGTTTGAGCATTATTAGTCACTGGATTAAAACTAAGACCTGTGTTTTCTGAAACTCCAGTTGAAGCACTTAAACTAGGTAGAAAGTTACCAATTGCGGCAAGTTTATCGGCCTCATTAGATTCAACATCCAATTCACTTTGTTTTACTGAAATGTTGTTTTGTAAAGCATGTTCTACACACTCAATTAATGTCCATTTCTTATTTTGTGCATTTCCTAAAACTCCACAAAGAAGTAATGCTATGATGATTAGTTTTTTCATAATGTCTTATATGTCTAGATAAATCGTTAAGTGTTACACTAAATGTTAAAATTATTGTTGAGCAAATTGTTCAAAGCCTTGAACTTGGTTCCATACTTTAATTTTGTCGTCTTTTGTGATGCCACTTTTGACCTCAACAAAAATACCATCGCTAATCCCTAATTCAATATCTTTTCTTTCAAATTTTTGATCTCCTATTTCAATTTCTACGTAAGGTTTTTTAGTCTCATCATCATATTGCACTAAGGCTTCTTTAATAGCTAAAACCTTTTCCGCTTTTTCAAGTATAATAGACGCATTAGCACTTAAACCTGCTCTAATAAACGTAGAATCCATTTTTTTGAGAGTTCCTTTTATGGCAAATTGAATTGCACCATTTTCGGCAACACCTTTTGGTGCTATATAATCTAAAACAGCATCAAATTTTTGATCTTCAATAGCTCCAACTGTAATTTCTAGTGGCAAACCTTCTTTAATTTTACCAACTTCACTCTCATCAACTTTACCTTCAAAAATCATTTGTTTAACATCTGCTAAAGAGGCTATTGATGTTCCTTCATTAAAGTTATTTGCCTCAATAACTTGGTTTCCTGCCTTCACTGGCACATCTAAAACCATTCCCGAAACTGTTGCTCTTACTTGAGTTTGTGCCACATTACCTAAACCTGAGGTTGTTCCAGTTTTTATAATATCATAATTCTGACGTGATTGGGTTACATCAATTCTTGCTTGACCGACACGTTGCTTTGCCTGTAAATAGGTGTTATTTACGGCGTCAAAATCATTAGCCGAAATCACACCTTTATCAAATAATGCTTTTTGGCGATCATATATGGCTTGCTGAGTTTTAAAATTAATTTCAGCAGTTTGGAATGCATTGTTATTAGATGCAATATTGTTTTTGGCACTAGTTAAATTTGATACATTTGGTATAACTCTAATTTGAGCAATAAGATCACCTTGTTTTACATATTCACCAGCTTCAATAAACACCTCTTCAATAACACCTGAGATATTTGGTTTTATCAAAATTTCTTCTTTGGGAACAATACTTCCAGTTGCTACAGTTTTAACGACTATAGTTTGTTCTGATGGTCCTTCAGATGTATATTTCACTGGGTCTTCTTGGCCTTTCAGCCAAAAGAAATATAATGCTCCTAAAAAACCGAATACTATAATAAACAGTATGATAATTGTTTTTGTTCTTTTCATGAGTTGATTGTTCTTTTTTATGGTTACACAGAACCTTTAATTGATGACTATATGATTATTATTCTACTCGTAATGCGTCTACTGGTTTCATTTTTGTTGCGCTATTTGCAGGAATTAATCCTGCCAACAAACCAGATACTACCAATATAATTAATGCTGTTATGATGACTGTTATGTCTACACTTGGGTTTGCGAAATTCTCTACGTCTCCTACACTATCTAAAATTGCGTTAATGACCCAAATAATAATTGCTGCAAAAGAAACACCTACCATTCCTGACAAAATAGTTAGGATTAAACTTTCTTGTAATATTTGACCTTTTACCATCCATGGTGTTGCTCCTAAAGCTCTGCGAATACCAATTTCTTTAGTACGTTCTTTTACGACAATTAACATGATGTTATTTATTCCGATAATTCCTGATGTTAATACTAAAACACCTACGAAATAACCAACAAAAGCTAGTATTGTAAACAAGCCGTTGATGCGTCCAAATTCTTCAGCCAAATCAAAATGTCCTATAGCACGATCATCATCAGGATGCACTTTGTGTCTGGATTTCATTAAATCAAACACTTGTTGTTTCACGGTTGTAATTGGCACATCGTCTACAGCTGTAATAGCCATCCATCCAACACGATCTCCTCGATTGAATGCTTGTCCAAACGTTGTAAACGGAATATAAATAGTGTTCGCTTCTTCTTCGTTATTTCCTTGACTGTTGCTCATTTTAAATGTGCCTACAACCAAAAAATTAACGCCATTTATTTTAATATAAGTTCCTAGAGTTTTTTCGCCTTTATCATACAACCCTTTTACAACTCCTGAACCGATCACACATATTTTACGTTTAGCATCAATATCTGAATAACTAATAAAACGACCATCTAGGATATCCATTGGCTGTTGTTTAATGTACTCTGGATAATCACCATAAATTTCAAATGCACCAGTTTTTGTGCCTCTAATTACATTATTATTTCCTCTAAATCCACCTAGTTGATTTCTTGGAGACACATATTTAAGATTAGGAACTTGAGATTTAATTGCGGCAACATCATCTATTTTATAATTAAAATATCGTCCTTTAGGCAAGCCTTTATATGGTTTTGAAGTTCCTTGTGTCCACATAAACATAGAGTTGGTAGCAAAATCGCCAAAATCTTTCAGTACGCCATTTTTTAAACCGTTAGTAAGTGCTAAAAGAATTACAAGAATAAATATGCCCCAAGCAACACCAAATGCTGTTAGTGCAGTTCTAAGTTTGTTTGCACTTAAAGCTTCTAATATTTCGTCCCAACGATCTTTTTTAAACATATTATTCGTCTCTTAATGCTACAATAGGTTTGATTTTAGCTGCGCGATATGCTGGAATAAAGCCAGCTAGAGCGCCTGCAAATACTAATAAAAATACAGTTGTCAAAGCTATATTAAAATTGACTTGAGGGTATTTTATAAAATCACTTTCTATTTGAGGACCAACTAATTCTAAAAGGCCTAAACCAAAGATTAAACCGAATAAACCGGCAAACATAGTTACAAATACAGCTTCTTGTAAAATCATACCTACAATAGACATAGGTAGAGCTCCAAGAGCTTTTCTAATTCCTATTTCTTTAGTACGCTCTTTAACAATAATGAGCATAATATTCCCTACACCTACAATACCAGCAATGATAGTTCCTATGCCTACAAACCAAAACACAGCTTGAATCGTAGCAATCAAAGAATAGATTTGTTTTGCCTTATCCAATGTATTAAATACTCTAACTGCACTGGTATCATCAGGTGAAACTGTATGCATTAGTTTTAGTTCATTCTCAACTGCATTAGCCATGTTTTGAGACAATGCAACTGCTTCATCAAAGTTATCAGACATTTTCACGGTAAATAGCATATTTCTAATGTTATCACCTGCTCCAAATACTTTCTGTGATGTTGTTAAAGGAATATAAGCTTGTTGTTCTTCTCGTTCTCCTCCTGGATCAATAAAAACACCTATAACCTTAAAGTTCATTCCATAAATTGAAATACTTTTATTGATAGGATCTTCATCTTTAAACAAATCTTGTTTCAATTTACGACCAATGACGGCTACTTTTCTAGTGTCTTCTAAATCTGCTTGGTTTACAAATCTGCCAGATTCCATATCTGCATTTTCAATAAACTGATGACCAGGCATTGCGCCTCTCACTTGATAATTTACAGTTTCATTTTTATAACTAATTTCTGCTCCCCAAATTGAATATAATGATGTTTCATATTCAATATTATCTTCATATTTTTGAGATATTACATTGAAATTATCATTTTTCATTTGAATATAACGACCAGGATTTAATCCTTTATATCCCTTGGTTGTTACACCAGTCCAAACTGTAATTAAATTTGTAGCATCTCTTTCAAATTCAGATTTCACTCCATTTTCAATTCCTTTGCTAAATCCAAGAAGAATTACCAATATAAATATTCCAGAAGCTACTGAAAGTCCTGTTAAAAACGTTCGCAATTTATTTTTGCTTAACGTTTCAAATATTTCTTGCCAACGTTCTATATCAAACATGTTGAGTGGCTCTAATTTGTTTTACTTCACTATCGTCGATAATAATACCATCCTTAAGATTTACAATACGTTTAGTCATTTGAGCAATATCATGCTCGTGAGTAACCACTAATATTGTTTTACCTTCATCATTAATGCCCTGAATAAGCTCCATAACTTCATATGATGTTTTGGTATCTAAAGCACCTGTTGGCTCATCTGCTAATAAAACTTTGGGATCGCTTGCTAACGCTCTTGCTATAGCTACACGCTGTTTTTGTCCACCAGACAATTCACTAGGCAAATGATGAGACCAATCTGCAAGCCCAACTTTTTCGAGGTAATGCATAGCTCTTTCGGTTCGTTCTTTCCTCTTAATACCTTTATAATACAAAGGCATTGATACATTATCTAATGCGCTTTTATAATTAATAAGATTAAATGATTGAAAAATGAAACCTAGAAATTCGTTTCTGTACTTAGCTGCTAACTTTTCATTGAGCCCTTTAATAGGTACATTATCAAGAATATAGTTGCCTGAATCTGCCTCATCTAACATTCCTAAAATATTGAGTAATGTCGATTTCCCAGACCCTGAAGATCCCATTATAGATACGAGTTCTCCTTCTTTTACATCAAAGTTTATTCCTTTTAAAACGTGAAGCGAGTTGCTTCCCATGTGATAAGATTTGTGTAAATCTTTGATTTGTATCATAATGGAGATGGTTAATTCTTAACAAAATTACAACAATACCTATGCTGATTATGCTAACTATTTGTTAAGAATTGATTAGTTGATTGATATTTATAAGACTTCTAAATATTAGAAATGTTACAATAAAACGCACATTGTTTTATTTTATTTCTTTCTTTTTTCTAAAGAATGTCCAATAAATTATAAATCCTACACTACCAACAAGAATGTAAGGTACTGCCATAAGATACATTATACCATCATTCACACCCTCTGCTGTTGACTGGCCTTCTTCACTTTCAAGGACAGCTCTACACATAGCGCATTGTGCACTACTTTTTAGAAAAAAGAACATTGATAAAAGTAAAAAGACAATCTTGTGTTTCATGATTTATACATAATATGGCGAAATCATAAGATATACAATTACTCCAGTAACTGCAACGTATAGCCATAGTGGAAAGGTGATTTTTGCAATTTTTTTATGACGTTCAATATTGTTGGTGATTGCTCTAACGTAAGTAATTAAAACAAATGGAATAATCACAATAGACAATAAAATATGAGTCAATAAAAAGAAATAATACACATATTTAATAACGCCTTCTCCTCCAAATTTTGTGGAATCACTAGTCATGTGATATGCAACATATAACACCAAGAAAATAGCCGAACACCAAATTGCTGTTTTCATTAAACTTTCATGAAGTACCAAATTCTTGTTTTTAATGGCGAAAAAAGCTATGACTAAAATTACAGCAGTTACGCCATTAATAGCGGCATAAATTGGTGGTAAAAATGTTAAGGGCTCGACTTCAATTCCGAAATCTTGTAATTTCAATCTCGAAAGAATTGCTACAATTAATGGAATTACTATAGCCAAAACTACAATCCATTTGTTATACTTCTTTTCTTTTGAAAGATTATCTGTGTTCTCCATGTTGAATTAGTCTTCTTTTAAAAGCTTAGCAATATCTTCTTTTAGCATACTTATTTCTTCAGTTTCACCATCTTCATCTTCTTTTTCGGCTTCACTAATAATACCTTTGTAGAATATTTTAGGGTTCCCAAAATTATCTTTTCTTGAACGAATAAAACCGTTCTTATCTATTAAGGCAAAATTTCCAGAATGCTCAAAACCACCTTCAACATTAGGGTTTTCTCCAGCATAAATATTGAAACCAATATTAGCTAATTCGAAAATAACATCTTTATCTCCAGTCATTAAATGCCAATTTGGATTAGTAATGCCATATGTTTCAGCATAGGCTTTTAAAACCTCTTGCGTATCATAATCAGGATTTATGGTAAACGAAGCAACACCGAAATTCTCAAAACTTGAAAAAGTATTTTGTATTTGTACTAAGTTCCTATTCATTCTTGGGCAAATTGTAGGACATGTTGTAAAGAAAAACTCTACAACGTAAACCTTATCTTCAAAATCTTTATTAGTAATTGTTTTACCATTTTGATTAATAAAGGAAAACGAAGGCACTTTTTTTGGCTTACCATTAATTTCCAAAAACATTAAATCGGAAACAAAGGCTTCAGAATCTGAAGATACATTAATGCTTCTACTTTCTGACCTTGTGACATCACCACCTTGAATTCTATCTACAATTCTAGGAATAAAAATAATTCCGAAAACTAGAATTATAAAAGCGATACCTACAAAAGAGTAATTTGTTTTTTTAGTACTCATAATTTTTAAATTCTAAAATAGAAGTAGTGTTTTTCAGTTCGTTTCTTTAATATCTTCAGCACGTCTAGAAGATGAATCAAAATCTCCCTTACGTTTTTGACGATACTCTGTAAATAAAATTCTCAGATCATCGCTCATTTTGTTTTTAATTTCAGCTACTTCAATACAATCGTACGAGAATAGTGGATACATTGCTTCATCTCTTTCTTTTTCTTTATCTTCTCTATCATCAATTCTACCTCGTTGCGCTAGGTCCTTATCAACTATGAAAATATGGTCTGTAAACAGGTTTTCATCAAGTGACTCTTCAGTTTTTAAACTTTTAAATACGTTGCTAATATCATTAGGTTCTCCGAAAACGTAATGCCAAAATCGCATATCGTCATAATTGTTTATTTCCTTTTGAAGTTGAGCTGCCTGATCTTCTGAACCTTTAGGAAGAACAATTACGATTTGAAATTTCTTAAAGCCTTTAAATTTATCATAAACCAATTCTTTCAAGTTTGAAGCAGCAATTACATGATCAACGGGTTGACTCCCTAAAAAACCTAAAATAGTAATGTGATCCTTAAGTTGAATGCCTTCTTCAGACGTAGAATTAAAAAATTGTAATTCCCTTACATTGTTGTCAACAATATCCAAAGGGTTATAATTATGTGTTGATGGATACAAAAACAATAAAAAGATGACAGGTAGAAAGAACAAAATACCCAAAACAAGTATCGTTTTTAATGGCATTTTCTTCATAGCTTTTTGAATTTAATTTATGTTGCAAAAATAAAAAAGACGGTTTAAATAAACCGTCTTTTTATATACTTTATGTTATTTATAACATGTTAAAAATCTTTTTTAACAAAACCGTTTGTATACACACTTTCAATGTATCCTCCTTCTTGTAATAAAATAAAAATAAGGTAACATATTAAGAATATTGCTGTCCATACTACCATACGTCTTAGGGCTTTGGTTTCGTCTCTCATGTGCATAAAATCCCATGTTATATAATATGCTTTCACTATGGTTAATATGATAAAAATCCAGTTTAAGATTTTCATGCCAAGAAACTTAGCCATTAAAGATTCTGGTTTATATATACCTAGAAGAACTTCAACTGCTGTAACAATTGTTAAGAACACTAATACACCCCAAATTTTTTGAGTGTTAGATTTAAACTTAACTGTACCTCTAAATATTGCTAATTTATGTTCGTGTGCCATTTTAAATATAATTATTCGAAATTAAACAAGGTAGAAGAATGTGAATACGAATACCCAAACTAAATCTACAAAGTGCCAATACAATCCAACTTTTTCAACCATTTCGTAGCTACCTCTTCTTTCGTAAGTTCCTAGGATAACATTGAAAAATATAATGATATTAATCACTACACCTGAGAATACGTGAAATCCGTGGAAACCTGTAATAAAGAAAAAGAAATCAGCAAATAATGAGGTACCATATTCATTGACATGCAAGTTTGCACCTTCAACAACTAATTTACCATTATTTTTAATTTGCTTTAAGGATTCTTCTCTTGATAATACTGTTTTCTCTCCTTCAGCATTTATGGCCTGAGTTCTAACTAGCACATTAGAATTTGCTTCTAATCCATGATATACTTCATCTACTGTATAGGCTGGCAATGTTCCTTCGCTAACAAACCAAAGTCCGCTTTTACGATCATGTTGAACTCTTTCACCATGCGCATTAACAGCGATATCTCTAACGGCAACGCGCTTGAATTTTTGCACACCATCAACAGTCACATACTCACCAAACTGAAGAATATTTCCTCCTTTAGTTTGCACAGCTCCGTAATCACCTTTGATAAATGTTCCCCATTCCCAAGCTTGAGAACCAACGAATATCAAACCACCAATAATGGTTAAAAACATGTAAAATGTCACTTTAGATTTTTGCATGTGATGGCCAGCATCAACTGCAAGAACCATTGTTACAGATGACATAATTAAAACAAAGGTCATGAACGCAACAT
This sequence comes from Psychroserpens sp., assembly GCF_034670085.1. Classification (GTDB taxonomy): domain Bacteria; phylum Bacteroidota; class Bacteroidia; order Flavobacteriales; family Flavobacteriaceae; genus Psychroserpens. The sequence goes on along the minus strand of NZ_JAXMOD010000006.1, from coordinate 248,310 downwards.
AAATCATTGGATAATTTCCATGAAAAAACGGAACGTGCGTAAACACTTCATCAGCAATTGGCCATGAGCCTATAAACTTAAATCTTGAAAATCCGTAAGCTGCTAAAAATCCTGAGAATGTTAAGGCATCAGATACGATAAAGAACCACATCATCATCTTACCATAACTAGATTTAAGAGGTTGGTTGCCTCCACCCCAAGTTTTGCCTTCTGTTCCAGTATTTGCTACTGTAGTATCCATATAAAGCGTTTAGTTATTAAAAGTTGCACAAAAATAATCAATTTATCTATCTAAAAAAACATCATCTTCTAAAAATTGAAAACATAGACCTATACTAGATTAGATATAGGCTTTAAGCTAATCAAAAAGACTGAAAAATTATACTAAATATGTTAAAAACAAAAACAAGAATAACCACAGTATATCTATAAAATGCCAAAACGTAGCTGAAAGGTTCATCCCTAGCATTTCTGTTGCGTTATATTTTTGTTTAAAATGATTATAAATTACGACCAACAATGAAATAAGTCCTGCAATGACATGCAAAATATGTACAAATGCAATGACATAAATAAAACTCATAGTGACATTGCTCGTTGGACCAGTAAAATTATAACCTGATGCTACAATTTCACCAAAACCATAAAATTGGCTGTAAATAAATGCTATTCCCAATCCAAAAGTTACCAAAAGCAGCATTGTAGTAAGGCTTCTGTTACCACTTTTCAGTGCTCTTTTTGCTAAAATAAAAGTCAAACTACTTACAATAATGAGCACACAACTAATTAAAAATGCATTTGGCATTTCAAAATTGTGCATCCAATCTTCTCGTTTTCTACTTACTAAAACAGCACTAGTTAATCCTGCAAAAGACATAATAAGCGAAATAATTCCAAACCAGAGCATCATTCGTTTAGCTCTATCGTTTTTCTCCTGTATCGTTCCTTCTGTTAAATCCATATTTATCTTATAAACTTATCTATCACGTAAACTATTTGTAACAATGTAATGTAAAAAACACTGGATAACATCAACTGTTTAGCCGCTTTAGCTGTTCGTTTTTTAAACAATTCAAACGCATAATATAACATTACTAATCCTAGTGCAAAAACAATAACTGCTGCCACAATGGAAAGCTTCAAATCACCTGTAACTCCAAAAACTGGCACAATGGATATTAAAACCGTCCAGACTGTATACATAATGGTTTGAACAGCAGTTCCTTTATCTCGTTTTCCCGTGGGCATCATAAAAAAGCCTCCTTTTTTATAATCATCAAATAAGAACCAACCAATAGCCCAAAAATGGGGAAACTGCCAAAAAAACTGTAAAGCGAAAAGTGTTCCTGGTTCTATTCCAAAATCATTTCTTGCAGCAACCCATCCCAACATAAAAGGAATGGCTCCAGGAATGGCTCCTACAAATACTGCTAAAGGTGTTTTTGTTTTTAAAGGTGTATACACGCAGGTATATAAAAAGATAGAAATCGCACCATACATTGCTGTTCGAGGGTTAATCACATACAGCGTTGCTATTCCCGCAATTGTAAAAACAGTAGCAATGATAAATGCTGTTCTAACAGACATTCGTCCTGCAGGAACTGGTCGGTTTTTTGTGCGGTCCATTAATGCATCTAAATCCCTTTCAATGATTTGATTATAAGCATTAGAAGCACCAACCATAAAATAACCACCAAATGCTAATAAAAGCAAGGTGTATGCATCTACTTCTACTGCGCCAAGTAAATAACCTGCAATTGCCGAAAACACAACACTTACAGATAGTCTTATCTTTGTAATTTCTTTGAAATCGGAAATTAGAGACCCTTTTGGGATTGATGTTTTTACCGTACTCAATACAAGTGTTTTTATTGCGTTGGCAAAGATACTCTGAAAAAAGCTTTTGAGCAATGCTAATCAAAAGTAATTCGCTTTTTATTACCGCTTTAAAAGTTTTGGTATCTTTACTAGACTCATTAAAAAAATAGTTCCTCTATGAAACCTATTATCCCGTTATTCATTTTACTCTCCTTCATTTTTCATAATAATCTTAACGCACAAGGTTTTGATGATGTCACGATAGAATCCATTCAAGTGTCTGAACACGTTTATATGCTTGTAGGTGCTGGAGGCAATATTGGTGTTTCTATTGGTGACGATGGTGTTTTTGTAATTGACGATCAGTTTGCGCCTTTAACAGCTAAAATTGAAGCTGCTATTACAACCTTAAGTGACAAACCCATCAAGTTTTTAGTAAACACACATCATCATGGTGATCATACAGGAGGCAATGAAAATATGCATAAACTTGGTGCAACTATTATTGCTCATGACAATGTAAGACATCGTCTTGAAACGATTCCAAAGCGTGATAAGTCAATGCAACCTAAAGAAGCTTTACCAATAATTACGTTTAATGATGAATTAAATATTCATATTAATGGAGAAAAGGTTTCTGTATTTCATGCAGAGCATGCTCATACTGATGGTGATGCCTTATTATATTTTACTGAAAGTAATGTACTTCATACAGGAGACACGTATTTCAAAGGCCGTTATCCTTATATCGATTTAAATTCTGGCGGAAGTGTGCATGGTTATATTGACGCTGTAAAGCTTGGACTGAAGACCATAAATGAGGATACAAAAATTATTCCTGGTCACGGAAGCTTATCTAACAAAGCTGAGTATGAAACGTTTTTAAACATGCTAGAAACTTTAAAAGATTCTGTCCTTGCTGAAATTGAAGCTGGTAAAACTGAAGATGACGTTGTAAACAATGAAGCTTTAACTATAACTTATGATGATTTAGGTTATGGCTCAGGTTTTATAAATTCTGAAAAAATTAGAAGAACCTTTTATGTGAGTTTAAAAGAGTAATTGGTGTTTTACTGCTTTACCAACACATACTCACCATAAGGAACTCTTATCTCTTCTGGCGCACCTTCATAAGGTAATACGGCAGAGTCACTATCGTACAACCAAACTTTTATCTTTTCTACTCCACTTTCTGTAAAATGCCTAATAGCAATCTCACTAGATAAATAGTTTCTATCTAAGTCACTAAAGTAAAGCACTATACGACGCTCATTAATACCGCACTCAGAACATTTAGGAAAATAATTTTTATAAATTACACCATTTCCGTCAATGGTATGCTGACCATCATTGATATTCGGATCTGTTAATCTAGGAAGATAGTTAAGAACTTCTACACCATTAGCTATGTATTGATAATCCCCAACCAATAGATCTTCGTACCATTTCCCATTGAATGATTGTGTTTTTTTAGCAAAAGAAATTGTAAAAGAGGTATCCCCATTTTCATAGACCCAAGTACCTACGTATTCGTCTAAATCATTGTCAACATCTTTATAATATGCATTATTAATAATACCATCCAGCCCTTTATCATCTAATGAAATTATTGGACTTTGCGCTCCACAGGACACTATACAAAGAATGGAAAAAATTAAAATTGTATGTTTCATTAGATTTTCAATAAAACTAAAGGATATAGTTTAACTTCACAATGCGTAGAACTACGTATATTATAATTAAAAGTCGTTATACCAATTAAACAAATCGGTTCTAACACCTACATTAAACCAAGCTGTATTGCTATTTAAGGCTGCTGCTGTATTGGCTTCTGGATTATAATTTCTGAAGGTCATATTAGTAAACAATCTTAAATTACTAACTGGATTTATAATATATCCTGCCATCAAATCGGCTTGAAACACACTCGTCGAATTTCCTTGTCCAACTGTTATACCAACGTCGGCAATACGATCATTTTCAGTTCTAAAAATATTAGAACCATAGTTAGCATTGTCTATACCATCATTAAAATCGAAACCACGCTTTCCTAAAATAAGCTTTGCATCAGCAAACCACCTTTTGTAATTGTATCGTCCAATGACAATGGCTTCACTAAAGTTTGCTCCCCAAAGATGTGCCATTGGCTGATTGTTATGAGCGTAATTTAACACAATAGAATTGTGAGAATAGGTATAAGGTCGTACTCTATTATATTCAAATTGAAGCATTAAATTTTTCACTTTAAAGGCCTCAAAATATTTGACACCAACTTGATAGCCAAATTTGTTTTTCCAGCTTTTATTTCCGCCTGTAATATCAGTTAATGAAAATTCATCAAGAATGAACTGTCCATAAAGGTTGATTTTATTATTCCATTTATATTTGGCCGATGCACCTAAAATAGCATTACCAGCTTCTGGACCTGTAGCAAATTCGATAGCTCTATAAAAAATAACTGGATTAAGATAATTAATATCAAATCCTCTATCGTTAGAATCTATCCACATCACAGATTCGAATAAACCAATGTTTAATCGTTTTGAGACATTCCAACTTAAATAGTGATTTGCCATGTATTTTGTAAGAAATGCATCATCAACGGTTGCTTCAGGTCTTACATCTCTTAACCACATCCATGTATTGGTGTACTTGATTTTCCAAAATTTCGTATTAAGTTTTAAAAACGGGTAAGGACTAGCCACATCACTTTGTAATAAGGATCTGTAACCATCACCAATGAAATTTTTCCCATGTCCAAATTGGATGTTTAAAAAATCGGCTGGTGTATAAGATAAATAGGCTTCAGCTACGGGATAATCATAAGCGTTCTTTTTAAATCGTTTAGCAATGCCTCGACCTGGAATAATTGCTGGATCTGAACCAGAAGCTTTTAAACTTTCTGCATAGGCATTAAAGTACTCAGCAAAACGACCTTGACTTTCATAAATAGAGGTAGTAAAATTAAATTTCTTTCCTAAACCTCCTTGAACTAAAACACCTCTTGTATTATTGAATGTTGTATTAAAATCTGCTTCTGTGTCTTTACCAACTTGTAAATCAAAAATTGGATCAATTGTAAACCAATAGTCTTTCCCTTGAATAGCTACCAAATGTTCGTCATACAATTTTCTACTCCACCAAGCATCTGTTCCTTTTATTAAGGCTTCTTTCTCAGCTTTAAAATCATAATACTTAGCAACCTCAGTATACATAAATGGTTTTGCAGCGGTATGACTATTAGTGCCCAAACCATTCATTTCTTGATCGAACTTAGCATAATAATTATGTGTGAACGGAATATTAAGCTGACTTTGATATTCTAATTTTTCATATTTGGTTGTATTGATATTTACACTATCAAACTCATTACTAACCAACTCATTTAAATCTACAACCTCTTTAACATTAGGTAAAGCTTTAACTTCATTTGTTAATACCTCAGGATCGACCAAAGGTATTTTAACGCTCAAAGAATACTGAAAATAGGTTGGCTTACCGTTATAAGTTCCAGGAGTAACTTTAGATACCTCTTCAAAAACACGTTTGGTTTCATCTTTAAGTTCGTTATAAACAGCATCTACATAGAGTACCTTTATTTGACCTTCTTTATCTACTTCGAATAGGATTTTTATATCTCCATTATAAGAGTCGTCACTTACAATTTGTGGGACTTTAAACGTATTGAAAATATGCTGATTTATTTTGTTATTAAAACATACTTTGAGATCGTCAATTGGCTGGTTTTCACAACCAGGATAAATTGGAGGTTTCTCATAGGTTTCAATTGTTTGTGCATTTAGAAAGCCAATAAAAAAAGTAAAAATAATAATGCAACAATGTTTCATAAACAAGGGATACGTTTTGATGTTGGAAAGATACTATTTTTTTCAAAAGTGAACGCAAAACCTTATACCAATTCAATTTCAATTAAAAAAAGCCATTATCCAAAAATGATAACGGCTTTATATCGCAAAAACTTATTTGATTTTATCTTACTTTAAACATAATTGGTATGTTGTACAGAACAGAAACTGGTTCATCACGTTGTTTCCCTGGTGTCATTTGAGGAATCTTATTTACAACTCGCTTAGCTTCGTCCTCTAGCTGTTGAAGAGGTGCTCTAGTTTTAATATCAGTGATTAAACCGTTTTTATCAATCTTAAATTGCACATCAATCTTCTGAAGTCCAGACAAACCTAAATCATTAGCTAAATCTGTATTGAATTTTCTCTGAATTAATTTTCCAAGTTTTTGAGACATACACTTAACGCGTTCTCGATTGTTTGTCGCTTTTTCACATCCTGGATAAATTGGAACCACCTCTACATTCACCATATCAAAAGGTTTTTCAACTTCAATTGGTTTATCAATTTTAGAAAGACTTCTGGCATCAATTGGTTTGTTAAAGATTTCAGGTTTTACTAAATCAATAATTGTAGGGTTAATTACGACATCATTTTTTACAATAACTGGTGGCTTATCGGTAAGGATTTGAGATTTCTGTTTTACTTGCTTCTCAATTTTCACTTCTTTCTGAACGACATAATTTTTTACATGAATTTCAGCAGGATCATCATTTAATGCCATATCTGGAATTACAATGTGTTTCTTTTCAAATTTCATTTCGAATAATCCATAGGTACCCAACAAACACAGAATTAGCCCAATTTGGAAATAGAGCATTGAGTTTTTTTGTAAATTTGCATCATGCTTTTGCGATTTTTGCATCTTAGCATTGCTCTGACCAGCAATACTGTGCGATTTTTTTAAATCTTTCATAATATTAAAATGTTAAATGTTAATGTTATGATAAAATCGCAATAAGCATACCAAAGTAAAAATCCCATCTAATTAATTTTAGATGGGATTTTGAATATTAGTATGTATAAGAATAATCTAGTCTTGTACTTGGAATAAAATTGGTAGTGAGTAAGGTACTGTTACAGCTTTTCCACGTTGTTTTCCTGGTTGCATTTTTGGAAGTAATCCAATAACACGCTTAGCTTCTTTTTCTAAACCTGGATGAGGTGCTCTCGCTCTAACATTAGTAATATTTCCATTTTTATCAATTTTGAAAATAACACTAATACGTTGTTTACCTTCTAATCCAAGATCTGAAGCTAAATCTGTATTAAATTTTCTATTTACAAATTTTGCAATTTTATCAGACATACATTGCTTTTTAGCATTGTTGCCTTTTTCCTTTTCACATCCTGGGAATATTGGCACATTCTCAATAACGGCAAATGGGACTTCAATGTCTTCATCAACCTCTTCTACTTCAACCTCTTCAACCTCAACAATTTCTTCTTCTTGGTCTATTTCTGTAGATTCAATAACTGTCTCTTCAATCTCCTTTTCATCCTCAACAATTTCTATTTCCTCTGGGACAACTGGAGGTGGAGGTGGTGGTGGTGGTGGAATTATTTCCTGTTGTGTAATTGGAACTTCTTCCTCTAACTCGTCATCAACATCTACTTGACCAATATCAATATTAGATCTGTCGTACGACTTATAGTTTATTGTTAAATAGGTTAATGCCATCATTAACGTTAAACCAACAGCAAAGTAGAGTGATGCATTTCTGCTCACATCTGATTTTGTATTTTTTTTAGGTTCCATAATCACTTAAGGTATTAAGAATGCTAAATTAACCAAAAATATGTTAAAAAAGCAAGCTATTATTTATTTTAACTTTAGTTTCTTTTTAAATCTCAATAACAATATTACAAATATAACACCTGCTGTATTCGCAAGAACATCAAAGTAATCAGGTGTTCTAAAATCTGTCAATATCGATTGTAAACCCTCAATAATAATGCCATAAATAATTGCTATACCTGCGGAAAGTAACACTTTATTTTTCACAGATGTCGTTAACACATAATTAAAGAGCAAGGCCATAAGAATCGCGTAAGCTAAAAAATGATAAATTTTATCATCAAATGAAAAACCCAATTTTGGGATATCACTCACATTACCTATGCTGCCATAAGTTAATGCAATTACATACACTAATACTATTGGTAGTGACCAACGTTTAAGCACCTATTATGGCTTTATAATCTTCAGCTGAAAGTAAATTGTCAACTTGTGAAGCATCAGAAAATTTCATTTTAATCATCCAGCCTTTTCCATAAGGATCAGAATTAACCATTTCTGGTTCGTCTTCTAAAGACTCATTAAATTCAATAATCTCTCCTGAAAGTGGTAAGAATAAATCCGAAACTGTTTTTACAGCTTCAACAGTACCAAAAATCTCTTCAGCATCAAGTGTTTCATCTACGGTTTCAACTTCAACATATACAATATCACCCAATTCACTTTGAGCGAAATCGGTAATTCCAATAGTTGCAGTATCACCTTCAATCTTAATCCATTCGTGGTCTTTGGTATATTTTAAATCTGATGGTATATTCATCTTTTAAGTTATAGTTATTATGCTTACAAAAATAATTTTTTTGCCTTAATTTTAATCATTAATTACCGAAATTATATCGCAAAGTAAATCCTGAACGTATTGTTGTTTGCGGAAAGGCGGTTGAAATTTCATACTCTGAGAATGTATAATCAAAGTAAAATATGGCAGTTAGGTTTTTCGAAAATGCATAATCTGCCGCAAACTTAAGTCCCCAAATGGTTTGACCTTGAGTTATTTGATTATTCTCAATATCTAAATACCTTATAATTGTTTTATTATTTCGTACTGAAATATCAGCTTTCATATTCAAATCACTCTTAATAATTTGTTTTGGACCAGCCAATTTAGATCTAATTCGAACATCTTTAATTCGATAACCCAATCCGAGGATATACTCATTACCCTGAATTTCAGTTAAAAGATTATTATCGAAACTTAAAGATAGTATTCTGTCTTTTTTCATTTCAGCTAAGATCTTAATCGAATTTTTCATTTCGAAATCCAATCTAAACAATGGGCTAAATTGTTCTTCTAAATTGATATTACTAAAAATTGTTTCGTTTTTAAAATTCCCAGCCTGATCTAATACTGCATCTTGGTCTTGGTTTTCGTAAGTCACTCCTGGCTGCAAACTCCCAGGCTCCAAGTCTAGATTAGTTCTAAACTGATTTATCGTATAACCAGATCTATAACCATGTGTAATTGAGAAACGTTTAAAATTCTTTTTAAACCATTTCATTTTCATGAAACCTGTATATTTTAATTGCCAATTTGGTATTGGAATATCTTTAAATGCAGACAAGCCAATTTTATTAGCGCTTTGCCCTTTATAGGCAGACAAAAATGCAGGCAATAGAACAGCTTGATTGTTTTTACCAAAACCTAATGGATATCCTTCACCATCACGAGCAAAGTTATCTGTACCATAAAAATTTCTAGCCAAACGATTTGCAACAATTAATCTATTTGCTCTGAAGTCATCAAAAGGAGCAGATTGAGTTTCATCACTTTTACTAAATGCGGTTTTAATAAGTGCTGTTGAAATATTAAAGTTACCGAACGAATTAGTTAATAACGGATTATAATCTAAGACGCCATCAGAACCAAAATTTCCATTAGCGTCAATAAAATCTTCAACCTTAAAGTTTTGAGTTAAATTTTCTGAGTAGGTTCTATTACCCGTTAAATCTATTTTTAAATCTTCAATCAACTCAATATTGGCAGAGACATCAAGAATACGAGTTGTCACCTCTGTATATTGTTGGTTAAAATCAGGGAACACGGTCAACCAACCATTTCTTGCGGCTCTATCTCTAATATTTGCTTGACTACCAAAGGTAAATCCTAAAGATGGTTTTAATGTTCCTAAAAATCCTGGAGTAGGCAAATAACCGGGTAAAAAAGTTCCATTATTTTCAGAGTAGTTAATCTGAATTCGTTTGACACTTGTTAGTAAATCTATGGCACCATTTAGAATTTTTGTTCCAGCGCCTACTTTACTTTTTGATGCTGTATTATTGGCACCTGCAGTTATGGCATCTGACCCTTTACCATCGCCTTTACCATCTTTCGTTTCTAAGCCTTTTGGAAGCGCTCCTTTTGTAGCGCGACCTGATTTTGCACCTCGAATTGGTTTCTTTACAAGTCCTACGTACTTGTAGAGACTCTCCATATTTAATGTAGAATTGATATTATGTGTATTCGCATTTTGAATGGAATTACCTAAATTATAGGTATTAATAATATCTGGATTATCTGGATCTCTAATTTGTAAATTCTCGTTTAAATCTGAACCTTTTTGCCATTGAAAATCTCCTGTATACGAATATGTTGCTCTTAAAAAACTAAGGGTTGGTATTTTATATAACGGAATTTCATAATTAACCTGAAGTTGTTGATTTTGAATATTAGGATCTCCCAAATCAAAGAAACCATCCCAAACATCTAAATTAGAATCTTGCCTACCATTTATAACATCGTTAATAAAATAATTACGCACAATATTAGAGTTTGACGCGGTAAAATTCACGCTCAACGCCTTAGTAAGATTATAATTTATAACATATTGAAGGTTGAAATTATAATTTCTTCTAAACAGTTCTTCTAAACCAATATTATCACCTGTTAAATCTACTTCTCTAAACTTTTGTTTATTAAACTGTCGAATTATATCTGTATTTACTGAGAAGCTCGTAGGAATTGGATTGAAGTTGAAATCTTTTAGTACTTTCCAGTATTTCCCTCTAAATAATGAATCATTCTTTTTAAATGGCTCGATATTCATTGGTTCAAAACTATAGTTATAATTAACTCCAGCTCTAACATTTTGATCTAATGAATTTTCAATTTCAAAATCTCTGTGCTCAGTTTTGTTATATGAATAGTTAAACGTTAGATTCTCAACATCATAAAATCGAGGCTTATTATCTGTGGTTCTGTTTTTTCTAACTCCAATAAAATTAATACTCTGTCGTTTGGTATAACTTTCATTGACATTTAGTATTGAATCTTTATTATTGGTATTTGCTAACTGGGTTTCTAATTTAATATCTCTGTAGAATTCATCATATTCAGGTGTGACAATTTCTTCACCAATACCATAATTAAATGGGATTTGTATTCCCCATTTTTTTGGTAAAAGCTGACCTAAATTCATATTGGTAGCAATATCAAACTGTTGAACGTCTTCTCTACTTCGTTCATTTGGACGTTGCTCAACAGAACCGAAACCAATTGTAGTTTTTCTACCTGTGGCACTTATATCAGCGAAATCGGCAAAATTCGCATCAACTGCTGCGACGGCTGCCCAACCACCTTCATTATCTAAATCTGACAATCTTAGCTCGTTAAACCAGGCTTCACCGCAAACATTCATGCCGTTATTATCTGGATTTTTGAGTCCTACCATCAATACTCTTATATCACCAAAATTAGGATTACCTTTAATAGATACTCTTTGCTGACCAATAGTATGTGTATCAAACTCATCAACTTCAACAAGTTGCCCATCAGCTATATCATAAAATGTTGGTTCTATATTTGCTAAAGTTCCATTGCTTATTCCTAAAGATTTTATTTGTTCAAGGACACTAAGTTCTATATTAATTTCATTTACTTCTGGCCAAATATTTTCGGGACTTGGTGTACCTGATGACACTTGTAGTGGCACTTCAATTTGGTAGTAGTTTTGAGTAAAGTCATTACCCATACGAATAAAACCAACTAAATCACCATCACTTAAATTACCAGTTTCACCTTCTTCGGCATGAATAAACATACGCAGTTTATTATACTGACGCATGTCTACATTAATATTTTTAAATACACCTCTAGAATCTCTTGGTTCTAATTCGCAAACCTCAACTTGTAAGGATTGTTCATTTTGTCTGATAATATTATTATTGTTATTTAATTGTTCCAATTCAACTCCAGGTGGAAGCACATAATTACCATCATTTTCCTGAAGTCCTACAACGCCAACATTAAGGTCTGTAATATCTCCACTGTTATCAGGTTCATCATCTAAAGTTAGTTTGTAACGTCTCCAATCACTTCTTACTAAATCAAGTGTTGCAAAACGTAAAACTCTTGGTTGTTGAAATCCATTTACAAATAATCTAACAAACCGCACAGATCGAATATCGGTAATACCACCAATGGCTTCTGTTGCATCTGAAATTGGAATTCTAAATTGATACCATTTAACATCATTACGAACTTCACCATTTGGAAGTGTTACAGTTCTTGTTTTGATATCATTAATTTGTGGATTTGCAATATTTAATACGTTTGGATTGATATCTATTTCATATTGAAAATAGCTATCAATTGTATTCATTGTATTATCTCTATTGATATCTTCTACGTCTGGTTGCGCTGTTGAACCTCTATTCGTGTCTGTAAAAGCATCTGGAGTATTTCCTTGTTGCCCATTATAACGTTTGTATCGTTGAAGAATATCTCCTTCTGTATTTAAGTAATACAAGTAATTATCATTTGCTGGATCGGGTCCAAATGCAGCTCCATTAGGAATAAGGGTTGCTTCTTCGTTATCATCATAACCATCATAACCAACATCTTGGTTATCTCGCTGCTCTCCTGCTGTTGAAAAGGTATAAATCAAAGACTGATTTCTAGGGACTACTGTACCATAACTTGTTGGTATTAAATCACTAATATTTCCATCTTCAGGTAACCCATTTTCATATTGCTTTTTACCATCTTTTAATACATCTTCAGAGATATTACCAAGATTGATAAAAAGTTTTCCACCTTGAGCTGCTTCAGGAATAGCATCATCTAAGAAAGGATCTTGTACCCAAAAATCAATATATTCTACATTGGCTTGTTCAAAATCTGTAGATGTAATTTGTCTTGTGATTCCAGCCCAACTGTCATTAGCATCAATAACTCCATTAGTAGCATCTGGATCAAAATTATATGGTCCTCTTTCCGTTGGATAATACGCTAGGTCTAAAGAATTTATTATTGTTTGCTGACCTTGAGCGACATCTATTTCAGGAAATACTTCATCAATAAATATTCGTCTTGTGTAAAGGTTAGAAACATCATCATCTGTAATTTCTGCTGGTCTTGAATTACTATAAAAAATGGGATCAATTGTATACCAGTTTAATAAGGCTCTATCAAATCCATTTTGTAACCCGTTTTCATCTTCTGCGTTAAATCCTGGATAAACTTTTCCTAATTGCCTAGGTCTACTCGATAAAAACCAAGATTGAGGAGATAATAAATCTATAGCACCTTGAGTACCCTCAAAATCATCGACATAAGCTGTTGCTTCATTATTGAAGTCTGTACCTTTTGGAGCACCAGGAGCTAAATAAGCAAATTCACCTCTAACTGATAAATTAGAAGGGACATCTGTATCCACATTTGGTAGCTTATTTACTAATCGCGTAAAGAATGGAACTTCAGTAGAATAATTACCATTAAATCCAAAAATAGTATTGTTAATTGGTTCGGTGTTATAGTTTGCTTTTTGCGTTATAGGTCTTTCATTAAGGTTTAAAATCGTTGCTCCTAAAACAAAGTTTTCATTAAATTGGTGCTCAACATTAACACCTGTAAAACGTCTAGTTTGTTGTCCGAAAACAGCATTATTCTCTACAGAAACGTTTATTGGAATATTTGATGCTTTTAAAGCTTCATCTAAAATTTGAACACGACCTATTTGATAATTCACCGTATAATCTACCCCTTCAACTAATGTACGACCACCAGCAGTAACAACTACTGAACCTCTAGGAACATTAAAAGCGCCTAATGGAATCCCATCACCTCCTGAAGACTTGTAACGTCCTTTTATTTGAAACTTATTCTTTTCAGCTTCATCTAAAGCAGCTGTTTTAGTTTGCTTATATAAAATATCATAAACGTATTTTTCCTGGTTAAGGTTGGTGTACGTATCTTGTTCGTATTCGGCATCATTATTATTTGGATCACCATCATTATCAAGTATATCAAAGAGGTATCGACCAAATGGTTCTACTTTAGTAAAGATTATTTTACCATTTTGAGTCAATACTGTCATGCCTTCAACATAATCAAAGAAACCATCACCACCAGCTTGTGGATCATTATTAAAATTCAAGCGGTCTAAATGAAATAATCGAATTAAAGGTGTGTCTATGATTTCACCATCATCAGTGTTATCAAAAGGTGAGTTATTATCAAAACTTGGAAAAGGAACTGAGGTTCCATCTGGTAAAACAACAGGAGAAATATAGTTAAGTGGCGACGCTTCAGTATAGAATATATTTAGTCTGAAATCGTCTCTTTCTAATTGAAAAGCTCCAGTATCATAGATGTTTTTCATCATTAAGTCCCAAATTGGCTGATCGACACTCGTAATTGGACTTTTAAGCATTTTAACAATTAAACTCTGTGTAGAACCTTCAATAACAATGGCACTATCATTAATACCATCGCCATTTACATCTGTTCCGTTATCTATCGTTCCGTCACCATCAACATCGGCATCTGAAGCATCATTAATTCCATCGCCATCAGTATCAGTACCATTATCTGGAGAACCATCACCATTAACATCGACATCAGCATCATTTGGAATTCCATCTTGATCATCATCATTATTTGTTGCTGTAGAATTAACACCATCATTTGCAAATTCACCTACTTGATACACTTGTCCACCAATAGTAAATTGGAATGCAACTGCTAATATTTCATCATTTAAAAGCCTTTGATTTAAGGAAATATAACCTAGTTGTTGTTGTAATTGGTAATCAGATCCTTGTTGTAGTTTTCTAGCGTTTTCTAATTTACCAAAATCAAAACCTTCATTAGCAGGAACTAAGATACCTTGTTCAACTGTTGTAATATCTCTAACTAAAGGTGATAATTGAGAACCTGGATCTCCTATTTTAGTTGGATCAAAGTCATTATTCCCATTATCTGGAGGTTGATTAGCTCCTACGTTTACAAATCCAGCTGGTGGATTATTTAAACCTATCACTTCAGATTCTCCTAAATCTTGAAATGCAGCAACATTTCTTACGTTATTGGTTTGATTACTTCTATTTGTTACCCAAACCTCAACTCTTGTAATTTGTATATTATTATTGATAAATGGATAACGAAGCATTGCTTCATCATAATTATTTCTGAAATATTGCGATAAGAAGAAGTGCCTATTCTCATCATAATCTCTTGCGAAAAATTCAAACTCTTCTAGAGTTCCTCCTCCTTGAGCGGTTACAGATTGTGATTGTGAACGTTGTTCAGAAAAAATAGCCGTTACTCTTGTTTTACCAAATTGCAATTCTGTTTTTACTCCAAAAAGACTTTGAGCTCCCGTAATTAATGAACTGTTAAGTGGCATTGCCACATTACCAACTTCAATTTTTCTAACGATATCGTCTTCCGTTGGTGTATATTCTAATTTTACTAAGTTTTGGAAATCAAATGTCGATTCTGTATCATAATTTGCTGTTACTTGCAATCTTGTTCCAACTTTACCTAGTAAACTCAAACTAATACGTTGATCAAAATCAAAAGTAAAATTACTTCGGTTTCTTGGCGAAAATGTTGGATTATCCTGTTTAGTAAACAAAACTCCAAGATCCATTTCAACAGAACCTTGTGGTATAACTTCTATCGTATTGCCTCCAAAAATAGTTTCAAAAAATCCTGAATTAACGTAAAACTCTGGCAATAGATTTTTTTGTTCATCTTCTGAACCATCTTTTTTACCGTCTTTAGCATCAATTTTTTGTTTATAATACAATTGCTGTTGCTCTTGTAAAACTAATTTTTGAAACTCAGCAGGTGTTAATATGATTGGATAATTAATGTTGAAATTACCAACCGACTCTGTATAAATATAACGATCTGTTACAGGATCATAGGTGTATTTTGAAACAATACTTTGAGGATTAGGCATATTCATTGTTCCTAATGAAAAACCTGTATTTGTAGTTGTTGTTGTATCTTGAACTGCTGGTGCTTGCTGTGAAAATGCATGTGTACTAACCAATACCAGAATTGGAATCAAAATAAAACGTTGTAAAGATTTAAGCAAGGTATAGTTAGTTGTTGTAATCAAATTTATAAATTTTTTAATGCGTCCTTTATAAGGGTTTCTACATTGGCATCTGGTTGTTGAGACACTAATTTGTCTAAAATACGTTCGGATTGCTTTTTAGCAAATCCGAGAACTTCTAAAGCTGATAACGCTTCATCTTTATTAGTATTGTTTCTATTAACAGAAACTTCATCAATATCATAAACCTTCAGAACCTTATCTTTTAAATCTAAAATAACTCTAGCTGCAGTTTTAGCACCAATTCCTTTTATAGATTGGATTAAAGCCACATCTCCATGAGCAATTCCTTCTTTTACTTGTTGTGGTGTTAGTGAAGACAACATCGTTCTTGCCGTACTTGCTCCAATTCCACTTACTGAAAGTAGAAGTTTAAAAATTTCACGTTCAGAAACTGAAGAAAATCCATACAACGTATGTGCATCTTCACGTACAATTAAATACGCATACAATTTTAGGTTTTCTTGATCGGGAATTTGAGAATAGGTATGTAATGATATATTTAACAAATACCCAACACCATTGCAATCTATAACAACATCTGTTAGGTTCTTCTCTACTAATTTACCCTGAATATGCGTAATCATTTATTCGCTTCGGTTAAAAACTCAAATGTAATAAAATTATTTACATTTCTAAGGTGATGATTTGCTAATGTTTTAGGCGTTCTTTTTCTGTTTTTTCCTTTTGCTGTGCATCAATTACTGCAATGGCAGCCATATTAACAATTTCTTCCACACTGGCATCTAATTGAAGTATGTGAACAGGCTTACGCATTCCCATCATTATTGGACCAATAGAATCAGCTTTATTCAACTCTTTTAATAATTTATAGGTAATATTTGCCGACTCAAGATTAGGAAAAATAAGTGTGTTTACTTTTTTACCGGCTAACTTAGAAAACGGAAAAATATCCTGAAGCATTTCACTATTCAAAGCAAAATCGGTTTGCAATTCGCCATCGACCAATAAATCTGGATGCCTTTTGTGTAAATATTCAACAGCTTCACGAACTTTAGTCGCAGTTTGATTTTTTGAGGAACCAAAATTTGAGTAGGATGTCATTGCCATTACAGGCTCCATTCCAAACATTCTAACCACTTTTGCTGTCATTTGAGCAATTCGCGTTAAATCGTTTGCCGAAGGATTAATATTTATAGACGTATCACTCAAGAACATTGGTCCGCGTTTTGTAATCATCACATTTGTAGTGGCAATTCGCGTTGCTCCTGGTGCTAAACCAATAAGTTCAAGCATTGGCTTTACTACTGAAGGATAATTTCTAGAGAACCCTGTTACTAATGCATCTGCATCGCCTTCATTAACCATCATGGCAGCGAAATAGTTACGTTCTCGCATAATTTTTTCTGCTGAATACAAGGTAACACCTTTACGCTTTCGGTTTTTCCAATAGACTTCAGCATATTTATTTTTACGCTCTATTTCTTCATCAGATTTTGGATCAATTATATCAACATCAGCATCAAACTCAATCTCTTCCATAAGTTCTATGATGGTCTCTTTTCGACCTAACAAAATAGGAATAGCGATGCCTTCATCAAAAGCAAACTGTGCTGCTTTTAAAACATCAAGTTGATCTGCTTCAGCAAAAATAACACGCTTCGGATTTAACTTAGCACGATTGTGTAACAGACGTACAATCTTATTATCTGAACCTAGTCGTTGTAATAATTCTTCTTCATATCTATCCCAATCTTCAATAGGTTCTTTACTGACACCACTTTCAATTGCAGCTTTAGCAACGGCTGGAGGTACAGTGGCAATAAGTCTAGGATCAAATGGTTTTGGAATGATATAGTCTTTACCAAAGGTTAATCTAGTTTCACCATAAGCAATATTAACTTGCTCTGGAACTGGCTCTTTAGCTAAATCGGCTAATGCCTTAACAGCAGCCATTTTCATTGCTTCATTAATTTTAGTTGCTCTAACATCTAAAGCACCTCTAAAAATAAACGGAAACCCAAGAACGTTATTAACTTGATTAGGATGATCACTTCGACCTGTGGCCATAATAATGTCATCTCGTGTATCAACTGCAAGTTGGTATTCAATTTCAGGATTAGGATTAGCCATAGCAAAAACAATTGGGTTGGCTGCCATCACTTTTAACATACTTGGCTTAACAATATCTGCCATAGACAAACCAATAAAGACATCAGCATCTTTCATAGCCTCATCAAGTGTATCTATTTTTCGATGTGTTGCAAACTCTGCTTTTTGAGAGGTTAAATCATCACGATCATTTCTAATAACGCCTTTGCTATCAAGCATTACCATGTTTTCACGTTTAGCACCACAAGCTTGATATAATCTTGAACATGAAATCGCTGCTGCTCCAGCTCCACTTATGACGATTTGGACTTCATCAATCTTTTTATTAGCAATTTCTAAAGCATTAATAAGTGCTGCTGCAGAAATAATTGCCGTTCCATGTTGGTCATCATGCATGACTGGAATATCCAATTCTTCCTTTAATCGCTTTTCTATCTCAAAAGCTTCAGGAGCTTTAATATCCTCAAGATTAATTCCACCAAAAGTGGGCGCAATCATTTTTACAGTTTTTATAAATTCCTCAACATCTTCTGTATCAACTTCTATATCAAAAACATCAATGTCTGCAAAGATTTTAAATAGCAAGCCCTTGCCTTCCATTACAGGTTTAGAGGCTTCAGGACCTATATTACCAAGACCTAAAACTGCTGTTCCGTTTGAAATTACGGCCACTAAATTTCCTTTGGCTGTATATTTATAGGCATTGTTTTTGTCTTTTTCAATTTCTAAACAAGGCTCAGCAACACCTGGAGAATAGGCTAAAGACAAATCACGTTGTGTAGCATATTTTTTTGTAGGAATGACTTCTATCTTTCCTGGTTTCGGTTTTGCGTGATATACTAAGGCTTCCCTTCTTTTACTTTGCTTGCTCATGAAAATGTGAATTAACTACCTGAATTAAATAAGCTACAAATGTAACGGTTTTATAGCAAATGTTATCTTAAAAAAAGGGATTACAAGCCTTGGTTTTTAAATAGAATACTATATTTATACTTTACACGTTTGTAAGAATAATCAACCATCAACATCAAAATGAAAAAACTCTTCTTTTTTATTTTATTAATTGCGTTTAAAGCCTATTCTCAAGGTGAATTGTTATTTACAATTATTGACTTTGAAACCAAAGAACCCGTTGCCTTTGCTAATATCATCTTTAATGATGACGTTTATAGTGGAACGATCTCAGATATCGATGGCGTTTTTTATGCTTCAGCTACGGTGAAAAAATTCACCATTAGTTACGTGGGATATGAATCTAAAACATTAGTCGTATCTAGCCTTAATTCAAATATCATTTCGCTTAAAAAAGAAATAAGTGCGCTTGATGAGGTCGTCATTACGAATACTGAAAACCCAGCACATCGTATCATTAGGAATGCAGTAAAGAATAAAGAATTAAACAATCCTGAAAACTTGAATACATTCACTTATCAATCCTATGATAAAATTATTGTTGATGGCGAAGAGATGAAAGTCAAAGAAGATACACTAAATGAGTTGGGGAAATTTTTTGAGAAATCACATTTATTTATAACTGAAACTGTTGCTAAGCGAAAATATCTAAAACCTAAATTCTCAGAAGATAGCATTATTGCAATTAGAACCTCTGGATTTAAAAGTCCGAATTTTGCATTTTTAGCCAATACCATTCAGCCCTTTTCTTTTTATGAGGAATACATCACATTATTTGAAACTGATTATTTAAATCCTATTTCAAAAGGAAGCACAAATAAATATAAATTCAGACTTAAAGAGGAATACTTACGAGGTCAGGATACTATTTTCGCCATTTCATTCGAGCCAAAAGCAAATCGTAATTTTGAAGGTTTAAAAGGTTTGATTTATATCAATTCTAATAAGTATGCGGTTCAAAGTGTAGATGCTGCTACATTTAATTCTGGAAAAATAGATGTGTCCATACAACAGAAATATAAATTGATAAACCAAGAATATTGGTTTCCTGAACAGTTAAATTTTCAAATTAGAATTGGTGAAAAATATGGAGCTATCAAATATGTTGGTAAAAGTTACCTTTCTAAAATTGACCTCAACACGACACTAACAAAAAAGGATTTTCCAATCTTACCTATTGGAATTCAAACAGAACAGGTAAAAAAAGACGCTAACTTCTGGACTTCTGTTCGACAAGATTCTTTAAACATAAAAGAAGCACGAACGTATGTTGTGATTGACAGTATTGGAGAAAAATTAAAATTTGATAAACTACTTACATTTTCATCAAAACTTGCCAAAGGTAGAATTCCTTTAAAATATGTAGACGTTGACCTAACTAAACTTATTCTTTATAATAAATATGAAGGTTTGAGATTAGGTGCTGGTTTTTTTACAAATGAAGATGTTTTTGAAAATGTTTCTATTGGTGGATTTGCAGGTTACGGATTTCAAGATTACAAATGGAAATATGGGGGTGAACTTTTGATTGATGTGCCGAGTAAAAAAGACATTAAAATTCAGTTGAAGTATGAGAATAATTTAAAAGAAACTGGCACATCTTATTTCAAGCATAATAGTCCGTTGCTAAACACAAGAAGCGTACTCGCAGAACAAATGGATCAAATTGAAGCGTTTAGTTTTAAGACTAAAATGAAATTATATAGAAATATCGATTGGTCGATCGGATTCAATACGTCAGATATTAAACCGCTTTACGATTACAGTTTTAATTCTGGTAGTGCATCTTTAATTAACTACACTAATTCAGAAATAAACATAGGCATCAGTTATTTTGTGAATGAAAAATTGACCAATGTTTTCAATTCTATAACGCGACTAACTAGTGATGATCCCATTTTTAATTTAACCTATTCACGAGGTTTAGCTAATGTATTTGGAAGTGATTTTAGTTACAATAAAATCCGTTTTACGTTTGACGACAGCTTCAAAACTAAAGGTTTAGGGAAAACGACCTATCGATTAGATATGGGTTATATTGACACTTCTCTTCCTTATGGTCAATTGTTTACAGGTGAAGGCAGTTATGATGAAAACTTTCCATATGTGTTTCAGAACTACTTTCAAACCACTGTCCCTTATGAGTTTTTATCTGATAGATATGTGAATCTATTTACCAATCATAACTTCGGCATGTTACTCAATAATAAAGGCTTTTTTACACCTGAAGTTGTGCTTCATAATAACTTTGGAATTGGAAATTTATCACATGCTTCTCATCATGAAACTATAGCCTATAAGATTAAAAATGAGCTCTTTTTAGAAACAGGCTTGGAGCTTCGAAACATTATCAAATTGAATTATCTAGACATGGGTTATATCGGACTTGGAGCTGGTGGTTTTTATCGTTATGGTTTTCATAACTTGCCTAGCTCAGGTGATAACTTTGTGTTTAAATTAGCTACAAGTTTTACGTTTAAGTAATTACTTTTATGAAAAAGAAATTGTTTTTGTACGACCTTCTTCGCTAAATGACACACTAAATATATACGTCTGAAGATTTGCTTTTAACTCTGCCGTATGTTCATTATTTGTCCATATAATATGAATTTCATTTTCGAACGACTTTTTGATTATAATGTCACCCAAAAAAGCTTTTGAAGTATTTCTAAGTCTAATTATTTTTAATTGATTTATAACAATATCATCTTTTATACTCTTATTTATATCTTTTATTGATAGTGTGGTTCTGTTAATTTCTTTATGACCTCCTTCACCTGCATCATCTGCTGCTTGATAATTATTCTTACCAGCAAACAAATCTAAATACCAAACTTGGGGTATTCCTGGCATAAACATTTGAATAGCTCTTGCTAAAAGTAGTTTATCTTCATTCTCACCTAAGGCACTAAAAAAAGTGGCATTCACTTGATAATATGATATTTTTTTACCTGATGGACCATAAAGGTTTTTTACACGTCCACCACGTTCTATAATGGTATTCATTATCGTTTCTATCTCATTGTCTTCAAGTAAGCCTTTGTTATATTTACCATTAACCTCTTTGCCTTTTAAATCTAAAACAGGAATACCATCATGACATCCCAACATATTTACCGTTTTATACCCTTTCGTAACTATTTCATTTGCCCATTTTAAAATGGCCTTATTATTACTGGATTCTAGTGTATGAATTAAAAGTCCAGGGAGGAAAAAATCATAAATATGGTACCCTTTTTTAGACACTTCATCATGAAGCCCTGAACCATATTCCGCATGAATTTCTGGCAAAAGCATTAGGTTATACTTAATAGCTATTTGTTTAATTCGCTCTAGGTATTCCCAAGTACCTGGTGTATTAAAAAAGTTTGATTGCCCTACTTCTTTATGAAGGTATGCAAATGCGTCCAATCTTAATATTTGGCACCCAAACCCTTTTAGTTTTGCAAGTGTCTCTTCATAAAAATCCCAAACTAATGGAGATTTTGCATTAACATCCATTTGCCCTAAATAAGTGCGTTTTTTATTGACAACACTAATTATTTCATTTTTAGAACAATCAGAATCACCAAAATCTATAGTTGAAAAATCTTGACTACTATCGATCGCAAGATTGATTTTAGCACAAATTATTTTAGCATCTTGTGGTTTGAGTTGTGGTACAACTTTTAAATCATCAATAGTAATTGGGTGATACTTTATGTCCTGATAAAATGTATTCCAATATGGCCGTTCACTCCCATCTGGAAATAAGACTTTTAATATTGGAAGACCAGATTTTCTCATAAATAATTTATTGAGATGTTCCGTTTTTGGAATAACAATTCCATCTTTATTCAATTCACCGTGATTGGACCAAAACTCATTCCAATTAATAAAAAAATCTTTAAATTTTGATTGCTCTCCTTTTTCTAAAACATCTTTAAATTGAGGTGAAGCCACAGATAAATGGTTTAAAACAATGTCAAACTTTAGTTTTATATTAAGCTTATCTAAAGCTTTCAAGTCTTCTTTTGAAACAAGATCATTATTTATATTATAATCTACAATTGAAAACCCTCTATCTAAATCACTATTAAAAAAAGTTGGTAACACATAAAACAATGAGAAAACATCTTTAAATTCTGGTCGTTCTAACATGCTTAATGTATCACTCCATTTTTGACCAATACTATCAGGATAAGCGTTAAGCATAACTCCTTTCAAACTCTGATTTTTCAAATCTATATGCATAATGATTTTGAGTTTTAAACTATAATAGTTTTGAAAGTATATTGATATTATCAGGCAACCTTCCTACGTTTTGCAATTTGAGAGCTGCTAATTTTAATGCAACTTCTAAGCATTCTTCAATAGGTTTTTTCTTTATATACGCAAATAAAAAGCCAGACCAAAATGCATCTCCTGCACCAGTTGCATCCATTACTTTTTCAATTTTTATGGCAGGCATTTCTATAATTTTTTTATCTTTTTGAGATAACTTAACACCTTTAGACCCTAATGTTAAACATACAATATCAACACCTTCTTTATGGAAAAATTCAAAAATTTGCTTATGAGATAATGTTTCATGAAAAAGCCTAAACATATCATCCTCACTGATTTTTATTAAAGGATTAAACTTACAATAGGCTTTAATTATTTTTATAGCTTCTTCTTTATCACGCCATAATTTACCAGAATAATTTACATCTATACTTAGTTTACAACCTAAATTAAAAGCTTCTTCTGCCTTTTTAATAATTGTAGTTTGCGCTGGGTCTTTACTTAAAGCAAAACATGTTGTGTGAAAAATATTAGTTTTTAACAAGACATCTTTTGATATTTGGTCTTCTGTTATCAGTACGTCTGCTTCTCTAAAGGGAATGAAATCTGGTGTAGATTCTGACCTAGAGACAAAAATCACACTTGTAGGTATATTTTCAACAATTTTAACATTATCAATATTTACACCTACCTCAGAGAATCTATTGAAAATATAGTCTCCAAAACCATCATCACCAACAGTAGCTACCATTGCCGATTGCAATCCTAATCTTGAAGAGTTCATAGCAACATTTGTAGGTGAACCACCTAAGTATCTGTGATAATCTCTAGTATCATTAATTAAAACTTCTGATTGATGACCTATAAAATCAATTAGCACCTCTCCTACACATAGAATGTCTATGTTTTTCATATCAAAATTTATATTAAATAGTTTCTAATGCCCTGTTTGAATTGGTTTTACTACATCATCAACATCTATTGCCTTTTTTGTTTTTATAAAAAGTGTACAAATTGTCGCAATTAATAATAAAACACCAGCAAATGTAATTGCGTTTCGTGGATCATTATTTAAAAAATGCTTTAAAATATATCCAAATGATAATGTTTGAATAATCATTGGTATTACAATCATCATATTAATTATACCCATATAAACTCCATAGCGCTCTTTAGGAATATCAGCTACTACCATTAAATATGGTATTCCCATCATGCTTGCCCAACCAATACCAAAACCAGTTATAGCAAAGAACAATAAATTTTTATTTTCAATATGAGGAAATGCCAAAAAACCCAAAGCTGCTATAACTAAACAAAAAGCATGTACTTTTTTCGCACTATACTTTTTTGCAAATCCCACCAATGCAAAGGCTACTAAAAAAGTGACTACGTTATACCAACCATTTACTAATCCTGTCCAACTAACAGCTTCACTATAGGCATCTGTGTTTTCTGGTGTCGCATTCCAAACAGAAAGGGCTACACTCTTTGAGGAGTTTTGCCAATAACAAAATAAAGCATACCATTGAAACAAGTAAATTAAGGCAAGTTGCCACATAACTTTTGGCATGTCTTTTATTGCAGAAAAAATTTCTATTAATGGTCCTAAAACACTTCTTTTTTCACTTTTAAGTTTTGCTAATTCTTCTTCTGTTGGAGGAATCTCCTTGGTTTTACTAATACTCCACAAAATTGTTGCTATTGAACATATTGCTCCTAAGAAAAATGATGCGTATACCCAAGTTGGTAATGACCCAGTAGTACCTATAAAAATTAATGGAAAAATAAACAATGATAAATTAGCTAAAACTTGTCCTAAACCAGTAAAGAAACTTTGCATTTGAAATCCTAAAGGTTGTTGCTCTCCATCTAACTGATCTGCTATGAGTGCCCTGTATGGTTCCATTGCTGTATTATTTCCAGCATCTAAAACCCATAATAAACCAGCTGCCATCCATAACGTGCTACTAAAAGGAAATGCTAATAAAGTTAAACTACACAAAATAGCTCCAATTAAAAAAAAAGGTTTACGTCTCCCAAATCTAGGACTCCATGTTTTATCACTTAGTGCTCCAATAATAGGTTGTACTAATAGACCTGTTACAGGTCCTGCTAAATGCAGTAATGGGATCTGATCTGGACTTGCTCCTAAAAAATCATAAATTGGTGTAACAGCACTTTGTTGTAAACCAAAACTATACTGAATTCCAAAAAATCCAACATTCATATTGAGAATTTGCCAGAAGCTTAATTTTGGTTTTTTTAACATAGCCATGGTTTTTATAACGCTTTTATTTTTGAGTAATGTACTTTAATTTTAGTAAAAAAGAGCCAATGCTATAAATATGCATTGACTCTCAACTCAAATCAATTTAAAAATCTATAAATTTTGTTAACACTTAATTAAAATTTATTAGAAACTATAGTTAAGTCCCAGTGAAATTGATCGACCTGGAACTGGCCTAACTCTTAAATAGTTTGTTTGTCCTTCTGCAATACTTCCCTCTTCAGATTCTGTAATTCCCAAAGAGTCAAATAAATTGTTAGCAGAAAGATTTGCATTTAATTTATCTGTAATTCCAAGATTAATAAAACTATTCACTATTACAAAACCTGGTAAAACTAGTTCATTTGAATCTTGTGCATAAGCCTTACTCTGCCCTATAAAACTCAAACCAAAAGAGTTTTGTTTAGCTTTTCCAAAGTTAAAAGTTGGAATGAAATTATATATAAAGTCTGGTTGTCTTCTTGGCGTCTTACCTGCGTTATCTCCAGAATCAATTTCAGCATCTGTAAACGTTAATCCTCCTCTAACACCAATAGATTCACTAAATCTGTAAGAACCTTCTATTTCAACTCCAATAGATTTATAATCATTTTCTATTATACTGTTTGATGTCGCTTCAAAACCACCTTCTTCAACTGTTTTAGCATAAAAGAGGGTTGCATATAGTGATCCTTTTTCAAATCCTCTTTTATAACCAATTTCAGCTTGATTGATAAAATCTAAAGCATTTATTCTATCACTATTAGTATAATCTAAACCTGCAAATAAAATACGATCAGCCTTCGCTGAACCACCTCTACTGTAACGTGCAAATATTGCTTGGCTATCATTTAATAAATAATTAGCACCAACTGAAAATGATACATAATCATACTCATAATTTACTGTTGTTGGATTTGCTAAATCTATAGATTGAACTGTTTGTTCTGGTAAAGAAATATTACCATCGTTATTAATATCATTTTGCGAAGTAGCTGGACCAGCAAATGAACCATCTACTTGTCCTTTATCGTAGCGAATACTAGCATCAATATTTAATTTTTCTGAAGCCTCAAATGCCACAGCTAAATAAGGTGCTGAAGTATTGTATTTAGTATCATAACTTCGTTGACAACAATTTCCAAAAAACGCAGCTCCATAACCTACCAAACCATTTGAAGATAGTGGATTACCTCCAGCATCTAAAGCATCAATTAATCTTGCGTCATCTCCCCTAGCTTCTAATAAATATGAATTCCATAACCATGACATAGATACATTTTGCATGCCTTTAAAATAACCAACTGTTATATCAATATTATCAAAAGACTTAGTCAGACGAATATCGTTCATAAAGTTATTGAAGTTATTTAATTGTGTGTCAAATAAAACAACAGGAGTTATTAGAGAGTTTCCTCCAACAGGTCCATCTCCATTAGCATAAACTAATGAGTCATATCCATTATCTGTTGCGAAATCTCCAGCTAAAAAATCTGAAACAGTTGAAACACTTGCAGGAAAAGGGGAATTGAAACCTCCTCTATTAGACGAAAATCTTCCGTTATTTTTAATTTTAAATCCATCACCTAAGTCAAAAGAAGCTTCCATTCCAATTGAAGTAGAAATTGGATTCATCCCATCACTAACATCTGACCTTCTTAATTCACCACTTTCTCCAAGACCAACATTTTGTGTTAAGTATGGCGTATGTAAAGTTTCATTATTAGCATCAAAGTTTGGAACATTTTCAAAATTTGGATTATCATTAGTTCCAGTAACTTTTATTGGATTCGGTAAATATGCAATTGCTCTATCATTTAAATACTTAGTATATACTCTCACATAACCTTTTTCAAATTCTTTTGTGATATTAAACTTGAATTGTCCTCCATTATTTGCAGTATAACCTGCGTTACGAATACCTTCACCAACTCTATAAAATCCACCCATGTGAAAATAAAGTCCATCAGCGATAGGAGCTCCATATTCAAAATCTGTTCTGAAATTACCATAATCTAAACCGAAAGACGTCGCAATTGAACCTCCCTCTTTCTTTCCTGTTTTGCTAATTAAGTTAATAATTGCACCAGGTGAGTTTGAAGACAATGTAGAAGCAGAACCTCCTCTTATAGCTTCAATTCTTGATATATTAGAATCAAATCTTGTGAAAATATCTGCTGTTGCAAAAGACATATCACCAAATAATAATACTGGCAAACCATCTTCTTGTAATTGTACATACTTTGAACCACCAGAAGAAACTGGTACACCACGAACTGCTATATTTGAATTACCTTCTCCACCTGAAGATTCAGAGCGTATTCCAGGTATTGTTCTAAAAATTTCTGCAGTAGTTCTAGGTGCTGATTGCTGAATAACTTCTGGACGTATTGTTGTAACTGACACACTAGACTCAATTCTAGATTTTGGATTAGTCACACCTGTAATAATAATTTGGTCTAAAGATTCAGCATCTTCAGTCATTGTTATGTCTATCGTAATGTCTTCATTATTAACAGTCACACTTTGAGTAAATTTAGAAAACCCTAAATACGTTGCATTTAAAGTGTATGTGCCGTTTTCAACATTTGTAATGGTGTAGTTTCCATCAAAATCAGAAACAGCTCCTTGAGTTGTTCCTTCAATTATAACATTAACTCCTGTTAAGGGTATACCTGAGCTATCAGATATGTTTCCCGAAATATTCGACTGTGCAAAAACTGTCGATACAGAAATCATTAGTATAAGTAATAAACTGTAACATTTTTTAGTTGTAATCATTTTTAGTCTATTTATTAATTTGACAATTATTCTGGTTAATTATTGACGAATCTATATTTATTATTCTATTAATAATGAAATTAACAAATCGAAAACGTTTTCGATTTCACGAAAACGTTTTCGATATTGCTTTTTTTTAGTATTTTGCATAAAAAATTTAGAACTTTTGAAACCAGCAACCTTAAAACAAATTGCCGAAACTTTAGATATTTCTGTTTCTACAGTTTCTAAAGCATTAAAAGATTATTCAGACGTTAGTGAAAAAACCAGAAAACTAGTTAGAGAAACGGCAGCACAACTAAACTATAGACCAAATTCTTTCGCCGTTAATCTTAGGACAAAAGAATCTAAAACAATTGGGTTAATCATACCAGAAGTTGTCCACCACTTCTTTTCTACTGTAATAAAAGGAATTATTTCACAAGCTGAAAAAAAGGGGTATCTCGTTATTATTTTACAATCTAATGAATCTTATGAGCTTGAAAAAAAACAAATTGATTTGTTATTAAGTAAACATGTTGATGGTATTTTAATTTCATTGGCAAACGGAACTTCAGATTTCAAACACTTAACTGATGTCATCGATCAAGACAAACCTATAGTTATGTTTGACAAAATAGCTAAAATTGTTAATTGTTCAAAAGTAATTATAGATGATCGAAAAGCCGCATATACTGCAACACAACACCTAATTGATACTGGCTGTAAACGAATTGCCCATTTTAGAGGTCCATTGTTACCTCAAAACTCCATTGACAGATTTCTTGGTTATAAAAAAGCACTTTTAGACAACAATATACCATATGATTCTTCTCTTGTATATATATGTGATTGTAGTGATATGAGTTTTGAAGAGGGTAAAAAAAATGCTGCTCAATTACTAAAAGATCATAAGGATGTCGATGGTATTTTTATAAATACAGATATGGTGGCTATTGGAGCAATAACAGAGTTTAATAAAAGAGGTGTTAAAATCCCAGAAGATATTTCAATTGTTGGTTTTAGCAATTGGTTTATGTCTTCAGCTATAACGCCATCCCTTTCAACTATAGATCAACCAGGTTATCAAATGGGTAAAATAGCTTTTAAACAACTATACAAAGAACTAAAAGCATTAAAAAAAGAGAAAGAAGTACGCCCTAAAATTATAGAACTAGAAACTGCATTAGTTAAGAGAGACTCAACGAGGACTATGGTTTCAGAAACTTAATATTCCTCTGTAAGCCTTCAAATTTTGTGCGTTTAACTGCAGATTTCTTGAACACTTTATTGAAGGTTTCTTTTGTAATCTCTTCCCAATCGTTTTTGGACATGGATAGTAATTCTGGATGTGGATTAAACAAGGGTTCGTTGTGTGCTTTTGAAAAACGATTCCACGGACAAACATCTTGACATACGTCACAGCCGAACATCCAATCATCAAATTGACCTTTAAATTCTGTTGGAATATTCTCTTTCAATTCAATAGTAAAGTACGAAATACATTTACTTCCATCTACAACATAAGGCTCTGTAATTGCTTCTGTTGGGCAAGCATCAATACAAGCAGTGCACGTACCGCAATGGTCTGTGACAACATGATCATATTCTAAGTCTAAATCAATAATTAACTCAGCAATAAAATAAAAAGAACCTACTTGTTGCGTGAGGAGATTACTGTGTTTGCCAATCCATCCTAATCCTGATTTTGCTGCCCAAGCTTTATCCAAAACTGGAGCCGAATCTACAAACGCACGTCCATGAACATCACCAATTTCATCCTGAATGGCATGTAATAAGTGTTTCAATTTGTCTTTTATCACAAAATGATAATCGGTACCGTAAGCGTACTTTGATAATTTGTAGGTATCTGAATTTTGAGTATCTGAAGGATAATAATTTAAAAGTAAGGACACCACACTCTTAGAGCCTTCAACCAATTTTGTTGGATCTAAGCGTTTATCAAAGTGATTTTCCATGTAACGCATTTCGCCATGCGCATTAGATTTTAACCATTTTTCAAGTCTTGGTGCTTCCTGTTCTAAAAATTCAGCTTTACTAATTCCGCAGGACAAAAAACCTAGGCGCTTGGCTTCCGCTTTTATAAAATGGCTGTATTTAGATTTAGTATTCAATTTCTGTTTTTAGTTCTTTTGTCAGGCTGAGCGCAGTCGAAGCCCTTCCAAATTTGATTATCATTATCTAGTTTAAATTTGAAATGTGTTGCGTTTCTACATTCTGATAGTATTTGTAACCTATCAAAATTGCCTTCGATAAGAGCTTTCTTTTTAGCTCTTGTCCATTTCTTTATTTTTTTTTCAAAATAAATAGCTTGTAAGACATCATTAAATTCTTGATGAAATTCTATTGTTAAAGGACGCCTTTTAAATGTATAACAATCTCTATATTTACCCTTTTGATGTTCTTCAAATCTACGTGAAATGGTATTAGTTATTCCTGTATAATAAGAACTATCCGAACATTTTAATATATAAACGTAATATATATACATATTTCTACATTAGGACTTCGACTGCGTTCAGTCTGACATTATAGTTATTATCGTTCTTCAAATCTCAAAAAAGCATTCTTGGGTTTCAAGGTAATTAACGGCGTAATTTCAATCCTATCAAAATCAGCATGAATTTTATATTTAGACACAAGTTCACTTACTGCGATTATCATTTCGAACATGGCAAAATTATTTCCTATACATTTTCTTGGTCCAGCTCCAAAAGGAAAATATTGAGCTGAGAACTGTCGTCCACCTTCATTAAATCGTTCAGGCAAAAAGGTTTCAGATTGTTCCCATAAATTTGGATGACGATGCATTTCATAAACTGAAAACAATAAATTTGAACCTGCATCAAAATGCATTCCGTTAAACGCATCATCAGTAACATTTACACGATCTATAAAATAAGCTGGAGGATATAATCGCATGGACTCTTCAAGTACTTGCTGACAAACTTTAGAAGTAGAAACTCTTGACATTAAATCGGTGTCATTTCCTCCTAAATTCAACCATTCATCATAAATTCTATCTTGCCATTCCGGATGTTTCGCTAACAACTGAAATGTAAACGTCAAAGCATTAGAAGTGGTTTCATGTCCAGCAGTGAAAATAATTAAGATTTCATCTATGAGTTGCTCTTCCGACATACCTTTCCCATCATCATATCTTGTTTCTAAAAGCATATCAAGCAAGTCATCATATCGCTTTCCTGAATTTTTTCTTTCTTCAACAATGCTTTTTAAAATGGTTCGTGCTTCTTTTGAAAAATTTAAATGTTTGTTTAAAGTACCGCTTAAATTAAACCACCATCCTAAATAAGGTTGACGTAATTCTCTAACTAGCATGCGTTGATTCGCTTCGGTTATAAACTGAAGCCTTTCCATATCTTTTCCCTTTGCGGCTTTCGTAAATAATGATTTCACTACGGTTTGAAAGGCTAAATCATTAAGAATGGGAAAAAGATCCAGAGTTTTATTTGCTTCAATTGCTTCATATTCTGAAACTATAGTGTCTCGCATGCCACTTAGTAAATTCTCTAGTTGCTTTTTATGAAATGCTGGCTGCATCATTTTGCGTTGCTTCTTCCATTTTTCTCCTTCGGAAGTTAATAAACCTTCACCAACATATTTAACTAAATCAACCGTTTGGATTTTAGACTTGACGTAATTCTTCTGATTTTTCTGAAGTACATATTGTGCAAATGCAGTATCTCGAATAAAAAATACTTCATTATTAATTCCAATTTTTAAACGAAAAATATCCCCTTTCTCATTAAAATTTTGACGATGAAATGGTAAAGGGTTCTTGAGAATCTCAAGAGAATGCTTTAAGAATCTATGTAAAGGAACTGTAGGAATTTCTTTTTTTGAATGCATTAAAACTGTTTCCTATAAAGGTAAGATGAGATTCTGAATTAAGCCTAAAATGGAATAAGTATTTTTTAAAATAAACCGCCTTGTGTTGGGCCTTTAATTTTTCCTAAATGTTTATAAGCCAATTCGGTTACTTCACGACCTCGAGGTGTTCGCATGATAAATCCTTGTTGAATTAAAAAAGGTTCATAAACTTCCTCGACAGTTTCCGTACTTTCGCTTACCGCAGTGGCAATAGTACTAATACCTACAGGTCCACCTTTAAACTTATCGATGATGGTTGAAAGGATTTTATTATCCATTTCATCCAAACCATGAGCATCCACATTTAGTGCTTCTAGCGCAAATTTCGCGATCTTGATATCAATGTTTCCATTGCCTTTAATCTGAGCAAAATCTCTCACACGACGTAATAATGCATTAGCAATTCTAGGAGTTCCGCGACTTCTTCCAGCAATTTCAACTGCAGCTTCCATTGAGATTGGAACATCTAATATTGTCGCACTTCGTTGTACTATTGTTGTAAGAAGATCTGTTTTATAGTATTGTAATCTACTTTGGATTCCGAAACGAGCACGCATTGGTGCTGTTAATAATCCTGAACGTGTTGTAGCACCAACTAAAGTAAACGGATTTAAATTGATTTGAACTGTTCTGGCATTTGGACCAGATTCAATCATGATATCAATTTTATAATCTTCCATTGCAGAATATAAATACTCTTCAACTATTGGACTTAGTCTATGGATTTCGTCAATGAATAAAACATCACGTTCTTCAAGATTGGTTAACAAACCTGCTAAATCTCCTGGCTTGTCTAATACTGGACCCGAAGTTACTTTGATTCCAACACTAAGTTCACTTGCCAAAATATGAGCAAGGGTGGTTTTACCTAGACCTGGAGGGCCATGAAACAAAGTATGGTCTAAAGCCTCATCCCTTTGATTAGCCGCTTGAACAAAAATCTGAAGATTTTCTAAAACTTGATCCTGACCCGTAAAATCATCAAATGATAAGGGTCTTAATTTTTTTTCTACATCCAGTTCTTCTGGTGAAAAATGGTCGTTTGAAGGATCTAAGTTTTCGTTCATAACTATAATTAGACACTGAAACAATTTCAGCATAAGCAAATATAAACAAAAAGCCTTTCGATATTTACGAAAGGCTTTTCAATATTTTATAAAAACTATTTAATGTTGTAGTTCTTCTTCTCCATCCTTTAATGGCACATTTTGAGGAACAAAATCGACATCATATCCTGGTTTGCTATAATCATAAGCCCAACGGTGAACATGAGGAATTTCGCCTTCCCAGTTTCCGTGAATATGCTTTATTGGAGCTGTCCATTCTAATGTAGTAGATCTCCAAGGGTTTTGAACAGTTTTTTGTCCGAAGAATATTGAGTAGAAGAAATTCCACAAATATACTAACTGGAAAACACCACCTACGATGGCAAACATTGTAATTACAACATTAGCATTAGCTGTATCGTCAAATAACGGAAAATTAGAGTTTGTATAATAACGTCTTGGAAGACCTGCCATACCTATAAAGTGCATTGGAAAGAATACACCATAAGCGCAAATAGCTGTTACCCAAAAGTGAATATAACCTAAGTTTTTATTAAGCATTCGTCCAAACATTTTCGGATACCAATGATAGATTCCTGCAAACATTCCGTAAAGGGCAGAAATACCCATTACTAAGTGGAAATGCGCTACAACGAAATAGGTATCGTGAACGTTAATATCTAAAGCACTATCTCCTAAAATAATACCAGTTAATCCACCAGTGATAAACGTTGATACGAAACCAATTGAAAACAACATGGCTGGATTCATTTGGACGTTACCTTTCCAAATCGTGGTTATCCAGTTAAATGCTTTTACTGCGGAAGGAATTGCAATCAACAACGTTGTAAATGTAAATACAGACCCAAGGAATGGGTTCATACCAGAGATAAACATGTGGTGACCCCAAACAATTGTTGACAAAAATGCAATCGCTAAAATTGACATAATCATTGCTCTGTATCCGAAAATTGGTTTTCGTGAGCTTGATGCCATAATTTCAGAAACTAATCCCATCGCTGGAAGGATTACAATGTAAACTTCAGGGTGACCTAAGAACCAAAATAAGTGTTCAAATAATACAGGAGAACCACCTTGATAATGTAAAACCTCACCTTGAATAAATATATCTGATAAGAAGAATGATGTTCCAAAACTTCTATCCATAATTAACAATAAAGCTGCAGATAATAAAACTGGAAATGATACCACACCAATAATTGCAGTTACAAAAAATGCCCAAATTGTTAAAGGCAGTCTTGTCATAGACATTCCTTTTGTACGTAGGTTAATTACAGTTACAATATAATTTAATGACCCTAATAATGAAGACGCAATAAATATAGCCATGGAAACTAACCACAAGGTCATTCCCATACCAGAACCACCTTGAGCCAGTGGTAAGGCACTTAAGGGCGGATAAATCGTCCAACCAGCAGCTGCTGGTCCTGCCTCAACAAATAATGATATTACCATTATTACACTTGACAAGAAAAACAACCAATAGGATACCATGTTTAAAAAACCTGATGCCATATCTCGTGCACCAATTTGCAATGGAATAAGCAAGTTACTAAACGTACCACTTAATCCAGCTGTCAATACAAAGAATACCATAATAGTACCATGAATAGTCACCAATGCTAAATAAATATCTGCATCCATAACACCATCGGGAGCCCATTTTCCAAGAAGTGCTTCAAAAAGCACATTAGGTTCTTCTGGCCATGCAATTTGCATACGGAACATTATTGACATTAAAACACCAATAACTCCCATTATAGTACCTGTTATTAGATACTGTTTAGCAATCATTTTGTGATCTTGACTAAAAATATATTTAGTCACAAATGTCTCTTTATGATGATGTCCGTGATCGTCGTGTGCGTGAGTATCTGCGTGTGCTGACATAATCTATTTTCTTTTTTAAGTCTTTTAGTTAGTTAAAGAATTCTTGAAGGTTTTTTGTTCACTTATCCAAGCATCATATTCCTCTTGGGTTTCTACAATAATCTTCATTTGCATATTATAATGAGATTTACCACATATTTTATTACATAACAATAGGTAGTCAAACTCATATAATAACTCTTGTCCTTTAGCTTCAATTTCTTCTTTTCTGTCTAATCGTAGTGCGTTAATATTAGCTACTTTTTCAACAATATCAGGATTTTGACGCATTTCTGCAGTTGTCACAGTTGGTGTAAATCCAAACTGCGTAATCATTCCTGGCACACAATTCATTTGTGCTCTAAAGTGAGGCATATAAGCTGAGTGTAAAACATCTTGAGAACGCATCTTAAACAAGACAGGAGTCCCAACTGGTAAATGAAGTTCAGTTGTTATCACATCATCTTGAGCATTTGGATCAGACTCATCAACTCCTAAAATATTAGCTCGGTCAATATCAATTAATCTCACATTAGCCATTCCTAGTGTATTATCTTCTCCTGCATAACGTGCTTTCCAGTTAAATTGTTGAGCGTATAATTCGATGACCATTGGGTCTTCACTTTCGTCAACATTCATAATGCTTGTCCAAGTAAATAAACCATAAATAATTAATCCTGCTAATACAACAACAGGAATAAATGTCCAGATCGCTTCTAACGTATTGTTATCTGCATAAAATAATGCTTTACGACCTTTTTCTCCTTTGTATTTATAAGCAAAATAGTGTAACAAAAACTGAGTAAAGGTTTGTACTACAAAAATAAGAGCCATCGAGATAATCATAAGATTATCTAAACCAGGTCCATGTTCTGAAGCAGAATTTGACATTAAAGGCAGATCTCCCAAGTACCAAAAGCTAGCAATAGTAATCGCATAGATAAAGATTAGGAATCCCATCATTAAATATGCATTAATTGTATTGTCTTTATCTGTAGCTACTTGTCCATTATTTGAACCTACTTGAGCAAGGTCAAATATTTTTACCATTTGCCAAATGGCAATAGCTATAAAAAGTACTATTATAAGTGTTAAAAAAGCAGTCATTGTCGTTTGTCTTCTTTATTTAATTTATTAATAATGGAAATGTTCACTCTCTTTAATAAATGGATTTCCTTTCGCCAATAATGGATGTTTTGCTAATGCTGTAAACACTACAAAAATGAATATTCCAGCAAAAAGCATTACTGACGCTATCTCAGGAATACCAATATACCATCTATCTCCAACAGTTGCAGGCATTATCATATTGAATACATCAATATAATGTCCACATAAAATAACGATGCCAGCCATTACTACGAACCAAGGAATACGCTTATAATCACTATTCATTAAAAGTAATAGTGGGAAAACGAAATTCATGGCTACCATACCTAAGAACGGTAATTGATAATCTTGGAAACGTGTTACGAAGTATGTTACCTCTTCTGGTATATTAGAATACCAAATTAACATGAATTGTGAAAACCATAAATACGTCCAAAATATACTGATTGCAAACATGAATTTAGCTAAATCATGTAAGTGACTATCATTTACAAATGGTAAATGACCTCTAGATTTTAAGTACATTGTAATCATTGCAATTACTGTTATACCACTAACAAACATAGATGCAAATACATACCATCCA
The DNA here is from genome assembly GCF_034670085.1 of Psychroserpens sp. GTDB lineage: Bacteria > Bacteroidota > Bacteroidia > Flavobacteriales > Flavobacteriaceae > Psychroserpens. Next base: position 211,659 of record NZ_JAXMOD010000006.1, on the reverse strand, counting down.
AATAATGTTGAGAACCAGTGCGGATCAACACTCATTATCCAATCCCAAGACATCATAGATTCTGTATAAATATAGAATACTAAGAATGCAGCTGAAATACGGAATGTTTTCTTGAAATAACTATTATCATTAATATCTGCTTGATCTTGAGCCAATGAGAATTTTCTTGCATAAGTTCTATATAAGACCCATCCTCCTAAGTAAATTAGACCTCTAATAAAAAACCAAGGTCTATTTAACCAACCTTCTTTTCCGGCAACTAAAGCATCATATTTATCACTTGTTGGATCTACCATATCTGGATTCATCCAAACAAAAATATGATCTCCAGCAAAAAATGCTACAGCTAAAACAAATAAACCTCCCCATAAAACGTATGCAGTAATACCTTCCATAACCCTGAATAGGACTGGTGACCATCCTGCTTGAGCAGCCCATTGAATTCCGTAGAATGCTAAAGCTCCTAATGCAATCATAAAGAAGAAAAATGCAGCAACATACAATGCTGACCAAGGTCTATTATGTATTTGATGTAGAACATGCTCTTCATGGCTCATTTCGTGTCCTTCACTAGCATGAGCTTCTTCTCCATCATGAGCATCATCTGCGTGTGTTCCAGCGTCAACTGCATGTGAAGCAGTATCGTGGCTTGTATCAGCATGTGCATCGTCATGACCATGACCATGTTCACTTGCTAGTAATACCTTTACATCTTCTTCGGTTTGATAATGGTGAGAATCCCAAAAACCATAAGCAACGCCAAGTGCACCTAAAACAATAAGTACAATAGAGAATGTTTTTAATTTACTTGAAAATGTGTACATATCTGTATATAATCTTTATCTAAATTATTATTCTAGATCCGCTTTTAATTTTAAAACGTAATCTACAACTTGCCAACGTTCTTCTTCGTTTAATTGATTAGCGTAAGAACCCATTGCATTTTTTCCGTAATAAATAGTATGGTAAATACTACCTTCAGTAATTGCTCTTCCAGCATCATCATAACTAGGTACACCTAGTATTTTTTCTCTCTTCACTAATTTTCCTTGACCTTTACCTTTATTTCCATGGCAAATTCCACAATAAATATCGTACAATTCTTTTCCTCTTTCACTATCTACTTTAGTCGAATCCAAAGGGCTCATTAAAGTCTCTTTAGCTAAAAGGTAGCCATCATTAGTGTTTTCAATTTCAAATGGCATAAAATCTCCCCTTGGAATTGAACCCTCTGCAGGTAATTGAGCTTCAACTCCTCCTGGAAAAGCATCAGACTCAGCATAAGTTTCATAACCTACAGGCTCATACATATTTGGCATAAACTGATAGTTTGGTCTAGTATCCTTCTTACATGAAAGACTACTTGCAAATACCATTAATACTACTATTATTTTAAATAAGCTTTTCATCTGAATAAATTAGTGCTCTTTATCAATTAAATTAACTTCTACTGCTCCAGTTTCCTTTAATAACTTAGACAATTCATTTTCGTTACCATGAACGGCAATTTCCATAAGAAAATGATCATCTGTAGTTCTAGGATCAGGATTTTCAGCTTTTTTAAATGGCCACATTCTACTTCTTAAATAAAATGTGATTACCATTAAGTGAGCTGCAAAAAATACGGTCAACTCAAACATAATAGGTACAAAAGCTGGCATGTTTTCTATATAACTAAAACTAGGCTTACCTCCTATGTTTTGAGGCCAGTCTTCAATCATGATGAAATTCATCATTACAATTGCAACCGTTAAACCAACACATCCATACATAAATGATGCAATTGCAATACGAGTTGGTTCTAATCCCATAGCCTTGTCTAGTCCATGAACTGGAAAAGGTGTATATATCTCTTCAATGTGATGTCTTTCTGACTTTACCTTTTTAACAGCAGCCATTAAAACGTCATCATCTGTATAAATAGCGTGAATTACTTTTGAAGCTTCCATGTACTATTTTAGTTTATTAATTTTTTAGCTTGTCCAGACCAATCATCACGTTCAGCTCTTCCTGGGAAAGAACCTGTAATTGAATCTAACAAGTCATATTCTCTTTTTGTCATTTTACTCACTTGCAAGAATGTATAAATACCAATACTATTTAGTACTTCTTCCATTTTAGGACCAATTCCATTGACTTGTTTCAAATCATCAGCTGTTTGTGAACTAGCATCAAAAGAACCAATAGAACCTAATAAGTCGGTTACTTTAGCAGAATTATCAGCAACTGGTTTAGTAGTTGCTTCTGTTTTTACAGCTACTGTTTTACCAGACGTTCTTTCATCTGAACCTGTACCTACTAAACTATCTCCTCTATCTCTAATATTTTTATAACGTTCTCCTGAAGATTTCAAAATTGTTTTCACCTCTGCTTGTGCAATTACAGGGAATGTTCTCGCATATAAAAGGAATAGTACGAAGAAGAAACCAATTGTTCCAATGAAAATTCCAATATCAACAAACGTTGGTGAGAACATTGTCCATGACGATGGTAAATAATCTCTGTGTAATGATGTTACGATAATCACGAAACGCTCAAACCACATTCCAATATTTACAACAATAGAAATAAAGAAAGAGAACATGATACTTGTTCGTAACCTTTTAAACCACATAAACTGAGGCGAGAATACGTTACAAGTCATCATTGCCCAATATGCCCAAGCATAAGGACCAGTTGCTCTGTTTAAGAATGCATATTGCTCATATTCAACTCCAGAATACCAAGCTATAAATAATTCAGTAATATAAGCCACACCAACAATAGAACCTGTAATCATAATTACAATGTTCATTAACTCAATATGTTGTACTGTAATATAATCTTCAAGGCTACACACTTTTCTCATAATAATTAAGAGTGTGTTTACCATCGCAAATCCAGAGAAAATCGCTCCTGCAACAAAGTAAGGAGGAAAAATAGTTGTATGCCAACCAGGAATTACTGAGGTTGCGAAATCAAAAGATACAATAGTATGTACTGAAAGTACAAGAGGTGTTGCTAAACCAGCAAGTACCAATGACACTTCTTCAAATCGTTGCCAATCTTTAGCTCTACCAGACCAACCAAAACTTAATAACGAATAGATTTTCTTTTGGAAAGGCTTCACAGCTCTATCTCTAATCATTGCAAAATCAGGAAGTAAACCTGTCCACCAAAATACTAATGATACTGAAAGATAAGTCGAGATTGCAAATACATCCCAAAGTAAAGGTGAGTTAAAGTTTACCCAAAGTGAACCAAATTGATTTGGTATAGGTAAAACCCAATACCCTAACCAAGGACGACCCATGTGAATAACAGGAAACAAACCTGCTTGAATTACTGAGAAAATGGTCATTGCTTCCGCAGAACGGTTAATTGCCATTCTCCATTTTTGACGGAATAGTAAAAGTACCGCAGAAATAAGTGTTCCTGCGTGACCAATACCAACCCACCAAACGAAGTTAGTAATATCCCAAGCCCAACCAACGGTTTTGTTTAGACCCCAAACACCAATTCCAGTAGAAATTGTATAAATAATACACCCTATTCCCCAAAGGAAAGCGATTAGTGCTATTGAAAATACAATCCACCAAGATTTGTTTGCTTTTCCTTCAACTGGAGCAGCCACATCTATCGATACATCGTGATATGATTTTTCTCCCGTAACTAAGGGTCTTCTAATAGGTGCTTCGTAGTGAGACGCCATAATCTATTATAATTGTTTCTTAATTAATTTTTATGCTTCAGTTGTATTTCTCACTTTAGTATGGTACTGCACATTTGGCTTAGTACCAACACTTTCTAATAAGTGATACATACGATCATCTTTTAAAAGTTTTGCAACTTTACTGTCTTTATCATTGATATCTCCAAATACCATTGCTCCATTACTACAAGCAGAAGAACATGCTGTTTGGAATTCTCCATCCTTAATTTCACGTCCATCACGTTTTGCATCTAAAATTGTTTTCTGTGTTTTTTGAATACACAATGAACATTTTTCCATTACACCACGAGAACGAACTACAACATCTGGATTTAATACCATACGACCTAAATCATCATTCATATAGTAATCAAACTCATCATTTTGAGCGTACAAGAACCAGTTGAATCGTCTTACTTTGTAAGGACAGTTATTTGCGCAATAACGAGTTCCTACACAGCGGTTGTAAGCCATATGGTTTTGACCTTGACGACCATGCGATGTTGCCGCAACTGGACAAACTGTTTCACATGGTGCATGATTACAATGCTGACACATTACAGGTTGGAAAGCTACTTGTGGATTATCAGCTGGATTTTCCATTTCTCCAAATCCGCCTAATGATCCTTTTTCTCCAAAAAGTCCTGAAAATTCATCCTTCTTGCTATCATCTTCAGCAAACGAATCTTCTGAAGAATAATATCTATCTATACGCAGCCAATGCATATCACGGCTTCGTCTAATTTCTTCTTTACCAACTACAGGTACATTATTTTCAGCGTGACATGCAATTACACAAGCACCACATCCTGTACATGAATTTAAATCAATAGATAAATTAAAATGATGACCAATAGATCTGTCAAACTCATCCCATAAATCAACTTCAGGAGAAGTCACTGGTGTTTCAACGTGATTTAATGATACCACAGGAATTGGGTTCCAGTGCTTTTTATCTTTTGTATTAAATACTTCTAAAGTTGTTTCTCTAATAATATCGCCACGACCCATTAAGGTGTTTTGCAACTGAACACATGCAAATTCATGCATTCCAGTCGCTTTACTAATCGTTACGTTTTGAGCATTATTAAAATTCTGATATAACGGATAAGCGTTAACACCAGTTTTCATTTCATCTTTTAAACCTGCTGTTCTACCAAACCCTAAGGACAACCCTAAAGATCCCTTAGCTTGTCCTGGTTGAATAATTACAGGCACATTTTTCACAGTAACTCCATTTACAGTTAAATCTGCATAACTACCATTTAAGGCTCCAGTTGCTTCATGTTCATTTATTAAATTCAATGATTTAGCATCAGCTGCAGAAACTGTTACATAGTTATCCCATGATGTTCTTGTTATTGGATCAGGAAATTCTTGTAACCAAGGGTTATTAGCATCTTGACCATCTCCCATTCCAGTCTTTGTATAGAGTTGTAACTCCATCCCATCAGATTTAGCTGACGTTGCTAAAGTTCTTGCCGCACTACCTGCGTTAATTGCAGCCATACCTGCAACAGAATTAGAGCCACCTGTTGTTGTAGTTGAAGAAGATGATGATGTTACATATTCATCTTTATCTTCATCCTTAATCCCAACGCCTACAGCGACGTCATGAATAATTCCTCCTACAAAAGTTCTGTCTTTCTTATCTTTTAATTCAGATGACGTATCAGTTGTTGTAACAGATGATCCTGCTGGAATACTACCAAACATTCCTGGAACATAAACACCATCCTGAACCGCTTTATTAAACGATGATCCAGATAATATTGACGTTCCCCAAGCATCTTTAATATACTCGCGATAGGTCATATCATTACCAGTCCATTTTAATAATGCTTCCTGAAATTGGCGCGTATCAAATAATGTACGGATTGTTGGTTGTGTTATACTGAAATGACCTTTTTTCATTTCAACATCTCCCCAAGATTCCAAATAATGAGGTGCAGCTGCAGTGTAATTACAAACTGAAGATGTTTCATCAGATTTTAAAGAGAAAGCAACAGATACTTCTGTGTTTGCTAGACCTTCAGCAAATTCAGAAGCATTAGGAAGCGTATACATTGGATTTACACCACTCATGATTATTGCACCAACCTTACCTGCTTTCATATCTGCAACTAAAGACATCACATCTTTATCGTTACCTTGTCTTGTTTTTATTGTCGTTTTTGGATCAAATGCTTTACTGCCTAAAGACTCGTTAATTGCTATTGCAACCGTTTGTGCATTTACATCCTGAATACCTGTAACTAAAACGCCGTTACTTCCAGCTTTTTTTAATTCGTTAGCTGCATTTTGAACAGCTGTGTTTATATATTCTGGCAAGTCTGTTGCTACAGAACCACCAACTACTAAACTATATAATTTTGCTAATGCCTGTTTTTGTTGACTTGGCGTTAACGGCACGCGTTTGTCTGCATTGGCTCCAGTTAATGACATATTGGATTCAAACTGAATATGTCTAGACATTTTACCATCCTTTGGTGAACGCCCTTTTGCGTATCCTGAATCAAATCCTCCACCTTGCCAATCTCCTAAGAAATCTGCTCCAACAGACACAATAGTAGCTGCTTTTGAGAAATCATAATTTGCTAAACCACGCTCACCATATTGAGCTTGATAAGCATCAAGAGCAGGAGATTCTGAAACTGCATCATAAACTACATGACGCACATTTCCGTATTTTGCTGAGAATTCAGAAATCAATTTTGAAGTCGAAGGACTTGCAAAAGTTTGTGTTAATAACACGATTTGCTTTCCTGATGATTTCGCTGATTCTAATGCCTGACCAACTTCAGCATCTAAGGTTGACCAAGAGATCTCTGATTCACCTTTCATTGGAGACTTCACTCTCAATATATCATACAATCCTAGAACTGAAGCATTTACTCTAGCATTTGCACCACCATTGGTAGCTGCCATTGTATTATTTTCAATTTTAATTGGACGACCTTCACGAGTTTTAACTAATACACTTGCAAAATCAAAACCGTTAGCAATAGTTGTTGCATAGTAATTAGCAACTCCAGGAATAATCTCCTCAGGTTGTACTACGTAAGGAATAGATTTAATCACTGGTCCTTCACAAGCTGCTAAAGATGCCGCTGCAGTACTAAAACCAACGTACTTTAAAAAGTCACGACGCGTAGTAGAAGAGGTTTCTAAAGATTCTTTATTACCTAAAAATTCTTCGGTAGGAATCTCATTAACAAATTCATTCTGTTTAAGCGTCTCAACAATAGAGCTGTTTTTGTTTAGCTCTTCAACACTTTTCCAGTATTTCTTGTTTGATGACATATTATATAATTGAATTACTTCTTATTAAACTTATTAGTAATGGCATTTTCCACATTCCAGTCCACCCATTTGAGCTGCCGTTAATTTATCTACACCATATTTCTTAGATAATTGCTCATGTATTTTAGTGTAATATGCATTATCTTTTACATTTACTTCAGTCTCTCTATGACAATCAATACACCAACCCATAGTTAATGGTGCATATTGATACATTACTTCCATTTCTTCCACTGGACCATGACATGTTTGACATTGTACACCAGCTACAGTAACGTGTTGTGAATGGTTGAAATATGCGAAATCAGGTAAATTATGTATTCTCACCCATTTAACAGGAGACGTTTCGCCAGTATATTTTTGTTCAGCATCATCCCAACCAACAGCGGCATAAAGTTTTTTGATTTCAGCATTATAATCAACTCCATATTCATTCATACCTTCAGCCTGTGTTTCTGCTGCAACTTCATAAATAGACTTATGACAGTTCATACAAACATTTAATGAAGGAATACCAGATGTTTTACTAACTCTAGCAGACGAGTGACAATATTTACAATCAATACCATTGTCACCAGCGTGAATTCTATGCGAATAATGAATAGGCTGAACAGGCTCGTAACCTTGATCTACACCTATTTGTGATAAGTATCCAAAAACGAAATAAGCACTTGCCAATAAGAATAAAATTACAGTTACTAAAATCAAAAATTGATTTTTAATAAAGGCTTTCCAAATCGGAAGGTGTTTATCTTCACTAGCAGTATCTATACCTTTAGCTTCGGCAAAACGATTCAACGTTTTTCGCACTAAAACTAAAGCCATAGCTAGCAATGCAAATAAGATAGCTAACGCTCCTAAGATTAATTTATTTGAAACTCCGCCTTCAGCTTGATCAGTTCCTGCTTGACCTCCTCCGCCATTTACAACTTCTGGCTCTTTCTTAGGTTCAGCAGTATAAGCTAAAATATCCGAAATATCTTGATCAGACAATTGAGGAAAAGCTGTCATTGCCGTTCCATTGTACTCATTATAAATTTGGTTAGCATAAGCATCCCCAGATTTAACTAAACCAGCACTATTTCTAATCCATTTGTCTAGCCATTCTCTATCTAATCCTTGTTCATCTGATAGACGCGCTTCTATATTTCGTAAAGCAGGACCAGTCATTTTCTTATCTAATTGGTGACAAGAAGCACAATTTGTATTAAATAAAGTTTTTCCTTTTGCTGGATCACCTTCCTGAGCAGTAAGTGAAGTAGAAATCGTGAGTAAAAAAACTAACCCTAAATTGAGAAAATTTGCTGTTAGTTTACGGTAAATCACTTGTATCATAGTGTTAGTTGAATTATCTTCTAAACTTTGGTATGATTTTTTCATTAATTAAAATTGAAAAAAACGTTTGTAAAATCTCACGCAAAAATAACACTTAATGTCGATTTTAGAAATGTTAGTGAAGTGTTAATTGTTAATTTATACAGATTCTAAATAATATTTTAAAACTTCAATAAGTTATATAATTGATACAAATATAGACACACTAAAAAAAAAACATTTTCTTTGCATTAAATCACACAGTTATGATAAAACATAAGATCAAATTTTCATTATTTTTAATCGCTTTATTTAGTTTCACAGTTGGGAGTTTTGCTCAGGATGGAACTGTTATTGTTGATCAGGATAGTGATATAGACAAATTACTAGAATTTAAGAAAGACATTAAAACGGTGAATCTGTTTAAAATCCAGGTGTATTCTGGCACTCGTTCTGGAGCCGAAGCTTCTAAACAAAATTTTCTAAACTCATTTAACGAATGGCCAGTTAGCATGGAATTTGATTCGCCAAATACAAAAATTTGGGTCGGAAATTTCAGAAGCAGGCTAGAGGCAGATAAAGCACTTTTAAAAATAAAAAGGAAATATAATAACGCCTTTATTTTTGAACCCAAAAAAGACAAGAAATAAATAGTTCTAATTTAATGTACATAAAAAAAGCGACCATTTATTTTGGTCGCTTTTTTTATTTCATATATAATTGATTACTTCAATTTCTTTTTGACTTCAACTTCTTGGAATGCTTCAATGACATCATCAATTTGAATATCGTTATAACCTTTTAATTGAATACCACAGTCGTAACCTTTTGCTACTTCTTTAGCATCATCTTTAAAACGTTTTAAGGACGTTAACTCACCAGTGTGAATTACAACTCCATCACGTATTAATCGAATTCCTGAACTTCTAAAGATTTTACCATTAGTAACCATACATCCTGCGATAGTACCAATTTTAGATATTTTGAAAGTTTCTCTAATTTCAGCTGTACCTGTAATCTCTTCTTTAAGCTCTGGAGACAACATGCCTTCCATCGCATCTTTCAGATCATTAATCGCATCATAGATAATTGAATATGTTCTGATATCAATTTCTTCGTTGTCTGCAATTTGACGCGCATTACCCATTGGCCTTACATTAAACCCAATAATAATTGCATCAGAAGCTGTTGCTAATAAAACATCGCTTTCAGTAATAGCTCCAACACCTTTATGAATAATATTTACCTGAATTTCTTCAGTAGATAATTTCTGGAATGAATCTGTTAATGCTTCAACTGAACCATCTACGTCACCCTTAAGAATGATATTTAATTCTTGGAAATCTCCAAGAGCAATACGACGTCCGATTTCATCAAGCGTAATATGGCGTTGTGTTCTAACAGATTGCTCGCGTTGTAACTGAGTACGTTTAGCGGCAATTTGTTTCGCTTCTCTTTCATCTTCAAACACATTAAACTTATCACCTGCTTGAGGCGCACCATCTAATCCTAAGATTGAAACTGGTGTTGATGGTCCGGCAACTTTAATTTCCTTTCCACGTTCATCATGCATTGCTTTTACCTTACCACTGTTTTTACCAGCAAGAACGTAATCTCCAACTTTTAATGTTCCAGCTTGAACTAAAATTGTTGACACGTATCCACGTCCTTTATCTAAAAAGGCTTCAACTACAGTTCCACTAGCTAATTTATTTGGATTTGCTTTTAATTCTAATAATTCAGCTTCAAGCAATACCTTTTCTAATAATTCTTTGATTCCTGTACCGTTTTTAGCTGAAATATCATGAGACTGAATTTTTCCACCCCAATCTTCAACTAATAAATTCATTTGTGCTAATCCTTCTTTTACTTTTTCTGGATTTGCACCAACTTTATCAATTTTGTTAATCGCAAATATAATAGGCACTTCTGCTGCTTGAGCATGTGCGATTGCTTCTTTTGTTTGTGGCATTATTGAATCATCTGCCGCAACTACAATAATTGCTAAATCGGTAACCTGAGCACCACGAGCACGCATAGCTGTAAAAGCTTCGTGACCTGGTGTATCAAGGAACGCGATTTTTTGTCCGCCTTCTAATTCAACACCATAAGCTCCAATATGCTGCGTAATTCCACCAGATTCTCCAGCGATTACATTTTCTTGACGAATATAATCTAGTAAAGATGTTTTACCGTGATCTACGTGACCCATAACAGTAACGATTGGTGCACGAGGCACTAAATCTTCTGGTTTATCGACAACCTCTTCTATTGATTCTTCAATATCAGATGTTACAAAGTCAACATTATAACCAAATTCATCAGCAACAACCGATAAGGTTTCAGCATCTAAACGCTGATTCATGGTTACCATCATACCAAGTGACATACATGCCGAAATAATTTCTGTAACAGAAACATTCATCATGGTAGCAACTTCATTGGCAGTTACAAATTCAGTTACTTTTAGAATTTTACTTTCAGCAGCTTCAATCTTCTGATCAATTTCGGTCTGTTCTCTATGCTGATCTCTTTTCTCTCTTCTGTATTTTGCGCCTTTTCCTTTACTTGATTTTCCTTGAAGTTTTTCAAGAGTTTCACGTACCTGCTTTTGAACTTCTTCAGCACTAGGCTCTTCTTTAACTGTTGTTGGACGCTTTCCTTTTCCTTTAAATCCGCCTCTTTGGTTTCCACCTCTATTTCCATAGCTGTTATCACCTCCAGAACCTGGTCCTTTACTTATACGTCGTCTTTTCTTTTTATTAGCGTCTCCTGAAGCTGTTTTATTATCAGCTGGTTTCTTTTCTTCCTTTTTCTTCTTAGGTTTATTAAACTTAGAAAGGTCAATTTTTTCACCTGCAATTTTAGGTCCAGTTAACTTTTTATATTGTGTTTTTAAAGTTTCGTCTACAGGCTCTTCTGTAGTTTCTGTTTTAGACTCTTCTTTAGCTTCTGTTTTAGGCGTTTCTTTTTCTTTCTTTTCTGCGGTCTTAGGAGTTTCTTCCTTTACATCTTCTTTTTTAGAAGCTTCTTCTTTAGCTTTTGGCTTTTCAACTTGAGGTTTTTCAACTTCTTTAGGCTCTTCTGGCTTTTCTTGTTTTGGCTCTTCAGCCTTTTTAGCCTTTTTATCTAAGTCTATTTTACCAACTTGTTTTGGCCCACTTAATTCGGCTTTAGCTTTAACTACTTGTTTGCTTCTTTTTTCTTCTTCTTTAGCCTTTTCTTCCAACTCACGCTCACGCTGTTCGCGCAATTCTTCCTTTTCCTTAAGTTTTGCTTCACTAACTTCTTGCGACGCCATTTTTTTATTAGCGTCAGTTTGAAATTCGTTGGAAAGAATTGTGTAAACGTCTTCTGATATTTTCGTATTCGGACTCTTTTCTATTTCGACACCTTTTGATTCTAAAAAATCAACAGCACGATCAATAGAAATATTGAGTTCTCGTAATACTTTATTTAATCTTGTTTGAGCCATAAATCGCTTATAATATAACTTAAAAATCTTTTATACCAAATTACTGTACATTGTTAAAATGGTACTATTCTTCGAATTCTTCTTTAAGAATTCTAATAACATCTAATATTGTTTCTTCTTCTAAATCTGTACGTTTTACAAGATCTACAACATCTTGTTCTAATATACTTTTAGCAGTATCTAAACCTGCTTTACTGAATTCTGCAATAATCCAGCTTTCAATTTCATCTGTAAATTCGCTTAATTCTACATCTTCTTCTGCACCTTCTCTAAACACATCAATTTCGTAACCTGTTAATTGACCTGCTAATCTTATATTATGACCACCTCTACCAATTGCCTTTGATACTTCTTCAGGTTTCAATAAAACTTCAGCACGTTTTGTTTCTTCATCTATTTTAATTGAAGTCACTCTTGCTGGACTTAGAGCCCTTGTAATAAAAAGATTGAGGTTATTTGTGTAATTGATAACATCAATATTTTCATTTCCTAATTCACGAACAATTCCGTGGATTCTCGACCCTTTCATACCAACACAAGCTCCAACTGGATCAATTCTGTCATCATAAGAATCTACAGCAACTTTTGCTTTTTCACCTGGAATACGAACGACCTTTTTAATAGTAATTAAACCATCAAATACTTCTGGAATTTCTTGTTCAAATAATTTTTCAAGAAATACAGGAGCTGTTCTTGACATGATTATGGCTGGCTTGTTTCCTTTAAGCTCAACGCTTTCAATAATTCCTCTCACGTTTTCTCCTTTTCTAAAGAAATCTGAAGGAATTTGTTTGTCTTTTGGAAGAATAATTTCGTTACCATCATCATCTAAAAGAATGATTGCTCTATGACGAATATGATGTACTTCTGCAGAGTATATCTCTCCTTCTAAATCTTTAAATTGCTTGTATATATTTGTGTTATCATGTTCATGGATCTTAGAGATTAAGTTTTGTCTTAAGGCTAAAATCGAACGTCGACCTAAATCAACAAGTTTTACTTCTTCGGCAACATCTTCACCAACTTCAAAATCAGGTTCTATTTTTTGAGCTTCAGATAAAGCTATTTCTTGATTAGGTTCTTCAACTTCATCATCTGCAACTACAATTCTATTTCTCCAAATTTCTAAATCGCCTTTATCAGGATTGATAATAATATCAAAGTTATCATCGTCACCATATTTTTTCTTTAAGGCATTTCTCAAAACATCTTCTAAAATCGCCATTAACGTTACACGATCGATCAACTTTTCATCTTTAAACTCTGAAAAAGAATCAATTAACGCAATATTTTCCATTACTCTTATAAATTAAAATTTTATTACAACTTGAGCCTTACTTATCGAATCAAATGATAATTCGGCTTGCTTTTTTACAGTCACTTTGCCTTTACCAATTGGTTTTGGCTCTCTAGTTTTCCATTCCAGAAGAATCTTATCATCGTCAACTTCTGTTAGTATTCCTTCCAGATCTTCATCGCTTGTGGTTTTCACACTTAGTGTTCTACCAATATTCTTTTTGTATTGTCTTTTATTTGTTAAAGGTGATGTTGCACCTGCAGACAATATTTCTAAAGAAAAATCCTGTTCTTCTCTATCAAGATTATGCTCTATTGCTCTACTAATGAACATACAGTCTTCTACAAGAACACCATTATCTCCATCTATAACCACTTTAATTGTGTTATCTCCTAAAACTTCAAAATCAACTAGAAACAGGTCTTCTCTTTGAGCAAGTCCTTCATCTAATAATTTTTTTACGGAATCTCTGAACATTTTTAGTATAAAAAGAGCGGACTTCCCGTCCGCTCATTATTCTTTTTTCTTCAAACAACGCTGCAAATATACAATAATTATATTGATTTCACCAAGCTGTGTTATGTCGATTTTTATTATTAAATTTATGTGATTAAAATCAACCTTAAACTTTATGAAAAAAATATTAGTTCCTACAGACTTTTCACCAGAAGCAGAAAACGCATTAAAAGTAGCATCACAAATCGCAAAAAAACATGGCAGTGAAATCTATTTATTGCATATGTTAGAAATCCCTTTGCAAGATTTAGATGCCGTAAGTTCTCAAGCTGATGTGCCTGAAGTCATGTTTTTCATGAAAATGGCTCATCAAAAATTTAAAGACATTTTGAATAGCGATTACCTTAATGATCTTACTGTTCATGAGATAGTTAAACCAGATGGGTCTTTTAATGGTATTTCGGAAATCTGTAAAGAACATGGTATTACAATGATTATTATGGGTTCTCATGGAGCAAGTGGAATTAAAGAAATGTTTGTTGGTTCAAATGCTGAAAAAGCTGTACGTAACTCTGATGTTCCTGTACTTGTAATCAAAAACAGTCATGAAGATTTTAGTATTGATGATATAGTGTTTGCATCTGATTTTAAAAATGATAACAAAGAAACCTACAGACAGGCAACCGATTTTGCAATGGCTTTTGGCGCTCAATTACATTTATTAATGGTAAATACAGCCAGCAACTTTAGTACGACCAAAAAAGCAAATGATAGGATTAATTCGTTTATTGAGGATTATAGTTTTAAAAATTATACCATTAACATTTATAATGATGAGTCCATTGAAAAAGGTATTTTAAACTTTTCAAAACATATAGATGCAGATCTTATTGGTATTAGCACGCATGGTAGACAAGGTATAGCACATTTTTTTAACGGTAGCATAAGTGAAGATTTAGTAAATCATGCAAATCGACCTGTAATTACTTTTAAAATTTAAAACGATATTTATAGAAAAGAAAAAGTCTTCCTAAATTAGGAAGACTTTTTTGTTGGCCCACTAGGGATCGAACCTAGACTCTTTGGTACCAAAAACCAATGTGTTGCCAGTTACACCATAGGCCAATCTCTTAAAGAGGATGCAAATTTAGTACAAAGTTTTATTTGTACAAACAAAAAGTTATAAAATAATCAAAAAAGCATAACGTTTACTTAAAAACTCTAGCGATTCATATAATTATTACTAAATTCGCTCGCATAAAATAGACCTTGAATATGACACATTTCAACTTCAAGAAATGGAATACCATTTTAGGATGGTTTGCTTTTACAATAGCATTAATTACGTATGCATTAACCATAGAGCCTACTGTAAGTTTTTGGGATGCAGGCGAATACATATTAACTTCTTCAAAATTACAAGTTGGTCATCCACCTGGAGCACCCTTGTTTCAAATTTTAGGAGCTTTTTTCTCAATTTTCACTTTTGGAAACAATGAGTTAATAGGTATGATGATGAATATGATGAGTGCTGTTGCAAGTGCTTTTACTATTCTTTTCATGTTTTGGACTATTAGTATCCTATTGAAAAAACTAGTTGCTAATACAGGTGAGGTAACTCAAAATGCTTCAATTGCAATCTTAGGTAGTGCTTTGGTTGGTAGTTTAGCATTTACTTTTACAGATTCGTTCTGGTTTAATGCTGTTGAAACTGAAGTGTATGCAATGGCAACCTTAATAATGTCAGTTTTATTTTATTTAGGCTTACGCTGGGAACAAGATATGAACGAACCCAGAGGGCATCGATGGTTAATCTTAATTGCTTTTGTAATTGGTCTCTCTTTTGGTGTGCACTTTATGGGGCTGTTAACCATACCAGCTTTAGGGTTAATTTACTTTTTCAAAAACTATCAAAAGGTAAATGCTAAGAATTTTATCATTGCCAATATCGTAGCCGTTGCTATTTTATTATTTATTTTCAAATTACTTCTACCTAACGCACTTAAACTGTTTAGTGCTTCAGAAATTTTCTTTGTTAACACCATTGGATTGCCGTTTAATTCAGGATCTGTAATTGCTGGATTAGTTTTAGTTACCATATTTTACTTCGGATTAAAAGAAACAAAAAAGAAAGGTTATAAATATGCAAATACCTTAATCCTGTGTTTAATTTTTATTTTTATTGGTTTTTCATCTTGGCTGATGTTGCCAATTAGAGCAAATGCAAATGTCATTATTAATGAAAATAACCCATCAAGTGCAAGAGAACTTTTAGCATACTATAACTTAGAACAATATCCTGAAACTCATTTATTTTATGGTCCGTTATTTACAGAACAATATACTGGTTTAGATGAAAACAACCCTTATATTGATGACAAACCCAAGTATGAAAAAGATCATGAAAAAGGGGAATATGTTATTGTCAACGACTATAAAAACGCAAAGCAAAATTACAATTCTGAACAAGCAGCAATTTTACCACGTATGTGGAGTACCGAACATGCTGAAAACTATATGATGTTTACTGGCTTACTTGATTTTAAGTTAAAACCAGATTTAGCTATTACTATGTACAACGATGCGTTAGCACAAGGATATTCTAATGATGAGGCTAGTCAATATTCGAACCTACGAGTTAATAGCATTAAGGAACAAGTGAATGCATTTAGAAAAGATGTCATGGAAGGTCAAGTTGATTACGAAGACTATCACAACTTCCTTAAACAATTTGGACAACAATTTTTAGATATTGAAAAACCTTCACTTATTGATAATTTCTATTATATGATAGATTATCAATTAGGGTATATGTATTGGCGTTATTTTATGTGGAATTTCACTGGACGCCAAGACGACCTTCAAGGAAAATACACAGCTTTACATGGTAATTGGATTAGTGGTATTGACTTTATTGACGAACTACATTTAGGTATATCACAAGACAACTTGCCAAGTGATGTAGAAAATAACAAAGCACGAAATACGTATTATTTCCTTCCATTCATTTTAGGCCTTATCGGGTTCTTTTATCTAATGTATAAAGACCCTAAACGCTTTTGGATGATGTTAGTATTCTTCCTGTTTACTGGTTTAGCAATTCAATTTTACACTAATGTAAGACCGTTTGAACCTAGAGAACGAGACTATTCTGTAGTTGGTTCATTTTATGTGTTTGCCATTTGGATTGGATTTGGCGTTTATGCCATTTATGATCTCTTAAAAACTAAAGTAGCTTCAAAATTATTGGCTCCAGCAATCACTTTAGCTTGTTTGGTACTAGTTCCAGGAATATTAGCTGCAAACAATTGGGACGACCATGACAGGTCTGATAAATACACTGCAAATGCAATGGCACGAAAATATTTAGAATCCTGTGCTCCAAATGCTATATTATTTACTATTGGTGATAACGATAGTTTCCCACTTTGGTATTTGCAAGAAATTGAAGGTGTTCGTACAGATGTTAGAGTAGTTAACACCAGTCTTTTTCAAACAGATTGGTATATTGATCAAATGAAAAGAAAAGCCTATGAAAGTGATCCAATTCCTTCTCAATTAACTCATGATCAATATAAATACGGAACAAGAGATTATGTGATGCGAAGGGAAATTACAGATGATACGTTAATGATAAAAGATTTTATGAATTTTATTTCTAATGACGATCCTAAGTATAAACTGAAGTACATTTTACAACGTGAGGGTGAAGATCCAGCAGGATATCCTACGCAATTACTTAACTCAAATTACTTTCCGACACGATATATTAGAATTCCTGTTGATAAGCAAACTGTTCTAGACAATGGCATTGTAAAACAAAAGGATGCTGATGAAATTTTGCCATATTTAGACGTTGAGATTAAAGGCAGTGCATTGTATAAAAATAGATTACTAATGTTAGATATCGTTGCTAATAACGATTGGAAACGACCTATTTATTTTACGGGAGGAGCCTTTAGTGATGAAGATTATGTTTGGATGAAAGATTTCCTTCAATTAGACGGTTTGTGTTATAAATTAGTACCTATAAAAACTGCTATTGACAGAGCTAACCCATTTGATATGGGACGAATTGATTCAGAATTAATGTACGACAAAGTAATGTCTTGGGACTGGGGAAATAGTGGAAGTGACGCTATTTATCACGATGTTGAAACCCGTAAAAATGGGATTACCTATAGAGGCAATCTTGCACGCCTTATGGAACTACTCATCAACGAAGACCAACTTGACAAAGCCGAAAATGTAGCTGACTTAGCTATGGAAAAAATGCCAGTAGATAAGTTTGGATATTACACATTACTTGAACCTTATATTGGTGGTTATTACGAAATTGAAAAAACCGAGAAGGCAAGAAAGATTTATCATGATGTCGCCAAAAAATACCAGGAGAACCTTAAATATTACAGTGAGTTATCTATTGAAAACCAAACTCGATATCTCGATGAAATCGTTTCAGATATTGAACGTTATAGAGGTTTAGTTGATTTACTAGTTATTTATAACGATAAAGATCTTGCGCTTCAAGAAACGGAGAAATTCAATAATTACCTTAGATTGTTTAGACATTTTACAGATGAAGAAGATTCTGATGAAGAGGAATTCATTAGGGAAGATGCAGATATTGCAAAGGATACCATAGACAGTATTCTAAAATTAGATCAATAGTGAATTGTGAAAATTACACCAGTTAAAACACCTTTAGTTGCAAAAAAGTTGTTTCCAAATTATGTTTGGGATATCCCTACTAATTCTAAAGAATTGTATTTAACATTTGATGATGGTCCAACACCAGAAATTACAAATTGGACCTTAGACACGCTGAAACATTACAATGCTAAGGCAACATTTTTCTGTATTGGAGCTAACATAGAAAAACATCCCGATATCTTTAATAACATTATTAGACATGGACATGCGATTGGTAATCATACGCAACACCATGTTAAAGGTTGGAAAACAAAAACTAAAGCCTACATAAACGAAGTTTTAGAAGCCGAAAAGCAAATAGAATTGCATCAATCTACAAGAACATATTTATTTCGTCCTCCATACGGCCAAATACAACCAAAGCAAGGAAAAAAGCTTATGGAATTAGATTACAAAGTAATTATGTGGGATGTCTTATCTTTTGATTGGCAAAAGGATATTTCAGAAGCCGATTGCTTTAATAATGTCATTTCAAAAAGTAAAAATGGTAGTATTATAGTTTTCCATGATAGTGTGAAAGCATCAAAAAACATGATGTATACTCTTCCTAAAGTTTTGGACTATTTTAGTAAGGCAGGATTTAAATTTAAAGCTTTAAGTTTCTAAAGAAACTCTTGAACGATACCGATTAATGTATTTGCATCTTGTTCTCCACTATGACGCCATTTCATTTCGCCATTTTTATAAATAATAAGAGTTGGTAAGCCTTTAACACGAAGTGCTTCAGCTAACTCTTTATTTTTATCAACGTCGATTTTTATAACTTTAGCTTTATCGCCAAGAGCAGCAGCAACATCTCTCATTACAGGATGCATTGCCGTAGATTGTTCATTCCATTCTGTGAAAAAATCCAACAAAACTGGAATATCAACATCTATAAGTTCCCCAAATTTTGACATACGTTTAAACTTTTAAATCAAACATGTTACTACAAACCTACACATTTTTTTGGTAATACTTTAAATAATGTATTCTAGTAGGTTCACTCTGACTTATTTATAAAAATAAACAATTTCAGAGTAATAATAACATTTCCGCGCTATTATGCATTATTTGTTCCTTTTTTAAGTGTAATAACAGTAACCTCTGGCCAAATTCCAACACGACCAGGATAGCCTAAATATCCAAATCCTCTGTTCACATTTAGGTATTGTCCTAATTCTTTATAAATTCCAGCCCATTGCTTATATCGCCATTTTACCGGACTCCATTTTATCCATCCTGGAATTTCAATCCCAAATTGCATCCCATGCGTATGACCACTTAAAGTAAGATGATAATGTAGGTCATCATTTATAACTTCAGCTTCCCAATGACTTGGATCGTGGCTCATTAATATTTTAAAATCTTTAGCGCTAACTTGCTCTGATGCTTTTTTAAGGTCTCCAGCTTTTTTGAATCCATTTTGCCCCCAATTCTCAACTCCTACTATAGCAATTCGTTCTCCATTTCGCTCTATAAAATGAGATTCATTTAATAATAAATTATAGCCCATTTCTTTTTGAATTGCTTTCAGGTCGTCTAGGTTTTTTGTTTTTTCTTCCTTAGAATTCCAATTTACATAATCACCATAATCGTGGTTTCCTAAAACAGAAAATACACCATCTTTAGCTTTTAATGTTCCGAAAAGATCTTTCCACGGTAACATTTCTGACGCCTTATTATTTACCATATCACCAGTAAACATAATCACATCTGAGTTTTGTTCATTGATAAGATTAACGCCATATTCAATCTTTTCTCGATTGTCAAAACTTCCTGAGTGAATATCACTAATTTGAGTAATCCTATAACCATCAAAAGTCTCAGGTAAGTCTTCAAAATGAAGCACATAATCTAAAACCCTAAAGCGGTATTTCCCTCTATACATACCATAAAGCAAAGACGCAAACGGAATAGCTGCTAATCCTAAGGCAACTGTACTAATAAACTTTCGTCTTGAGGGTAAATAAAATGATTCTTTTGTAGCGAACAATTTATCATAGAGACCTAAGAAAACTCTAATAATATCTTCACCAATCAAAATGGGAACTATGACCAAATTGAAAGACATAAATGCTAGTAAAAATCCAAAAGCATAACTCTTAGCTGGATTAAGTACTCGTCCTTCAGAACCAATAGAAAATTGATAAACAAAATTTCCAGCAACAATTAATGCAATAGCAATGAAAAGATAGTGCAACCAACTAAGTTTCGTTACTGTTTTAATAGCTTGATAGCCATATACTGAAAAAAGAGAATAGATTAAAATAAAGATAATCCAACGAATCATATACTGAAGTTTCTTCAAAGATAACCCATTTTAAAAAGGAACTATGACCTTAAAAAATATTTAACGATACGTTAAGATTTAGTATCTTTTCAAACAATATAAAGAATCTTCTATGAAACATCTTTTCGCTTTTGTTTTAATCGCTTTATTACTAATTAGTTGTGATACAGTACCACAAATAGAACCAGCAAAAAAAGATAGAGCACTTATTAATTATGTAAATCCATTTATTGGTACTGGTGGTCATGGTCATACGTATCCTGGAGCCACAATGCCTTTCGGGATGATGCAATTGAGTCCAGATACAAGACTAGATGGTTGGGATGGGTGCTCTGGTTATCATTACAGTGATGACTACATTTATGGGTTTTCTCATACCCATTTAAGCGGCACAGGAGTCAGCGATTATGGTGATATTTTATTAATGCCAACAAATCTTATAAATTTCAACAATGGAAGCGATGGAAAACCAGGTTATCGCGCTCATTTTTCGCATGATAATGAAATTGCCGAACCTGGCTATTATAAAGTCCTTTTAGATTCTACAAACATTGAAGTGGAATTAACTGTTTCTAAACGAAGTGGCATCCATAAATACAAATTTCCTTCGTCCGACAATCAATATGTAGTTTTAGACCTAGAACATCGTGATGAATTATTAGATTATAAGATTCAAATGTTAAATGATTCAACACTAACCGGATTCAGACATTCAAAAGCTTGGGCAACCGATCAACGGTTATTTTATACTATTCAATTTTCAGAATCTATAAAAGACATTACTTATCTTGAACGTAATGCTCCAATTTCAAAAAACTATAAGTTTCTTAGTAAAAAAGCCGTCATTGAGTTTGATAACCCATCAAATGAACCTGTATATGTGAAAATTGGTATTAGTGCCGTTGATCAAGAAGGTGCGCTTAAAAACTTAAAGGAAGAAATTGGCAACAAAACCTTTGAAGACGTAAAAATCGAAGCACAAAACACTTGGGAAACACAATTAGAAAAGATTGTTATGGAATCTCAAAATGAGGATTATAAGACAAACTTTTATTCAGCATTATATCACACCATGATTGCTCCAAATTTGTACCAAGATGTCGATGGTCGATATCGCGGGATGGACTTAGAAATTCACCAAACTAATGATTTCGATTACTATACAGTCTTTTCACTTTGGGATACCTATCGTGCTGCACATCCGTTATACACCATTATCGAACAAGAGCGAACCAATGATTTTATCAATACTTTTTTAGCCAAACACAATGAAGGTGGTATTATGCCTATTTGGGATTTAAGTGCAAATTATACTGGTTGTATGATTGGTTATCATGCAGTTCCAGTTATTGCTGATGCGTATTTAAAAGGCATTAATGATTATGATGCTGAAAAAGCATTTGAAGCGATGAAACATTCGGCAACTCGAGATCAACTCGGACTTAAATCTTATAAAACATTTGGCTTCATTCCAGTTGAAGAAGAAAGCGAATCAGTTTCAAAAACCTTAGAGTATTCCTACGACGATTGGACCATTGCGCAAATGGCAAAGTCTTTAGGTAAAAAAGATGATTATAAAACCTTCACCGAAAGAGCACAGTTTTTTAAGAACATTTATGATCCAGAAACGCAATTTATGAGAGGTCGTTTCAGAAATACTTGGTTTGCTCCTTTTGATCCATATGAAGTCAATTTTAATTATACTGAAGCCAATTCTTGGCAATATAGTTTTTACGTTCCTCAGGATATTTCAGGATTTATAAATCTTCTTGGCGGAAAAGACAAATTAGAAGCCCAATTGGATGAGTTATTTACTGCTGAAGCGGAAACCTCTGGACGAAACCAAGCTGATATCACTGGGCTTATCGGACAATATGCTCATGGCAACGAGCCAAGTCACCACATGGCTTACCTCTATAATTTTGTCAATAAACCACATAAAACACAAGAGAAGGTCTACCAAATACTAACAGAATTATATACCAACGAACCTGATGGTATTTCTGGAAATGAAGATTGCGGACAAATGAGCGCATGGTATGTGTTTTCTTCCATGGGATTTTACCCTGTAACGCCAGGAAGCAATCAATATATTATTGGTACGCCTCTATTTGACAAAGCAACCATTAATCTTGAAAGTGGAAAGACGTTTACAATTGCAGCCTATGATCTAAATGCAACTAACAAATACATTGAATACGCATATCTCAATGGTGAGAAATTAGACAGAACTTATCTCAATCATGAAGACATTATAAATGGAGGTGTTTTAGAATTTCATATGACCGATAATCCTGCCATTTGGGGAAGTCGTGACGGACAAGAACCTAATACAGAAATCAATGAGCATGTTATTGTTCCAGCACCATTTATTGCCAAAGGAAATGTCGCATTTAAAGGTAATACTGAAGTCGTTTTAGATAATGTAGATATCGCTGCTACTATTTTTTATAGCCTTGATGGGTCTGAATTTAAAACTTATGAAAATCCGATACACATTTCTGAACCAACACTACTTAAAGTATATTCAGAAAAAAACGAAATCAAAAGCGCTACGATTGAAACCAAATTTTATAAGATAGATCCAAACCTCTCTATAAAACTAGAAACTGAATATGCTAATCAATACAATGCTGGAGGAAATGATGCACTTATAGATGGTATTTTCGGAACACAAGATTTTAGAACAGGTACTTGGCAAGGCTATTGGAATGAAGATGTTATTGCAACAGTAGATTTGGGTAGCTTGAAGACAGTAAATACGGTCATGACTAATTTTTTACAAGATCAAGGATCATGGATTTTCTATCCCACAGAAATTGAATGTTTAGGCTCTAAAGACGGTTTTAATTTTGTTCCAATAGATCAAAAAATTAGTATTGAGGCTACAATTCCTTTTGAAGACAGTGAAATCAAAAAAGTGCATTTCAAAGAAGCATCTAAAGAATTTAGATTTATAAAAATCATTGCAAAAAAATTAGGCGAACTTCCAGAATGGCACTTAGGCTATCCTCATGATGGCAGAAGTTGGATCTTCGTAGATGAAATTACAATTAAATAATTAAATCCTATTTTAATATAAAAACAAACTCATGACAAACCAAAACAACAAATCAGCTTTAACCACACTAGTTACAGTGTTTTTTTTCTGGGGATTTATTGCAGCTTCAAATGGTGTATTTATTCCATTTTGTAAAACCTATTTTAATATAGATCAATTTCAATCGCAATTGGTTGATTTTGCTTTTTATGGTGCCTATTACATTGGAGCGCTTTTACTATTCATAATGTCAAGTGCCATTAAAAAAGACATCCTTAATAATTGGGGATATAAAGCTGGTATTGTTTACGGCTTATTGTTATCTGCCGTTGGTGCATTCATTATGTATCCAGCCACATCAGGTGCTGAACAAGGCCAAACTAGTGTTTTCTACTTTGTGCTTATCGCATTATTTATTGTTGGATTAGGGTTTTCATTGCAACAAACTGCAGCAAATCCTTTTGCTATTGCTCTTGGTGATCCAAAAACTGGCTCTCATCGTTTAAATTTAGCAGGTGGTATTAATTCTTTCGGAACTACAATAGGACCAATTGTCGTAAGCTTTGTAATTTTTGGCTCTGCCACTTGGAGTACAGATGAATTAGCTCAAATGATATCGAATAACGAAATCACGCTAGTAACAGTACAAACCTTATATCTTGGTGTTGGTGCTTTGTTTTTGGTTGCTGCAGCATTGTTCTACTTTTCAAAAAAATTGCCAGCTTTAAAATCGGAAACTGCATTTGAACCAGCAAATAAAGCTCGTAATTTATTAATTGTATTGACCTTAGTAGTTGTAGGTTGTTTCGGATATATCTTTAAAACGTATTCTGGAAATGCAATTACAACTGAAGATATTGAACAAACACGTCTAATTATCCTCTTTATTGCACTATTTGCTGTTATTGCATCTGTGTTTATAGCAAACTCTATGGCATCTAAACAACCTATAGGTTGGGGAGCGATGAAATACCCTCAATTAGTTTTAGGAATGCTAGCTATCTTTACTTATGTAGGTGTTGAAGTTACAATTGGAAGTAATCTTGGAGAATTATTAAAGCAAGGTGTTGGAAACTCCAACTTAAATGCTCTAGGTCTGCCCATTTTAAATGATTCTGAAATTGGCAAATACATATCACTGTATTGGGGCGGATTAATGATAGGTCGTTGGGTTGGTGCTATTACTGTATTTAATCCTACTAAAGGGTTAAAGAAGGCATTATTGATTATAGTTCCTTACATAGCCTTTGGTGTGATTCTATTGGTAAATTCATACAATAGTACGTTTACAACTAATGAAATATTATTTTTTGCAGTTTGTATTGCTGTTCAAATTTTTGGATTCTTCTTAGCTAAAGATAGCCCAGTTAAAACCTTAAAAATATTTAGTCTATTAGGAATGATTGGAATGTTAATAGGTCTATTTTCATCAGGAAACCTTGCCTTATTTGCTTTTTTATCGGGTGGGTTATTCTGCTCAATTATGTGGCCATGTATTTTTACATTAAGTATTGCTGGATTGGGAAAATACACCTCTCAAGGTTCTGCCTTTTTAATTATGATGATATTAGGAGGCGCAATTATTCCTCCAGTTCAAGGAAAATTAGCTGATGTTTTTAATATCCAATCATCGTACTGGATAGCGGTTGCTTGTTTTGGTTATTTATTGTTTTATGCGTATCGAACCAAAGCTGTTTTAGATAAACAGGATGTGACCTACTAATTGTTAAAAATTAAAACATGAAACGTAGAAATTTTTTAAAAAAAGCATCCTTAACAGGAGTTGGAATTGCAGTGAGCAGCACTACAACTATTGGTTGCGCTGAAACACCTTCCGAAGAAAAAAAATCAGTTGCTATGGCATCTTCAACTAAAGCGACTTTGCCATTAGTAATCGCAACATGGCATGTGATGGATGCAACTGCAAAAGCTATGGAAGTTTTGCAAGCAGGTGGAAATGCACTGGATGCCGTAGAACAAGGTTGTAGAGTTGAAGAAGCTAATGAAAAAGGACAATCAGTTGGTAAGGGTGGCTTACCAGATCGTGATGGAAATGTCACCCTTGATGCTTGTATTATGGACAAACATGGCAATTGTGGTTCTGTAGTGTATTTACAAAATATTACTCATGCTGTTTCCGTAGCAAGAAAAGTAATGGAAGACACGCCTCATGTTATGCTTGCTGGTGAAGGCGCCAAACAATTTGCTGTTTCCAAAGGTTTTGAAGCAGAAAATTTGTTAACAGAAGCCTCTAAAAAAGCTTGGGAAAAATGGAAAGTAGAAGCAAAATATAAACCTATCATCAATATCGAAAATCATGATACGATTGGTATGTTAGCTATCGATAAAAATGGTGATATTTCTGGAGCTTGTACTACAAGTGGTTTAGCCTATAAAATGGGTGGACGTGTTGGAGATTCTCCAATCATAGGCTCAGGTTTATTTGTCGATAATGAAATTGGCGCATGTGTTGCCACAGGTTTAGGGGAAGAAGTCGTAAAAACGGTTGGAAGTTTTTTAGTCGTGGAATTAATGCGTCAAGGTAAAACACCTCAAGAAGCCTGTGAAGAAGCTGTTGGGAGAATTGTAAACAAACCCAATAGTGATTATAAAAACTTTCAAGTTGGTTATATAGCTGTAAATAAAAAGGGAGAAACGGGAAGTTATGCCATTCACCAATGGTTTAGTATGACCAAATTTCAAGACGGAATTAATGAGCAAATACAATCTGATTATTTTAATAAAGCCTAAAATGAGTATCTTGTAAAAAGATAATGATATCAATAGCCTCTTGAAAACCATTCTTCAAACATTTTTAATACTAATCTCATTCATATGTTTCTCTCAGAATAATTCTGAAGTTGATAGTTTATTATCAGTAATTAAATCGACTAAGAATGATTCAATAAAAATGCTGACATACAATAATTTGCGAAGAGCTACTTATTATTCTGATCCAAATAGTTCAAAATCTTACACGAAAAAGTTTCTAGAAACAGCTATAAGAGTGCAAGACTCGTTCAATATTTCACTCGGTAATTTTTATCTAGGGAACGCCAATGTGGTTTCCAGTAATTTTGAAGTCGCCTTAACACATTATTTGGCCTCTGCAAATTATTTTGAAAAAGTCAAAGATTCTGCCAGACTCAGTTCTGTTTTTAATGGAATTGGTGCTGCCTACGAAAACAGCGGTAATGACTCACTTTCTTTGAACTATTTTATCAAGTCCCAACAAATTAGTTATTCAATTGGTGATTTAAGACGAAGCGCTATTGCCTTAACCAATATTGGTAACATCTACAAATATCGTGGCGATCTTGAAAATGCAAAATCATACATGGAACAAGCTGTAGTTCAAATTAAGACAACGAATCGATTGCAATATATACATTCTTTAACCTTGAATCTTGCCAATATCTACGTAGAATTGAAAGATTATGATGACGCGACACCTTTGTTTGAAGAGGTTTTAACAACCGTCGACACCATTAATGATGTTTATATTTATGGAGCATCTCTAAGAGGACTCGGTAATGTTGCATTGGAAAGAAAAGACTATTCCGATGGTTTGAGAAAAATTAAGAAGGCTTATAAAAAATTGAAATCTTCAGGCTTTTTTGACGAAGCCTTGGCAACCATGCCTGATCTAATACTAGCATACGAGTTAAATGGTCAATACAAAAATGGATTGATGGTGGCAAACCAATACCAGAAACTAACGGATTCTATATTTTCGAATGAAAAAGATAAAAATCTTACTGAAGCGCTTCAGAAATATGAAGCTGAAAAAAAAGATACAGAACTTAAGCTTTTAAAGGTTGAAACCGAAAAAAAAGAACAACAAAACAGGTTATATTTCATTTTAGCCATAGCTGGACTTTTTATTGCTAGTTTATTGGGTTATTTCAGTTTCAAAAACAGGCAAAAAAATAAAACATTAGCAAATCAGAAAAAACTTTTAGAAAACACTTTAGATGAAAAAAACACGTTATTAAAGGAGGTTCATCATCGTGTCAAAAATAGTTTCCAAATAGTTTCCAGTTTATTATATCTTCAATCTGAAAACATGGAGGGTAAAGAAGCCAAAATAGCGATTAAGGAAGCAGAGAATAGAGTGAGATCAATGGTTTTGGTACATCAAAAGCTTTATAGTAAAGATGAATTGGTTGGGATAAACACAAAAGAATACATTAGTGATTTAGTTAAAGACATTGTTGAAAGTCATCAATTTAATTCAAACTTAATGGACTTCAGTTTAAATATCGAATCTCATGTTTTAGATATTGAAACCATTACGCCTTTAGGACTAATTTTAAATGAACTTATAATTAATACTCTAAAACACGCATTTTCAGCATCCATGACAAACCCCAAAATTGACATTAGTTTTATACAAATTGATGATGCCATGGTTTTGATGGTTTCGGATAATGGTAAAGGTTTTGAAGGAAAAATTAAGCAAACATCTTTCGGTATTTCGTTGTTGAAAGCCTTATCAAAAACTTTGAAAGCCAACTTAGAATACAGCTCTATAATAAACAAAGGGACATCAGCAGTTCTAACAATAAAAAAATTTAAAATATTAACTTAAGCGATTCACTAAAAAAAAACACTCAATCACTAAAAAACTAATTTGTTTCAGAATGTTTAAAAGTATTTTAAAAAAAATAGAATTTAAAATTGAACACGCTTAACATCTATATCGTTGAAGACGAACCTTTAATAGTTTCTACCATTGAAACAGCTCTATTAAAACAAGGCTATAAAGTTGTGGGTGATGCTGAAGATGTAGTTACTGCAATTAAAGAGATTAGAACCTTACAACCTGATTTAATTTTAATTGATATACAATTAGAAGGTAATCAAGATGGCATTGATTTAGCATTAGAGCTAGACAGAAGCCAATTACCTTATATATTTCTTACTTCACAAACAGATCCTGAAACTGTAGAAAGAGTAAAACAAACACATCCTTTAGGCTACATTGTTAAACCTTTTACAGAAGCTGGACTACAAAGCAACATCGAATTAGCATGGCATAATCATGAATCTAAGAATACTCGGTTTATTATTCTAAAATCTGATGGTCGACAGCACAAAATCAACGAAAATAGTATTCTTTATTTAAAGGCATTTGACAACTATTGTTATGTTTATACTGCTTCCAAAACTTATCTAGTTCCACATACCTTAAAACATATGTCTGAACAACTCCATAAAGATATTTTCATCAAGACCCACCGTTCTTATTGGGTAAATCTAAACCATATAGATTCTGTTGGTATAAATGAACTCGTATTAAAAACAGAACCAATTCCAATTAGTGCATCTCATAAAAGTCTAGTTATGAGCAAATTAAAAAGCAAATAATTAAGATAATCTGTATTCGCTAAAAATATCCAAGTATTCACTAAAAATATACTCTTAAAACATTGATTCTAAATTAGTTTTATAACAGCTATTAATTATAATGCTAATTTCCTCATATCCCTACAACATTATTTAGAGGTTATTAGCTTTTCTCAAAACATAAGTTATGAAAACTAAGTCAATTATTATAGGTTTTTTAGCCATGGTATTCTACTATGGTGTATTTGCTCAAGTTGGTATTGGTACAACGAATCCAGATGGTTCTTCTGTTTTGGATATCACCTCTTCTGATAAAGGTATTTTAATTCCAAGAATGAGTGCTATTGAACGCATGGCAATTACCACACCAGCTGATGGATTAATAATTTATCAAACAGATGATGTAAAGGGGTTTTATTATTATGATTTAACTCTTGGAACCTGGGATAGAGTTCTAAAACAAACCAAAGATGCCATACCAATAGGTTCTATATTTACATTTCCGATGGCTACAATTCCTACAGGATATTTGGTTTGCGATGGAAGTGCCGTAAGCAGATCAAATTATGCTGATTTGTTTGCGATTCTGGGCACTACTTATGGAGCTGGAGATGGCAGTACAACTTTTAATTTACCAGACTACAGAGGCCAATTTTTAAGAGGAAATGATAATGGATCTGGAAATGATCCTGACGCTGGAGCAAGACTAGATCGAGGAGATGGCACTACTGGAGATGCCGTTGGTACCAATCAAAATACTGCCATGTTTAGTCATTTACATGAGATAGATCCACCCAACACTAACACATTATCTAATGGGAATCATTCACATAGCGTTGGTACTCTAAATGGAAACACAGCGTTTTCTGGTAATCATTCTCATCATATAAGTGGCACGACAGGAAACACGAATTCTTCTGGAAGTCATTCACATATAATTAGAGGTACAGAAGCTAATATAAATTATAGTACAAATCCATTTGGTGGTGGTGGAAATCATTTTGTGGTAGATGACAATGGTACGGCTGGTCCTGATTCAATCAATACTCTAACATCGCCTAATCACACTCATAGTGTAAATATTCCTTCAAACAATACCAATTCAAATGGAAACCATAACCACTCCGTTACTATTAATGGGTTTAATACTAATAACTCTGGTTCACATTATCACTCAGTTGATGTACCAGTATTTGATTCACAACTCTCAGGATCGTCATTAGAGAACAGACCGATTAATATTTCGGTCATTTATTGTATAAAATATTAAAGAGAATTAATAATTGAAAATGCTATTCAGTTATGTTTTTGAGAAAAAAAGTCGTTTGTAGGGAACGGCTTTTTTTATTAAAACCATTTGATGGTAGCTTTCACTAATTTCTCTTTAAACTTAGTATAAGGCGGAAACAATAAATGTAAAGGTCCGACGGTATGTTTCTTTAAAACAGATCGTGCATTAGAAAATTCTTGAAAACCAAAAAAACCATGTGCTTTTCCAATTCCACTATTATTTGAACCTCCAAATGGCAAATTATGGTTAGAGTATTGTAATGCATTACTATTTACACACGTACTTCCAGCTCTAGTACTATTAATTATAGTTTTTATGAATTTTTTATTGTTGGCATAAACATATAACGCTAGTGGCTTTTCTTTCGAATTTATATAGTCTAACACCTCATCTATAGAAGTATATGTTTTAATAGGAAGAATTGGCCCGAAAATTTCTTCCTTCATTAATAGAGCATCTTCCGATACATTTGATATTAATGTAGGTGCAATATAATTGGAGACCTCATCATAATCGCCTCCTAATTCAATATTCGCATTATTAGTTTTCGCATTTTCTATATAAGATACTAAGCGTTTAAAATGCTTTCCATTCACAATACGACTGAAAGATTCTGAAGTCATTGGGTTTTCAGAATAGTATTCTAAAGTCTTAGTCTTAAAGGCTTCTACAAATTCACTTTTAATTGATTCATGAATTAACACATAGTCTGGCGCAATACAGGTTTGACCATTATTTAGAAATTTTCCCCAAACCAAATTCTGTATTGCTGCTTTAATGTTTGTTGATTCATGAATAATGGTAGGTGACTTTCCTCCTAACTCTAATGTAACAGAGGTTAAATGTTTAGCTGCTGCTTGCATCACTATTTTACCAACAGCAGGAGAACCAGTAAAAAAGATATGATTAAATGGCAATTTTAAAAGTTCTTGTGACACCTCAACGTCACCTTCAATAAGCGCAACTTCATTGTTGTTAAATAGCTCATTAACAATCTTCGCCATTACAGCCGAAGTATTAGTCGTCATTTCAGATGGTTTTAAAATCACTGTATTTCCAGCAGCAATTGCAGACACTAATGGGCCGAACGTTAAATTAATTGGATAGTTCCAAGGCGATATGATTAAACATACTCCTTTTGGTTCATACTTAATATATGAAGATGTACCTAATAAGGTAATTGGTGTTTCAACACTCTGATTCTTTAACCAGGATTTTAAATTAGAAATGGCATATTTAATTTCCTTTACTACAATATATATTTCTGTAAGATCTGTTTCGAGCTTAGGTTTCTTAAAATCTTTATAGATAGCTTCAATTAATTCATATCGATAAGTCTTTTCGAGTGCTAATTTTAAAGCTTTGAGTTTTTTAATGCGCTCTTTATAACTTGTCTGACCAATATGATATTGATTTGCTTTTTGAGCATTGAAGAGTGTTTCGTAGGTATTATTGGAGTCGTTCATTCTTTGTTTTAATGAAAGCAGAAAGATACGAAAAAACAATCCTTCAATATTTCCGATGAGATCAAAAAAACTATCGATAAACGGCAAACCATGAAGTAAAAAGGTCTGAAAAGCTTGTAAACACTGGGTTTTATAAATTAAATGTCAATTTTATCGCTGAAATGCAGCTTAAAAAACCTCTTATCTATAAAAAATAACACTTCATCCAACAACGTATTTACTGGGATACAAGCTGTATTTGTGTATTTCATCGATGTTTTTAACCAGCGCCTTCATCTTATCTAAAAATCAGCTGCTTTTGTCCAAAATATTCACCATCAGCTTTAATGTTGTGTTTCTTTGAACTGAGTTTAATAACAAGCCCCAAGCAATTATGAAAACAGTTTTAACAATATTAGCGATTACATTATTACCTTTCTTATCTATTGGACAAGAAGCTAATACAGACATTAATAACAATAATACTATTGAGACTGTAATTGAAAAGAACACTGAAACTCAAGTAATCAAAAACGAAACAACTGCAGCTTCTGCAATTAAAGCTCAGGTTATTAAAATTAACCGTAAGAAGAGTACTGATATTATTAGCATTAAAGCTTACAGAAAAAGTTTACACATTAAAGTAAAGGAAGTAAGAGTTTGCTAAACAGCAATAAAAAATAAAAAAACCCGAAACAATGTTTCGGGTTTTTTTATGTCTAATCTAAACACTAGGCAAAATTCAACTCACCTCTTGCTTCCTGCTCTTTAAATTTCTTAACTAAATCTAGTGCATCAGGAATCACGTCACTACATAATATAATTAATGATCCTTTTACCGCATTTTTAACAGCATATGTAATCGCTTCCTTTTCTGAAGGTATAATCGTTGTCTTTTTATTAGGATCTTTCATTTTAATTCCGTCATTCAACATCTTAATAAGTTCCTCTTCAGTTTTTCCGCGTAAGCGTTTATCTTGTCGAATAATTATTTCGTCAAACATTTCTGCAGCAATAGCTCCCATTTCATTGTTATCTTCTACTCGTCTATCACCAATACCAGCAATTATTCCAACTTTAACAGTTGCTTCTAATTCATCTGTGAAATTTTTCAATGCTCGCATGCCTGCTGCATTATGTGCATAATCTAATAAAATAGAAAAGTTTTCAAATTTGAAAAGGTTTAATCGTCCAGGCGTTTGAGAAGCTGAAGGAATAAAAGTTTCTAATCCAGCTTTCATATCTTCTATACTTATACCCTGAACATGAACCGCTAAAATAGCAGCTAATACATTCTGAATCATAAACTTTGCTTTTCCACCATAGGTCAACGGTATCTGATCTGCTCTCATGATGCGCATTTTCCATTCACCTCTACAAATCGTTACATATCCATTTTCATAAACAGCAGTAATTCCATTAAGTCGTTGCATAGCCTTAATCCTAGGATTATTCTCGTCCATTGAAAATAAAGCCACGTTACAGTTAACTGTTCTACGCATGTCATACACCAAATCATCATCTGCATTAAGAATTGCATAACCTTCAGGTAAAACGGTTTCTGGAATCACACCTTTTACCTTAGCTAATTGCTCAATGGTATGAATACCTTTTAATCCTAAATGGTCTGCAGCAACGTTAGTTACAATTCCGACATCACATTTTTTAAACCCTAAACCCGCTCTAAGTAATCCACCTCTAGCACATTCTAAAACTGCAAAATTGACGGTTGGGTCTTTAAGTACAAATTCAGCACTAGCTGGACCAGTACAATCGCCTGTCATTAATAATCTATTTTGTATATAAACACCATCACTCGTAGTATAACCTACTCTGTGACCATTCATTTTTGCAATATGAGCAATTAAACGTGAGGTTGTTGTTTTTCCATTTGTACCAGTAATTGCAATAATAGGAATGCGACCTGTATCGCCTTTTTGTGGAAATAATTTATCGATTACTGGAGCAGCCACATTTCTTGGCAACCCTGAAGTTGGTGCTAAATGCATTCTAAATCCAGGACCAGCATTAACTTCTAAAACAGCGCCTCCTGTTTCACTTAGAGGCTTTGTAATATCGGTTGTCATGATATCTATACCGCAAATATCTAAATCAATAATTTTTGAAATTCGTTCTGCCATCGAGACATTTGCTGGATGTATAATATCGGTAATATCTTCTGCAGTTCCACCTGTACTAAGATTAGCAGTATCTTTTAAAATAAGTCGTTCGCCTTCTGGTAAAACAGAATCTAAAGTATATCCTGCATCTTTAATAATTGTTTTTGTTAAGTCGTTTACGGTGATTTGAGTTAGCACATTTTCATGTCCATAGCCACGTCTAGAATCAGAATTTACGATATCAATTAACTCTTGTACTGTTGATTTACCATCACCAATAACATGTGCAGGTGTTCGTATTGCACCAGCAACCAATTTATTATTAATCACTAATAATCTATAGTCGTCTCCTATTATAAATTTCTCAACGATAATTGCACCACTTTTTGAACTTTCTTTTGCATGATGAAATGCTTGAAGCGCATCTTCATAATTTTGAATATCGACTGTAATTCCTCTACCATGATTGCCATCAATTGGTTTTATAACCAGTGGATAACCTACATAACGGCAAGCATCTTCTAAACTGCGTTCACGACGAATAATATCACCTCTAGGCACTTCAACTTCTGCTTGTTCTAATAAAAATTTAGTGTCTTCTTTATCACAAGCTAACTCCACACCAATACTACTTGTTTCGCTAGTAACAGTAGCTTGAATTCGCTTTTGATTGGCTCCATAACCTAATTGACAAAGGGAGTACTTATTTAATCGGATCCAAGGAATTCCACGTGCTTCAGCTTCTTCCACTATAGAACCTGTACTTGGTCCTAAACGGTCAGCTTCTCGAAGCTCTCGCATTTTTTGAATATCCTCAGTTAAATCATAATCTTCACCACTAATTAAGGCTTCACATATATTAACTGAAGCTTTTGCTGCATAGCGCCCAACTGATTCTTCCATATAGGCAAACACCACATTATAAACCCCTTCTTCACCATAACCTCTAGTTCTTCCAAAGCCAACGTCCATTCCGGCAAGGGTTTGAATTTCGAGAGCTATATGCTCAATAATGTGTCCCATCCAAGTTCCTTCTTCAACCCGTTGAAAAAAACCACCAGGTTCTCCAACAGAACAACGATGTTCAAACATACTTGGAAACATTGCTTTCAATCGATCATAAAAACCATCAATCTTGTTTGAAGGCAATTCCTCCATCTCTTCAAGATCAAGAACCATTACTATTAATTTATGACGTCTTACAGACCAATAATTTGGCCCTCTCATGGCATTTATCTCGCGTATGTTCATGTGTTTTTATTTTTCAGTTAGTTAATGTGAAAGATTATAAATATAACATTTTTCAATAGAAAATTTAGTTTATTTTTGGCCTATATTTAAACTAGAGAAAGATTTATATGCTGAAGAATAAAGGAACACTAATCCCTATTGGTGGAAATGAAGACAAGGGAATAGAAGATAATGAACAATATACTTTAGAGTTTATTGATGAAGGTATTCTGTATCATGTGGTTAGAGAAGCAGGAGGAACAGATGCTAAAATTGTTGTTATCCCAACAGCATCAAGTATACCTGTGGAAGTTGGAAAAAATTACTTAGAAGCCTTCTCAACTTTAGGCTGTAAAAATGTGAGTGTTTTAGATATTAGAAGCAAAAAAGATTCGGAACAACAAGAGGCTATAGATTTAATAAAGTCTGCAAATTGTCTTATGTTTTCAGGAGGTGACCAATCTAAAATTACAGATAAAATTGGTGGCACAGAAATTCATGAGATTATAAAGTACCGTTACAAAAATGAAAAAGGTTTTGTTGTTGCTGGAACAAGTGCAGGTGCTATGATGATGTCTCAAGAAATGATTGCTGGTGGAAGCGCTACAGAATCATTTATTAAAGGTGCAGTAAACATGTACAATGGCTTAAGCTTAATTCCTGGTTTAATAATCGATACGCATTTTATAAAACGTGGTCGTTTTGGGAGAATTTCCGAAGCTGTAGCTCAATTTCCTGAATTAATTGGTATTGGACTGGCAGAAGACACTGGTATGATTATTAAAAATAACACGTGTAGAGTTATTGGCTCTGGAATGGTTATTATTTTTGATGGAAGACGTATAAAACACAACAACCATAAAATACTTAAACAAGGCACTCCGATGTCATTGACAAATATGCGCACACATATTTTATCAAATGGAGATCGCTTCCACATCGATAAGAAAAAAGTTAAAGTGCTCGCTATTGAAGCACCTTTCATCTAATTTTTTTGATAATTATTTCAATTACTCGTAGATTCGAAGCTTATGAAAACTAGATTTTTTATAGGACTACTTTTTATCTTGCTTCAAGTGGGATCGATGGTTTACGCTCGTTTTATTCCAGAACGTTTTTTTTGTTGGGCACCTTATGATACGCATGTGAATTTTGAGGTTTTTGTAACTATAGATGGAAAAACACTCACTCCAAAAGCTACAGAAGCACGTTACAGATACAAAATGAAGGGTTGGGAACAACGATCAATTGATAATATTTTCTTATTGATTTCACGATACGAAAGCACTTTTGGTAAAGCTGATAATGCACAAGTACTTATGGTTTATTCTATAAATGGTCATGAAGAAAAAGAGTGGAGGTTTAAACATGAATAATACAACAGCATTCTTATTAAGACCCTTTCAGTTTGAAGGCACAAAGCTGCATCCAAACGTATTATTAATGTGCAAATTATTGGTCATATTGATGACAGCACATCACATCATTACTGATATAGAAGACCCTTTTGTTCCTTTTATTGCTGCATTAGATGGGTTTAATGACTATCCATATGTTTTTAAATATACTTTAAGAACACTTTATGTTCTAAGTGCCTTTGCTTTAATTTTTAATATTAAAGTCCGTACTGCTAGTATTACAATAGGCTTGGTAGTCATCTTAAACATGCTAGGATCATTACCTTTATTTGCTAATCACACCTTTATTTGCGGTTGTGCCCTTTTTTTGGCTGGATTGACAAATGATAAAGAACCTCCTTATCTATTAATATTACAATTAAGCTTAGTCTATTTTGGCGCATCAATAAATAAATTTTTAGAACCCGATTGGTGGTCAGGTGCCTTTATGGATACCTGGTTAGGAACTGCAAGACATAATGCCGTGTATTTGTATGTTTCTGAGTTATTACCTGAGTTGCTTTTAGCAAAACTATTGTCTTATATCGCCATGTTTACTGAATTTGCCATAGCTGTATTAATTTTATTTAAAAGGACAAGACACTTAACACTTTGGTTTATTATTATTTTTCACACCTCTTTGTTTACGCTTACTGCTTTTAGGTTTGGTCATTTTTTAGAATCGTTAGCACTGGTATTATTAGCCTTTTTAAGTATTCCGAAAGCGCAATTGATCGTGAATTACAAATCACAATCGTTAGAGACTTTAAAACGATTCTTTAAATTTTTAGATCGAGATCAGAAACAAGTCTGGTCGCCTTTATCTTCTGAAAACTCACGGTGGTTAAGCCTCAAAACAACGAACAAAACACTTTATAATCATGATGCTTTAAAGGACATTTTATTATATACGCCTAACTTTTTCGTTCTATTGCTGTTTATAGATATGGCTATATATATTTTACTCTATAATCACAGAACCGCCTTATTTGTTTTGAATGTGATTTTCGTCTGGAGTGTTATTTTATATTTTTTGCCATTTAATTGGTTTAGAAAAAAAAGTGATCAATAGAGATTTCTGTTACTTAAATATCAAGATTCATTTCCTAATTGTAATTCCATTTCATACTGATTAACCGTGTTTTTTAGACCAGCGTTTTCTATAGCCAATCGTTTAGAAACTAGACTATCATCAACATTAATAATTCTAACCTGTGTTGAAATCGACTGAATAGCCTGAAGTAATCGTTCCCAATTTCCGTTTTGATTGTTTAAAACTTCGAGTTGATTAATAGTTCCGTTTTCAGAATTAATCGAAAAAAAGGATTCCAAAATAGAATTGCTATAAACATTATAATAGTTAGAATTTCCGTCCTTTAAACACCTATAATGAAAGTCCCAAGAATATTTGTCTTGATTAGGTATTTGCTCCCAAGACACCTCATTATATGCTATTTTTTGGACTTCTACTTGACTTTCTCCTGCTATTAATTCACCTCCAAAACAACTAAACGTCTTACAAATTTTAAAACCAACGCCTTCATACGCTTTTATAGCTTTTTCGTTTTCGATAATCACTTCAAGCACACTTTTTGTAATACCATTGCGTTTTAAATCTGAAATAGCATAGTCATAAATCGACTTCACTATTTTTTGACCTCTGTATTTAGGAATCACTCCAGTACCTGTGTTGAAAGCGATACGTTCACCATGACGGTCGTCAATAGCATGAATTATAAATCCAACTAATTCGTCACCATCAAACATGCCATACGATAAGTTAAAATCTACTTTAGCAGCTTTCCAACGTTGTTTATAAAAGTTATAATCTGTAGGCATTTTGACAAAATAATTTTCAAACGCAGACAGAAAACTTGCCATTATCGTATTGAAATCTGTATGTCCTAAATGCTTAACCATCATTATTTATATATAGAAATTTCTTCGTCTCCTTCCGAAGTTTTACTCGCACGATACATGCCTTCCGTATTAAAAGGCATTGCAATATTACCATCAGAATCAACAGCAATCAATCCGCCATCACCACCAATTTCTAAAATGCGTTTATGAATCACTTCTTCAGAAGCAGCCTTCAAACTCAACCCTTTATGTTCCATTAAACAAGCGACATCATAAGCGACAACACCTCGAATAAAAAACTCACCACTTCCAGTACAGGAAATTGCACAGGTTTTATTATTGGCATAATTTCCTGCTCCTACCATAGGAGAATCACCAACACGTCCCCATTTTTTATTCGTCATTCCACCCGTTGATGTTGCAGCTGCAATATTTCCATTTTGGTCACAAGCAACTGCTCCTACTGTTCCAAATTTTGAGTCTTTTTTAGTTGAATGATCTAACTGAAAACTGTCCGTATCCTTGATGTCTAACCATTGCTTATGACGAAATTCATCATAGAAATACGAATCGTTTTCCAAAATATAATCTAATTCTTTGGCGAACTGCATCGCACCTTCTCCAGCCAAAAACACATGTTCACTTTTTTCCATCACATCTCGAGCCAAACTTACAGGGTTTTTAATTCCAGTAATTAAACTTACTGCGCCTGCATTTAAGGTCTTTCCATCCATAATACTTGCATCCATTTCATGAGATTCAGTTGCTGTAAAAACAGAACCTTTTCCTGCATTAAACAATGGAGAATCTTCCAAAACCTGCACAGCTACCTCTACAGCTTCAATTGCTGTTCCACCAGAATTTAACCTAGCATATCCTTGATCAAGAGCTAATTTTAAATCGGCTCTATATTGAGCTTCTAACTCTGTAGTCATCATACCTTTTACTAAGGTTCCTGCTCCTCCATGTATGGCAATCGAAAATTTTTTCATCCGTTTTTATTTATGCTTGAAAATTACAAATTGCTTATCAATTTAGTTAAAGATGTCAAATAATAATTTTAATGTGGCAGATTAGCTGATTTCATTTACTTAAGATAACCAATGATTTACTTAAAGAAAATATCACTTCACTTTTATAAATGGCTATGGATTGTAAATACTACTAGCTTTATACTATTCCCTAAAAATTAATAGCACAAAAAACAAACGAATAATTAAAAAAACTAAGAGATGAAACAGTTGTTCATTTTTATAGCCTTTGTCCTATTTATTAATGCCTCTGCACAAGTTGGCATTGGGAACACAAACCCTCAAGCTAGTTTAGATATCACAGCAAACAATGTGGCTACACCAAGCAATACTGATGGTATTTTAATTCCTCGAATTGATGATTTTCCTGTTACAAATCCTGGAGCTAGCCAAGATGGGATGATGGTTTTTGTAACAGGCAATGGAACACCAACAAAAGGGTTTTACTATTGGGATAATGCTATTACGACTTGGGTTACGGTTATAGGAACACAAAACACCTTAGACCAAGCTTATGATGAAGGTGGTCTAGGAGCAGGAAAAAATATTGATGCCTCTAATGGTGCTTTAAGAATTAATGGAACGGACGGTTTACTAGTTACTGGTGCCTTTAATTCTGGAAATTCGATTGATACTGAAGTAACTGGAGCAGGTGTACGCATGTTCTTCAATCCTAGAACTGGTGCCTTTAGAAGTGGTCAAGTTTTGAGTAATAAATGGGATTCATCTCGCATTGGAGCAGTTTCATTTGCAACAAATTATGACACTCAAGCGTCTGGAGCTCGATCTTTTGCAACAGGGTCAGCAACATTAGCATCAGGATTGTACTCATTTTCAGGTGGCTTAAACTCAATTGCATCTGGTGTAGGAAGTACAACCTTTGGAATACATAGTGAGGCACCTTCTTGGGGAGAATTTACCATTGGACTCTTTCCTACAACATATTCAGTTCCTAATAATTGGACTTTCGTGCCCACTGAACGCGTTTTTACAGTAGGTAATGGTACTGGAACTTTAGCTAGAAGTAATGCCTTAACTATTTACAAAAGCGGTCTTATTAACATTAATGAAGAATATAATTTGCCTTTAACTGATGGCACTAATGGACAAGCTATTGTTACTGATGGTGCAGGAAATCTTAGTTTCCAAAATCCAATAGGCGATGGCGATACCCAAAACACCTTGAATCAGGCTTATAATGAAGGTGGTGCTGGAGCTGGTCGAGATATAATTGCTTCTGATGGCGCTGTTAGTATAAGTGGTGAAGACGGTTTTGAAATTACTGGAACTTTTGGCAGTGGAGCTGACCTTACACTAACTGGAAGTGGAACACGTTTGTTTTTCAATCCAAAAAAAGCTGCATTTAGAGCAGGTTATGCCATAGGTGGTGCATGGAATAATACCAATGTAGGCAACTACTCATTTGCTTCAAATTATAATACATCTGCGGAAGGTGAAGCATCATTTTCTGCTAATTCCTACTCTACTGCAAGTGGTCGATTTTCGGCTTCTTTTGGAAGGTTTTCTGAAGCTTTTTCTTATACTGAAATGGCTATTGGTTCGTATCCAACTACCTATGCACCCGCAAATGCAAATGCCTTTAATATAGCCGATCGTGCGTTTGTAATAGGAAATTCTACAACAACAGTTTCTAGAAGTAATGCCTTTGAAGTCTGGAAAGATGGACGTGTCATTATCAATGAAGCTTACACTTTACCAACCTCAGATGGCGCTAATAATCAAGTATTAACAACTGATGGAGCAGGCAATATCACTTTTCAAGATAGTGTTGGTGATGGCGATACTCAAAACACACTTGATGGCGCTTATGATGAAGGAGGTGCAGGACTAGGAAAAAATATTTTTGCAGATGCAGGTTCAGTTAGAATAAATGGAGACGATGGGTTTTTAGTTACTGGCACTTTAGGAAGTGGAAATACCATAGACACAGAAATTACTGGTAGTGGAACACGAATGTTTTTCAACCCAAACAAAGCAGCTTTTAGGGCTGGTGGAGTTTCTGGAAGTCAATGGAATAATACTAACTTAGGCCTTTGGTCTATTGGATTTGGCGCAAATACAACAGCATCTGGAACCACTTCTACAGCTTTTGGAAGTGGCACTGTAGCTTCTGGAAATTCTTCAACCTCTTTTGGAGTAGATACAAATGCAACTGGAAGTAATTCTA
This sequence comes from Psychroserpens sp., assembly GCF_034670085.1. GTDB lineage: Bacteria > Bacteroidota > Bacteroidia > Flavobacteriales > Flavobacteriaceae > Psychroserpens. Next base: position 170,187 of record NZ_JAXMOD010000006.1, on the reverse strand, counting down.
CTACGTTTGGTCAACTTACTACGGCTTCTGGAAGTTCTTCAACCTCTTTTGGAGTGGGTACAATAGCATCTGGTTCTTACGCTTATGTTTCTGGGTCATTTAATACCGCACCTTCTTTTGCAGAAACAGTAATGGGTACATATGCCACAAATTATACACCAGTCGCCACTGGAGCTTTTAATTCAGCTGACAAACTTTTTGTCATTGGTAATGGAACAACAAGTGCTTTACGAAGTAACGCTCTTACCATTTTTAAAAGTGGCTTAATGAATATTAATGATGCGTACAACATGCCATTAACAGATGGAACAAGTGGACAAGTGTTAACTACAGATGGAGCTGGCTCTGCTAGTTGGCAGGATAATACAACACCTACTTTAGCATTAGCAAGAATAACAATGCAAGTAGGTCAAAATGTATCTAGTCCTAGTAAATTAAATTTCAATACTGTTGACTTTGATCTTAACTCTAACTTTAACACCACAACAGATCGATTTGTGGTTTCAACTGCTGGTTATTATAGAATTAGCGGTCAATACTCTGGCAGTACTGATGAGGATTTTTCTGAAATTTTCGTTTTTGACATTACAGTTAATGGAAGTTTTGTCAGACGAACCTTGACTTTTAATTACGAAGAATTCATTATTACACAAAGTGTAAGCAGTGTCATGTATTTAAATGTAAACGATTATATAGAATTAGAATTAAACCCTGGACAATCTGTTAGTGTTTCATCACTTCCTGAACGATCTTATTTTGAAATTGAACAAATCCGTTAGATTTTATTACACTCTATTCTTAATCTTACCAAGGGCTAGTTTCTCAATAGTTCACGATTATTTATTACTTTTAAACAAACTTGTGAAAATGAAAAAAATAATCTGTATTATCGGAATTATCCTAACCTATTATTCTGGATTTTCTCAAATTCAATTAAATAATACCTTAATTACAGAACGTGTTATTGCAACAAATCTCGATGTTCCTTGGGATATGGTCTATAGCAATGATGGTTGGATTTGGTTCACAGAACTTTCTGGAAGAATAAGTCGTGTCCATCCAGATACAGATGTACAGGAGTTAATTTATACAGTTCCTGATGTTCAAGTTTTTGGGTTTAGCGCAGGCATGCATTCTATCGTATTACATCCTGATTTTCCATCAATACCTTATCTATTTGTACATTATACAAATACGACAACAACATCCAAATTGGTACGCTATACCTATGGCATTAATAGTAATACACTCTCGAGCCCTTTAACAATTATCGATAATATTCCAGGAAGTGTCTCGCATAATGGATCACGAATGTTGATTGACAATGACAAATTATTTATAAGCATTGGTGATGGCTATACAAATACTGCTTCAGCACAAGATTTAAATACATTAAATGGAAATATACTTCGGTTGAATCTTGATGGTTCTATTCCATCAGACAATCCGATTTCTGGAAGTTACATCTGGTCTTTTGGTCATAGAAATCCTCAAGGTTTATGTTTTGGAAATGGTAAACTTTACAGCTCAGAACATGGAACGTCTATAGATGATGAAATTAATATCATTGAGGAAAATAGAAATTACGGCTGGCCAAATGTAGAAGGTTATTGTGATTTGGCTTCTGAAACTGCATTTTGTAATAGTGAAAATGTTGCAGAACCCATTTGGACATGGACACCTGCGATTGCACCTTGCGGAATGGATTATTTTAATCATCCATCGATTCCTGAATGGCAAAATTCATTATTGCTAGCAGTTCTAAAAGATCGAAAACTCATCCAATTAAAATTGAGTGCTGATGGTAATTCTATCATTGAAGAAAATAGCTATTTAGTAAATACATTAGGTCGAATAAGAGATGTCCTAGTTATACCAGATGGACGAATTTTTATTTGTACAACCAATAGAGATTTTGCTGGCACACCAAATGCTGACGATGATAAAATCATTGAGTTACAAAATGATGATTTTCTAGGACTCGATGACATTATCGACCAAACATTTAACTTGTTTCCAAATCCTTCAAATGGAATTTTTACACTTCAAACTAATGAACTAAGTGATTTAAATTATACAATTGAGATTATTTCAATGGATGGTAATTCCGTTTTTAAGGATTCCATACATGGACGTTCTACAGAAATTAATGCGAATGTACTGAACTCTGGACTCTATTTTATTAAAATCAATAATTCAATGACATCGGTTTACAAAAAAATCATCATTAAATAGAAATTGAATTTTTAAATCTTCCTATCAAAAGCATAACTTTTCGTAGCTTTGAGTTTCTTGTCTGTTCGAGTGTTGTGGAGAACTATCGTTTTTGTAAAAAGACCTTTCGACTGCGCTCAAGGTGACATTCATTTTCAAATTAGATTACTACTATGTCAGATCAAAAACGCTTATTTCTAGTTGATGCTTATGCCCTTATTTTCCGTGGCTATTATGCATTTATAAAGAATCCAAGAATCAATTCCAAAGGCGAAGATACGTCAGCCATCATGGGTTTTATGAACTCCTTATTAGATGTTATCAAACGTGAACGACCAGATCATTTGGCGGTTTGTTTTGATAATGGCGGAAGTGTGGATCGTGTGGAAATGTTTGAAGCATACAAAGCCAATCGTGATGAAACACCTGAAGGCATTAAAACTGCTGTGCCTTATATCCATGAGATATTAAAGGCCATGCATATTCCTATAATTGAAAAAGTAGGCTTTGAAGCTGATGATGTTATTGGAACACTTTCCCGTCAAGCGGAAAAAGAAGGTTATAAAACCTATATGGTAACTCCTGATAAAGATTTTGCGCAGTTAGTGACCGAAAATATTTTCATGTATCGACCAGTCTTTGGTGGTGGTTATGAAACTTGGGGCATTCCTGAAGTACAAAAGAAATTTGAAGTGACAGATCCAATGCAAGTCATTGACTTTCTTGGAATGATGGGAGATTCATCAGATAATATTCCGGGACTTCCTGGTGTTGGTGAAAAAACAGCCAAGAAATTTTTAGCCGCTTATGGAAGCATGGAAAACTTGTTAGCCAATACCCATGAGCTCAAAGGAAAAATGAAAGAAAAAATTGAAGCGAATAAAGAACTAGGCATCCTCTCGAAACAATTGGCAACTATAATGCTTGATGTTCCTGTAACATTTAATGCGAAAGATTTTGAGCTCGATCATCCTGATGTCGAAAAAGTAAAAGACATCTTCACGCAATTAGAATTTAGACGATTAACCGATAACTTCGTAAAAACGTTTTCTGCAGAAGTTACTGCAACTCAGACACAAACTTCTACCGAAAATCCTTCAGAGAAAACGGAAACAAAAGCAACACCAAAGGAAGTTAAATCTGCTGGAGCTGGACAATTTAGCTTGTTTGGAGCAGAAGACAATTCCGCGGAAGCGATACCAAGCAACACAAGAAAAACTGCCGAAACAACCTCACATTTCTACCAAAGTATTGCCTCAGGAATGGCGACCAAATTATTCGTGAAAAACCTCATGAATCAATCGTCGGTATGCTTTGATACGGAAACTACTGGACTTAATCCGTTGACAGCTGAACTCGTCGGCATTTCATTTTCATGGGAAACTGGCAAAGGTTTTTATGTACCTTTTCCAGAGGATAAAAACGAAGCGCAAGACTTAATTGAAGTCTTTAGGCCGTTTTTTGAAAACGAACAGATTGAAAAAATTGGTCAGAATTTAAAATACGATATCAAGGTCTTAGCAAAATATAATATTGAAGTGAAAGGCAAGCTCTTTGACACCATGTTAGCGCATTATTTGATTAATCCAGATATGCGACATAATATGGATGTGCTCGCTGAAACCTATCTCAATTACACACCAATTTCTATCGTCGATTTGATTGGTAAAAAAGGGAAGAATCAATTATCGATGCGTGAGGTTCCGTTAGAAAAGCAAACGGAATACGCTGTAGAAGATGCAGATATTACCTTACAGTTAAAAGAACATTTCGAAAAAGAATTAGTCGAAGCCAATACGCAAAAATTATTTGATGAGATTGAAATTCCGTTATTACGTGTGTTAGCTGCGATGGAATTGGAAGGGATTAATCTCGATACAGCGTTTTTAAATTCACTTTCTGAAGACTTAAATACTGACATCGCTACGCTTGAAAAAAGCATTTACGACGCTGCAGGTGAAGAATTTAATATAGCTTCACCAAAACAGTTAGGTATCATTTTATTTGAAAAACTAAAATTAGTTGACAAGCCAAAAAAGACGAAAACAGGTCAATACGCAACTGGTGAAGATATCTTATCGTATTTAGCAAAAGACCATGAGATTATTCGAAATATTTTGGAGTATCGTGGACTCGCAAAACTAAAAAGCACCTATGTTGATGCCTTACCTTTACAAGTAGAAGAAAGTACTGGAAGAGTTCACACTGATTATATGCAAACCGTTGCTGCAACAGGACGATTGAGTAGTAATAATCCGAATTTACAGAACATTCCAATTCGTACAGAACGTGGTCGACAAGTTAGAAAAGCATTCGTTCCTAGAAATAATGACTACACCTTATTGGCTGCCGATTACTCGCAAATAGAATTACGAATTATTGCCGCTTTAAGTCAAGAAGAAACCATGATTGAAGCCTTTAAAAACGGTGAAGATATTCACGCGTCAACCGCTTCAAGAGTGTTTGGTGTGCCGTTGGCTGACGTCACTCGTGAGCAACGTGGTAATGCCAAAACCGTCAACTTCGGAATCATTTATGGCGTCTCTGCGTTTGGCTTGAGCAATCAAACCGATTTATCACGTGGTGAAGCCAAAGAACTCATTGACACCTATTATGAAACCTATCCGAAATTACGTGCGTATATGAGTGAGCAAGTCGATTTTGCCAGAGACCATGGTTATGTGCAAACCGTTTTAGGTCGACGTCGTTATTTAAAAGATATCAATTCACGTAATACTGTCGTTCGTGGTGCTGCAGAGCGAAATGCAGTCAATGCGCCAATTCAAGGATCTGCAGCAGATATCATTAAAGTGGCCATGATTAAGATTTATGATAAACTCCAAGAAGGCAACTACAAATCGAAAATGCTCTTGCAAGTGCATGATGAATTGGTATTTGATGTGTACAAACCAGAACTCGAAGCGATGAAAACACTCATCAAAACTGAAATGGAAAATGCATATACACTCGATGTGCCTTTAGATGTCGATTTAGATATTGGCGATAATTGGTTGGAGGCGCATTAAATCGTATTTAGATGAAAAAAATTGAGGTTGTCGCTGCAATAATAAATTTCGGAAATGAAATTCTCTGTGTTCAAAGACCTAAAAACAAGCTAAGTTATATTTCAGAAAAATTTGAATTTCCTGGAGGAAAAATTGAAAAGGGAGAATCAAGAAAAGAAGCTTTAAAAAGAGAATTAATTGAAGAATTAAATTTCACTCCAAATAAAATAGATGAATTGTTTTTAACTGTTGTCCATCAATATCCAGATTTTGAATTAACAATGCATAGTTTTAAATGCTATTCTGAAACAAAGGACATAGAATTAAATGAACACATTTCTTGTGAATGGTTGACAATAAAAAACTTAAATAAACTAGATTGGGCAGAAGCAGATATTCCAATAGTAAATAGATTAATTGAGAATGGAGAAATCGTTTAACGATAATTTTAAAAATAGTTTACTAACCGGATTCATTGACAAGTCCTTGGACTCTGATATTCTATATCAACCGGAATTACTAGTAAATAGAAAAATTCCAAGAAAGAAAGTTCTATCAACAATTATTAAAGAATTAGAAAATTGCGATAGTTTTTTTATATCTGTTGCATTTGTTACAACAAGTGGTGTTGCAGCTTTAATAAATACTTTTAAAAGCCTAGAGGAAAAAGGTGTGAAAGGGAAAATTCTTGTTTCTCAATATTTAAACTTTACCCAACCTGAAGCTTTAAAAAGGCTTTCACAATTTAAAAACATAGAATTAAAAATAGTAACTAAAGAAAACTCACATTCTAAAGGTTACATTTTTAAATATTCTGATTATTACAATTTGGTTATTGGAAGCAGTAATTTAACTTCCTCTGCATTATCTACAAATAAAGAATGGAATATGAAGGTTTCTGCAAGAAACTCAAGTTCCATAGTAGATAAAGTAATTAATGAGTTTCAAGATGATTTTGAAATAGGTGAAACTGTAAATGAAACTTATATTAAAAAATATGAAGAAGTCTATAAAAAACAATTTCTAGTTTATAAAAAAAGTGAAGAAGAGTTTTCTAAAGATTTAAGTTTAGAAATAACTCCAAATTCTATGCAAAAAGAAGCATTAGAGAATCTAGAATTTTTAAGAAAAGAGAACGATAAGGCTTTAATAATTTCTGCAACAGGAACTGGGAAAACATATTTAGCTGCGTTTGATGCCAGAGCTTTTAATCCTAAAAAACTATTATTTGTTGTACATAGACGAAATATAGCAGAAAAAGCAATGGAGACTTTTCAAACTATATTTGGAAAGTCTAAAACATTGGGATTATACTCTGGTCAAAAAAGAGAATTAGATAAAGACTTTGTTTTCTGCACAATACAAACTATATCAAAATCTAATCACTTAGAACAATTTGAAAATAATTTTTTCGACTATATAATTATTGATGAATCACATCGTTCAGGAGCAAATTCCTATATAAAATTATTAGAATATTTCAATCCAAGATTTCTTCTTGGAATGACTGCAACACCTGACAGAACAGATGATAAAGATATTTACGGTTTGTTTGACCATAACATAGCTTATGAAATCAGACTGAATAAAGCGATGGAAGAAGACATGCTTATTCCGTTTCACTATTATGGTGTTACAGATTTATCCGTTAATGACGAAATACTTGAGAAAGACTCTGATTTTAGACTTTTGACAGCTGAAGAAAGAGTAAGGAAGATTATTTCTAAAATTGAGTTTTATGGTTCTGATAATGGAATAACAAGGGGTTTAATTTTTTGCTCTAGAAAGGATGAAGCAAAAGAATTATCAGATAGTTTCAACCTAAGAGGGTTTAAAACAGTTGCTTTAACTGGAGATAGTTCTGAAGATGATAGAACAAAGGCCATTAAACTATTAGAAAGTGATGATTTATCAATAAAATTAGATTATATATTTACTGTTGACATTTTTAATGAAGGAATAGATATTCCTAAAATTAATCAGGTTATAATGATTCGTCCAACGCAATCAGCTATAATTTTTATTCAACAACTAGGACGAGGATTAAGAAAAACTGATGGCAAATATTACTTAACTATCATTGATTTTATTGGCAACTATAAAAATAACTACTTAATACCCATAGCTTTATATGGAGATACGTCCTTTAATAAGGATAAAATAAGAAAGTTGATTTCTGAAGGCAGCAGTATGATTCCTGGAGAATCTACTATCAATTTCGATGAAATAACCAAAGAAAGAATATTTGCTTCAATTGATTCTACAAACATGCAATTGCTTACTGATTTAAAGCTTGATTATAATAATTTAAAAAGTAGAATTGGACGCACTCCAATGATGATGGATTTTGTTAAAAATGGAGCTAGAGAACCATTTTCATTTGTTGCGTATTCAAAATCTCATTTCAATTTCATCAACAAAGTTGATAATTCATTTGATAAAACTCTAAACAAAAAACTCTCTGAGTTATTAGAATTTTTTTCTAAAGAAATAAACAATGCTAAAAGGATAGAAGAAAGTTTAATCTTAAAAGAATTACTTATTAATCATGAATTAAATATTTCAGAACTCAATAAAATAATTTTTGAAAAATATGAATATAAACCTACTATAGAAACTATTGAATCTTGTATCTCAAATATCAACTTTAGCTTTATTCGAAAGGAAGAAAAAATCATGTTTCTAGAAGATAATATTTTTAAATTTCATGATGAATTTAAAAAGGTTCTTTCTAACGAAACTTTTAAGGAATTCTTTCTAGATTCTATAAATTACTCCATTTACACTTTCAATAATAATTATGATAAAAATTATTATAAAAATGGACTTCTACTTTTTAATAAATATAGTCGTAAAGATGTTTGCAGATTATTGAATTGGGAAAATGACATTAGTAGTACTGTTTACGGTTATCGAACAAGAAATGAAGTCACTCCTTGTTTTGTAACCTATCATAAATCTGATGATATTGAAGATACAATTAAGTATAATGATTACTTTGTTTCTCCATCAATTTTTGCATGGGAATCAAGGTCAAATAGGAAACTATCTAGTCCAGAAATTAAAAATGTAATAGATTCCAAACGTATATTATTATTCGTGAAAAAGGAAGATGCAGAAGGAACTGATTTTTATTACATGGGAGATGCATCAATTATTAAAGATTCTATTCAACAAGCAGAAATGCCTGAATCTGGACAACCAGTTGTTCATTTTAAATTTAAATTAGAACAACCTGTAAAAGATGATTTATATAATTATATAACTGCCGTTAATAGAGAAAAATTACCTCAAAAAAATCTGAAGTCTGAAATACTGTTAACAGAAAAAGTTGAAGAAACATCTAAATTCAGAATTCCTTTATACGATTTTTACGCAGCTGCTGGTAGTTTTAGTGAAATGCAAGATGAAAAAGAATATAAATTAACATCTGTTCCTGAAAGATATACATCAGATGATTATTTCGCTTGCAGAGTAATTGGAGAATCTATGAATAAATCCATTCCAAATAACTCAATCTGCATTTTCAAAAAGAATGTAATAGGTTCTCGTAATGGAAAAATTCTACTAATAGAAAATAGAGATTCTTTCGACCCAGATTTTAACTCAGCTTTTACAGTTAAAACATATTCAAGTGAGAAAACAATTACAGAAGAAGGCTGGCAACATAATTCAATTGTATTAAAGCCAAATTCCTATGATGATAGTTTTAAAAATTTAATCATTGATGAAGAAAACAGTAAAGAAATGAGAATAATTGGTGAGTTTGTAAAAGTTTTAGATTAATATCATCGCCTCCTCTTCTTAGACTTAAACTTAGCCTTAGTCTTCCGCTGATTAAAAGGAATCGCATCATCAAAAGTATGTTTCGCATCACCTTTAGGTTTGTTTTTACGCCATTTTTCGTCTTTTGCTGGAAGCAAAACGTCTAATAAATCTTGACGTCCTAATCGGTTTAAGGTCTTTTTAATCCACGCTTTGTTTTCATCCTTATACCAGAAGAAAAAACGATGTTGCTCATCTTTCTCTTTTCGAGTAATTGGTGTGTTTACTTTTTTAAGCGTATACGGATGATAACCACTATAATAAATCACAGTTGCCACTGTCATAGGTGTTGGTGTAAACCCTTGCACTTGCTCTAACTGGAAACCCATATCTTTAGTTTCGGCAGCAAGATTTGCCATATCTTCAACTTCACAAGCTGGATGATTCGATATAAAATACGGAATCAATTGCAGCTTTAAATTCTTCTTGATATTGATCTTATCAAAACGTTCTTTAAACTTATGGAAGTATGAAAACGATGGTTTACGCATCAACTTCAATACAGGATCACTCGTATGTTCAGGTGCGACTTTAAGTCGGCCAGATACGTGTTTCGTCATCACCTCTTCCGTATAATCGTCTAACTCTTTCGGATCAGCATTTTTATTGAATTCTGGCACTAACATATCGTGACGAATTCCAGAACCAATAAAGGATTTCTTGACTTTCGGATGACTATCAACAGCCTGATATAATTCGGTTAAAGGCTTGTGAGACGTATCTAAATTACTACAAATCACTGGCGAAATACAACTAGGCGCAACACACTTGTCGCAAATAGACTGTACTTTCCCTTTCATTTTATACATGTTGGCACTTGGTCCACCAATATCAGACAAATAGCCTTTAAAATCTGGCATATTCGCAACCGTGTCGACTTCACGCAACACAGATTCCTGACTACGAGAGGCAATGAATTTTCCTTGATGTGCCGAAATCGTACAAAAGCTACAACCACCAAAACAACCTCTGTGAATGTTGATGGAAAACTTTATCATTTCATACGCAGAAATCGGTCCACGCTTATTATATTTTGGGTGTGGTAATCGTGTGTAAGGCAACTCAAAAGACGCATCAATTTCGTCTTCGGTCATGGTTGGATAAGGCGGATTAATCATCAAGGTCTTATCGCCTACCTTCTGAAAAATACGTCGTGCAGCTAATTTATTAGATTCCTGCTCGATGATTTTAAAGTTAGACGCGAATTTCTTTTTATCGCTTAAACACACCTCATGCGATACGATTTCAACATCGTCCCAATTACTGTTTTTAGGAATTCTAGCATTTTCATTTAACAGCACTGCCGTTTGTTTAATGGTTGTTATACTAGAAAACGGAACCCCTTTTTGTAACAAACGTACAATTTCACGAAGTGGCTGTTCTCCCATACCATAGACCAACAAATCGGCTTTAGAGGTTTCTAAAATGCTTGGCATCAATTGATCACTCCAATAATCGTAATGCGTCACACGACGCAAAGACGCTTCAATACCTCCAATTAACACAGGAACATCTGGCCATTTGTCTTTTAATATTTTAGAATAGACAGAGGTGGCATAATCAGGTCGAAACCCAATCTCACCATTTGGCGTATAGGCATCTTTATCACGACGTTTTTTATTCGCATTATAATTGCTAATCATAGGATCCATGCAACCTCCAGTCACTCCAAAAAATAATTTTGGTGCACCAAGTTTTACAAAATCCTGAAGATTATCATTCACATTAGGTTGCGGTACAATAGCAACGCGCAAGCCATAACTTTCTAAAATACGACCAATCACTGCAGGACCAAACGACGGATGATCTACATAAGCGTCACCACTAAATAGAATCACGTCGAGTTCGTCCCAACCGCGTATTTTCACCTCTTTGTTTGTGGTAGGCAACCAATCTGAAAGTTTTAATTCACTCATACCAATGCAAAAGTAGTCAAAAATTGCTGGACCTATATCAGAATTTTTATGTCATTCAGAGGGAAGTATGACCGATGAATCTATTTAAAATACGGAATTCAAAATTGTTGAGATTCTTCACTGCGTTCTGAATGACATTATATAAGCATTTGTTAAGTTGGGCGTTACCCAAGGGTCGCGCTTTCGGCAGTCGCTTTTTTATGTTGCATATATGCAACAACATAAAAAGAGCTTCAACATATGCCTTAAATGCTTTGCATTCACGATTTCTTTCTCAATAGTGTGTATGAGTAATCGCTAACGCAAGGCAACAGTTAAATACGCAAGTGAATAGCAGCTTAAATCGTAATTTGTTTGTCATTCCGACAGAAATCGAGGATTCTCATACTTATAAGATTTCTCGTCACTCATTCTTCGCTCTGTCGAAATGACAAGAGGCTTAAAAAAGTATATTAGCAACTAAATTACAAATCAATCGCTTTTAAACTCTCAACACGATTCCTCACTAAGAAATCATCAATCGTTTCAAAATGTTCAATAACACGTTGGTCTTTAAATTCGAATACTTTTTTAGACAAACCTTGTAGAAAATCACGATCGTGAGAAACCAGAATTAAAGTCCCATCAAAATTCTGAAGCGCTTCTTTTAACACATCTTTAGATTTTAAATCTAAGTGATTCGTAGGCTCATCGAGAATAAGTAAGTTCACAGGTTCTAACAATAATTTCACCATAGCCAATCTGGTTTTTTCTCCACCTGATAATACGCTAACTTTCTTATCAATTTCATCGCCTCTAAACATAAAACGACCCAAAATGTTTTTGACTTGTGTTCTTACATCACCTTTAGCTACCTCATCAACCGTTTGAAAAATCGTTAAGTCTTCATCTAACAAAGCCGCTTGGTTCTGCGCAAAATAGCCAACCTTAACATTGTGTCCTAAACTGCAAGTGCCTTCCACATCAATTTCACCAAGAATGGCTTTAATCATGGTTGATTTCCCTTCACCATTTCGACCTACAAAACAGACTTTTTCGCCTCTTGCAATCGACATATTTGCATCGTTAAACACAACATGTTCACCATAAGATTTAGATACATCCTTTACCGTTACAGGATAATCACCAGAACGTTGCGTTGGTGGAAAACGTAGTTTCAATGCTGACGTATCGATATCATCAATTTCAATGATCTCTAATTTTTCAAGCATACGTTCTCGAGACGACACCTGATTTGTTTTTGAATAGGTGCCTTTAAATCGGTCGATAAACGCTTGATTATCGGCAATAAACTTTTGCTGTTCCTGAAAAGCTTTTATTTGATGTGTTCTTCGATCTTCTCGCAATTGTAAATAATGTGTGTACTTGGCTTTATAGTCATAAATACGACCCATAGTTACTTCAATCGTGCGATTTGTAATATTATCAATAAAAGCACGATCATGAGAAATCACAACGACTGCATTGGCTTTATTCACTAAAAAGTCTTCCAACCAAATCACAGACTCTATATCAATATGGTTGGTAGGCTCATCTAATAAAATCAAATCTGGTTTCTGAAGTAAAATCTTTGCGAGTTCAATTCGCATACGATAACCTCCAGAAAATTCATTGGTTTGCCTCGTGAAATCTGTTTGCTTAAAGCCTAAACCTTTAAGGGCTTTTTCAACTTCAGCATCGTAATTCACATCTTCTAAGGCATAATAACTTTCTCCTAAGTCAGAAACACGCTCAATGATTTTCATGTACTCATCAGACTCGTAATCGGTTCTGGTTTCGAGCTGCTTATTCAACCCTTCCATTTCATCACGCATAGCAAACACATGACTAAAGGCTTTAGACGCTTCATCAAAAACAGTGGTATTATCTTCAGTTAATAAATGCTGTGGCAAATATGCAATAATTGCATCCTTTGGCGTTCTTACATTGCCACGTGTGGCATTTTGAACACCTGCAATAATTTTCATCATGGTCGATTTTCCTGCGCCATTTTTTCCCATTAATGCAATTTTATCATCTGCATTTATGGTAAAAGACACATCACTAAACAACGTGTGACCACTAAATTCTACTGATAAATTATCAACTGAAATCATCTCAAATCATTTAAGGCTGCAAAACTACTAATAAATCTTTCATTTTTTTGAACTAATATTGCAATGTGTAAAGAACTTATGAGTATCATTTCAACAGACATATCAAAAGCGGTTGCAATTTTAAACGCAGAAGAATTGGTGGCTATTCCTACTGAAACGGTTTATGGATTGGCTGGAAATATCTTCAGTGAAAAAGCTATTAAACGCATTTTTGAAACGAAGAAGCGTCCGTTTTTTAATCCGTTGATTGTTCATATTCCTTCTATCGAATTGTTACCTACGATTGTAAGTTATATTCCTGAAAAAGCACAACGCTTAGCAGATGCCTTTTGGCCTGGGCCTTTAACTTTAGTGTTACCAAAACAATCGTCGATTCCAGAATTAATTACTGCAGGAAAAGATACGGTTGCGGTTCGTATTCCAAATCACTCGACGACCTTAGACTTATTGAATCAATTAGATTTTCCATTGGCTGCACCAAGTGCCAATCCGTTTGGGAATATCAGTCCGACAACTGCACAACACGTGGAGAACTATTTTAAAGATGCTATTAAAATGGTACTTGATGGTGGACCATGTCAGCGAGGCATAGAATCAACTATCATAGGTTTTGAAGGTGTAGAACCTATTATTTATCGTTTGGGTTCGACCTCTATTGAAGCTATTGAATCCATTGTTGGACCAATTCAAATAAAAAACAAAAAAGAAATCGCTCCAGATGCACCAGGTATGTTAGATCGACATTATGCACCAAAAACTCGAACTATTTTAGTTGATAATATTTCGGATGCTATTGAAAAGTATACAGATAAACGTATTGGAGTTTTAGCATTTAGCAAACCTTCAGAACACAATGCTATAGTCTTTCAAATTGTGCTTTCAGAATTAACAGACTTGCAAGAAGCGGCTTCAAAATTATACGATGCCTTACATCAATTAGACAAACAAGAATTAGACATTATTATCGCAGAACGGTTTCCAGACAAAGGATTAGGGAAATCTATTAACGATAGATTGCAACGAGCGACAGTTCGCGCTTGAATTAATCGCAATATAATCTCCTCTTTTTTTTGCTTACAAAAAACACGCACGTCTGTTTGGTTATCAAATATATAATCGTAAATTTGCAAACTCTTTTTGAGAGAGAAAAGTTTAACCTATTTGTCGTGAGACAAGTAATTAATATGAATAAGTGTGGACACATTAAGCTACAAAACGATTTCAGCAAACAAAGCTACTGTTAATAAAGAGTGGGTTTTAGTTGATGCTGAAAATCAAACGCTAGGTCGTTTAGCTTCTAAGGTAGCAATACTTTTAAGAGGTAAACACAAGCCTAACTTCACACCACATGTTGATTGTGGAGATAACGTAATTGTTATCAATGCAGAAAAAATCAACTTATCAGGTAACAAGTGGAATGACAAAACGTACATTCGACACACAGGTTATCCAGGTGGTCAAAGAAGTTTAACTGCGACTGAATTGTTTGGAAAAGATCCTGCAAGAATCGTAGAAAAATCAGTAAAAGGAATGCTCCCTAAAAACAAATTAGGTGCAGAGCTATTCCGTAATTTAAATGTTGTTGTTGGTTCGGCTCATACACATGAAGCTCAAAAACCAAAAGCAATTGACTTAAACAAAGTTAACTAATGGAAGTAATTCACAAAATCGGTCGTAGAAAGACGGCTGTTGCTCGTGTGTACCTTGCTAAAGGAAAAGGCAAGATCACGGTAAACAAAAAAGACATGGCGGTTTATTTTCCTACTGCAACATTGCAGTACAAAGTAAACCAACCTTTAACCATGACTAACAACGATGGCAACTTTGATATTACAGTAAACGTTTATGGTGGTGGCATTACAGGCCAAGCCGAAGCGATCCGTTTAGCATTATCTCGCGCTATGTGTGAGCTTGATGCAGAAAACAGACTAATATTAAAGCCAGAAGGATTATTAACTAGAGACCCAAGAATGGTTGAACGTAAAAAGTTCGGTCAGAAAAAAGCAAGGAAGAAATTCCAGTTCTCGAAACGTTAATCCTATTCTTTTTTATTATTCTGAATTTTCTTCGGAATATAAAAAATTTCAAAAGCTGTTCTGGTCAATTATCAGAACAGCTTTAGATTAAAAGTCTGAATCGTGAGTTTTCACAGTTCAGCAGCATAAATAAATCCCGAAATGAGTTCGGGATAAAGTTTAGCATCTAAATGATAAAGGCGAGCGCAAGCAACCACTTTGTCATTGCTAATTTAACAGAACGTAAACGAATACAACATGGAAAAAGTAGAAGTAAAAGAATTACTTGACGCAGGTGTACACTTTGGTCACCTAACGAGAAAATGGGATCCAAACATGGCGCCTTACATCTATATGGAACGTAATGGTATCCATATTATCAACCTTTACAAAACTCAAGCAAAAATTGAAGAAACGTCTGAAGCATTGCACAAAATTGCCGCTTCTGGAAAGAAAATCTTATTTGTTGCTACAAAAAAACAAGCTAAAGACATCGTAGCTGAAAAAGCTGGCGCTGTAAACATGCCTTACATTACTGAAAGATGGCCAGGCGGAATGTTAACAAACTTCGTAACAATTAGAAAAGCCGTTAAGAAAATGGCTATGATTGATCGTATGAAGAAAGATGGAACATTCAACTCTTTATCTAAAAAAGAGCGTTTACAAGTGGATCGTCAAAGAGCTAAATTAGAAAAGAATTTAGGTTCTATTTCTGATATGACACGTTTACCTGGAGCATTATTTGTTGTAGATATCAAACGTGAGCACATCGCTATTAAAGAAGCGCAAAAATTAAACATTCCAATCTTCGCAATGGTAGATACGAACTCTGACCCTCGTGAAGTAGATTATTTAATTCCTGCTAATGATGATGCTTCTAAGTCAATCAATTGTATTATGTCTGTGGTAACATCGGCAGTTGCAGATGGTTTGGCTGAAAGAAAATCTGATAAAGCTGAAAAAGATGCTAAAAGTGAAAAATCACCAGCAGCTAAAAAAGAAGTGAAAGCAGACACAAAGGTTAAAGCAAAAGCTGAAAAGAAAACTGAAGTAGTTGCACCAGTTGCAGCTAACGAAGAAGAATAAATTAACAATTACACAATAGTATTAAGTCGTTTAATTGTTTTCTTATGAAATGATAATTAAACGACTTTTTTTAATTTTATAACATTATGGAAAATACTGTAAAAATTACAGCCGCTGAAGTAAATAAATTAAGACAAGCTACTGGAGCTGGTATGATGGATTGCAAAAAAGCTCTAGTTGAAGCTGGAGGCGATTTTGACAAAGCCATTGAAGTACTTCGTAAAAAAGGACAAAAAGTTGCAGAAAAAAGAGCTGACAGAGATTCTTCTGAAGGTGCTGCAATTGCAAAAATTAATGCAGATAACACATCAGGTGTTGCTATCGTATTAGGATGTGAAACAGATTTCGTTGGAAAAAACGAAAACTTTATCGAATTAGCTAATCAATTAGCAGATATCGCTTTAAACTGTAATACTAAAGAAGAATTTTTAGCTGCAGATTTTGGTGGAATGACTGTTGCTGAAAAACTAATTGAGCAAACAGGAGTTATTGGTGAAAAATTAGACATCACAGCTTTTGAAAAAATTGACGCACCTTATGTTGGTCAATATGTTCATATTAACAAAATTGCTGCTTTAGTTGGTTTATCTGCTAAAGTTGATAACGCTGAAGTATTAGTTAAAGATGTAGCAATGCAAGTCGCTTCAATGGGAGCAACAACATTATCTTATAAAGATTTTGATCCAGCATTCGTTGCTTCTGAAACTGAAGCTAGAATTGCAGTTATTGAAAAAGACAATATCGAATTAGGACGTTTAGGAAAGACCTTAAAGAATGTACCAAGTTACATTTCTATGGCGCAATTAACTCCTGAAGTAATTGCAGAAGCTGAAAACGCAGCAAAAGCTGAATTGAAAGCTGAAGGTAAACCAGAACAAATCTGGGATAGAATATTACCAGGTAAAATGGAACGTTTTATTTCTGATAATACAACTTTAGATCAAGAAAAATGTTTACTTGATCAAAAATTCATCAAAGATGAAAAGCAAACTGTTGCTCAGTATGTTAAGACTTATGGTGACGTTGCTGTTACTGGATTTAAACGTGCTACAGTAGGATAATCAGAATATTCGTTATATAAAAATTAAACCTCTCATTAACTGAGAGGTTTTTTTTATTTTATTTTTTTATCAACCGCCTTGTCATTGTTAGGCCATCTTTAGCATATACTTTTAATAAGTAAACACCTGTGGTTAGATGACTTAAATCAATTTCGGACTTATAATTATTTAAGTAAGCAGAATAAATCAATTGACCTTCGATGTTATAAATATTAAGATTTTGTAACACTGATTTTGCTTTAATAAATAGGTCATTCGAAACTGGATTAGGATAGATGTTGAGGGAATTTTCAAGGCTTTCCTCCTGTATTCCAAGAACCTCATTATCTAAACGCATCAGGAAAATATCCTTATAGCCTTGAGCTGTTATCAGTTCAGAACCCGAATTAAAGTCAACAGTATCACTAAATTCTCCAACTGAATAAACTTTACCCATACTATTTATCATTATTCCTTTTCCTGAAACGTCACTCGTTAATGCTTGATCACCACTTAGACTATGAACCCAAATAAAATCTCCTTCAGTAGTATATCTAGCACAAAAATAGTCTGAAATACCATTCGCTGTAATACCAAACGTTTCATTGGGATCTGGATCAAAATCAACTTCATTAGCATACGTTATTCCACCCGTAATATATACCGAATCACCATCTAATGCGATAGCATTACTACTATCTGCTGGTCCGTAATTACTTCCAAAACCAAAAGCCCAATTAAATTCCCCATTATTATTCCACTTAAAAAGGTAGTTATCGTAATAAGAACCAAAGCCTTCAACGATATATTCTGAAGTATCTGAAGGATCAAAATCTACATTTCCTCCGTATATACCTGTAGCAAAAATATTACCCTCACTATCACATATTAAATGTTGAGATTCTACGCGCTCTAATTGCTTTACCCAAACTAAAGTCCCATCTAAGAGATATTTAGCAAAAAAACTTGCGCCATTTTCATTCTCTAAAACTGATGTTCCAGAATCAAAATCAAAATCAAAACTCCCTCTAAATCTTCCTGATATTAACACATGGTTAGTGCCATTCATAATGATATTATCAACACTATCATAGTTATACCAAGTATTCGCAGGATCGCCAAACTGATTTGATCTCATATAATTACTTGAGGAATCTAAAGTAATCCAAAACCCCTTTTGTCGTGTTGAACTATAAACAACAGCGTTATTATTGGGATCAGGTCTAAACAAACCTTCATAATAATTTCCTGTAATATGAAGGTTCCCTTCAGAATCTACTACTAAATCTTGTGGTGTTGTTTTTGCTGATGAATTTGTCCAACCCTCAACCCATTGAAAATTTCCATCCAAATCATAGAAAGCCAAAAACATCTTACTTCCAGAAGAAAGACTAGCTGTCAATACAGTTGTCCCTGAATCAAAATCAGCACTTTCTCTAAAATAACCTGCAACGTAAATCCCATTATTTACTATCAATAGCTTATTAATTACAACAAAACTAGAAGTTTCTATAGCTTTAACCCATTGCAAATCTCCAGAACTATTGTATTGTGTAAGAAATGCATAATACGCACCATTCGCATTAATACTATTATCATTTCCTGTTGGATCAAAATCTGTTTCGCCATCAAAATATCCAGCAACGTAAAGGTTGTCAGAATCATCCATAACAGAATGTGTTATATTTTTTGTCCCAGTTCCTTCAATATGTTTGACCCATTCAAATCCTTGTGCGAAACAAGTGAAATTAAAAAAGAGAATAATTAGAGGTATGTAATTTAATTTCATAGATATTGTATTTTAGCATTATATCTATATATCGAAGTAATTATAGAATGTCATCAGAAAAATAAAAAGAAATACGTTCTATTTTTGTTATTTTTGTACAACTTTCAAATGAAACATGAAATACAAGAGAATCTTACTCAAGTTATCTGGTGAAGCCCTAATGGGTTCCCGTCAGTACGGAATTGACCCAGAACGATTATCAGAATACGCTAAAGACATCAAAGAAATCACAGATTTAGGTGTAGAAGTCGCTATTGTTATTGGTGGAGGTAATATATTTAGAGGTGTTGCTGGAGCAATGGCTGGTATGGATCGTGTTCAAGGTGATCATATGGGAATGTTAGCAACAGTCATTAACGGACTAGCACTACAAAATGCCCTTGAAGATGCTGGTGTAAAAACACGTTTACAAACTGCTATTAAAATCAATGAAGTTGCCGAACCGTTCATTAGACGTAAAGCAATGAGTCATCTTAAAAAAGGACGCGTTGTGATTTTTGGTGGAGGAACAGGAAATCCATATTTCACAACAGATTCTGCAGCTGTTTTAAGAGCTATTGAAATTGAAGCTGATGTGATTTTAAAAGGCACACGTGTTGATGGAATTTATACGGCAGATCCTGAAAAAGATTTAAATGCTGTTAAGTTTGATCACATCACCTTTGCCGATGTATTACGTAAAGGTCTTAAAGTTATGGACACCACAGCATTTACCTTAAGTCAGGAAAACAATTTACCAATTATTGTATTCGATATGAATAAAAAAGGAAACTTGATGAAGGTTGTTTCCGGAGAAAACATAGGTACTAAAGTTAATTTATAATGTTTGGCTTATTTTTTGGTAAGCTTTTTACAACTTAAAGTTTTTTAAAATGAACGAAGACATAAAATTTATATTAGATACAGCTCAAGAAGCTATGGATGCTGCTATGAAGCATCTCGAAAAACAATTTTTAAATATTAGAGCTGGTAAAGCAAGTCCGGCAATGCTAGGAAGTGTAATGGTAGATTACTATGGTTCTCAAACACCGTTATCACAAGTTGCCAATGTGAACACACCAGATGGAAGAACAATTACTGTTCAGCCATGGGAAAAAACTATGCTTCAAGAAATTGAACGCGGTATTATGTTTGCGAACTTAGGTTTTAATCCTATGAATAATGGAGAAACAATAATCATCAATGTTCCTCCATTAACTGAAGAACGCAGACGTGATTTATCAAAACAAGCAAAAGCAGAAGCAGAAGATGCTAAAGTAGGTGTGAGAAATGCACGTAAAGAAGCTAATACTGACATCAAGAACCTGGATGATGCTTCTGAAGATCAACAAAAAAATGCTGAAATTGACGTGCAACAAATGACAGACAAGTACGTTAAAAAGATAGACGATGTTTTTGAAGTCAAAGAAAAAGAAATCATGACTGTATAATTCTCAACAAAGCGACTTATTAAAACGTCGCTTTTTTATTCTTTTAATTTAATCCATTAGTAGTCCTCAATGCGCAAGTGTTTATTTTTACTCGTTATAACACTATGTTCATATGCATTGCACTCACAAGAGCCCAATACTCAACAAGATTCTGCAGTAGTTCTAACTGATTCTATTCATAAAATTGACTATTTGCAACATTTAGGAAATGGTTATTTTCCAACTAAATTTTTAAATGTAGACCTTCGCTATTTGGTAAAATTTAATCAATATGAAGGGTTTAGAACTGGATTAGGTGGTGTAACTAATGATGAGTTTTCTGAAAAATACCGTATTGATAGTTATGTTGTTTACGGATTTAAAGATCATCGCTTCAAATATAAAATTGGAGGTGGATTTAGAATCCATGAAGCCACAAAAACTTGGATTAATTTATCCTATACTGATGATTTGCAGGAAACTGGAAGCTCAAGTTTTTTAACTGATAAACGGTTTTTTCAATTTTTCGAACCACGCTTATTGAATATTGATTTATTCCATAAACATATCACAAAAGCAATTAATATCGAACACCAATTATCTAATAATTTAATTACCGAAACTGAATTAGCAATCAGTAAAATTGATCCAACTTATAATTACATCTTTGTTACAAAAGATACAAATTATAAAAACTTTGATCTCACTACTGCAAAAATTGGATTGCAATGGAGTCCTTTTAGTGATTTTATAACTTTAAATGATAAAACCATAGAAACTAAGGATGGTTATCCAAAATTCACACTTCAATTAACTCAAAGTTTTAAAAATGTTTTAAAGGGTGATTTCAATTTTTTTAAAGTCGATTTTAGAAAGCAGCATAAAATAAGGTATAATGAGGACGTCTTTTCAGAATTAATAGTAAGTAGTGGTCTTGCCACAGGAAGCACACCTCTAACTCATTTGTATCACGCATATCCTAATAATATTACTAAGGAAACCATTGTGCGACGTTTTTCTGTTGCTGGTGTTAATAGCTTTGAAACCATGTATTTCAATGAGTTTTTCTCAGATCGATTTGCTACACTTCAATTAAAGCATTACGTTAAACCATTCAAGATCAGTGAACGCTACAGACCACAATTGGTTTTGATTTCTAGATTTGCTATTGGAGACATGCATGACATTGAGCGACATGAAAATATCACATTTGGCACATTAGAAAAAGGCTACTCAGAAGCTGGTTTCGAAATCAATAAATTACTATTTGGTTTTGGTTTAAGTTTCGCATATCGCTATGGTGGATATCATCTCCCAAAATTGAATGATAATATTGCTGCAAAATTCACATTTAACGTTAGCTTATAAATACTATAAATTAGCATTAATTTATAGAGCATATCCTTTGGTTTTTTCTACCTTTGTCGCTCCTTTTTAATAGGTAGATGTTTAAATTATTTTCAACAGGTTTTTGGGAAGTTATTGCGCGATTAATTTTGCGTAATAAAATTGGTATTCTCATTTGTATTGTATTGGCAACTATTTTCTTTAGTTACCAATGGAAACACATGCGGTTTACCTATACTGAAGCTAATTTACTTCCTGATGATCATGACGTTAACATCACCTACAATGAGTTTCTAGATATCTTCGGTGAAGAAGGTAATCTTATTGTTCTTGGCGTAAAAGATTCAACACTATTTACTGTCGAAAAATTAAATGCTTGGAATCAACTTTCGGAAGATTTAAAATCTTATGACGAAGTAGAAACGGTTGTGTCTATTAAAGATCTACAAAAATTAATAAAAAATACAAAAGCCGAAAAATTTGATCTAGAACCTTTTATAAAAGATTCCATCACTTCTATTGAACAAATAGATATTCTTCAGCAAGAACTCTTTAAACAATATCCTTTTTACGATAACTTTTTGTTTAATAAAAAAACAAAAACGATACGTACAGCAATATATCTTAAAAAAGACATCGTTAATACGTCTGCGAGAAAAGACTTTGTCATGCTTTCGCTTGAAGACAAAATAAATGATTTTGAGACCAACTATAATTTGGATGTTCGAGTTTCTGGTATGCCTTATATTAGAACATTAAATGCGCAAAATATTGTTGATGAAATTGGTCTTTTTATCGGTTTAGCACTTGGTGTTACATCGCTTATATTCTTCTTATTCTTTAGATCATTTAGAGCCACTTTTATATCACTTATTGTAGTTTGTATAGGTGTAATGTGGACCTTCGGAATTTTAGGATTACTCAAATATGAAATTACAGTTCTAACTGCGTTAATTCCGCCTTTGATTATTGTCATTGGAATTCCTAATTGTATTTTCTTAATCAATAAATACCAACACGAAGTAAAATTACATGGTAATAAAGTAAAGTCCCTTCAACGAGTTATTACTAAAATCGGTAATGCCACGTTAATGACAAACGTAACCACAGCTTCTGGTTTTGCTACATTTATTTTAACAGAAAGCACCTTACTTAAAGAGTTTGGTATTGTGGCATCGCTGAGTATTCTAGCAATTTTCATATTGTGTTTATTGGTCATTCCAATCATGTATACGTTTTTACCTTACCCACAAGAAAGACATCTCGAGCATTTGAATAAGCGATGGATTGGAGGATTTGTAGATTGGATTGAACGCATGGTTAAGTATAAAAAAATCACAATTTATCTGACCTCCTTGATTCTTTTAGTTGCCAGTATCATCGGAATTTATCAAATAAAAATTTCAGGCAGCCTTATTGAAGATATGCCTAAAGACACTGCCTTTTTTAAAGACATCAAGTTTTTTGAAAGTGAGTTTAATGGTATCATGCCTTTGGAAATTATGATAGATACCAAACGAAAAAAAGGTGTGATGAAGTTGAGTACGCTTAAGCGTATGAACGAATTAGAAGAACTTATTATTGAAACACCCGAATTATCAAAACCAATTTCAGTTGTAAGCTTGGTAAAATATAGTAAACAAGCCTATTATAACGGAAATCCAAAATACTATCAACTTCCAACAAGTCAAGAAAATAGTTTTATTTTATCTTACGCTAAAAACTCATCGTCTAATGTAGATATGCTGAAGAATTTTGTGGATAGCACTGGTCAATATGCGCGTATCACAACGTTCATGAAAGACATTGGTACTGATAAAATGGAACGCATTGAAGAGAATCTGCAAAACAAAATTGATAAGGTATTTCCAGAAGATCGCTTTGAAGTTACAATGACTGGTAAAGCTTTAGTGTTTCAAAAAGGAACCAAATATTTAGTGCGAAATTTAGTCATTTCTTTAAGTCTTGCTATTTTCCTTATTTCCTTATTTATGGCTTATATGTTCAGGTCATTTCGAATGATTCTCGTATCATTAGTTCCAAACCTATTGCCTTTATTAATTACTGCTGGATTAATGGGATTTCTAAATGTCCCAATAAAGCCATCAACAATATTAGTATTTAGCATCGCCTTTGGTATTTCAGTAGATGATACCATTCACTTTTTGGCAAAATACAGGCAAGAATTACAAGCCAACCACTGGAAAATACGTAAATCAGTATATGCTGCTTTACGAGAAACAGGTGTAAGTATGTTTTACACATCTATTGTTTTATTCTTTGGTTTCATTGTATTTACTACCTCTAGTTTTGGAGGCACAAAAGCCTTAGGAGCATTAGTTTCAGCAACATTGCTCTTTGCAATGTTATCAAATTTACTATTGTTACCATCGCTATTATTATCACTTGAAAGAAATATTGCAAACAAAGAAGTATTAAAAGAACCTTCAATAAATATTATCCCTCAAGATTCTGAAGATATCGAAGTCATTGAAGAAGTCGAAAATCTAGAAGAAAATACTATTTCATAAACATTTATATTTGCAAAAAAATTAATAAAAATGACATATTCAGTTTCACAATTATTAACACAAGATATTCCATTACAACCCCTTGAAATTAAAGGATGGGTAAGAACGTTTAGAGCAAATCGATTCATTGCTTTAAATGATGGTTCTACAATAAATAATATCCAATGCGTTGTCGATTTTGAAAACACTGATGAAACTACTTTAAAACGAATAACTACAGGAGCTGCAGTTCATATTAAGGGCGACCTAGTAGAAAGCCAAGGAAAAGGTCAGAAAGTTGAAATACAAGTGACTTCAATAGATGTTTTAGGTGATTCTCATCCAGATGAATATCCAATTCAACCAAAAAAACACTCTTTTGAGTTTTTACGTGAAAATGCTCATTTACGCACAAGAACAAACACATTTAGTGCTGTAATGCGTTTGCGTTCGTCATTATCCTTTGCAGTACATAAGTATTTCAACGAGAATGGGTTTTATTATATGCATACACCAATTATCACAGGAAGTGATGCTGAAGGTGCTGGTGAAATGTTTAAGGTTAGCGCTTTAGATGCTAAAAATCCTCCATTAACAGAAAATGGCGATGTAGATTATACAAAAGATTTCTTCGGGAAGGAAACCAACCTTACGGTATCTGGACAGTTAGAAGCTGAAACCTATGCCATGTCTCTTGGGAAAGTGTATACATTCGGACCAACATTTAGGGCTGAAAACTCAAATACCTCTCGTCATTTAGCAGAATTTTGGATGATAGAGCCAGAAGTAGCTTTTATGGATTTGGCTGGAAATATGGATTTAGCTGAGGACTTTATGAAATCGGTGTTAAACTACGTTTTAGAACATAATCGTGAAGATTTAGAATTTTTAGAACAACGCTTACTTGATGAAGAAAAAACAAAACCACAAGCTGAACGTTCAGAAATGAGCTTGATTGATAAAATTAAATTTGTTGTCGACAATAATTTTAAACGCGTAAGTTATACAGAAGCAATCGATATTTTAAAGAATAGTAAACCAAACAAGAAAAAGAAATTCAATTACATCATTGAAGAATGGGGAGCAGATTTACAAAGTGAACATGAACGTTTCTTAGTTGAAAAACATTTTAAATGTCCAGTAATTTTATTCGATTATCCAGCAAATATTAAAGCCTTTTATATGCGCTTAAATGAAGATGGTAAAACAGTTCGCGCAATGGATATTTTATTTCCTGGCATAGGTGAAATGGTAGGAGGATCTCAACGTGAAGAGCGCTTAGAGGTGCTGAAAGAAAAAATGAAAGCACTTGATATCGACGAGAAAGAATTATGGTGGTATTTAGATTTACGTAAATACGGAACTGCAGTTCATTCTGGTTTTGGTTTAGGTTTTGAACGTTTAGTGATGTTCGCAACTGGAATGGGTAACATTAGAGATGTAATTCCTTATCCTAGAACACCTCAAAATGCCGAATTTTAATTTTTTTTTGGCATAACAATTGACTAAAACAATCTATGTTTATACAATAATATAGATTGTTTTTTTTTAACTTTACTTTTATACCATATTCAATACATGCTTAAACAATATCTACAGTTTAAATTATCTCAGAAGTTGTCACCGCAACAAATTCAACTCATGAAGTTGATACAGTTGCCTACTCAAGCTTTTGAGCAACGTTTAAAGCAAGAATTAGAAGAAAATCCGGCTTTAGAGAATGGGAAGGAAACTAAAGATGAGTTTGACGATAATATGGATGAATTTGATAATTCTGATGATGACTTTAATGAAAATGAAACCATTGAAGCTGAAGACATAAATGTTGACGATTACTTAAGCGACGATGAAATTCCAGATTATCGTACACAAGCCAATAATTACAGTGCAGATGATGAAGAAAAAAATGTGCCATATGCCGCTGGCACTTCATTTACACAACACTTAACGAATCAATTAAACACCTTTAGACTTAGCGATGAGGAATATAATATCGCCGAATTTCTAGTGGGAAGCGTGGATGAAAGTGGTTATATACGTCGATCAATTAGTGATATTGTAGATGATTTGGCATTTACACAAGGTGTTTATACCGATGAAAAATCAGTAGAGCAAATTTTTCAGATTGTGCATCAATTAGATCCTGCAGGTGTAGGAGCCCGGAGTTTACAAGAATGTTTAAGTATTCAGTTACATAGAAAAGAAAAATACCCAGATGTTGAACTCGCTTGTAATATAATTGATAAGGCTTTCGATCAGTTTACAAAAAAACATTACAAGAAATTACTTCAAAAGTTTGACATTACTGAAATGCAACTAAAAGATGCTATTGAAGAAATTGAACGACTAAATCCTAAACCTGGTGGTTCTTACGCTGGAAACAATAGAATGGTGGAACACGTTGTTCCCGATTTTGCTATAAAAATTGTTGACGGAGAATTAGAACTCACCCTTAATGGAAGAAACGCTCCTGAACTTCATGTGTCTAGAGAATATAGCAACATGATGAAAGGCTATAAAGAAGCTAAGGAAAAAAGTAAATCACAAAAAGATGCCGTACTTTTCATTAAGCAAAAATTAGATGCAGCCAAATGGTTTATTGAAGCAATAAAACAACGTCAGCAAACGCTTTTCGTAACAATGAGTTCAATTATGCATTATCAAAAGGACTATTTTCTTTCGGGTGATGAACGTAAACTGAAGCCAATGATTCTTAAAGACATTGCAGATGAAATTGATATGGATGTTTCAACCGTTTCAAGAGTTGCGAACAGTAAATATGTTGACACACCTTATGGCACTAAATTAATTAAAGAATTTTTCTCAGAATCGATGACTAACGATCAAGGTGAAGAAGTATCTACTCGTGAAATCAAGAAAATTTTAGAAACGGTTATTGAAGAAGAAAATAAACGCAAACCACTTACAGACGAAAAGTTAGCTACAATTCTAAAAGAAAAAGGCTATCCTATTGCACGTCGAACAGTTGCAAAATATCGAGAACAGTTAGATATTCCAGTTGCAAGATTGAGAAAAAAGATATGATAAATCAGCTGCTAAAAAGCATATCGTTTATTTTTCATCCACTATTAATGCCTTTACTAGGTGTGCTTTTTTATTTTTCGAAGACTCCTCGATTTATTCCAGATCCAGTCCTAAAAGCGAAATTATTTTCGATTACAATATTAACAGTGATTTTGCCTATTTTACTTTATTATCTTTTAAAGACGCTTAGAAAAGTAGATTCGGTATATCTTGAAACTACAGATGAACGAAAGCTTCCGTTATTACTAAATTGTTTTATTGTAATTTTAGTAATCATAAGGGTTCTTCCACAAAATGAAATTCCTGAATTATACTTCTTTTTTATTGGTATTTTAATTTCCACAATAACTTGTTTTGCTTTAGCCATTGTAAAATTTAAAGCAAGTATTCACATGATTGCTGCTACCGGATTTTTTATGTTTGCAGTTGCATTAGCTGTTCATTATAAAATTAATATCAACGGAACTATTGCATTAATGAGTATTATTCTTGGTGCTATTGCAACCTCAAGATTACATCTAAAAGCGCATACACCAATTGAATTGATTATTGGATTTTTTGTGGGCTTGTTACCGCAGTTAATTCTACTTAATTATTGGATTTAATCTTTATAGAATATAAAACATTAATCCAATTCGAACGGAATTCATATCAATTGATTTTCCATCAACCATAGCATTGCTCTTAAAAATCTCATTAAGGCCATAGTACAAATGAAAACTTATTGTGGAATATCCAGCACTAAGGGTTAGACCATACTGGAACCCATTAAAATCACCAATATTTGACAGTTTAATATCTGCAGCTGTACTATTAAACTTGGAAGAGTTATATAATACATATCCTAATTTTACACCTGCATATATTCGCCAAAAGTCATAGTCTAGGGCCGTTGACGTTCGCCATCTAAACTCAATTGGAAACTCAACTAAATATGTAGAAAACTTGTTTTTACTATATTCTATTTCATTATCATTTAAAATAACATACTGAAAACTAGAATTACTTTCAGAAATTTGAAGTGTTTGATTATAAGAATTAGATGAAAATCCGAGTCCAACACCAATCGCTAAATTTCTTTTTTTATTAATGGGCATATCCCTAATAAAACCAAAATGGTATCCACTAGAAAAACCACTTTGAGAAACACCATCGGGTTTTTTACCTAAGAGATTATAAGTTACTGATATATAAAACTGATCCTCTCTATATTTATCATCAACTACTGACGTTGTATCTGCTATAATTGCTGTTTGAGATGGATTTTGGGCATTTAACCAATTACATCCCAAAACCATAAAAAGTAAAAAAGAAAAACTAAGTTTCATAGTACAAATATAACGCAATAGACCCTAAAATATTAGGCCGTTTATATAAAAAAAGCATCCTAGAAATTCTAGGATGCTTTTACATTATTAAGTGTAAATAGTTATTCTAAGTTCTTTTTAGCATCACCAGTCGCAGTAGTATAATTAATTCTAAATGCACTAGCTTTTCTAAGTTCTTTCTTAATATCACCTACAATACCCATATTTGCTTCTTTATCAACTTTTAATGACACCGTAAGCTTAGGTATTAATTCTTCACGTAAAGCAGCTCTTTCAGAATTTATAAACGCTTGAATTTCTGTAATCTCAGCTAGCTTATCATTCAATTGCATTCGAGCTTCAGTACCATACTTTTCGTATGCTTTTGAAGGTTTACCTACATAAATATAACTAATAGGATATTTCTTATCTAGTTTTTCAACTTGATCTGCCTGAGGTAATCTGTTTTCAATTAAAAGGTTATCTTCTCTCATTACGGTTACTACCATAAAGAAGAACAGTAACATAAATACAATATCAGGTAAAGATGCCGTATTTACTGCTGGCAAACTATTATCTTTTTTACTTTTAAATTTAGACATGTTCTATGTTTTAATTTATTCTACTTCAGATAGTTTTTGAGGTATCTCTAATTTGATTTGCTCAATAACTTCTTTAAGTTTTTCTTTATTTCCCGTAAACTTAGCATCATCATACGATTTTTCCATAGCTATAAAGTCCATATCAGGAAATCCTTTCTTTGGTCCAATCTCTAAAGCTCTTCTGTTACGAAGTTCATTATATGCTGCTACTAGTTCATTTTGAACAGTAATGTAAGCGGCATAAGATGTCTGCCTATCATTTTTCAATGAAATAATTGCCTTATCAGGATTATCAGATGACTTTGGATCCTTTGCTCCCTTGCAATATGAACATGTTCCATCTCCACCATTATCAAGGAACTTAATTGCTGCCTTTCTTAAATTCTTAATCTCCATCAATTCATCTTCAACTAAAAGCTGATCTTTACCATTTAATAATACGGTAAAAATATTCTTTTCCTTGATAATTACATCCTCATCATTTTCTTCAATTGGAGGCAACTTACGTGTGATACCAGAATCTTTAGGTATCGTAGTTGTCACCAAGAAGAATATGAGCAATAAGAATGCAATATCAGCCATAGATCCTGCATTTACTTCTGGTGCTGATCGTTTTGCCATAATTTAGTTTGTATTATTATTTACTTAACATCTTTTTAACTCCGAAAAACGCCATCAAACCTGCCGCAAACAAAATTAAAATATAGAAGGCCTTAATTCCTGCTTCAACCATTTGAGATTGACCTGCAGTTAAAACTTTACCATCATCTAAAAGTCTTTCTTCTCCTGAAGAAGCAAACCATGCGATTGCTAATACAAGTGCAAAAACACCTAAAGAAATTAATGCTTTTTTAAGCTTTTCTGGTTGACTAACTAAGTTGACAAGACTAAATAGCACAGCTGATATTGCTGCGATAGCCAATACAACATAAGCTAGGTTTGCAAAACCAGATAAAACACCCTGATTTGCAACATCTGCCTCAATAGCTTCATCACCTAACATCATTATTCTTACTAAGAAGAACACCGCAATTAGACCAATTACTAAAGCACCAATTTTGATTATTTTTTGAATATTCATATTATGTATGATTTAATAAATGATGATTACTTTTTGTGTCTTACCAATAAATCCATTAAAGTTATTGATGAATCTTCCATATCATTAACGATACTATCAATTTTAGAGATAATATAGTTGTAAAAGATTTGTAATATAATAGCAACAATCAGACCAAATACGGTTGTTAATAAGGCCACTTTAATACCACCTGCAACTAATGAAGGATTCATATCACCTGCAGCTTCAATTTTATCAAAAGCATCAATCATACCAAGTACAGTTCCCATGAAACCAAGCATTGGTGCTAATGCTATAAATAATGAAATCCAAGACACATTCTTTTCTAATTGTCCCATTTGAACTCCACCATAAGCTACAACAGCTTTTTCTGCAGCTTCAAGATTTTCATCTGCTCGGTCTAACCCTTGATAAAAAATAGATGCAACTGGACCTTTTGTATTTCTGCAAACTTCCTTAGCGGCATCAACTCCACCCGATTGAAGAGCATCTTCAACATTTTGAGTTAATTTTTTAGTGTTAGTTGTAGCAAGATTTAAATAAATAATTCTTTCAATAGCAATTGCTAATCCTAAGATTAAACATAATAATACAATACCCATGAAAAATGGTCCACCTTCAATAAAACGTTCTTTTACTTGTTGCGTAAAAGATAATTCTTCAGTTGGTACCTCTTGAAATGTGGTTGCAATTGTTGTTGCAGTAGCACTTACAGTAGCGAAAGCCGATATTCCTGTTATGGCTAAGATAGAAAATAGTCTTTTCATCGTTCTAGTTCTTAATTTTATTAGTTTAAGCGTTAAAGATATAAAAAAATTGTAATTAAAAAATAAAATTTACATCAGAGTACAAAGGTTTAACGTTCTATTGCTCCTTAGTTAATTCTACTTATATACGAAAGTAAATAAAAATGCTTTACATTTTTTATTTCTGAAAAAATAATACCATCCACATTTAATTACCCATGATATATCAATCCTATCCTTATTCTTTTAAATTTTCATTTCAGGTTTTAATTATAAAATGTAACTTTGAGATAACCCAAATTCATAAACCATGATAGATAATTTAATATCCAATCTACAAGTCGGCATCTACCATGTCCTTCATATTAACGCTTATGATCATATTCTTTTTTTACTAGTCTTAACATTACCATACCTATTTAAGGATTGGAAGCGAATACTATTATTAATTAGCATTTTCACTATTGGACATTGTTTATCCTTAAGTTTAGTGACGTATAATATCATAAGTGTTGATATTAAAGTTATATCATTCCTCATTCCGCTTACCATTTTAATTGTTGCTCTTTTCAATATTTTTACTGCTGGTAAAAAGGCACAACAATCTAAAATGGGATTACTCTTTTTTATTGCACTATTTTTTGGTTTAATTCATGGATTAGGCTTTGAAAACGACCTCAACGCATCATTATCAGCTTCTGAAAACAAATTGCTTGCCATTATAGAAATTGCTTTAGGCATAGAAATAGGTCAGCTCGTAATAGCATTTATTGTTATCTTTTTAAGTTTTCTGTGCCAAACAATATTCAGGTTTTCTAAACGCGACTGGATTATGGTAATTTCAGCAATCGCTTTAGGTTGTGTATTACCAATGCTAATTAATAGCAAGCTTTTCTCTTAAAAAATTAAGAAAGCAAGTCCATTTTTGGTAAAACTTTAACGTAAACATCAAAATTTAATACCTGTATCTTTTGTTATAATCATTACTTTTGGAACGTGTTTATATGCTTATTAACAATACTATTGTAATTAAAATATGAACCAATTATATTCGTTGTATAGATTTTAAATACATATAATGCCAAAAGAAAAACAACTTCGATACGATAAGGCCTATTTAAGAATTGCTAAAGAATGGGGAAAACTTTCGCATTGCGAACGCAAACAAGTAGGCGCTTTAATTGTAAAAGACAGAATGATTATTTCTGATGGCTATAATGGTACACCTACTGGTTTTGAAAACTATTGTGAAGACGATGATGGCTACACTAAATGGTATGTGCTCCACGCTGAAGCAAATGCGATATTAAAAGTTGCTGCTTCGACACAGTCTTGTAAAGGAGCTACTTTATATATAACGCTATCACCTTGTAAAGAATGTAGCAAACTTATTCATCAAGCTGGCATAATTCGTGTTGTATATCAGGAAGGATATAAAGATGACTCTGGAATTCAGTTCCTAAAAAAAGCTGGAATTGCACTCGAACTGATTGAAGATTTACATGCATAAATGAACTTTCAAAAAAAATACATACCACTATTATTTGGAGTCGCTATTGCTGCTGGAGTATTTATTGGTGGAAAGCTAAACTTCTCAGATACATCAGATCGTTTATTTACTACTAATAGCAAAAAAGACAAACTTAACAGACTTATAGATTATATCGATTACGAATATGTGGATCAAATTAACACTGACAGCATTGTTGATGTCACCGTAAATAGCATTTTAGATAATTTAGATCCGCATTCTATTTATATACCAAAAAGCGAAATGCAGAGTAATATTGATAATATGAAAGGTGATTTTATTGGTATTGGAGTTAGTTTTTATACCTATAAAGATACTGTTACAGTAATTAGACCTATTGAAGGTGGACCAAGCGAAAAAGCCGGTATTAAAGGTGGTGATCGAATTATAATGGCCAATGGAGATTCTATTTTTGGAAAGGAATGGACCAATGAAGCCATCGTTAAAAAATTAAAAGGCGAGAAAAATAGCAAGATTACACTTAAAGTATATCGTCCTGGTGAAGAAGAATTATTAACCTTTAAAGTTAAATATTCAGACATTCCGTTAAAAAGTGTTGAAGCGTCCTATATGTTAACCGACAACTTAGGTTATATTAAAATTAATCGCTTTGCAGAATCTACTTATAAAGAATTTAAAAAAGCATTAGACGAACTTCAAGATCGAGGTGCAACAAAATTAGCTTTGGATCTAAGAGATAATCCAGGTGGTTTTCTTGACATAGCTGAACAAATTGTAGACGAGTTTCTAGAAGATGACAAACTTATTTTATTCACTAAAAATAAGGCAGGCAAAATTGAAAAAAGGTACGCAACACGACGAGGAGATTTTGAAGAAGGAGCTATTTATATTCTTATAAATGAGAACTCGGCATCTGCTAGTGAAATTGTTGCAGGTGCGTTGCAAGACAATGATAAAGGAACAATTATTGGCAGACGAAGTTATGGTAAAGGTTTAGTACAACGTGAAATGTCTTTAGGTGATGGTAGTGCTGTTAGACTTACTGTTTCTAGATATTACACTCCTACTGGTCGCTCAATTCAGCGTCCTTATGACAATGGCAATAACAATGATTATCATAATGATTACTACAAGCGCCTCAGTAATGGTGAATTTCAAAACCCAGAGAACATTCAAATTTCAGATTCTTTAAAATACACAACTCCAAATGGCAAAATTGTTTACGGTGGAGGCGGTATAATTCCAGATATTTTTGTGCCACTTAATACAAGTAAACAGAACGAAACGCTGACTTACATTAAACGAAGAGGATACGTTAGTAATTTTGTGTTTGAAGAACTAGATAAGGACAGATCACTTTACGTAGATTTTGAAGCTTCTGACTTTATTAAAAATTTTGTTGTAGGTGATGATGTGGTTGAAGAATTTCAAGACTTCCTAAATTTAAAAGAAAGAACAAATATTTCATTTGTTAATTATCATGACCAAATGAAAATGTTAATTAAAGCAGAATTAGCTAGTCAATTATTTAATAGTAGTACTTCAGAACAAATTATCAATGAAACTGATGTGATGATTGAAGAAGTAATTCTTTTGAGTAAAGCAAATGAAACTTTAGACAACTAATTTATTCTTAAACTTTGTCGTGAATTTTCGTATGCTTCCCAGCATTCCAAAGTGTTAAAATATCTGTTGCTACTTGCGCTCCACTTCCTGAAGCAATAGCAAATTGACTTCGCCACCCAGCCATTGTGCCCGCAACATAAAGTTGATCATCTACTACATGATTCTTATTTTTTAACCAGATACGCTCTTTTTCAATTACGGCTCTTGGGTGCGGTTCTAAATAGCCTTCAAGACCTTCGATAGTTACTAAATTGGTGTAACCTACAGCCACAACCACTAATTTTGATGCGTAGGTATTTTTATTTGTAGTAATAGTATATCCTTCCGTCGATTTAATAAGCGATTTAACTTTTTCGTTTTCAATCTGTTCAACATGAGGATACAATTGAGCCAATTGCTTTTTTCCATTTTCTAAAATAGATGCACCAGTTGTACCAGGAGCTAAACCCAAAACATTATTAAATAAGGCATTTTGTAAGTGAGACGCTCTTTGATGTAATACAATACCAATTTGTTTGTCATCAGCAAAAGGTTTTGATTTTGCAGATCCTAAAACCAAAGCGCAAGACATACCTGCTGCTCCACCTCCTACAATAAGCACATCAAACATTAGTTATTGCTTTTTAGTTTTTGTTCTACTTTTTTTGACAACCTTAAAATCTGTAATAAAAAGATAGCACAAAGGGAAGCAAAAATTGTAATAAGAGCCACAACACTTTGCCCTTCAAATGGCGCATCCAAATTAATTTGAGTAATATTAAATCCGATTAATATGATGGCAATAATTGTAAGTAGGATGGTTACTAGTTTCATCTTTTAATTTTTAATGATAATAATTGGTCAATTAAATTTCACCAATAAATACTACTGTTGACATTTAGAATTGTTGGTATGCAATTCAATGTTAAAATTTTAAGCAAGCTCAAAAAGGGCTTTAATATTGTGTGCAAATAATTTTACGGCAATGGCTAATAAAATGACACCAAATACTTTTCTAATGATATTAATCCCATTTTTACCCAAAATATGTTCAAGTTTTGCCGACGTTTTAAGCACAATAAAGATAACAATTACGTTACATATTACAGCAATAATTATATTTTCAATTGCAAATTCAGCTCTCAAGGATAGTAGTGTTGTTAAACTACCAGGTCCTGCAATAAGAGGAAATGCTAACGGAAATACAGATGCCGTCATAGGACTAGAACCATCATCTTTATACAAGGTAATTCCTAAAATCATTTCTAAGGCAATGAAAAAGATAACAAAAGCACCAGCAACAGCAAAAGAATTGACATCAACACCAATTAAAGACAATATTGTTTTCCCTAAGAACAAAAACAAAATCATAATTACACCTGCAATAATTGATGCTTTTTCACTCTGTATATGTCCAACTTTTTTACGCAAATCGATAATAATTGGAATATTTCCAATAATATCAATAACCGCAAACAGTACCATAAATGCAGTAAATATTTCTTTAAAATTCAATTGAATATCCATGACTTCCAAATTTTCGGCAAAAGTAAGTCTTTAAGAAGGATTTATAACATTAAATAATCGTAAAGTTTAACTATTTTTGTCGTTACTACTATTAGCTTAAAATCGTATGTTCCAACTAGGAAAAACCATTGTTTCAGAAGACATTATAGAAAAAGATTTTGTGTGCAATCTTTCGGCTTGCAAAGGCGCTTGTTGCATCGATGGTGATGCTGGTGCTCCTTTAGATTCTGAAGAAATAAAAATTTTAAAAGACATCTACCCAAAAGTGAAACCGTTCTTGCGCAAAGAAGGTATTGCTGCAATTGAAGCTCAAGGCACGCATATCACTACGGCATTTGGAGATTTTGAAACACCTTTAATTAATGGAGCTGATTGTGCCTATGTGATTTTTGATGACAAAAAAACAGCACTTTGCGCTATTGAAGAAGCTTACAATCAAGGTGAAGTCTCATGGAAAAAACCAGTGTCTTGTCATTTATACCCTATTCGAGTTAAAGACTATTCTGAATTTTCAGCAGTTAATTATGATAAATGGGAAATTTGTGATGATGCCTGTACTTTAGGAAAAGAACTTCAAGTACCCGTTTATAAGTTTGTAAAAGAAGCACTTATTAGAAAGTTTGGCGAAGATTGGTATTCCGAATTAGAGAAGGTTGCCGTAACCTATAAGTAACCTTAAGCAGTTCTTAATGCAATTGAATTAATAGGAATCTCAACAATCACTTTTGTCCCAGTAGGATTTTGATTGGCATCGTAAAGATCCTCAATACGAAGACTGTAATCTCCTGAATAATCTTTTGAAAAATTTGCCAATCTGGCCTTAGTTAAAGATATTCCAACTGATTTACGCTTCAATAATTTATCACTGTTAATTTTAGTTGAACGTACTCTTCCAATACCATTATCTTCTATAGAAATGGTGACAAAATCTTCATTAGTTTGAAATACATTGAGAGTGATTTTTTTATCGTCATCCTTTTTAGAAGACAAACCATGCCATAGTGCATTTTCAATAAATGGTTGCAAAATCATTGATGGCACTTTTATACTTGCTGTATTAATTGTGTCTTCTATATGAATATCAAATTGAATTGCATTTGAAAACCTAATATTCTCTATATTCATATACAGTTTCATTGTGTCGAGTTCATTTTCTAAAGAAATGTCCTTTTCGGTTGAAGACACTAAAATTTTCCTGATAAATTTTGAGAACTTATTCAGATAATAAACCGCATTTTCTTTTTCATTATTAATAATGTATAGCTTTATGGAGTTAAGAGAGTTAAAAATGAAATGCGGATTCATTTGGCTCCTTAACATATCCTGCTCTAATGTTAATATTTGTTTTTCTTGTTGTAATTGCCTTGTTCTGTAAAGTGCAACCATTATAGCACCAATTATCGCCAAGGCTAACATCGAATACCAAAATAATTTTTTATTGCGTTCTAATCTAGATTTCACCAATTCATTTTCATCAGCTAATGCCTTAATTTGGTTATTCTTGGCTTCATTTTCGTATTGGATAATAACATCATTAACATATCTCAAATTACGATCATTGGAAATTGTTTTTTCTAAGTCAACAGCTTCTCTATACGCATTTAGTGCTAAATTAGGTTTATTAGTTTGTTCATATAACTCTGACAAATGCTTCTGAGCTTCGACAATAGAGGATTTTAATCCGTAAGTTTTTGCGAGGTCTAATCCTATTTTAAGATTGGTTTCAGATAAATCATTCAATTCCAAATGTTTTTGAGCCCATCCCAAATTAATATAAGAGGAGGCAGTATAAAACTGATCACCAATCAATAAAGCCTTTTCAAGTGCTTTTTGAATTATATCCTTAGCACCAATAAATTGTTCTTGCTGTATATACACCTTTCCTATGCTATTGAAACAAATAACGCGTCCAAGCTCTGAGTCAATTTGATTATTATAGTCTAATGAGCGTCTGTAATTACGTAATGCATTATCTAACTCGCCTTGCGCCTCATAAGCAAAACCGATGTTTTGATAGTTGATAGCCAGTCCTAATTTATTGTCAGCTTCTTTTTCTACAATAAGAGATTTCTGAAACTGTCGCATAGCGAGCTCGTACTGCTCAAGCACCAAATAAATATTGCCCATACTGTTTTGAGACACAGCAATATTATATTTTATTTCTTTTGAAGGATTAGCAACAGATCTAGCAATATCTAGAGCTTTGGTATGAAAGTCTAATGCAGGTTTTACGAGATCCATTCTTCGGTAAACCACACCTATATTATTTAGATTGATAACTCTAAGTTCTAAATTATCAGTTTCTATAGCTAATGCATTAGCTTTGGTATGTGATTTAATTGCTTTTTCGTAAAGTGAATTATTTCTGTAAAACACACCCAAATTATTTAAGGCAAAACTTTCACCTTCAGAATAATTAAGATCTCTAGACTTACGTGCTAAAGCATTCATTTTTATGGTATCTCTTTCAAATTTCGAAAAAACTGAATCTAGTATTTTGAAATCTCTAGGCATTGTAGTTGTGACGGTTTCCAATTGTGAAGCAAAACTAGATTCCAAATTATCTTGTGCCTCAAGGTTTAAGCATAAGGCCAAGCAACATGTAAAAACACCTATAGATTTAAGCTTAGCTAAGATTATGATTTGAAGACGACTCATCTTATAATTTCTCTAAAAAATCTGATTTTCGTTGTCTAGCGACCGGAATTTTATGATTGGACTGCATCACCACATAACCTTCACTTTTGATAAACTCTTTTATTTTATTCAGATTTATGATATACGAATTATGGATTCTAAAAAAACAGTGTTCAGGTAAAATCGCATCAACTTCTTTTAGTTTCTTGGTGATAACCAATTTTTGAGCTTTTTCTAAAAAAATGGTACTGTAATTACCATCAGATTCTACATAAAGAATATCATCAATATTTAAAAAAATGAGCTTTCCATCTGTATTAATTGTTATTCGTTTATTATCCAATTTATCATTAAAATTGGTTAATACTTCTTCTATTTTTGTGGCGTTTAAAACTTTAGAATTGTATTTTTTAATTTTTTGAATGGTGTCCTCAAGATCATCAGAATCTATAGGTTTCAATAAATAATCAATAGCTTCATGCTTTAACGCCTTTATGGCATACTCGTCATAGGCAGTCGTAATAACCACTGCAAAATCTTTATTTGTTAATTTTTCAAGAAACTGAAAACCATCCATAGTTGGCATTTGAATATCTAAAAACAAGCAATCTGGAGTGTTTGCATTTAAATAGAATATAGCTTCCTCAGGATTAGAAAACGTTTTAATAATAGTAATATCATTACTAAAATTAGAAAGCTCCCAAGACAAACTTTGGATAGCCTTTGGCTCATCATCTACTATTACAGCTTTTATCATAATATCAAATATATAATTTTATGTAACACGATTTCTGCAATATGTATGGTTAGCCTTCTTTTGTGTGTATTGTGTTAAAAAAGGACTTTTACAGGTGAGCAAAAAAACAACAATACCATCTATACACATTTTATTACCAACTACACAAATTCAATTTAAGTATCAATAAAAAAAAATCATCTTTGAGTAAACAAATTAATGACCAATCTACATTAATAGGTATAAAAAAAAGTGATCGTGGGGATTCACTATTTGATTAAATGCTATTAATCATAAAAAGTCAGGGTCAAACCTGACTTTTTAATTTTAAGACGTCATACAATACTATTATACAGTTAATAGTTTTAGTTAGTTTAATTAATTATTAGGGATTAAAGAGAGCAATTAACGCTCTCTTTTTTTGCATAATTTTCAACATGATTTTCAATCTATTCAACGTAGTAAACATCGGTTACAGCAGCTTATTTAATAGGATTATACTTACAATTCACAATCAATTATTTTTAAAATAATATTCTCATTATCAGTGATTTACAATTATTTTTAACAATTCTTTGATTTTTTTATCAATTTCCCAATTGTTAAAAACTTGTTGAAAAGCTTTCCAAAAAAACGGTGATATATCTCATACATTTTTGAATCTTTGTTAGTCCCAAATCACACGAAATTTTTCAGTCAATTTTTAAATAAAAAAACCAATTAATATGTCTCAATTTGTAGAACCAATTTTGCAAGAAAATAAAGATCGATTTGTGATTTTTCCTATTCAACATCATGATTTATGGGAATGGTATAAAAAATCTGAAGCGAGTATGTGGACTGCAGAAGAAATTGATTTACATCAAGACATTACAGATTGGACTGGAAAATTAACAGATGATGAACGCTACTTTATCAAACATGTTTTAGCATTTTTTGCTGCAAGTGATGGTATCGTAAACGAAAATCTTGCTGAAAACTTCGTGAATGAAGTACAATATAGCGAAGCAAAGTTTTTCTATGGTTTTCAAATTATGATGGAAAACATTCACAGTGAAACCTACTCATTGTTAATTGACACCTACGTAAAAGACGAAAAAGAAAAAGCAATGCTTTTTAATGCTATTGAGACTTTTCCTGCAATCAAGAAAAAAGCAGATTGGGCATTAAAATGGATTGAATCTCCAAGTTTTGCTGAGCGTTTAATCGCTTTTGCTGCTGTAGAAGGTATTTTCTTTTCGGGATCTTTTTGCTCAATATTTTGGTTGAAGAAACGTGGTTTAATGCCAGGTTTAACATTTTCTAATGAGTTAATTTCTCGTGATGAAGGTATGCACTGTGACTTTGCAGTTCATTTACACGAACATCACCTAATAAATAAAGTGCCAAAAGAACGTATTAAAGATATTTTGGTAGATGCCCTAAACATCGAAAGAGAATTTATTACAGAATCTCTTCCTGCAAGTTTAATCGGTATGAATTCTAAATTAATGTCACAATATTTAGAATTTGTAACTGATGGATTACTGCAGGATCTTGGTTGTGAGAAAGTTTATAATACAGCAAACCCTTTTGATTTCATGGATATGATTTCATTACAAGGAAAAACAAATTTCTTCGAGAAACGTGTTTCTGAATACCAAAAAGCTGGTGTTCTTAACAAAGAGGAAGAAGAAAATAAATACGATTTTGGTTCAGATAGTTTCGACTTCTAAAACCAAAAAACAAAGACAGAATTATTTTAATTGGCGTCGTGGTCCTTTTGTTATAAAGTTTCACAACCAGTTTTAATTTCAGAATAAAAAACTAATAATTAATCCAACTATTACTCAGCATCCTACTGATTAATAACAACTAACTAATCCCTTTTCTGAATGGTAGCTTCAGAAAAACTAAAAAAACGTGTGACCTATGTATGTAGTTAAAAGAAACGGAAGAAAAGAACCAATAATGTTCGACAAAATTACGGCAAGAGTTCGTAAACTTTGTTATGGACTTAATGAACTTGTTGATCCAATTAAAGTGGCAATGCGAGTAATTGATGGTTTATACGACGGTGTAACAACGAGTGAATTAGATAATTTAGCAGCTGAACAAGCAGCAACAATGACTACTGCTCATCCAGATTATGCACGCTTAGCGGCTCGTATTTCAGTTTCTAATCTACATAAAAACACAAAAAAGACCTTTAGCGAGGTGATGGAAGATTTATACACTTATGTAAATCCGAGAACTGGAAAAAAAGCGCCTTTATTGAGTGGTGAAGTGTATAAAGTCATTACTGACAATAAAGACATGTTAGATTCTGCTATTATCTATAACCGTGATTTTGGTTATGATTATTTCGGTTTTAAAACGCTTGAACGTTCATACCTGTTAAAACTGAATGGTCAAATTGCAGAGCGACCTCAACACATGTTAATGAGAGTATCAATTGGTATTCACCTTAACGATTTAGATGCAGCCATTGAGACTTATGAGTTGATGTCTAAAAAATACTTTACACACGCTACACCAACATTATTTAATTCAGGAACACCGAAACCACAAATGTCTTCTTGTTTCTTATTAACAATGAAAGACGATAGCATTGATGGGATTTATGACACTTTAAAGCAAACGGCAAAGATTTCACAATCTGCTGGAGGAATTGGTTTATCTATTCATAATGTTCGTGCAACAGGAAGCTATATTGCAGGCACTAACGGAACTAGTAATGGTATTGTACCAATGCTAAAAGTATTTAATGATACGGCTCGTTATGTAGATCAAGGTGGTGGAAAACGTAAAGGCAGCTTTGCTATGTACATCGAACCTTGGCATGCAGACATCATGAGTTTCCTCGATTTGAAGAAGAATCATGGAGCCGAAGAATTACGTGCACGTGATTTATTTTATGCAATGTGGATGCCAGATTTGTTTATGAAACGTGTGCAGGAAGATGCAGAATGGACTTTAATGTGTCCTAACGAATGTCCAGGTTTATGTGATGTTCATAGCGAAGAATTTGAAGCATTATACACAAAATATGAATCTGAAGGTAAAGGTCGTAAAGCGATTAAAGCAAGAGAACTTTGGGAAAAAATATTAGAATCTCAAATTGAAACAGGAACACCTTACATGTTGTATAAAGATGCAGCAAATCGTAAATCTAACCAGAAGAATTTAGGAACTATTCGTTCTTCAAATTTATGTACAGAAATTATGGAGTACACCTCTCCAGATGAAGTTGCTGTATGTAATTTAGCATCTATTGCATTGCCAATGTTTGTTAAAAACGGAGAATTTGATCATAAAGAATTATTTAAAATCACCAAGCGTGTTACCAAAAACTTAAACAGGGTTATTGATAGAAATTACTATCCTGTTAAAGAAGCTGAAAATTCTAATTTCCGTCACAGACCAGTTGGTTTAGGTGTTCAAGGTTTAGCTGACACATTCATTAAACTAAGAATGCCATTTACAAGTGATGAAGCTAAAAAGTTAAATCACGATATTTTTGAAACACTCTATTTTGCTGCTGTAACAGCAAGTATGGAAGAAGCAAAAGTGGATGGCCCTTACCAAACTTATGAAGGTTCTCCAATAAGTAAAGGAGAATTTCAGTACAACCTTTGGGGAATTAAAGATGAAGAACTTAGTGGACTATGGGATTGGGCGAAATTACGTAAACAAGTATTGAAAAATGGCGTTCGTAACTCTTTATTAGTTGCTCCAATGCCAACAGCATCTACATCACAGATTCTAGGAAACAACGAATGTTTTGAGCCCTACACTTCAAACATTTATACACGTCGTGTGTTGTCTGGTGAATTTATTGTTGTAAACAAACATTTACTTGAAGATTTAGTAGAATTAGGACTTTGGAATGAAGACTTAAAGAACGAAATCATGAGAGCTAATGGATCTGTACAAAACGTAGATTGCATTCCTGATGATATTAAAGAATTATATAAAACTGTTTGGGAACTATCTATGAAAGATATTATAGATATGTCACGTCAACGTGGTTACTTTATTGACCAATCGCAATCGCTTAACTTATTCTTAGAAGGCGCAACGATGGCTAAGTTAACCTCTATGCATTTTTATGCTTGGAAAAGTGGCTTAAAAACTGGAATGTATTATTTACGAACTAAGAGTGCCGTTGATGCTAAAAAAGTAACAATCTCAAGAGCAGCAAAAGCAGAACCTGTTGCAGAAGTACAAGAAGTTACAGTAGACAACGTCGCACAGAAACAACAGAAAGCTGCTGAAACTGCAGCGAAATTCGCAAAGCAAGTTGCAGAAAAACCACAAGTAGAACCAATTCAAGTTGAAGTTGCTCCAATGAGTGCAGAAGAAATGAAAGCACTCATTGCTCAAGCTAAAGAAGCTGAAGGTGATGATTGCTTAATGTGCGGTTCTTAATAGTTTTAATTACTTAAATAAAAAAACATCTCCTTCGAGATGTTTTTTTATTTGGTATTAATCATTAATTTAAAATACAACTATTTGAGTTTAATTTAATTTTACGCTATCTTAAACTCTTTTTAGTAATATATGGCATACAGTTTTTACGATATTTTGCAACTTGTTGGAGCCTTAGGCCTATTCCTTTTTGGAATGAAAGTCATGAGTGACGCCTTATTAAAACTTGCAGGAAATAAGTTGCGGTCGTTTTTGGCCACCATGACTTCCAATAGAGTTTTTGGAGTAATTACTGGCTTTTTTATCACATCAGTTATTCAATCTTCTTCTGCTACAACACTGATGGTTGTTAGTTTTTCTAATGCAGGATTATTAACACTTACAGAATCGATAAGTGTTATAATGGGAGCTAATATCGGAACAACTATCACAGCTTGGCTAATTACTATTCTAGGCTTTAAAGTAAGCATGAGTACAATAGCCTTACCTCTGGTTGGATTTGGATTTCTTTTTACTTTTTCCAAACGCAAAAATCTAGATAATTGGGGTAATTTCATCATTGGTTTTGCATTATTATTTATCGGACTTCAGTTTTTAAAGGATGCCATGCCAGACATTAAAAACAATCCTGAAATATTGGCTTTTTTAAGTCAGTATACTGATCTTGGTTTTCTTTCTGTATTACTTTTTTTACTTATAGGCACAGTTTTAACTGTCGTTATTCAGTCTTCTAGTGCAACTATGGCCTTAACTTTAATTATGACTGCTGAAGGCTGGATTCCTTTTGAATTAGCAGCAGCAATGGTATTAGGCGAGAATATAGGCACAACAATCACAGCCAACTTAGCAGCTCTAGTGGCTAGTTATAAAGCCAAACGAACAGCAAGAGCGCATTTAGCATTTAATATCATAGGTGTAATTTGGGTGCTCGTCTTATTTTATCCTTTTTTAAGATTTGTTAGTTGGTTAGCCGAATTATTAGGATCACAGTCTCCTTATATAACTGCTGCTGCAATACCTGTAGCTATTTCTTTGTTTCATACAGTATTCAACATTAGTAACACCATTTTACTTATTTGGTTTATCAATCCTATTGCGAAAATTGTAGAAAAGTTAGTCCCAGAACAAATAGAACCAGATATAAAAGTTGATGAACCAAAATTCTTAAATAAAGAAGTTTTAAAATACCCAGAAACAGCCATTTCAGTTTTACTTAAAGAATCAAAATATTTATTTAAAACTACAGTATTTGAAATTGTATCACATGCATTACATATCCATAGATCTGATATTAAATCAGATTTAAAACTAAAAAAGGTAATAAAAAAATCGAATATTCTATTTGAACTCGATGTAAGAGAACAGTACGTCACTCGAGTAAAATACATTTATGGTCAAATAATAAACTATGCGACTAAAGCACAGACTGATCTAGATTTAAACGAACAACAAA
Source organism: Psychroserpens sp. (assembly GCF_034670085.1). Taxonomy (GTDB): domain Bacteria; phylum Bacteroidota; class Bacteroidia; order Flavobacteriales; family Flavobacteriaceae; genus Psychroserpens. The sequence goes on along the minus strand of NZ_JAXMOD010000006.1, from coordinate 125,294 downwards.
ACCAACAGATTAGCGAGATTAAAATTGCAAACCGGAACATGGTAGAAATTATTAAAGACGTTAATGAATTAAGTAGAAATATCACTATTTATTTAAATTCTGAAAACAAATACATTCAAAAGGAATATGATAAATTAAGAAAAAGAGTCGTTAAAGTTTTAAGAGTTATTCATCTCTTTAGAACCGAGAAGGATAATGAAGCCTATCACAACACTCTAAAAAGATTAAAAGATCGAGCTCGTGATAATAAAAATATGAGTAATGCGAATTTAGATAAACTCATCAGAGAAGATTTAATCACAGTAGATATGGCATCTTCACTTGTTAATGATACAGATAATGTAAATGATATAATTAAGAATTTAATTATTACCGCAGAATTATTGTACGGGAAAAAAGATACGTTACTTGATAATGGAAATAATACTTAAATTACTTTTCTAAAGTATCAGTTGCTAAATACGCATCATCTTTATTATAATACCAAGCTCTTACCTTTGGTATTTTAATTTGATTTATAGTTTCAGATTTTGACAACATAATATATTCTCCACTATCTAATTTTAACTTCCCTTGCTCATCAGTTTTAAAAAATTGATAGACCTCCATTGCAAAAGTTTCAGGATTAAAATAAAAATACCAAACGTCGCTACCTACAGCTTCTTCATAAGTAACTTTTAATACCAAATAATCTTTCCCTTTGAATGTTTTACGTTCTACAGTTTCAGAAATTTTTGTGCCCTTATCTTTCAGCTTCATTGGTAAGCCATATAAATAGGTATAATAATTTTTGTACATGGTTGCGCGCTCACAACTCAGGTTATTCGAAAATAACTCTGCCTTAGTTAAATCTGTTTTTCCATTCAATGAAATCAAACAATCTCCTTTATCAACTGTGTACTCAGTAACCACAGAATCTCGTGTTGCTTTCACTTTAAAATATTCTGAAGGAAGATTAATAGTAATATGGCTTATACGTTTAGGATTGTCTGGCATCTCCATAATAATATCAAACTCGCCCTTAAAGGTATCCCATTGGGAATTTGGATCATGATATTGAATTGCTTTTTCTAATAACATTGTTCCACTAATATTTTGAGCTGATATAAGTTGAAAATTAAAAATAAAGACGAATAAGAATGTGAATAATTTCATGACTGAATTTTTTAGATTCACTAATTTAAACTTTTTGATGTTAACCTAAGAATATTATATTTGAAACACAAGAGCTTAATACAATTTTCAACCACTGCTAGTTTAACCTCATATGATGAATCCCAAATTAAAAGAAGTTGCACAAGTGTTTTTTAAACTAGGTTGTTTTGCTTTTGGTGGTCCAGCAGCACATATTGCAATGATGGAAGATGAAATCATTGAAAAACGAAAATGGATGACCAGAGATTATTTTCTTGATCTTATAGGCACTACAAATCTAATCCCTGGACCTAATTCTACAGAAATGACCATGCATTGTGGTTATGAACGTGCTGGAAAACCAGGTTTATTTGTGGCTGGAATTTCTTTTATTTTTCCGGCAACCATTATCACAGCATTGTTAGCTTTTTTATATGTAAAATATGGACAACTCCCAAAAGTAGAACCCTTTATTTATGGCATAAAACCTGCTGTTTTAGCTATTATCGCATCTGCTATTTTAAAGCTAGGCAAAAAGGCCATAAAAAGTTTCGAACTCGTTGTTCTTGGACTTTTAGTTTTATCTGCAAGCCTGCTTGGAGTAAATGAAATAATCGCTTTATTGGCAGCTGGTATTTTAGGAATGCTATATTTCTATTTGAAATCTAAGTCAAATTCATCTCTTAACTCTGTATCACCATTTCTTTTTTTCTTTGGAATAAGTACAATTACGGCAAAGGTTTCTACCTTCAAACTATTTATGATTTTCCTTAAAGTTGGTGCTATACTTTATGGAAGTGGCTACGTGCTTTTTGCTTATTTAGATGCCGAATTAGTGACCAGAGGATTGTTAACTAGAGCTGAACTTATTGATGCCATTGCAATTGGACAATTTACACCTGGACCTGTTTTGTCTACATCAACATTTATTGGCTATCAACTTTCAGGTTTTACAGGTGCCTTAGCAGCAACGACAGGTATCTTTTTACCTTCATTCCTTTTCGTTTTAATCCTAAATCCATTCATACCTAGAATGCGAAATTCAAAAATACTACGTTATTTTTTGGACTCAGTTAATGTAGCGGCAGTTGCTGTTATGGTTGCTGTATTGATTGCAATGACGAGAGAAACTCTTGTAGAATGGCAAAGCATTACAATTGCTCTTATAGCAGTATTTTTAACTTTTAAAACCAAAATTAGTACGATTTGGATTATTGTTATGGGAGCCATAATAGGATTTCTTTTAATGATCTTAACGACATGAAAAAAGCCATCATTAAAAAATGATGGCTTTAAAAAAAATTATAATTTACAGATTATTCTTCTTGTTCTGAAGCCTCTGAAGAATCTGATTTCTCAATAATTTCATCAACAACTGTTATAGTAGCTGGTTCAACAGAACTGTCGAAAGAATTATGATATTCTTCTAATAAACTCATCGTTGCCTTAAGTAAATCTTTAGTCTCTAATAATACACTAAAATAGAGAGTTGTGTTCTTTGGACTTGATTCTTCAGTTCTTGTACGTGCAACTTGTTTCTTAATTTTATCCTTTACCAAATTATAAACTTCTGTTCTTTCGTCTAAAATAGCACCTATCTGTTCAAAGGACTCAGAATTAAAAGCAACTCTTGTATCTTCAAATAAAATTTCAAGTTTATCATCTATTTCCTTCAACTCTTTTATTTGGCTAAACTTAAGTTTTTTATGATTGTTATTAACATGCTTGTAACTGATTTTAGAAATATATTCTAAAGACTGCGTCATATCCTGAAGATATCCTAGGATATTAATATAAAAATCACTTGCCCCAACACTTGACTCATCTAAGTTTTTAATAAAATAGAAGACATTATCTCTTAAATCATCAACCTCCTCAGTAAGTTTTACTACTTGTTTCTTACTCTTTTTAAGCAAGACTAAATCTTGCCTTGCAAGACCAACTATTGAATTTGAATAAATTCGATTAGTTCGTTTTACAACATTTGCCATATTGTTAGCACTTTCTAATATAACACCTTGAAGAGAGCTACTTTCTCCTTTTTTCAAGCTGTCTTCATCAATAGTTTTTGTAGATTTCCTCTTGTGAGACGTATAGTTTCTATACAATAATAGTACAGTTAACAATAGTAATATTGGTATAATAACACTTGGGTTCCAATTTATCAAGAACACAACAATACCTGCAGCCATAAAAGCACCTATTGCAGTACCAAACCATCCACCAATAACATTTAATACACCAGCTACTCGATAAACAGCACTTTCTCTTCCCCAAGCACGATCGGCAAGGGACGTACCCATGGCTACCATAAACGTAACATATGTTGTAGATAACGGTAACTTCATTGAGGTTGCAATTGCAATTAAAACTCCCGCAACCATTAAATTTACAGAAGCACGAATCATATCAAAGGCAGGAGCATCAATGCTTTGATCTTTTGATATGACATGGTTAGGTTTTTCAAAACTGTTTCCTATTCTTTGTTGAATTGAATTAGGAACTACGATACCGAAGTAACTGGATAATTGAGACGTTCCTTTTACAATTGCTCGTGAAAGTCTATTAGGCTCAAACTTTTCATGTGTATCACCTTGACGAGATAAACTAATTTCTGTCTCTGCCACTGTCTTGGCTTTTTTAGAAAACCAAAGTGTCAAAACCATTATAGATCCTGCTATGAACAATAAATATGGCTCAGCTGGCACCTTCTTTTCTAAAACTGCCATAGACATCGTCACGTCCATACCTCCTGCAACCCATGCTTCATATGAATGATATGCAGCCATTGGCACACCAATAAAGTTTACAAGGTCATTTCCTGAGAATGCTAATGCCAATCCGAAAGTTCCGATAGCAATTACCACAAGTAAGACTGTTTTTTTGGTTAGTTTCTCAAAAATGAAAGAAAATAAGGTCCAAAACACAAAACTTCCAAGTATGATGTAAATCTCATTGCCTTCTACTAGAGTCTTTAAATCGGAATAATAAGGCGTTCCTTTAAGACCTTTTAGGAAGATAAAGTAAGTAATAGCGGTTAACGCTACGCCTCCAAAAATGATTCCGAAATTCTTTATTTTTTTCTCATAATTGAATGTGAAAATTAATCTTGAAACCCACTGAACAAGTGCACCTACCGAAAAAGCAATTACAACTGATAATAATATCCCTGATATAATTTCAATGGCCTTTTCAGTATTTATATAGGTTGCTAGATCTGCTAATGTTTGTGTTTCAGAATGACTTATTTTGATTAAAGACATTACAACAGCTGCACCCAATAAGTTAAAAACGATTGAAACAGTAGTTGAAGTTGGTAATCCGAGAGTATTAAAGAAATCTAATAACAAAATATCTGTAATCATTACAGCCATAAAAATCAACATGATCTCTCCAAATTCAAATTGTGCAGGCACGAAAATACCTTTTCTTGCTACTTCCATCATTCCACTAGAGAATACTGCACCAATAAAAATTCCTAAACTAGCCACAATCATAATTGTTCGAAGTGAAATGGCTTTTGAACCAATAGCAGAGTTTAAGAAGTTAATTGCATCATTACTTACACCAACCACAATATCAGCAATGGCTAACACTGTAATGGCAATTAACATTAATAAGTAAATATTGTCCATAATTTTTAATTAAAATAAGATTGCAAATATCGGTAGTCTATTTAATAATAAGGTTACCTAATTGTTATTTTTTATGATTAAAAGTGAATATCAAAACCAAGTCTAAACGTAATATTAGCATCATTACCATCTACACTGGTATAACTAATATCAGATTGTACTTTTAATTTATGACCAACAACAAATTTATTAACACCAAGTGTATATTGCTTTGATGGTAATGCACCTGTAATATTTTCATACTCTACAGTAGTGTATCGAGCTGCTATTTCATAGTTGCTTTTAAATAAATATCCAGCTTGCAAATTCAAAGCATTACCTGTTAAAACAACGTCTCCAGTAGGAGTAAAGCCATCAGCTTCTGTTGTTGGAGTGATTCCGTCTAATTCTGTTGCAATTTCATCATCTGCTGTACGTTTTGCATATTCTCCCATAAATGAAAACCCTTTGTATTTAAACATTGCATCTGCAAAAATGGTAGTTTGGTCAGTTTCATAAATTGAACCATCTGATCGTATCATATAATCACCTGCAAAACCTCGTTCTCTAACGGCATCTTGGTTATAGTTATATGTAAAACCTAACATTAGTTTTGGCTTTTCTTCACGTTTTAAATCCGATTGGCTGTAATCGCCTTTTGACTTAAATGTTCCGAAAGGCAAAAACTCTAAACGACCTGTATATTGAAGACCTCCTTCATTTCCTTCTGAAACATTTCGCCCTTCACCTTGTGAAATTGATAATTTTTCCCGCATTAAAAATTCAGAACCTAACTTTGTTTTGTGACGTAATTGAATTCCTAAATCACGATCAATATTAAATCGACTATTCAACAACGAACGGTCAATTAACTGAAGATTTGCTGAGGAAACAACACGTTCTACGTTACCAGGAAGTTTCGTTTGTCCAGCCCAAAGTTCCCAGTTTCCAGCAAAATTCCACATAATAACTGCATCTAGTATATAGCGTGGTGTGTTTCTATTAAAAGCATTTGCTCCTGAGATATCTCTATTAGATAAACCTAGTTCAATTTTATATTTAAGTTTTGTACTGTAGGCGAATCCATCAAATTTTAATCTTGCACGACGCACAATAAAATTGTGTTCTGGACTACCATATTGATTTCCATCATGATCCCAAGAGGATATAGAGCGAACTTGAAAACGTGGAGCAAATTTTACACTAAAGGAGCTATCTTTTGCCACGAAATTTATCATGCCTTTACCAAATTTGGTATCACTGATTTCTTGAGCGTTAATTGAGGAGCATACACATATAAAGAATGTGAGTAAAGTAATTCTAAGTTTCATTGTAAGTACTAGTTTTTGTCGAGTACAAATAACCAACTCTAATGTTAACTAATTGTTTCCTAATCATTAAATTTTGGGTACAAAAAAACTGCCTTGGCCAAAGGCAGTCATTAGAATTCATGATAATTAGTCGACAAAAACTAATAGATTATACGAAACTAATATATCTCATGAGACAAGAACAAATGTAAATCAGCGGTTTAATTAGATTGTAATCTTAATATTATCTAATTATTAAGTTTTGACTACAAAACAAATACATTTAAATAATTGAAATACAGTTACTTAATAGTTTAATGTAAATTTAATGTTAATTAATTGTTGCTTAAATATTATGTAATCTTTATCTTTGAGAAATACACACAATTTAAACCCAGAATTATGAACAAAAAAGTAATGCTTTTACTCGCTTTATTAATCAGTGTGGTTTCTTTTGCTCAGCAAGAGAGAAAATTAGAACTTAACAAAGACACCAATTTAATTGAAGTTACCTATTATCACGACAATGGAGTTGTAAGCCAAACAGGCTCATATACTTTAGATGGTAAGTTACAGGGTCAATGGTTAAGTTATGATACTGAAGGTAAAAAGAGTATTTCGGCGAATTATGATAATGGGAAAAAAGTCGGCAAGTGGTTTTATTGGAACGATACCACACTAAAAGAAGTAGATTATACAAATAACGCTATTACTAGTGTAAATGAATGGGACAACAAAACATCTGTTGCTATTCGAAATTAGATATTATATTTAATAAAAAAAGCATCCCAATTGGGATGCTTTTTTGTAAATTAGACTAACTACTTATTGAATGGTCCATCCTGCTCCCCAAGTTGCATAATCAGTAGCAACACCATTACCTAAACCAGATATAAATTCTGCTTCATTAAAAACTTCACCTGTATCATTTTGTAAGCTGAACATTACATCCACAAAAGTCACATCTGTTGCACTTAAATCGCCGTTAAGAACGCCTGCTCCCGTTGGATTAGTACTATTTGAACCAGCATCTCCATCTAAATCGAATCCTTCTTCAAAACCTTCGATATATACATTAGTGAAAACGCCTTGGGTTCCTGCTCTTAAACGAATAGCCTCGTTTCCTGTATCTGATCCATTTCCATAGATAGCAAGATTATTTACTGTAGGTTTAGAGAAAAATACTGGATTTGAGTTGTTTCCAATATCGGTATTATAACCATCAGCTTCAATTCCTTTATCGTGTTCTGTTCCGTGTTTTACATATGCATTTGTAATTACACCACTATAACCTTCAGTCCAGTCAATTGAATCGTCTTGCGCATGTACAACAGACACAAAACTTGCATTTACAGTACCACCAAAAAACTCAATACCATCATCTTTACCCTCATAAGCTTGAATATATTCAACCAATGTTCCGTTTCCAACACCATAAAAAGAGAAACCATTGTTTTCAGACTGTCCATCTGCAGCTCCGCCTGAGTAATCTACTCGAACATATCTTAAAATTCCTGAATCATCTGAGGCATCAATTCCTCCATAAGGCAAACTCGCAATTTCTGACGTAGATGTTGCTGTTCCAGTTACTGAATTAACTGGAGCCTTACCCAATAAAATTAAACCTCCCCAATCTCCAGCAGCTGGTGAAGAAGCATCTGATGTTAAAATAATTGGATTATCAGCAGTTCCGTTTGCAACAATTCTTGCGCCTTGAGAAATTGCAATATATACATTGGCTCCTGCTGCTAATGCTTCAATAGTCATACCTGCAGGAATCGTTAAGGTCGTACCTGAAGCCATAATTAATGGTCCGTTTACAACATAGCTGTTATTCGCATCTAGTTCTAGATCTGAAGTATATGTTCCAGACAAGAAAATTGTTCCTGGATCTGTTGTTCCTCCATCACTGTTGTTGTTAGTAATACTATTATCATTAATGATAATATCTGCAGTATCATCTGAAGTACAAGAAGTAACAAGCATTGCGATAATTACCAATCCTAATATTAAATTATTTTTCATTTTTTTTGTGTTTAATTAAAGTTCTGATTTACGTTTATAGTTTATGTTTAAAATTTATATTTAAGTTGTATGGACACATCAATTCCTCTTTCATAATTGGTAACATCTTTACCATTAGGAGAAGTTACTAATACGTCGCCAACTGAAGTTCCTTCTCTAAAATACTGTACTGTAGGATTTAAAAGATTTCTAGCCGCTAAATTGATTTCAAATTTTTCTGAAATTTTATTTTGAAGTACAAAATCTAAGTTTGGTAATCCTTTTTCAATAACATTACCTAATTGTCCCGATCCTAATGCATCAATCCTGTCTGAGAAATAAGAGAATATTAAGTTTGCTGCTGGTTTATAATTTCCAAACGTTGGAGAATAGTTAATATCAGCATTTATAATAAATGGTGAAGCACCTTGCAATTCCTCGCTGTCATCTCTAAAGCTAACATCGAATAATGTGCCATCGATTGATTCATATAAATCCTGTTCTGTATGGATATATGTGGCATTTAATCCTACAGACAGCTTGGCTGTATCATCATTTTCTCCTGTATTCATGATGATATTCTTTCTAACCTCAGCCTCAAAACCAATAACCTGTGCTTGATCTCCTGTTCTGAAAAAACGTTGTGTTCCTGTGGCATCAAATGCTACCACTTGGTTAATTGGATCGCTAATTTGCTTATAGAATGCTGCTACAGAAATTAGTTCTGACTTACTCATGAACCACTCATACTTTAAGTCTAAGTTTAAAATTTCTGAATAACCCAATACATCAGGATTACCACCTATTCGTTGTGATACACCTTCGTAAACAAATGGTGCAACTTCTTTAAACTCTGGAAGAGATATGGTCTGACTTGCAGAAAAACGTAAGTTTTGTTCATCCGTCAAGCTATATTTTATATTTAAACTTGGTAAGTACACGACGTCTGAAAATGATCTACTTCCAATACCACTATTACCTTGGTTGATGACATCGTAATTAATGTTTTGAGTAAAAGATTCTACTCGAATACCAGGAACAAACAACCATTTATCACCAGCTTTAATTTCGGCATTTACATATCCAGCGTAAATATCTAAACTTCCTGCGTATGTGTTTTCATTTAAACCAGGTCTATTCGTAGTTCCTAACGTTTCATTTCCATCTGGAGAGGTAGGTATTGGTCTAAATACCTTAATAGTATATAAACCATTTCCGTTAGGGTTTACTTGTAGATTATCTAAAGTAAAGAAGTTATTTAAATTATTTGGGTTTCCAACTTGTGTTTGAGAACTAATAATATCATAACCATAACGATTGTTGTCGAAACCTCGTTCTTTACTTCTTCCGTTATAACCAAAATTGAACTTAAGTTTCTCAGTTACTGTATATGCTAAATTTAAAGTGCTATTATGTTCTTCATCTTTAATATTTTGAAAATAGCGCTGATTATCAAAATCGACATTACTATAAAATATGGGATTGGTTGACGGGTCATTGTCAAATACTGTATCATAATTTTCTAAACTAATACGTTTTCTGTCTGGCTCATGAGCATTAACAAGATTGTATCCAATAGCCCAATCTAAATCTAGGGTTTCAAATTTATGTTTTCCAAGTAATTGGTTGACATAAATCAGGTTTTGGTTAAATTGAACATTCATCTGATAAAACCCTTTATCTGTGTTAGCAATCGCATCTCTATTTCGACCTAAGCCATCAATACCAAAATACCCAACCTTATCTGATGAACTATTAATAAATAAGGAATTAAATCTGAATGAGTTTTGGCTATCAACTTTAAAATTTAATCCAAGCATAGCTGTTGATTGAGTCGTATATTCAAATTCTTCAGAATCTTCAAATGATTTCTTTTCAACGTTGGTATAGTCTGTCGTAACTCCTCTTCTGTATTCAAAACCGTTATTAAAAGAGCCTGTACCGTAAATACTTAATCGTTCTCCATTTTTGAAATCGAAAGATTTTCCGAACGAACCTCCAAAATTGATAGCCATAGGTGTGCTGCCATCAACAGGATCTATTCCATGCGATAAAATGACAGCAAAAGGGTTGTTGTCATATCTATTATAGTAACCAAAGTAGCTGGTACCTTCACTCTTAACAAAGTTTTTACCAATTGCGTTGGTGTTTATTGAAGATCCTACTTCAAAATCAAAAAAGCCATTTCCTGAATAGTCTTTCGAGGATATATCAACATTTCCAGCCGAAAAATCTCCATAAAATCGAGCAGAATAGGCTTTACTTATGGATACATTTTCGATAATATCTGATGTAAATAAATCTAAATCAATATTCTTTTTATTAATATCATTTGATGGTAAAGACAGCCCATTAAACGTTGTGTTTTGATAACGGTCGCCCAAACCTCTTACATAGACATTACTTGAGCCTTCTTGTTTAGAAACACCTGAAATTTTAGCTACAGCACCAGCTGCATTGCTAACCCCTTTTCTTGATAGTTCTTCAGCACCAATACTTTGTTTGATTTCTACTGCTTTTTTTTGATCTAATAACAAAGCTTCTTCACTTTCCTTTCGTCGAGTTGTCTTAATAACAACCTCATCTAAAGTAGCAGCACTTGCTGACATAAATGCATTGACTTCGGTTATTTCTCCTGCAATAACCTCAACTGTAATTTCTTGAGTTTCATAACCCACAAAGCTAAAAACTAAAACATAAGTTCCAGGAGATAAATTTTCAAAACTGTATAAGCCATCAAAATCAGATGTAGTTCCCGTAGTTGTTCCTTTAATAAGTACGTTACCAAACGCTAAAGGCTCATCATTGAATTCTTTATCAATCAATTTTCCAGAGATAAATCCAGTATTTTGGGAATTTCCTATGGATATAAAAAACAGTAGCGTTAATAATACAAATGTTCTCATTAGTAATTTTAATTTGTTGCTGCAAAGAAACTATCATTGTGTAAAGTCAAGGTTAATATGAGGTTAAACCTAAGTCATAAAAAAGTTATCTAAATGTTACTAAAGTTCTATTTTTTTATTCTTTGGAAACGATAATTTAACATTGATGTCCTATCTTGCACATACTTAAAAATTTACTATGAATTGGGAACAACTTTTATCTCTTAAACGTTTTGGCGATACGCATAAAAGATTGCGAAAAGAACAAGATGAAACACGCTTAGGGTTTGAAGTTGATTATGATAGAATTATCTTTTCTTCAGAGTTTAGAAGTCTTCAAGACAAAACTCAAGTTATTCCATTATCTGAAACAGATTTTGTTCATACACGATTAACTCATAGTTTAGAAGTGAGTGTTGTAGGTAGATCGCTTGGCAGAAAAGTAGGTCAAAAACTTCTAGAAAAACATCCGCATTTAAAAGACACTTTGGGCTATCGTGCTAACGATTTTGGAACGATAGTTGCTGCTGCATCTTTAGCTCATGATATTGGAAATCCTCCTTTTGGTCACAGTGGTGAAAAATCAATAGGTGAGTTCTTTAAAACAGGGAATGGCAAGCGTTTTAAAGATAAATTAACCGATAAACAATATCAAGACCTTTGCGATTTTGAAGGTAATGCAAATGGGTTTAAAATTTTAACTGAAAGCAGACAAGGACGAGAAGGTGGTTTAAGACTTAGTTATGCTACACTAGGAGCATTCATGAAATATCCTAAAGAATCGCTTCCTAAAAAACCAACGTCTCATATTTCAGATAAAAAATATGGGTTTTTTCAAACTGAAACTAAAGCATTTATTGATATCGCTAAAGAACTGGGTCTAATTAAAAGAGGTGCTGAAAGTGACATTAGTTTTTGTAGACATCCTCTAGCTTTTTTAGTCGAGGCAGCAGATGACATTTGTTATACTATTATTGATTTTGAAGATGGTATAAATTTGGGTCTCATTCAGGAAGAATATGCGTTAGAATATTTAATTAATCTAGTAAGAGATACAATAAACACTAAAAAATACAACTTACTCTCTACAACTCAAGATAGAGTAAGCTACTTAAGAGCTTTAGCTATCAACACGTTAATTAATGAGGCAGTCGTTTTATTTATGGCTAATGAAGAGGATATCCTAAAAGGAACGTACTCAAAAGCTTTATTAGATCACAGTAAATATGAGGCCCAAATAAAAGATATTATTAAACTAAGTGTTGAAAATATTTATCAGTCAAAAGACGTTATTTATAAGGAAATTGGAGGATTTAAGATTCTTAATGAACTTTTAAATATCTTTACAACAGCCATTTCTAACAATTTTGAAGGAAATTTATCGAATTTTGATAGTTTAATTTTGAAAGTTTTACCGAAAAACATAGACTTAAAACAAGATACGTTATACGAAAATTTGCTATCAGCTTGTTTTTATATTTCAAAGTTATCAGACAGAAATGCCATTTTAACATTTAATAAATTAAAAGGAAACCATTTATAAAAAAAAAAATTGAAAAGATGAAAAACAGATTACTAATTATTGCTGCAGTAATGCTATTATCACTAGTGGCAGTGATATCATTAAATTCTAAAGAAGAAGATGCTATAACAAAACTTAGGGAACAACATCAATCATTTTTAGATAAAAGTCCTTTTAAGGAAACTCAGAAACTAACCAGGTCAGAACGAAAAGCAATGGGTTTACCTCCTAATGCTTATAATGAACAAATGTGGGAATTGACAATGGATCCTTCTACTGGAAGACCAATGCCAGAACGCACTTTAGCATTACAAGAACAACTGAGACAAGAACAAGTTTTAAATCGAGGTGTTGGTGGAGAATCTTCAAATCCGTGGGTAGACAGAGGGCCTAATAATCAAGGTGGACGCACAAGAGGCATCATGTTTGATCCTAATGATGTGGGTAATGCTAATCCTGCAGATGACTATACTCGCGTGTTTGCTGGAGGTGTTTCTGGTGGTTTATGGGTGAACGATGATATTACTGATGCTAATTCATCTTGGACTTTAGTGACTGGTATTCAACAAAACATATCTGTAATCGCTATCACTTCAGATCCTAACGACTCTAACACATTTTATATAGCGTCTGGAGAATCATTCACATTTCAGTCTGTAGCTGTTGGAAGAGGTGTTTGGAAATCATCAGATGGTGGTGCTACTTGGTCGAACATTTTTGGAGGCTATGATAGCTTCTCGTTAAATAGTGGGAACGGTTTTGTAAACGGAATTTTTTATGTCAATGACATCGTTGCTCGAGATAATGGAGGAGTTACTGAAATTTATGCAGCTATTGTTGGAAAGCAATATTTTGATGCAGCAACTCCGAGTAACTTTCAAGGTGCTGTAGAACAAGGTTTGTACAAATCTGTTGATGGTGGTGCAAATTGGACGCGTTTTAATATTACACATAATGATGGATCTTTTAAAAACCCTTGTGATATTGAATTAGACATTAATAATAATATATGGTTTACAACAACAAGTAATATTTTTGGAAACCCAGGAGGTGATATTTATCAATCAAGTGATGGTATAACATTTAATTTAGTGAGAAATGTACCTAATGCATCTAGAACAGAACTAGAACCATCAAGTACAGATGCTAATAGGTTTTGGGTTGCTGCAAGTGTCGGTAATCAAGGACGATTATTTACAACAAGTGATGCTTTTGTAATGCCAGGTAATTTTACTGCTATGAATCTTCCAGTTGATGCTGATACGCAAACAATACCTGCTGGTGATTTCACAAGAGGACAGGCATTTTATGATTTAACAATTGAAGCAGATCAAAATAACACTATTTATGTTGGAGGTATTGACTTATTCAGATCTTCAAATAATGGCGCAACTTGGTCTCAAATTTCTGAGTGGTATAATATTTCAGGATTTACAGCTTCAAATGTGCATGCAGATCAACATGCAACTGTTTTTAGACCTGGAACTAACGACAATCAAGTTGTTTTTGGTAATGATGGAGGAGTTTACTATTCAGGTAATATAGCAAATGCCGTTGGAAGTACTAATAATATTCAGACTAGAAATAAAGATTACAATACCACTCAATTTTATTCTGGTGCTATTGATGGTTCTAGTGCAAATGATAATATTGGTGGCGGACTTCAAGATAATGGATCTATGACTCTAATAAACGGTGCGCCTGGCGCAAATAACTTTACTGAAAACCGTGGAGGTGATGGTGGATTTGTTGAAATTGATGATAGTGGAGCATACTCCATCTTATCAAATCCATTTAACAATCACTTTCTATATGGCTTTCCAAATGTTGCTGGTGGTTTACCTATTTCTAATGGAAGTGGAGGAAACTTCGTAAATGAAGCTGCGTTAGATAAAAATTTAGATATATTATATTCTAATGCTTCTACTGGAACTAGACAAATTGAACGCATATCTGAATTTTTACCAGGTGGTGCAGCACAAACAAGTGCACTTTTAACCAATGGTTTAATTAATGCTGGTATTACTAATATAAAAGTTTCACCTTACACTACAGGATCAACAACACTTTTTGTGGGTTTAAGAAATGGTCGTATTCTAAAGTCTACACTTGCCAATTTTAATCCTATATGGTCCAACATTACAGGACCAAGTTTTATTGGTAGTGTTTCCGATATTGAATTTGGAGTAAGTGAGCAAGAAATATTTGTAACCATGCATAACTATGGTGTACAAAGTATCTGGTTTACTAATAATGGCGGAACAACTTGGAGAAGTTTAGAAGGTAATTTACCAGATTTACCTGTTAAATGTATTTTACAAAACCCATTATTACCTCAAGAATTAATTATTGGTACAGATTTAGGTATTTGGGCCACTGGAGATTACACAGTTACAAACCCAAGTTGGGTTCAAGCCTATAATGGCATGAGCGATGTTCAAGTTTTAGACTTAGACTTAAGAGCTTCAGACAATACTATTTTGGCGACGACTCATGGTAGAGGCCTTTTTACTGGTCAGTTTACTAATACGCCTTTAAGTGTCCTGGATAGTCAATTAGAAACTAATTTGATTTCAATATTCCCAACAATATCTAGTGGTCAAATTACAGTGGCTTCAAAAAATAACCTTGGAAATGCGGACATTGATATTTTTAATATTAGTGGTCAAAAAGTTTATACATCAAACATCAATATATCGAATTCAAGAAATGAGATCAATTTAAATCTTAATTCTGGTATTTACTTTGTAAATATTAATGTTGGAAATGTTACTGAAACAAAAAAGATTATTATCAAATAAGGTATAATCTACACACAAATAAAAAGGGAGCTCTAAGAGTTCCCTTTTTTATTTTATGCATTTCGTCGAATAAATTTGCATTTTATCTTGATTAATGTATATATTGATAATCCCAAATCATATAAACCTACTATCATGAGAAAAAATATTCAGTTTATTATTGTTATCTTTTTTGTGACTTTAGCCTTTTTAGTTATGTTAAATGATGTCACAAGTAATAGGAATCCAGAATATCAAAATTCTGTTGAATTATCAAATGATAATGATCCATCAGAAATAGCGGCTACCGATTTAGAAGACGAAGAGTAGCATTAAGAATCTTACAAATATGTGAGGCATCAATTTTCAAATGTGATTGTAATTGATCCTTTCTGCCATGTTCAACAAATTCATCGGGAATACCTAGTACCTTAATTGGGTTTTTATAACTATGAGAAGATGCAAACTCTAGAATAGCACTTCCAAATCCACCTACAACTGTACCATCTTCGAGGGTAACAACTGTTGCATATTTATCAAATATATGATGTAACAACTGCTCATCTATAGGCTTTACAAATCTCATATCGAAGTGAGCGATAGCCTCACTATTACTAACTTTTTCAATAGCATCGGTAATTAAATCTGAAACAGTTCCAATGCTTAAAACAGCAATTTCACTACCAGTTTTTAATTGCTCACCTTTTCCTATTTCAATTTTTGAAAATGGCTGTTTCCACTCTAAAATATGACCTCTTCCTCTTGGATATCTAATAGCAATGGGTTGTTCAAGTCCTAATTGGGCAGAATACATGATATTACGTAACTCAATTTCATTTCTAGGAGCGCAAATTATTAAATTTGGGATACACCTTAAATATGCTAAATCAAAAACACCATGATGCGTTGCGCCATCTTCACCAACCAATCCTGCACGATCTAAACAAAAAATTACAGGAAGTTTTTGCAAAGCGACATCGTGAATTACTTGGTCGTATGCACGTTGTAAAAAAGTAGAATAAATATTACAAAACGGAATTAAACCTTGTGCAGCCATTCCAGCGGCTAAAGTCACTGCGTGTTGTTCTGCAATACCAACATCAAAAGCGCGCTCAGGAATTTCATCCATCATAAATTTTAAAGAGCTTCCTGATGGCATTGCTGGTGTTAAACCAACAATTTTTTTATTCTCCTTAGCTAATTCAACGATTGTATATCCGAATACATCTTGAAGCTTTGGAGGTTGTGTAGCAGTAGATTTGGCATGAACCTCTCCTGTTACTGCATCAAATTTACCAGGTGCATGATATTTAACCTGATCTTCTTCAGCTTGTTTTAAACCCTTCCCTTTGGTAGTAATGACATGTAAAAACTTTGGGCCCTTAACCGTTTTTAAACGCTCTAATTCAGAAACTAGCGCTGATAAATCATGACCATCAATGGGTCCTGAATAGTCAAAATTAAGCGCTTCAAAGATGTTGTCTTGTTGCTCGTTCCCTTTTTTAACGTTGGTCAAATATTGTTTTAAAGCACCTACACTAGGATCAATTCCAATGGCATTATCATTTAAAACTACCAGTAAATTAGCATCAGTAACACCAGCATGATTTAAGCCTTCAAAAGCCATTCCACTAGCAATAGAAGCGTCACCAATAACTGCAATATGATGTTTGTTTTCTCCTTTTAGTTTTGAAGCAATTGCCATTCCTAAGGCTGCAGAAATAGACGTTGACGAATGTCCAACACCAAACGTATCATAGGCACTTTCATCACGTTTTGGGAATCCGCTAATACCACCAAACTGACGATTAGTATGAAATATATCTTTTCTACCTGTTAGTATTTTATGACCGTAAGCTTGATGCCCAACATCCCAAACCAAGAGATCTTCAGGCGTATTAAACACATAGTGTAATGCTAACGTCAATTCTACAACACCGAGACTTGCGCCTAAATGTCCTTCTTTAGTTGCAACTATATTTATAATAAACTCACGTAACTCTTTAGCGAGTTGAGGCAAGTCTTCTTGATTTAATTGTCTTAAATCTGAAGGAAAATTGATATGGTCTAAGAATTTTTTCATTCAACTACAAATGTACCATTTGAAATTGTATTTTTGATTATGAATATACTTCATAATGGAAAACCCTTTTGACGATACATACTTTATGAAAAAAGCTTTATTAGAGGCTCAAGATGCTTTTGATAAAGGTGAAATTCCTGTTGGTGCTATTGTGGTTATTAAGGATAGAATCATTGCCAGATCTCATAATCTTACTGAGCTATTAAACGATGTTACTGCTCATGCCGAAATGCAAGCCATCACTGCTGCCGCCAACTTTTTAGGCGGAAAATACTTAACTAATTGCACGCTTTATGTGACCTTAGAACCTTGCCAGATGTGCGCTGGTGCTTTGTATTGGAGTCAGATTTCTAAACTTGTTTATGGTGCATCAGACGAGAAACGAGGATTTAAAACTTTAGGAACAACACTGCATCCTAAAACGGAAATAGTTTCTGGTGTGCTTGCCGATGAAGCTTCTGAGTTAATGAAACGCTTCTTTATTGAAAAACGAAATTTGAACTAAGTTACAATTTGTGTTAGTGATTAAACGGTCTGTTTGAGCTCTTCGCAGAAAGCGAGTAGTGAAAGCACGACCCTTGTGGTAACGCCACGAAAAAAGACAAAAAAAACGTCTAACTTTCGTTAGACGTTGAAACTGTAATAAAGTATATCTCTTAGAGAACTTGCACGTTAGCGGCAACCATCCCTTTTCTTCCTTCTTCTTCGTTGTACTCTACACTATCGCCTTCACGTAACTCAACACCATTAAGGTTTGATACGTGTACGAAAATGTCTTTTCCTGTTTCGTCGTTGGTAATGAATCCAAATCCTTTTGAATCATTGAAAAATTTAACTGTTCCAGTCATTGTAATAAAAATATATATGTTAATTAATGTACAAATGTACGGCATAAAATAATGCCATTTGTAAATTTATTATAATTTTTTAAATTATTGAAACCTAAAAGGCTAAAATACTAAGACCTTGGGGTTTAATGCTTAAGCCCAATTAAATTGGTTAGATATGATACTTTAAAATGGTAAAACAGTATAAATAGTTTCAATTTTTCTGATTCTCACGCATCTTATCCAGATTCTCTTTTGTCAACATATAATCCTTGATGTCTTTATCTTTCCATCGGTAGTATGAAAACAACGGAAAAACAAATACAACTAGTCCTAAAACACCAAAGCCAATTAACTTTTGAGCATATGCTACGTCTAATAAAAAGCCACAAACTATACTTCCAAAAGAGACTAAAAAGGCGATAAGGATACTATATTTCATAAAACTATTGTTTTGAATCAGAATGCATTAGTTTATTATATTGAACTTAATCGGAAGCTATTTTTCTTTTTCATATTCTAAAAGGTTTCGACTGCGCTCAACCTGACACTTGGTTTTTATAATTTAGGTTAAGATGTAAAATTAATCAATTCTCGTCTGTAAGCAGTTAATAGTTTCGATTTAGAAATAAATCCGTAGTAAATTTCATCTTTTATAACTGGAAGGTTCCAAGCTCCAGTATCTTGAAATTTTTTCATGACCATTTTCATCGAGTCCGTTTCATAATATATAAGTTCTGGTGGATTATGCATAAAGGTTTCAACAGTTGTGGATTCATAAAGTGTTTGATCAAACATAACATCTCTAATATTATCTAATAAAATTATACCAACCATTCGCTGCTGTTCATCAACAACTGGAAATAAATTTCGACTCGATTTTGCAACACCTTGATGCAACATTTCACCTAAAGACATTTCAGGAGATAACACCGTAAAATCTTGTTCTATTACGCTATCTAGACGCATTAATGTTAAAACCGATTGATCTTTGTCATGCGTTAATAGTTCTCCTTTTTCTGCCAATTCTTTAGTGTAGATTGTATGGTCTACTGCACTTTTAGTAATAATGAAAGACATCGAAACGGTGATCATTAAAGGTACAAACAGTTGATAACCACCTGTAATTTCTGCAATTAAGAAAATAGCTGTAAGAGGTGCATGCAATACGCCTGCGATTAAACCTGCCATTCCAATAAGTGTGAAACTAGACTCAGACACCTGAAATCCTAGTCCGATATTATTAATAATTTTTGCCACCACATTTCCTAAGGCGCTACCCATAACCATTGTTGGAATGATAATTCCACCTGCTCCACCAGCCGCAAAGGTTGTGGTCATAGCTACAGCTTTAAAAATTGTAATTCCGATAAGTAAGGCAATGACAACCCAAATATTATCTAAGTAATCATCAAAAGGCGTTTTTCCTAGAGCGTGTAAGTGATTGCCATCGAGTAGATCATTAATAAACCCGAAACCTTCACCATATAGTGGTGGAATAAAATACAACATCACTCCAATGGCCAAACCTCCTACAATGAGTTTTTGTCCACTCGTTTTAAACCGTTCAAAAAATTTGTAAACCGCAAAGTAAATCTTAGAGAAATAGATTGAAGCTATTCCAGTTCCGATACCTAAAATGATAAAAAATAAAGTGTCTCTTAATGCAAATGGTGTTGAAATGCTGTAATTAAAAAGTAAACTGTTTCCAACGAAAAAGTAGGACGTTAACACTGAAGATACCGAAGCAATTAACAAGGGTAATAAGGACGCAAACGTTAAATCAAGGCTAAAGACTTCAATAGCAAAAATGATGGCAGCAATTGGTGACTGAAAAATGGACGCAATAGCTCCAGCTGCCGCACAACCTATTAATAGCGTTCTTGTTTTGCGATCAACATGAAACAACTGGCTAATATTAGAACTCACTGCTGATGCTGATGCAATTGCAGGACCAAGTAATCCAACAGATCCTCCAAAACCTGCTGTAATTGGTGCAGTAATTAAAGGTAAATAAATTTTGCTTCGCTTTAATAAACCATTTTTTTTTGAAAGCGAAAACAGGATACTTGGTATGGCATGTTCAACTTTTTGTTTGGATACATATTTCACAAATAAGTAGACGAGCCAAAGTCCGATAACTGGTAGAATAAAGTAAATACTGTTTTCTGATACTATGGCTAATTGATCTAAAACCCACTCGATACCATAGGTGATATTTTTAATCGTTACAGAAACCAATCCAGATAACAATCCAATAAGCATGGCTAATAAAAACACGAAATTTTTCTGCGATATGTATTTATATCGTAGAACTAGGATTCGTCTTATGATGGTCTGTATTTGCATTATTTTAAATTAGACCTAAAAGCATCTAAATCTTCTGGATAAATTTGCCTTAGTGTTTCTACATAAGGTCTATTATTATAATAACCAATATTATAATCATTTATAGCCTCTTCAATTAAAACCATAGCTTCTTTAATTCTACCTTGAAATTTAAAAATTAGAGCTTTGTAATATTTTGCATCAGCACTTTGGTTTCTTGAATATTGAAGTTGTTTCTCAAAATTCAACAGAGCTTGGTCGTAATTTTCCGTTTCGAAATAGGCAATTCCTCGATATAAAAATGCGGTAACCTCAACCCAATCCTCTCCTGATTCTTCAATTTCGGTGTTGATATACTTATCGAAATAAGCAATTGAATTTTTGTAATCCTTAAGTCCCAAATAACAAATCCCTCTCCAATAATCAACACTATGACCTTGAGGAGCATCAATAAAATTTGGTGTTAACGAATCTGTGGCATCAAAATCGGCAATGGCTTTTTTATAATCTCTATAAAACCATAAATAATTATAGCCACGATAACCTTGCCACAAAGAAGGTGCGCACTCAATTGCTTTATCTATTTGTGGTTTCCACTTATGCGGCAATCCTCTTTTAAGGTATGCTACAGATAATTCTCTTACGGCTTCATCATAAGTTGAATCAATTTCTGTTGCGCGTTTTATACCATTGATACTCATCATTGATCCTTGAGGGTAATGAATAGCTCTTTTATAAACAGCTTCAGCACGTTCTCTTTTACTATCACAAGACAGAGCGGAGAATGCAACAGCTATACTAAGGAATAATTTCAGTAATCTCTCCATTTTCTATTCGATATGATACATACATATAGGAATCTCTATTCTCTTCCCATAGAACTGTAGGTTTCCATCCTTTTGCTTCAGACGTAAGTTTAAATAGTTGTTTCTTTAAATTTTCGTTAAATGTGGTAGGTTCTAAATCTAAATTGTTTTCATGAATGACAAAGCGACCTACTTCACCTTCACAATTAACAATGAATCTTATATTTAAATATCCAGAATCTGAATAATTATTATTTACATAAGCTAGATTTATATAATTTCTAAACCTGTTTTTTCCATTTGGATAAGGCAATTCTTGTGTGTTGTAATATTGGGCAATGTAATTTTCATCACAAACCTTAAAGTTTTCATTTAGCAAAGCTGTTTCGGGATCAATATAATGAGAGGCATGTTCAAAAGGCTCATGTTCTGGCATTAAACTCGAATTAAACATATAATAGCCATAACCAATAAAGCAGCCAATCGTGATTACAATTAAACCAAGTATAATTCCTAAAATTTTAAAAACTTTCTTTGTTCTCATTGATTAAATCTACTAAAAAATCCTGCATGATGCAGGATTTTTAATTTATGATTTTAAGTTGAGTTTTAAACTTAACTCTGTTAATTGCTCATCATCAATTGGAGCAGGTGCATCAATCATAACATCTCGACCATTATTGTTTTTTGGAAAGGCAATAAAATCTCGAATGGTTTCTTGTCCGCCAAGTATTGCTACTAGTCGATCTAAACCAAATGCAAGTCCACCATGAGGAGGAGCTCCATACTGAAAAGCATCCAGAAGGAATCCAAATTGAGCTTTAGCGTCTTCAGGCGTAAAACCTAAATAATCAAACATTAAAGCTTGTGTTTCTTTATCGTGAATACGAATCGATCCTCCACCAATTTCGTTTCCGTTGAGAACTAAATCATAAGCATTTGCTTTTACATCGCCTGGATTGGTTTTCAGTAATTCTAATTGTCCAGGTTTTGGTGATGTAAATGGATGATGCATAGCATGGTAACGCTCTGTGTCTTCATCCCATTCTAACAAAGGGAAATCCATAACCCAAAGAGGAGCAAATGTTTTAGGATCTCTTAATCCTAAACGAGTTGCTAATTCCATACGCAATGCACTCAATTGCGCTCTAACTTTATTAGTGTTTCCCGATAGCACACAGATTAAATCACCAGGTTTTGCACCTGTGACTTCTGCCCATTTTGCTAAATCGTCTTGGTCGTAGAATTTATCAACTGAAGATTTATAGCTTCCATCTTCATTATACCTGCAATATACCATTCCTAATGCACCAACTTGTGGACGCTTTACCCAATCAATTAGCTTGTCAATTTCTTTTCTTGTATAACTATTTCCGCCAGGAACGGCAATACCAACAACTAATTCAGCAGCATTAAAAACCCCAAATTCCTTATGTTGAGCAACCTCATTTAACTCACCAAATTGCATTCCAAAACGAATGTCTGGTTTATCATTTCCATAAAGACGCATCGCATCATCGTACAACATTCTTGGAAATTTTTCTACCTCAACTCCATTCACTTCTTTTAATAAGTGACGAGTTAAACCTTCAAAAGCATTTAAAATATCTTCTTGCTCAATAAAGGCCATTTCACAATCTATCTGTGTGAATTCTGGTTGTCTATCAGCACGTAAATCTTCATCCCTAAAGCATTTCACAATCTGAAAATACTTATCCATTCCGCCAACCATAAGCAATTGCTTAAAGGTTTGAGGCGATTGAGGTAAAGCATAAAACTGACCTTCATTCATTCTCGATGGCACCACAAAATCACGAGCACCTTCAGGCGTTGATTTAATTAAATATGGTGTTTCAACCTCAATGAAGCCTTCTTTTGACAAGTAATTTCTAACTTCTTGGGTTACTTTATGTCTAAAGATCAAACTGTTTTTTACTGGATTTCGACGAATATCTAAATAACGATATTTCATACGTAATTCTTCACCACCATCGGTTTCATCTTCAATGGTAAAAGGTGGCAATTGCGCTTCATTTAAAACGGTTAATTCAGACACTAAAATCTCAATATCACCTGTTGTCATATTGGGATTCTTAGAGGCACGCTCAATAACTTTACCTTTGACTTGAATTACAAATTCACGACCTAAATCTTGAGCTTGTTGCATCATTTCTTTCGACGTTCGTTCTTCATCAAACACTAATTGTGTCATTCCGTAACGATCACGTAAATCTACCCAAACGATAAATCCTTTATCACGCGATTTTTGAACCCAACCTGCAAGGGTAACTTCTGTATTGATATGTGATGCTCTTAATTCACCACAATTATGACTTCTGTACATAGTATTTTATTAAAGATGCAAATTTAATGAAGTTGAATGATTATGAATAATTAAATCCAGTTTTTGATTGTATTAGTTATCAAAATGAAAAAGAAAGTATTAAATAATTGTCTTTTGAACATAATTTTAAATCACTTTTGCAAATCTACACCCAAAACTAAAATTCTCATAAAGGTTAATATTGATAATTAATTCCTATTATGAATAGGACGTTGTATCTGTTTATTTTGCCTTGATGCAAAACGAACCAAAAAATCAAACCGATTTATTTGGAAATTGCTACACATCCTTCCTTAATCCATTTAAAATCATATTTCTTAACGAACATTAGATATTCAATGCTAAATTGAGTTATTCAACAGCGTTCTAAACTCATTATTTCTGAAAATCGTTTCTTTCGACCTTGTCGAAATTCCAAGTAATTATAATGAAAAAGCCATAACATTACGTTGTGGCTTTTTCTGCTATTAATCAAACCTTTTCTAATTCCCTAAAAGGTTTATTGCACATCGATTTGAAATCAAATGTGTTCTGTTAGAATTGCGTTTCAATTCTTTTATCCATATTAATTGTTTCTTCAGGTACAACTTCTGCCGTAGTCTTTGATCCTTTCATCCACATTTTAAATCTAGTCACTAAGAAAAACAGTATTGGTACAATAATAAGTGTTAAGAATGTAGCGATAAATAATCCGTAGATTACAGTCCATGCTAATGGTCCCCAAAAAATTACGTTGTCACCACCTACATAAATATTTGCATCAAACTCACTAAACAGTGTAAAGAAATTAATGTTTAATCCAGTCGCTAATGGTATAAGTCCTAAAATCGTTGTGATTGCTGTTAGTAATACTGGACGTAAACGTGCTTTTCCACCTTTTATAATAGCGTCTAATAAATCGTCTTTTTCAAGGTATTGATCCTCTTCGAGATTTCGTTGGATTTTCTTTCTATCAACCAACAATTGTGTATAATCTAAAAGAACAACGCCATTATTTACCACGATTCCTGCTAGTGAAATAATTCCCATCATGGTCATCATGATTACAAAAGCTTTTCCTGTAATAATCAAACCTCCAAATACACCAATAAGACTTAAGAAAATGGCAAGCATTATTATACCTGGTTTAGACACTGAATTAAACTGAAAAATTAAAAGGAAAAATATAAGTCCAAGACCAATAAAAAAGGCAGACATTAAAAAGGCCATTTGTTTATTTTGCTCTTCAATCTGACCAGTATAATCAATCTTGACACCTTCCGGTTTATCATGAAACGATTTCATTTCATTCTGAATTTCAGATACAATTGCGCCAGCATCTGTATAACCAGCTGCTAAAGCAGAATAGACTGTCACTACGCGCTCAACATCTTTATGTTTTATTGCACTGAATCCAGAAGAATTGCTTTGACTTGCAACTGCCGAAACTGGAATGGCTTTGACTTGACCAGAAGCCATATCTCTAAAAGTAATTTTCTGGTTAAAAATGGCACTTTTATTATAACGATTCTCTTCATTAAAGCGAACATAGATGTCATAATCGTCACCATCTTCTTTATAAATTCCTGCCTTAGCTCCAAAAATAGAATTTCGTAATTGCTGTCCAACTTGTCCTGAAGAAATGCCTAATTCTCCAGCTTTTTTACGATCAACATTAACTTGCATTGAAGGTTTTGAACGATTTACATCAATTTTTAATTCTTCAATACCTCTTATATTTTTGGTATTAATAAAATCACGCATGCGCTCTGCTGTTGCAATGAGCTCTTCGTAATCTTTTCCTTCTAACTCAATATTAATTGGATATCCTGCAGGTGGACCTACAGCATCTTTTTCAACTGAAATTGCAACACCTGGATAAATACCTTCTAAATCATCTTGAACTTTTTTCAATAATTCATTACTATCTGCTCCTTCACGATATTTGTACTCTCGCATGGTAGCTGTAATTTTTCCTCGATGTGGCATTTCGGCTGCTGAACCTCCATCGGTTTGTGGATTACCAGCACCTTCTCCTACTTGAGATACAGCACTTTCGGTTAAGAAATTATAACCTCCATTTTTATACGAATCATCATTAATGATATTATAAACGCGTTGTTCAATATCTTTAGTAATTGCATTTGTTTTTTGAATATCTGTTCCTTCCGGATATTCTATATATGCTATAATTTGGTTTGGTGTATTGTCTGGGAAAAATTCAACTTTAGTACGCTGACTTCCGATTGATGCGCCAAAGCCTCCAAAAGCAATAAACAATAAAATGACGGTTCCAATACTTATGACAACCGGTTTCCTTCCCGATAGAGCACCTCTTAAAGTCCTTTCATAG
Source organism: Psychroserpens sp. (assembly GCF_034670085.1). Lineage (GTDB taxonomy): Bacteria > Bacteroidota > Bacteroidia > Flavobacteriales > Flavobacteriaceae > Psychroserpens. The sequence goes on along the minus strand of NZ_JAXMOD010000006.1, from coordinate 99,325 downwards.
AAATTTTCAAGTTTAGGTAAGGTTTTTGATTGAAAATTGTTGGCCCATTTTCTTAGGAAGATTCTATACAACCATAGTAATACAACAGTAAAAATCATAACAGAACCTAATCCTCGATAAGCACCACCAAACACGAATATCAGTAAGCCAATAACAGTTAATATTGCAGACACTTTTATGATTTGATTTAATGGCATCTCCTTGTCTTCAATGGTCATATATTGTGATACTAATACCGAATTAAAAAAGATAGCCACAAATAGAGACGAACCTAAAACTACCGAAAGTGTCACCGGAAAGTATATCATAAATTGTCCCATAACGCCTGGCCAAAGTCCAAGTGGAACAAAGGCAGCAACCGTCGTTAATGTTGAAATAATAATTGGAAATGCAATTTCCCCAATGCCTTTCTTAGCGGCTTCAACACGACTCATGCCTTCATCTTGCATTAATCTATAAACATTTTCTACTACCACAATACCATTATCAACTAACATCCCAAGACCCATAATTAACCCGAAGAGTATCATGGTATTCATGGTATATCCTAATAAATTCAGAATCATCAAGGACATGAACATGGACATTGGAATTGCAAAACCAACAAACAAGGCATTTTTAAAGCCTAAAAAGAACATTAACACTGTTACAACTAGAATAATTCCGAAGATGATATTATTCACTAAATCATCTACTTGACCAATGGTCTTTTCAGATTGGTCGTTAGCCACAGTAACTTTTAAGTCAGGAGGAAATGTATTTGCAAGCGCATCATGAATAATAGATCTAATTTTTTCAGCTGCTGCAACCATATTTTCTCCCGAACGCTTTTTCACATCCAGCATCACTACAGGTGCTCCAAACTCTCTCGCATACGTTGTTTTATCCTCATCCTTAAAGGTTACTTTTGCGATATCTCTTAAGTAAATAGGGTTGTTATTTTCACTCTTTACTACAAAGCTTTCCAATTCTTTTGGGTCTTCAATTTCACCAAGAATTCGTATCGTTCGTCGTTGTCCACTAGAAATAAAATTACCAGCAGACATGGTCATATTTTCGTTGTTAATTGTATTTATGATATCATTAAAACTGACCTGAGCAGCCATCATTTTATAGATATCTACGGCAACCTCAACCTCTTTTTTTTGAGCTCCTCTTATATCAACTTGTTTTATTTCTAAAAGTCCTTCAATCTCATCTTCAAGATATTCGCCATATTCTTTAAGCTTATCCACTGGATAATCACCAGAGATATTAATATTCAAAATTGGAATTTCTTCAGACATGCTCAAGTCAAACACATTAGGTTCTACTTTTGCACTATTGAATGTTGGCCAATCCTCACTAGCTGTTTCAGAATCTACTTCGTCTTTAACCTTCTGTTTTGCAGCTTCTACCGAAATATTTTCATCAAATTCTACAATAACAATGGAGTAATCTTCTTGTGAAGTAGAGGTGATTTCAACTACATTACTAACTGTTTTTAACTTGTCTTCTATAGGATCAGTAATTAGTTTCTCAATATCTTCAGCAGTATTTCCAGGATATATTGAACTGATATAAATTTTCGTCTCTTTAATTTCTGGGAAATTCTCACGTGGCATACTAAAATATGCACCAGTACCTAATATTAAGATTAAGGTAATTAGAACATACATTGTGGTTTTGTTATTAATGGCCCACGACGATAGTATAAATTCTTTATCTACTTGTTTCTTTTTCTTGTTCATCTGATGCTAAATTTAGTTGGAAGATTGGTTAGATTCCATTTTTAGAATTTTAACTTCTTGTCCATCTTTAACACTTCGAGCACCTTCTTGAATAATTTCATCATTGCTAGTTAGTCCTGTTAAGACTTCAATATCGTCGCCTTGCGTTTTTCCGGTCGTAATAATCGTGCGTTTAGCAGTAGCTATGCTATCTGTTTTATTAGAAATGGTATACACATACTGTTCGCCATTAGCATTTTCTGAAATGATACTCAACGGGATTAAAATTGCTTTTTCGTTTGTATAATCGTTAATTCTCAATTTAGCAGTTAAGTTTGGCTTAATATTTTTATCCTTATTAGGAATTGCAACTTCAACCTTAAATGTTCGGTTTGCTGGATTGATAAAACTTCCTGCTTGCCGAATTTTCGCATCCATAGTCATTCCTAAAACTGGGAAATCAACTTGAACAGTTTTGCCTTCTGAAACAGTTGTGATATAGCTTTCTGGAACATCAGTTTCAATGTACATTTCATCAAGATTTACAATACGAAATAAAGCCGTTTGACCTGGAGCGACAACACTACCTTGTTCGGTTATGACATCATCAATTGTTCCAGAAAAAGGTGCTTTTACTATTGTTCTAGCCACTTGTTGTTGTAATTGATTTACAGCTTTTTGCTGAGCTTCAAAAGTAGATTTAGATTGTAAATATTGTATTTCACTTCCTATATTTTGTTCCCAAAGTCGTTTTTGACGTTCAAAAGTAGTTTTTGCTAAATCAGCTTGTATTTGTAATTGTGCTACTTGCTGACTTAAACCACCATCATCAATTTTTGCTAACGTTTGCCCTTTTGAAACATTTTGACCCTCTTTAACAAACACACTTGTTAAGATTCCAGAGTATTCAGGATAAATGACCAAATTCTTTTTAGTATCTACATTTCCTTGTAATTCAACATAATGAATAAACTCGCTTTCTTGAGCTGGGAAGGTTGTTATTAATGGGATTTTTTCTTGAGGATCTAATTCCTTAATTTTTAAGCCCAATTGCTTCAACTGAAGTTCTAATTCTTGTTGTTGAGCATCAAGCTCTGTTTTCTTAGTTCTAATTTGCTCTAAGTCATTTGAAGCAATAATATCTTCAACACTTGTCTTTTTATCTGCTCCACAAGAGACCATAAAAAGAGTTATAAAGGCAATAGTTATGATTTGTTTCATTGGTTTATATTATTTGATTGGTGTGTTTAAGATTGTTTCTAATGTCGCTTTAGAGTTAATAACTTCTAACATAGCTTGTAGAAATTCTTGTTGTGCTGTATATAATTGCGTTTGTGCTTGTCTGAGTTCAAAACTTGAGCCAATACCTTCAAAAAATTTGGTTTGATTTTTAGCTTCAATGCGTTCAGCTAATTCCAAATTTTGTTGTTTGTTTTCAAATTCTTCAATGGCAAATTTAAAATCACTTTTAGCTGATTCTATTTGTAATTTTAAGCGTTGTTCTGTTTCACTTAAATCGTCTACAGATTTTTCTAAGTTTATTTTTGCTCGCTGTGTTCTCGCGCTTTTTAAACCAGATCCGAAAAGCGGTATATCTAGACTCAAACCAAAAGCAGCTGTGCCTGCCCAAGCCTGACTACTACTAAAAAATCGGAATTTATCATTATTGCCTATATATGATCCAGTTAAAAACCCACTTAAAGTTGGCAAGGCTCTACTATGTTCTAGCTTAACCAGAAGTTCTTTAGAAACTTTATCATTCTCTGCAATTTTAAAATCGATCGTATTCTCAACATCGGTTTCAGTCTCTAAGAGATCTAATTGCATGTTTTGCACTGCTAATGTTTCAAGATTATCTGTTAAAAGTGTCGCATTATTTATGTCTAACCCTAAGGTTATATTTAACATTTGATAGGCTAAATCTTTTAATCGTGACGTATTACTCAAATTACTTTGAACACTGGATAATGTAATTTTTAGTTGCTCTACACTTTCCTCTTCTTCAAGTCCGTTTTCATAGATTTTAGTGATATCGTTTAAATTCTTTTCTAAAACATCTACGTTTCTCTCAAAAATTTTCACACTCTCTTCAGCTAACAACACATTTCCGTAGGCATTAATAACAGATTTTCTCACTTCTAAATCTGTTTTTACTTTAGCATTTTCTGAAATTTCTAAGAACACTTTTGCAGATTGCAAGCCAACTAAATATGAACCATCAAAGATGAGTTGATTTAATGTGGCTGAAGGTGTTATATTTTGTTTGGCGCCAAAATCTAATACACCATCATTATTAAAATCAATTCCAGGAAATTGTTGTTTGACATTGTTAATATAACTTACATTACCATTTATTTGAGGTAATCCAGTTGCAATAGTTTCCCATTTCTGCTGTTTTGCAGCTTCGATATCTCGAGTTGCATTTTTTGCTTGCCTGTTATTCTCTAAAGCATAATCTATAGCTTCCTGTAAAGAAAAACTATTAGTATTCTCCTGAGAATATCCAACAGAAACTGAGATTAAACAAATAACTAATATGAGTGATTGTCTCATAATTTATGATTGGTTTTTAATAAAATTATTTAATATGGTCATCCCTTTTTCGGTTACAATAGCTCGCAGGTGATATTCGAGATAACTTTCCATGAGATAGTCCATTTGATAGTGTTCTGGCGGAAAAAACATATTATCCTTAATACCTGTCATTCCTGTGAAGTACATCCTCGAAATAAAATCGACATCAATTGTATCTCTAAAAACTCCTGTATCAACGCCATGCTCTAAACTTTCCTGAACAGATTGATGCATTTTTTCAAATTGCTTAAATTTTAAAGCGGCATGTATTTGCGGATAATATTTTTTGAGTTGGTATTGTGGTGATGCCTTTTCATTTTTTAAGTGATGCATTACAAACATTTTAATTGAATACAATTCTTCAATTGGGTTTGGCGCTTTTTCACAAATGTTGTCAATTCCACCACAAATTTTGTCGAACAAGTTGAAGGTTACTGCCTCAACTAATTTGGTTTTATTACTAAAATGAACGTAAATCGTCTTTTTAGAAATACCCATTTCACTAGCAATATCATCCATTGTCACGCTTTTAAACCCTAAGTTTAAAAACAATTCAGTCGACTTATGTATAATTTGTTCTCTCATAATTTGACTGCAAAGCTACAACAGGAAACTTTAAAAACAAAAATAGTTTCCAAAGTTTTAATGTTTTTTTAACATATAGTTAAAGTGTGATTGTAGATTTAGGCATTTACATTATTTTTGTGCAATGCAGAATATTCAATCTTATCAGGAGGCGTTCTTAAAACACCTAGAAACTTTTATAAAACCTAAAGAACCGTCTACGCTTTATAATCCAATTAATTATATCATTCAACTTGGCGGAAAACGTTTACGACCTATTTTAACCTTAATGACTGCAGAAATTTTCGATTGTGATTATAAAAAAGCACTTAATGCTGCTTTAAGTGTGGAAGTCTTTCATAATTTTTCATTAGTTCACGATGATATTATGGATGATGCTCCTTTGCGTCGTGGACAAGACACTGTTCATGAAAAATGGGATGTGAATACAGGAATTCTTTCTGGCGATGCTATGCTAATTATGGCGTATCAATTATTTGAAAACTATGAGCCAAAAGTATTTCAGGACTTAGCAAAATTATTTAGTAAAACTGCGCTTGAGGTTTGTGAAGGACAGCAATATGATGTTGATTTTGAAACTCGTGATGATGTTACTATACATGAGTATTTAAGAATGATTGAGTACAAAACAGCTGTTCTAGTTGGTGCTGCCATGAAAATGGGAGCAATTGTTGCTAATGCTTCGGAAAGTTGTCAAGATTTAATTTATGAGTTTGGCAAAAATCTAGGAATTGCGTTTCAGTTACAGGACGATTATTTAGATGCATTTGGCAATCCAGAAACTTTCGGCAAACAAGTTGGAGGTGATATTATTGAAAATAAAAAAACCTATTTATATTTAAAAGGCTTAGAGTTTTCTAGTACTGATGACAAACGACAATTAGAGCACTTATATAGCGTTAATCCTTCAGACCCAAGTGAAAAAATAGATACTGTAAAACAATTTTTCATATCTAGTGGTTCGGCAGAGGCAACTAAAAAGGAAATTGAGAATTATACAAATAAGGCATTCTCAGTTTTAGAGCGTATACGAATTTCTGAAGACCATAAAAATGCATTACGAGCATTTGGGAACGATTTAATGACAAGAAATGTATAATGCAATTACCACAAACTTTTGAGGATTTAATTTCTGAAGCTGATACATTAAAGCTCTATTCAAAACTCATACAACAAATCAATAAAGATTTTTTGCTTGCGAATATTGATCTCGATTTTGATATTACTATTTTACCTACTAGTCTTAAATACCTATTGCATGAAGTTGTTTTTAAACTCATCCAAGAGAAATTTGCCGATTACCTCAACCTTTTATATATCATTGATGTTTCAGAGCTAAAAATTAAACAATTAGATGGTAGTGATACTCTAAAACTGTCTGAAGATGTTACATTTTTGATACTACAACGCGAGTGGCAGAAAGTTTGGTTTCGAAATGTGTATTCTTAAAAAAACACTCTTACAAACGGCATCCAAGGATCTGCATAAATACTTTTGTTTCTGTTATAAAGCAAATCATATCTAATTCCGAAGGTGACATTACCATTTCCATAACCCAATCCCATAAATAAAGCTGGATACCAATAATTATCATCTTTATATATTGGGTTATCAAATTTACGACTCACATTAAGTTGTTCAAATTCTGCAGACGCTTGTAATTCTTCAATTGGATTAAATAATCCAATAAGACTAGCTCCTAAAACAGTAGACTTAAAGAAATTATCTTGCTTATTATAGGTAGCATTTAAACCTACTCCAACTGCAAAATTTGAATCAAACTCATAAATTCCACTTGGCGCAATGGTTCCGCTAAAAAACCCATCTCCAAAACTTAAACCTAAACCACCTCCAAATCGAACATGACTCCAAAAATCATAATCTTCATTTTGTGAAAAAGAGACCAATGAGCTAGCCAAAAAAAACAAAACAAACACGTAGGTTTTACAATTAAAAAGAGATGAAAAATTCATTATCTAAAATTTGAGTTAAATTACATCTATAAATATATCAAAAACATACCTATTTTTAGTAAATGTTGTATTTTTGACTAAATATTGTTGAAGCGAAAACGACTTACACCAAATAATGGATAAATATTCCTTTTTAAACGCAGCACATACAGCATACTTTGCTGATTTATACGAACAATACCAAAAAAATCCTGATTCTATTGAACCAAGTTGGAGAGCCTTTTTTCAAGGCTATGACTTTGGTAGTGAAAGCTATGGAATGGATGGTGAAATTACAGAAGGTGTCACGACTCAGATTCCGGAGCTTGTGCAAAAAGAATTCCAAGTTGTAAAACTTATTGACGGTTACAGAAATAGAGGTCATTTATTTACGAAAACTAATCCTGTTCGTGCAAGACGAAAATATGCGCCAACACTTGAAATAGAAAATTTCGGACTCTCACAAAGTGATATGGATACCATTTTTTCAGCTGGAGACATTTTGGGCTTAGGAAAAGTAACACTGAAAAACATTATAGATCATTTAGAAAAAATATATTGCGATTCAATTGGTGTTGAGTACATGTATATTAGAAAACCTGAAGAAATTCAGTGGATTCAAAACAAATTAAATATAAATGATAATCAACCACAGTTTTCGCCCGAAGAAAAAAAGTATATCCTAAAAAAACTAAACGAAGCAGTCTCTTTTGAGAGTTTTTTACACACAAAATATGTTGGTCAAAAACGTTTTTCACTAGAGGGTAATGAATCCTTAATTCCTGCCCTTGATACTCTTATAGAAAATGCTGCAAATCATGGTGTAAAAGAATTTGTAATGGGAATGGCTCATCGTGGTCGTTTAAGTACGTTGACAAATATTTTTGGAAAATCTGCTGAAGACATCTTTAGTGAATTTGATGGGAAAGATTATGAACAGAAAGTATTTGATGGAGATGTGAAATACCATTTAGGTTGGACGAGTAATCGTGTCACAGATGGTGGAAAAAGAATCAATTTGAATATTGCTCCAAACCCTTCACATCTAGAAACTGTTGGTGCTGTTGTCGAGGGTATTGTTAGAGCTAAACAAGACCACAATTACAGTGATGACCCTTCACAAGTATTACCAATAATAGTTCATGGTGATGCCGCAATTTCAGGACAAGGTCTTGTATATGAGTTGGTTCAAATGGCACAATTAGATGGCTATAAAACCAATGGAACGATACATATTGTTGTTAATAACCAAATAGGGTTTACTACTAATTATTTAGATGGTCGTTCAAGTACATATTGTACAGATGTTGGAAAAGTTACACTATCTCCAGTAATGCATGTAAATGCTGATGATGCTGAAGCTGTTGTTCATGCAATGAAATTTGCGTTACACTTTAGAATGAAGTTTAAACGCGACGTATTTATTGATTTATTAGGCTACAGAAAATACGGTCATAATGAAGGTGACGAACCTCGTTTTACTCAACCTAAATTGTATAAAGCCATTTCAAAACATCAAAACCCTAGAGATATTTATGCCGCAAAATTAATTGCAGAAGGTGTAATCGATAAGGGTTATGTTGCGGAATTAGAAAAAGAATATAAAGATAAACTAGAGGTGAAATTAGAAGACTCTAGAAAAATAGATAAAACAGTCATCACACCATTTATGGAAAATGAATGGGTAGATTTTCAAACCGTTGTTGAGGATAAAATGATGCAACCTATTGACACTACTTTTCCAAAAGAAGGTCTTGCCAAAATCACCAAAGTGATCTCAAATTTACCTGAAGACAAAAAATTCATTCGTAAAATTGAACGTCTTGTACAATCTCGTCAAACTATGTTTGATGAAGACAAATTAGATTGGGCTATGGCTGAACATTTAGCTTATGGTACACTTTTAGAAGAAGGATTTGATGTGCGTATTTCCGGACAGGATGTAGAACGTGGCACATTTTCTCATAGACATGCTGTTGTAAAAGTAGAAGATAGTGAAGAAGAAATATTGTTACTCAATCAAATTAGTGAGAAACAAGGTAACTTCTATATCTATAACTCCTTACTTTCTGAATATGGTGTTGTAGGTTTTGATTATGGCTACGCGATGGCAAGTCCAAAAACTTTAGTGATTTGGGAAGCTCAGTTTGGCGACTTTAGTAATGGTGCACAGATAATGTTAGATCAGTACATTTCAGCAGCAGAAGACAAATGGATGCTTCAAAACGGTTTGGTAATGTTATTACCTCATGGTTATGAAGGTCAAGGTGCTGAGCACTCTTCAGGCCGTATGGAACGATACTTACAATTATGTGCAAAAGACAATATGTTCGTGATGGATTGCACGACTCCTGCAAACATGTATCATTTGCTACGCAAACAAATGAAAGCTGAATTTAGAAAACCTTTAATCATCTTTACTCCAAAAAGTTTATTGCGTCATCCTTTGGTTGTGTCAACGGTTGATGAGTTTGCAAATGGAAGTTTCCAAATGGTTATTGATGATACTCTTGTAAAAGCAGATACCGTTAAAACATTAGTGTTTGTAACTGGTAAATTCTATTATGATTTATTAGACCAACGTGAAGAACTTAAAAGAAATGATGTTGCTTTGGTAAGAGTAGAACAATTATTCCCATTACCTGAAAAACAAATCAAAGATGCTATTGCCAAATATAAAAATGCAAATGACATTGTTTGGGCTCAAGAAGAACCAAGAAATATGGGAGCTTATAGTCATATGTTAATGCATTTAGAAGAAGCTAAATCGTTTAGAGCAGCAACTCGAAGACCATATGGAGCACCAGCTGCTGGTAGTAGTGTACGTTCTAAAATTCGTCATCAAGAAGTTATTGATTACGTCTTTGACAAAACCAAAAATAACCAACGATAGATAAATTATTTCCTAATCCATGGAATTGATAACATATATAAACGCTAAAAAATAAAATTACAGAACAATGATTTTAGAAATGAAAGTTCCTTCGCCAGGAGAATCAATCACAGAAGTAGAAATTGCAGAATGGTTAGTTTCTGATGGTGATTATGTTGAAAAAGATCAGGCCATTGCAGAAGTTGATAGTGACAAAGCTACTTTAGAATTACCAGCTGAAGCAAGTGGAACTATTACACTAAAAGCTGAAGAAGGCGATGCTGTTGAAGTTGGAGCTGTAGTCTGTTTAATAGATACGAGTGCTGCAAAACCTGAAAGTAGTTCTGCACCTGCATCAAAAGAAAAGAAAAAAGAGGAAGCTCCTAAAAAAGAAGAGCCTAAACCTGCATCAGAATCTAAAACTTATGCTACAGGAACAGCAAGTCCTGCTGCGAAAAAGATTTTAGATGAAAAAGGAATAGATTCATCTACAGTTTCTGGTTCTGGAGTAGATGGTCGTATCACTAAAGATGATGCTGTAAATGCTGTACCATCTATGGGAACTCCAACTGGCGGAAATCGTGGTGCTTCTCGCAGTAAAATGTCTATGTTACGTCGTAAAGTAGCTGAGCGTTTAGTAGAAGCTAAAAATACAACAGCCATGTTAACGACTTTTAATGAAGTCGATATGTCTCCTATTTTTGAATTGCGTAAACAATACAAAGAAGACTTTAAAGCAAAGCATGGCGTAGGTCTTGGCTTTATGAGTTTCTTTACACTTGCTGTTGTTCGTGCTTTAAAAATGTATCCAGCAGTCAACTCAATGATTGATGGGAAAGAAATGCTAACCTATGACTTTGTTGATATTTCAATTGCGGTTTCTGGACCTAAAGGTTTAATGGTTCCCGTAATTAGAAATGCTGAAAACTTAAGCTTTAGAGGCGTTGAATCTGAAGTAAAACGATTAGCTATTCGTGCTCGTGATGGCCAGATTACTGTTGATGAAATGACAGGAGGAACATTTACCATTTCTAATGGTGGTGTTTTTGGAAGTATGTTATCAACGCCAATTATTAATCCACCTCAAAGTGGAATTTTAGGTATGCACAACATTGTTGAACGACCAGTTGCAATTAATGGCAAAGTAGAAATCAGACCTATTATGTTTGTCGCTTTATCTTATGACCACAGAATTATTGATGGTAAAGAATCTGTAGGTTTCTTAGTCGCAGTTAAAGAAGCTTTAGAAAACCCAACAGAATTATTAATGAATAATGACATTAAGAAAGCTTTAGAAATGTAAACTTTAGTACATAAGTTATTTAAATAAAAAAGCGCATTCCGAAGATTTGGATTGCGCTTTTTCTCCCTAATAAAAATAACTAACTAATAACTAAAAAAAATTAACAAGAATATTTACTGTAATGATTACAACAGCGCTAACAATTAAGCCTGTTATAAATAATTTATTGGTTACACTTGTTTTGTGTTTCATTGTATCCATTTTGTTTCGATTTTAAATTGTTTTGTAATAAAGTCCTGGGATAAAAATCCCAGAACTTTACACCCTATAACTAATTATCTTGTTAATTAAGATTAATTAGTTGCTATTCATAATCCCTATATAAATAACATAATGTAAAACTCGGCAATTAATCAAAGCGGCACAATACGTAGTTCTACGTATACGGTCAATTTTTATCTTTAAATGACTGAAAAACAACATCTTAATAAATGTTAAAGTTTTAAAGTTTATAAAAAAAGCTCTGAGCTTTAAAAACTCAGAGCTTTTATCCTTTCTTTCAAAAGGAAAATTGATTAATAGCATTACAAACTTCGGAATTAAATCAATACAACACAATACGTAGAACTACGTATATTCTGATTTTAAGACATAAAAAAACCTTGAATCAATGACAACTCAAGGCTTTTTGTAAAATAACTCTCCCTAAAGAATTAATAGCAACACAAACTTCGGCAATAATTTTACATAAAACAATACGTAGAACTACGTATATTTTGATAAAAATTCCTCTTGACCTTTTGCGTAAATTGCTATACTATTTGCATTAGAAGATAATTTCAATTTAGATCGTATATGACTTTTATGTTTTTCAACGGTTCGATTTGAACAACCTATTAAGGCTCCAATTTCCTTAGCCGTTTTATTTTTAGCTGTGAGTTGTAGCACTTTCATCTCAGTAACTGTAAGTGATTTTAACTCATCTGGTGTTTGAGTAATTTCTAAATATTCTATGAGCTCTGGACTAAAATAAGATTTCTCCTCTAACACATTTGCAATACAGTGTTCTACTTCTTCTATAGCAAACTCTTTTAGAATATATCCATATATCCCTAGAGATTTAGCCTCGTTATAAATGTCTTCGCTTTTTTCAAAAGTGATGATGATAATTTTAGTAGTAAGACCAGCTTCTTTACATTTTTCAGCAACTTGTAAGCCTGTAAGATAAGGCATTTGTATATCTAAAATAGCTATCTCTGGTTGATGTGCATGAATAAGTGTAAACGCTTCCTTTCCGTTTTTTGCACTTGCAATTACATTAAAATCTTTTTCAAGAAGGAAATCTTTAAGGCCTTTAAGAATTAATGGATGGTCATCTGCAATGATTATAGATGTGGGCATTTGCTATTAGTGTGAGGGATTTTTATAAAGATAAATAAAATCTTACAACTTGAGATATAAATACTTTTTTTCATAATCGATTACAGCTTTACCCTTTTTTAAAATATCTGCTCCAATAATGCCATCTACAGGCTTAGAATTGTGATTGGTTAATGCTGTATTTACATGAGTCAAATTAAATAAAATTAATGCAACTCTGTCTTTTTGCCATTTCCCTATTTTTAACTTATTGCTCATTGATACTTGAGTTATCATATCTGTAGCACCTGCTCCAGCAGCTTTTATATCACTATCTTTTGCCTTAAGATTAAAAGTATCTATTGCTTCAAAACCTACGCATGAACTTGACGCTCCAGTATCTAAAATAAACAAACCTCTTTGACCATTAATTTTAGCTATAATCTCAAAATGATTTGTCTTGGTTAAATGCAACTTAATTTTCGTGTAACCCTTATTTAAAAGGAATTCCTGTAAGGTTTCCATATCATCTGCTTTTTTACAAATATAGTCTTATAAAACATTTATTTTTGCAACATGATAATTACAGATACACATACACACTTATATAGCGAAGCTTTTGATGACGACAGAAAAGACATGGTTCAACGTGCTTTAGATGCTAAGGTTACTCGTTTTTTTATTCCTGCTATTGATTCTAGTCATACAGAAGCGATGCTTCAACTTGAAGCTAATTATCCAGACTATATGTTTTTGATGATGGGTTTGCATCCAACGTCTGTAAAAGATAATTTTAAAGATGAATTACAACATGTTGAAGACATGCTTGCCAAACGTCATTTTTATGCTGTTGGCGAAATTGGTATTGATCTGTTTTGGGACACGTCAACTTTAGAAATCCAAAAAGAAGCTTTTAAACATCAGATACAACTAGCAAAAAAGTATAAATTACCCATTGTTATTCATTGTCGTGACGCTTTTGATGAAATTTTTGAAGTTCTAGAAACTGAAAAAGATGATGAACTTTTCGGAATTTTTCATTGTTTTACTGGCACTTTAGAACAAGCGCATAAAGCTATGTCTTATAATATGAAATTAGGTATTGGTGGTGTGGCAACTTTCAAAAATGGCAAAATCGATCAGTTTTTAAATCAAATTGATTTGAAACATATTGTTCTTGAAACCGATTCACCATATCTGGCTCCTAAACCATACAGAGGAAAACGGAATGAAAGTTCGTATGTCACAAAAGTTTTAGAAAAATTGTCTGAGATTTATGAAGTTTCCGAAGAAAAAATTGCCGAAATTACAACTCAAAACTCAAAAGAAATTTTTAAAATTTAATCATGTCACAATCACAACCTAATATTTTATTGATTTATACAGGAGGTACTATTGGTATGATTAAAGATCCTGATACTGGAGCTTTAAAAGCTTTTGATTTTGAAAATTTACTTGACCGTATTCCAGAATTAAAATTATTAGATTGTAATATAAATACTACCTCATTTGAGGATCCAATTGATTCGAGTAATATGAATCCCGATTATTGGAGACAAATTGCAGAAATTATTGAAAACAAATACCATGATTTTGACGGTTTTGTGGTTTTACACGGAAGTGATACCATGAGCTATTCGGCTTCGGCCTTAAGTTTTATGTTTGAAAATCTAGCCAAACCAATCATTTTTACAGGATCGCAATTACCTATTGGAGATTTACGAACAGATGCCAAAGAAAATCTTATTACTTCTATTCAAATGGCATCGCTTCAAAAAAACGGTAAACCTGTCATACGAGAAGTCGGACTTTACTTTGAATACAAACTCTATAGAGGTAATCGAACCACCAAAATTAATGCTGAGCATTTTGAAGCTTTTGAGTCTTTAAATTATCCGCATTTAGCAGAATCTGGAGTCCACTTGAATGTTTCGGAAGAAGCGTTATTCAAACCAAATATTAGAAAAAAATTAGTCGTTCATAAAACCTTTAATACCAACATTGCTTTAATAAAATTATTTCCTGGGATTTCTGAACCTATATTAGAAAGTATCCTAAATACTACTGGTTTAAAAGGCGTCATTTTAGAAACTTATGGCGCAGGAAATACAACCACACGAAAATGGTTTATAGATCTTTTGAAACAAACCATTAAAAAAGGAATTCCAATTATTAATGTAACACAATGTTCGGGTGGAAGTGTTATGATGGGACAATATGAAACCAGTTCTCAATTGAAACAAATAGGTTTAATTTCTGGAAAAGATATTACAACGGAAGCAGCACTGACCAAATTGATGTTTATGTTAGGAGAGGCTATTTCAATAAAAACTTTTAAAACTATTTTTGAAACATCGTTGCGTGGTGAAATGAGTTAAGAAAAGTCAAATCAAATTTTAAGCATTAAGAAATTTTATGGTTATTTGCACTCACAAAATTAAAGAGAGAGGTGGCCGAGTGGCTTAAGGCGCACGCTTGGAAAGCGTGTAAACGTTAATAGCGTTTCGAGGGTTCGAATCCCTTCCTCTCTGCGAATAGATTATAAAAGTTCAAAGAATTTATCGAAGTTTACTTCAGTAAATTCTTTGGACTTTTTTATAGGCAAACGTCAGTTTGCTATTATAATCTATTACCAGCATAATCTAATTGGGATGGACGAAGTCAATCCATCATTTATCGAAGCTTGCTTCAGTAAATTTGGTTAGTTGTTTTAACAAGTAAACGTTAGTTTACTCTTTTAATCAATTACCAGCATATCTTATTGGGATGGACGAAGTCAATCCATCGTTTATCGAAGCTTGCTTCAGTAAATTTGGTTAGTTGTTTTAACAAGTAAACCCTAGTTTACTCTTTTAATCAATTACCAGCATATCTTATTGGGATGGACGAAGTCAATCCTAGTATTAATTGTTTCACGGTTGCATTTCAAGTTCAGGATATACGACTTTCGTTATAATGTCTATATGATTGCTATCCACTTTAGGACTAAATAAATCCTTACTTACTGAATATGTTTCTAGGTCAGATTCTGGATAATCTGTATTAATAATAGACATAATATCATTTTCATTTAAGTCATTTGACAACCAATTATTCAATTCAGTATCATTAATAATTACTGGCTGTCTATTTTTTAAGTTATGCACTCTTTCAAATAAAGGAGATGCCTTTTTGGTTAAAATGGTAAAGGTTATATACGTGTCTATTTTAGTGTAAACTCCAGCTAAACATAATAGATTATCATTTCCATTTTTAAAATAAAACGGATACTTCTTCTTGTTTTGATCATGTGGTTCAAAAAAACCTGATACTGGAATTATACAACGTTGATTAAATATTGAGTTCTTATAAATAAAGTGTTCGAATAGTTTTTCAGAACGTGCATTTAGACCTCCTCCATACTTTACAGCTTCCTTATAATACGATTTTATGTCTTCTTTAGATTTATAGTTTGGCACAATTCCCCAAACTCCTGGTGCAAGAATCTCAGATTTTTCTTGTGGAACCAAGAGCATGTTTGGATGTGAAAATCCATTAAGATGATAGTTTGGTGTATCAAATAAAGGTCTAAACTTATCATCACTCAACTTGACTTTTAATTGTTGCTCTATTTTTCTAGTTGGATGACTTATACTGGTATGAAAACACATAACAATTGGTTTGTTTTAAAATTAATGAAAAAGAACTAATTATTTCTTGGGTCTTTTACAATCGATAATTTCTTAGACCAAACAACACTCATACTGTAAAAATCGAATCGATCTGTAATATTTCCGAAGCATGCATACACACCTAATCCATGTATTGGATATTTGTCTACAACATCTGTAAAATGAACAGCATCAAAATAATCGCCTTGCTGATCAATAAATGTGCTTAACCGCATCAGTTGACCTTTATAGGTTTTATTAAATCGTGTGGTGACTAAGCTTCCGTAAATGAGGATTTTTTTATTGATATGATTCTTCATTTCAGAAGCGAGAACACCACCTTGCATTTCTTCACTTACGAGTTTAAAATAATTACATAAAGGAAAGCCTAGAAGTTCCATTTCATCATAAGCATCTTCAATCCAATTAGAATTAAGTTTCGGTAATTTATACGCCTTATGTTGAATTTTAAATAATTTCGATTGTTGAGTTTTTAATCCATTTGCATTTAACTTAAAAATGGCCTTCCATAGCAATTCTGTTTTAAGCTGTTTGGTAAATCTAAACGCATCTATTCGAATTAGAATGGTTAATTGTTCTATACTGATAATAACCCTATCAATAAAATCATCTAAAGACAAATAGTTACCATGTAATTGCCTTTCTGTGAGTAATCTTTGAATTGTAAATCGTTCTAGCTGTCTTAAATACCCAAAGCCCAAATAGATAGAAGCACCTATTAATCTATTAGGATGGTCACTGTTATTTATACAAGGTAAACATATAGTTGCGCCTTGCATTTTGGCTTCATGCAAATAATGTTCTGCGCTATAAAAACCACCTCCATTATTTAATACCGCAGTCATAAACTCAAGTGGATAATAGCACTTTAGAAATAAACTTTGGTAACTTTCTACTGCATAAGATGCTGAATGTCCTTTGGCAAAAGCATAACCTGCAAAGCTTTTAATTTGATTCCATACTTCAAAAATCAAATCGTCAGTAAACCCTTTATGCCTACAATTGTCTATGAATTTTTGTTCAACCGCTACAAACTCTTCTCTTGAACGAAACTTACCACTCATGCCTCTCCTAAGCACATCGGCTTCTCCTAACGTTAAGTCTGCAAACTGATTAGCGACTTTAAGGACATCTTCTTGATACACCATAACACCATAGGTTTCTGGCATGATTTTCAATAAAATCGGATGGGCGTTTTTGCGTCTCTCAGGTTGACGATGACGTTTTATAAACTCGTCTTTCATTCCAGAACCAGATACACCAGGTCTTATAATAGAACTAGCAGCTACCAAACCCAAATAATCTTGTGTTTGCAGTTGCGTCATTAAACCTCGCATTGCAGGTGACTCTACATAATAAGCACCAATGGCACCTCCAGTTTTTAACAACTTATTTATGCGTTTATCTTTTTTAAAAGCTTCAACATTGGTGATATCTATTGGCGGAACTTCTGGCCTATTTTCCTTAATAATCTTGAGAGCATCTTTGATTTTCGCAAGTCCTCTCTGTCCTAAAATATCAAATTTAAAAACACCTATATCTTCAGCAATAATCATATCAAATTGAACCGTAGAAAATCCTTTAGGAGGCAAATTTGTTGCCGAATAATAGTGCACTGGCTGATCTAAAATTAGAATACCAGCAGAATGCACACTCAAATAATTTGGAAACCCTTCAATGAGTTTGCCATACTTTAAGACGAGTTTAGAAATATCATCTAGATTTGAAACCTGAAAATGTCCTTTACTTAGTTTATCTATTTCTTCTTTTGGCAAACCGAAAACTTTGCCTAACTCTCTAACAACAGCTCTATATTTGAATGTATTATAGGTTGCTAGTAAGGCAGTGTGTTTAAATCTTCTGAAAATATAAGCGGTTACATCATCTCTATCTTTCCACGAAAAATCGATATCAAAATCTGGAGGTGATGCTCTAAACGGATTAATAAATCGTTCAAAATATAAATCCAGTTCTATAGGATCTACGTCTGTAATTCCAATAATATAAGCCACAATACTATTTGCTCCACTACCTCTTCCGACATGAAAATAACCTTGACGTTTTACATAAGAAACGATATCGTGATTGATTAAAAAAAACGATACAAAGTTCATAGTTTTAATTGTATCTAACTCTACTTTTAACCGTTGCAAAACTGTTGTATTCGGATTTGAATATCGTTTTCTCAACCCTTGTGAGCACAACAATTCTAAGCGTTCAAAATCTTCTTCAGCTGAATCGGTATAACACTTCAAATTTTGTGAGATTCGCTTATCGCCAAATCCAAAATTAATACTACAACGGTCTAATAGGTTTTTGGTATTGGTTATGATATGAGAAAAATCACTAAAAGCTTCTTTTAATTTCTCTGCCGATAACATCCTATCTGTAAGCTTACATTCCTGCGATTTTTCCAGCTTACTTAATAAGGTGTTATTATCTATAGCGCGTAAAAGTCTGTGTGCATTGAAGTCCTTTTTAGTTCTAATCGTTACCGTTTGCAAAACCACCAACTTATCTTTAAAACGATGTAATCTTGAAAACGGAAGCTTTCTTAATTCTTCAACAGAAACACCAATATATTCATTGTCTTTGTAGGCTGCAATCTCGAGTTCTAAGGCTCTTTCAAATGGGTAAATAATGTAGCAGTTTCCAAGTTCTGGAGCTACATCTGGTATCGTGATATTGTTTTCAGAATGGTAAGATAGAAAAGCGTTTAACGTTTTAAATCCTTCGTTGTTTTTAGCAATTCCAATAAAGTTTTGCTTGGCATTATTTCTAAAGTCTATACCAACGATAGGTTTAATGTTATACGCTTTCGCTTTCCGAATAAAATTTAGACAGGCAGATGTATTATTAATATCTGTTAAAACCAAAGTATCTATACCATGTTGTTTGGCAAGCTCTAAAAGTTCAATTTCAGAAAAAGTACCATATCGCAAAGAATAATATGTATGACAATTGAGATACATTATTGTTTTCTATGTGCCAATAAAACAGGTGGTTCGCCATTAAACGGATTTTGAAATCTACCAATCGTCTTTGCTCCCATTGAAGACGCTCTCATAATACTCAATTCTCCATATCGATCTCGTATGGTATCCATAGCACTGTAGAGGTTTATCATATCTTCGGTATCATCAAATAAATGTATCTGGTAATTACCACTAACAATATCATTAATCTTTACACCAACTAAGCGAATTAATAATCGCCTTTGGTGTAGTTTTTCAAATAACTCTAAGGCTTTTGGTATGATAATATGGTCTGCACTTGTATAAGGAATTTTAATCTGTTTACTATAGGTGTTAAAATCTGAATACCTAATTTTTACACTTATGGTGCTTGCTAATTTATTACCTCTTCTAAGTTGAAACGCCAAATTTTCGGCCATTGCAAAAATGGTAGTTCTTAGCTGCTTCATATTAATGGTGTCCTTAGTAAAGGTTCGTTCTGTAGAAATCGATTTTCGTTCATGATATGGGATTAATGGTGGATTGTCAATACCATTCGCTCGTTTCCATATGGTTCTTCCGTTAGCTCCCAAAGCACTTATCATCATATCTAATGGCATTTGCTGAACAACACTAACTTTATCGACACCTAAATTTCTTAGTATTTGATATGTTTTTGCTCCTACGGAAGGAATTTTCCGAATAGATAAAGGTGCTAAAAACGACTTTTCATATCCTGAATCTATCTTTAATTGATTATTAGGTTTTGCCTCTCCTGTAGCTACTTTAGACACAATTTTATTTTCAGATAAACCGAAAGAAATTGGCAAACCACTTTCCTTTATAATTTTTTGTCTTAACTCTGACGCATATTTATAGCAACCGTGAAACTTATCCATTCCTGTAAGGTCTGCGTAAAATTCATCAACACTAGCCTTTTCAAAAACAGGTACACTTTCTTTAACGATATCTGTTACTAAATGCGAATATTTTGAATATATCCCTGAATTACCTTTTATAACAACAGCCTCTGGACACAATCTTCTAGCAACTTTCATTGACATACCAGAATGCACACCAAATACTCTTGTTTCATAACTACATGCCGCGACCACACCTCTATCTCCAGTGCCACCAACAAGCAATGGTCTGTTTTGTAATCTGCTGTCAATAAGGCGTTCACAAGACACAAAGAAGGTGTCTAAATCAAAATGTAAAATACTATTTCGCATAACACAAAATTAGCTACATATTCTAGTAATTATTGCTTATATTTGTAGTAATATGAGTTTTATTGCAAAAAACATTAAACATTTAAGACACTTAAAAAAGTTGTCTCAAGAAGGTTTAGCTGAAGAGCTAGGCGTTACACGCTCGCGTATAGGCTCTTATGAAGAAAGTCGCTCATCACCTACCATCGAATTGCTATTAAAACTATCAGATTATTTCAAGATTCCTATTGATATTATTTTGCGGAATGATCTAACAAAAGCTAAAGATGTTTCATTTATTGAATTAAATAATCAACGTGTATTATTCCCTATAACTGTAGATAATGATAACGAAAATTTAATTGAAGTAGTCCCAGTCAAAGCTTCCGCTGGATATCTATCCGGTTATGATGATCCAGAATATATTGAACAACTTCAAAAAATAAAGCTTCCTTTTTTGCCAACAGGAAAACATAGAGCTTTCCCAATTAAAGGAGATTCTATGCTACCTATGAAAGATGGTGCTTTTGTTGTTGGTCGTTTTATTGAAAATCGAAACGACATTAAATCAGGAAAAACATATATTTTAGTAACCCTAAATGATGGTATGGTTTATAAAAGAGTAAACAATGATATTGCCATTGATGGTACTTTAACGTTAATCTCAGATAACAAAACCTATAACGCTTACAAAGTTCCTATTAACGAGGTTCTAGAACTATGGGAATTTACTTGTAGTATTAATACGCAAGAATATAGTGAAGAAGAATTAAAAATTAGTAGCATCATCAATATGTTTAGCGGTTTAGGAGTTGAATTAAAAGCGCTCGAAAAAACGATGAGATAATGTTTTGTTTTAAAAAAATAATCTAAATTTATAGAGAACTATAAGTCCCAAATACTATGTCATTAAAATTCTTAACTCCAAAAAATGCGCTTGAGTTTTATACTCCAGATACTAGTGATCCTTTAGAAGTGGCATTAGCTCAAACGGGTATTTCAGCTGGATTACCATCTCCCGTAAACGATTATGCCGAATCTAAAATTAGCCTAGACAAAACCTTAGTAAGAAATAAAGACACCACTTTTTATGCTAAAGTTAGCGGACAATCAATGATTGGTGCAGGATTAGATGATGGAGACTTACTTGTGGTTGATAAAAGTATTAGTCCACAAAACAAACAAATTGCGGTGTGTTTTCTTGATGGAGAATTTACGGTAAAGCGTTTAAAAGTAACCTCTGAAGGTGTCTATCTGCAACCCGAAAACCCAATTTACGATCCCATTCTAGTAGCAGAAAGTAATAATTTTCAAATTTGGGGAATTGTGACACATGTCATTAAGAGGATGTGAAAATAAAAAAAACCAACCATGAGAAACTCACAGTTGGCTTGCTATTAATCAAATATTTTGGGGCTGAGGGAGAATTTGACTAACTTATATACTTTTTTTCTTATCAATTTTTTTCAAAAGTGAGCATGTCTGTACCTCCATTACCACCACTAACATCAATCAGTTCAATTTTAGTTGAAGATGTTGATACAATATCCCAATCATCATTAAGGTCTTCAAAATCATTACTCTCAGGAACTGGAAAAAATATATTGAAATCAATATCGTCGTCACTACTACTATCATCATTACTATTGCTGTCGTCTGTAACAGACCACGAACCTGTCACTGTATTTGAACCATTTGTTACTACAAGCGAACCATCAGAATTGAAGCTAAAGTCATAATCATTAAAATCAGAGGTTTCATTTTGACCAGAATCATTAAAATTTGTAATTCGCCACGCTCCAGATTGGGCAGTACTAACTATTTCTGCTATTTGTAAAGTGTTATTATTTGGGTTTCCACCATCATCATCATTTGTACACATTGATGACATTAGAGAAAAACTTAACATTAATAAAAGTCCGAGGTTAAATACTTTTTTCATAATTAATTTTTTAGATTGATACTATTATTTTATAGTTTTTGTAGTGTTAGAGTATCCGTTCCTCCTCCACCTCCACTCACATCTTGGATTACCACTTCGGTAGCAGAAACTGAAATCACATCCCAATCATCGTCATTAAACTCTTCAAAAGGGATTGCTATTCCAAAGTCTAATACCATTTGATTACCACTACTTATTACCATCCAAGTCCCATTATTAGGATTACTACCATTATCAGCTACAACAGTTCCTGCAGGATCGAAGTCTAATTGATAACCACTGTAGTTTCCCGTTTGGTCGTCTGCATCTTCAGTATAAGAAGCCACTATCCATAAGCCATCAGTTAAAATATCTTCCAAGTCATCGTTTCCGTTGCCACCATCAAAAGGTGTTCTTTCAAAAGTTAAAAAGTCTTCTGAACCATCTCCACCACTAATATCTTTTAATCTGATAATATCATTTGTGACTTCCAATACATCCCAATCATCAGCTAATTCATCAAGTGGAATACCTGTTCCAAAATTTAAATTTAATCCTAGTTCTGTATCATCTCCTGATGTTGTTGACCAAGAGCCATTAGTCGTTCCACTCATATCCATTGCAGTTGCAGTATTGTTTGATGCAAAATTGAAGGTATAGTCTGCGAAGTCTGGGGTTTCATTTGTATCATCAAAATAATAAGTTACATACCAATCTCCATTAGTTAAAGCGTTGACTAAGGCTGTATCATTTATACCACCATTAAAAGGTGTTCTTTCAAAAGTTAAAAAGTCTTCAGACCCATCTCCACCACTAATATCTTTTAATCTGATAATGTCATTTGTCACCTCAAGTACATCCCAATCATCAGCTAATTCATCAAGCGGAATACCTGTCCCAAAGTTTAAATTTAAACCTAGTTCGGTATTATCTCCTGATGATGTTGACCATGAACCATTAGTGGTTCCACTCATATCCATAGCAGTTGCTGTATTGTCTGATGCAAAATTGAAGGTATAGTCTGTGAAGTCTGCGGTTTCATCTGTATCATCAAAATAATAAGTTACATACCAATCTCCATTAGTTAAAGCGTTGACTAAGGCTGTATCATCAATACTTCCATTACTTGAACAATCACTTTCAAACCTTAAGCGATCATCTCCTAATCTTAAATCTACTTTCACCTCGCCTGGCTCTTGCTCTATCTCATGTAAATTCCAAGTGTCATTAAAATCAGACAATCCTATTACATTAATGATTACTGAAATAGTATTGCCTGTTCCAGAAGCTTCCCAAGTGCCATTAAAAGTATTAATTCCTTGAGTAACTAAAATTGTTCCATCGCTATTAAATTCAAATTCATATCCTACATAGTTATCTTCAAGGTCGTTGTCATTACGCTCTAATTTGTCCACTGACCATTCTGTACAGTCTGCAAAAATTGTGTCAAGGTCATTTGTTGAACAAGAATCACAGTCATCATCATCAAAATCGTTATCATCATCTTCATCACAACTATCATCAGCCATTTCAATAGCATTTTCTAGCTCTTGGATGGTATTTATGACTTGCGTTGTTCCGTCAGCAAATATTACAGTTATAGGAAAGTTAATTGTAGCTGCTGCAAATCCATCCAAATCATCAATAAAATCATACATATCATTATCACTATTGATAGTAATGGAGTTAATTAAATTATTGTTTTCATCTAAAACTGAAGCTGTGATAGGGTATTGAAAATCAATACATTCAATATCGTCATCATCTTCATTTTCTCCAACACAATTAACAACAAGAGCTGCTAATTCAGAATCAGAGTTAACAACTACTGTTGAAAAATCTACTAAAATTATTGTAATTGGATATGAAATCACAACAGAGTCCACATCATCATCAAACAAATCGATAATATCTTCAATGTCTTCATAACCATCGTCATCATTGATTTCAAGTTCAATGCCATTAACAGTTACAGTAACAGGAAGTTGAACACTTAAGCAACTCGCATTATCAATAATGTTATCATCTGAACCATCATTAGATGCTGTTCTACTTAATAAGTCTGCTACTGTTGAATTGGCTTCAATTGTTTCCTCAACTGGTGGATCAATCGCTAAATCGTCTTCGGTTCTACAAGAAGTCAAAGTGAATAAAACACTAAGAGTTAGTAGTAAGATTGGTTTAAATGTTTTCATAGCTAAAAAAGTTTTATTGTGATTTTCAAGTTCGTTTGTCAGTTGGCTAATTATTCGCCTCTTTATTCTTAAAACAACTTATTAAAAAAATATCCCAAGAAAAAATAGATTATTTTTTATTTACCTTTCACTTCAGAAATCAAAAAATGGAAACCTTGCCAAAATCATTGCATCAAGATATATGTGATAAGATTCGCTTTTCAAAACTCTATGAGAAGTATGCCCAAACATTGAGCAACATCCTCTTTTACAAATATGGCGATCTATTAAATCCCACTGATAAAGTTCAAGAAGCATTTATTAAACTTTGGGAAAACTGTTCTAAAATTACTCCTGAAGCTGCAAAATCCTATTTATATACTACAGCAAATAATATGATGTTAAATGAAGTCAAACATCAAAAGGTAGTGTTAAAATATCAACAGGTAAAACCGAAAGATTACACAAATGAAACTCCCGAATTTATTTTACGAAAAAAAGAATTTCTGAAACGGTTTGAATATGTACTGTCACAGTTAAAAGAAGAAGAAAGAGCTGCGTTCCTCTTGAACAAGGTAGATGGTAAAACACATAAGGAAGTTGCAGAAATTTTAGGCATCACAAAAAAAGTGGCTGAACATAGAATTTATGCGGCTTTTAACAAACTTAAAAGTGAACTTGAAGAATTAAATCGAAAATAATTCTGGGACAATTCAAATTAAAGTTGTTTTAAATATATAACAGCTTATTATGCAAAAAGAATACCTTTTAAAAAAGTGGTTAAACAATGAACTGTCTGATACAGAAGCCAAGTCTTTTGATATGTTAGAAGATGCTGAGTTATATAATGAAATCATTGAGGAAGCTCAGCGGTTTAGTGGCAACACTAATGCACAAGTAGAATCTTTTGAATTGTTGAATAACAAATTAAATTCCGATAAAAACACTTCTACAAATTGGATTAAAGTTGTTTCAAGCATAGCTGCTATTTTTGTTATTGGCTTTGCTATATTCACATTAATAAATAAAAACCAAATTAGCTCGTTAAAGACTGTTTTAGCTCAAAATGAAACTGTTACCTTACCAGACAACTCTATAGTTAACCTAAATGAGTTATCAGAGTTAGACTACAATAGTTCTGATTGGGATGAAAATAGGTCAATAAATCTAAAAGGTGAAGCCTTTTTTGACGTAGAAAAAGGAAAACAATTCGATGTCAACACCCAATTTGGAAAAGTAAGCGTATTAGGCACAGAGTTTAATGTCTTATCCAGAGATGGTGTTTTTAAAGTGTCCTGTTATGAAGGCTTGGTTCAAGTAACTTATGAAAATAATGAAATTAAGCTGCCTGCTGGTACAGAGTTTATATTAGACTCTGGTGTAGGTGTGAAATCAAGTATTGTAATCGCAGAACCTTATTGGCTTAAAAATATGAGTGTTTTTGAAAATGCTACGTTAAAAGATGTTATAGCAGAATTTGAAAACCAATATGATGTTAAAATTCATTATACATCTGATACACCTATGAATTTCACGGGTGCTTTTGAACATAACAACCTTGAAAAGGCCTTAAAATCAATAACCCAACCCCTTAACTTGACCTACATCGTACAGAATACTAACGAGGTCATAATAAGGAATGGACAGAACTAATTTTCATATATTTTTATTACTGTGTCTCGTTTCGATATTAAAATCGCAAGGTCAAAGTACGGAAAAGAAAGTACCAATTTTTGAAGTACTTGAAGAAATCACTAATCAACACGGTATAATTTTTAATTATGAGAGTAATCTTTTAAATGATGTAACTGTTATTCCGGTATCTCAAGATTTGAGTTTGTCTGTAAAAATTAAAAATCTAGAAAAGCAATCTGATTTAATATTTGAGAAGGTAAGTAATTTAGTTTACAGCATTTCTATAGCTGTAAGATTGTGTGGCTATATTAAAGATTCAGATTTAGAACAACCACTTTTGGGCGCAACTATCAATGGTAAATTTGCTTATGCTTTAACTGACGAGAATGGTTTTTTTGAAATCGTATTAAAGTCTACAAATGAAATTGTAACCATAAGACATCTAGGATTTAAAACTATTGAACGTCAAGTCACCTATTTCGACTTGGAGCAATGTGGAACAATTACAATGTTAGTTCAACAAGAGGTCATCGCACCAGTACTCATTGAAACTTATCTTGTAAGAGGTATTGATAAAAGACAAGATTGGACGACATCTATTGATTACAGTCGTTTTAGCCTATTACCCGGTCTTATAGAATCTGATGTGCTTCAAACAGTCCAAGCCCTACCTAGTGTTCTAAGTGTTGATGAAACGGTTTCAAACATCAATATTAGAGGTGGTTCAAATGACCAGAATTTGATTCTGTGGGATGATATTAAGATGTATCAAACGGGACACTTTTTTGGTCTTATATCCAGTTTCAATCCACTCATGACTCAAACAGCAAGTGTTATTAATAATGGTTCAGATGTATCATTAACAGATGGTGTCTCTGGAACCATTCACATGCAAACTGACAAACAAATCGATTCAAAATTCAATGGTATTTTTGGAGTTAATTTTTTAAATGCAGAATTATTTTCAAATATTCCCATAGGAAATAAATCATCCCTTCAAATTGCATCAAGAAAGTCTTTAGATGACTTTGTAAGAACACCTACCTACGATGTCTATTTTGATAGAGTAACACAGGATACAGAAGCGGAAAATAATGTCTCTAATGTTACTAATTCTAATCAAGAATTTAATTTCTATGATACATCTTTCAGATGGTTATATCAACCAACAGATAAAGATCATATTCGATTAAATTTTATTCTAGTAAATAATGATTTGGGCTTCAATGAAACCGCTGACATCAATAGCAATTTACGAACCAGACGGAGCAAAATATCTCAAAACAGTCTAGCTGTTGGCCTTAATTACAAAAGACAATGGAACGAAGCCTTTTCATCAAGAATCAATGTTTACAATAGTGAATATAAACTTCAAGCATTAAATGCCGATGTATTGAGTAATCAGCTTCAATTGCAAGAGAATATTGTTTCTGAAACAAGTATTAAAATTGATAATAGCTTTGAAGAAAATTTATGGCGGTTTAATCTTGGATATCAATTTACAGAAACTGAAGTCATCAACTTAAACGATATTGATTTACCAAGATTTGTAAGACGTGATGAAGAAATATTAAGAGAGCATGGCGCTTTTGGACAGGCATGGTATAAGAACTCAAATAATAACTTTTCAGTTAGAGGAGGTGTTAGAGCAAATTACCTAACTAGGTTTGAAAGACTAATTATCGAGCCTAGATTGAATTTAAGAAAATCAATTGGTAATCAAATAGAAATTGAAGCTCAAGGGGAATTTAAACATCAAAGTACTTCACAGATAGTTAATTTTCAAAATGATTTTTTAGGCATCGAAAATCGACGTTGGCAATTAACAGATAACGATAGCATACCAATCATACAAAGTAAACAAGTTTCACTTGGATTTATGTATAAAAATAGCGGTTGGTTATTGGATGCAAAAGGATATTACAAAACAGTAAATGGTATTACTACACAAAGTCAGAGCTTTACTACAAAATATGAATTTGCTAAAGAAAAAGGAAGTTATGATGTCTTAGGTTTTGAGTTTCTATGTAGAAAGACATTTAATAATTTTAATAGTTGGTTAAGCTATTCTTATATAAACAACACTTACACTTTTGAAAATCTTGAAGAGATTCAGTTTCCAAGCAATTTTGATATTACGCACTCGGTAACCCTCGGAACCACTTTTAGTAACACATCTTGGAATATATCTGCTGGTATAAATTATAGAACCGGAAACCCAACTTCAATTCCTTTAGTTGGTTCTGAAATCTTAGATGACGAGGTGAATTTTGACCAAGCCAATAATGAAAGGTTACTTGATTATTTGAGGATAGATGCTTCAGCAATTTATAAGTTCAAAATAAATAACACATTTAGGTCAGAAATTGGAGCTTCTATCTGGAATATATCTAATAGAGAAAATGCAATTAATAATTATTATAGAGTTAATGAAAATAATGCGACTGAAGGGTTTTCAAGATTCTCTTTAGGCCTAACTACTAATGCTGTAGTACGTGTTTATTTTTAAAACAAAAACAACCAAAATAACCTTACAATTATAATTAATACTTAATATTATGAAAGCTTTTTACTACACTACAATTTTACTCTTTACGTGTTTCGTTCAAGGACAAATTATCAATTTTACAGACGTAGAATTAAAAAACAAATTGTTATCAGCAAATACTACAAACTTTACTGCATTAGATGTCAATGGAGATTCTGTAATAATTGACACCAATACTGACAACGAGATTGATATTGCAGAAGCACAGGTTATTTATGAATTAGATCTCAGCTCAAGTAATTTAACAAACCTTACTGGGTTAGAACACTTCATTAATTTAATAAGTTTAGGAATAAATTTAAATGATATATCTACTTTTGATGGAACAGCTTTCACTAATTTAGAATATCTCAATTTTAGCAATAACAACTTAACATTAACAAATCTTACAGGTCTTTCTAACCTGCAGATTTTTTGGGCGCATGGAAATCCGTTCAGCACAATCGATGTAAGCTCTCTTAGCTCACTAACCTTTTTTGACATTAGTTATTGTGACAATCTTACTGCATTGGATGTTAGTAATTTAACTAATCTCACTGATCTTTCTTGTAGTAGTAATGACGTTATGACAACCATAAATTTAAATGGCTGTACTGCGCTTGAGGATTTAAATTGTCAATATGGAGCTTTAACAAGTTTAGACTTAAGCGGACTTACAAATTTGTCAACGATGTTTGCTGAAAACAACAATATTTCAACAATCGATGTCACAGGAGCCGTAAGTCTTGGTAACATAAATATTGCTTACAATCAAGTATCCTCTTTAGTAGTTCACGATTTACCAGTATTACAATCCATTAGCGCAAATGGAAATATGATTAGCAATTTCAATATTCAAAATTGTCCACTCTTTTTTACACTTGTAATGATAGACAATCAATTAACTACACTAGATTTATCGGATGTTCCCAGCACAGTAATTGTTGAAGTTGAAAACAATGTATTAGAAAATTTAATTTTGGCAGATGCTAATGAAATTTATCAAATCAAATTAGCAAATAATCTTTTAACTGAAATTAACTTGAACAATTGTGTCAACTTAAATTGGGGTTCATTTGGTAGTAATCCAAATTTAGAATCTATTCTTCTTAAAAACGGAAGTATTGAATCACTTTTTAATATCAATATTAACAACCTACCAAATTTACAATATGTGTGTGCAGATGATGAGCAATTAAATGCTGTTCAAGCTTGGTTAACCGTCAATGGTTACGAAAATACCAACATAAATACCTATTGCTCTTTTACTCCTGGTGGTGAGTTTTATGAAATACAAGGTCAGACACAGTTTGATTTTGAAAGTGACGGATGTTCTATTACAGATGCCATGGTTCCCTTTATGACATATACAATTAATGATGGCTCTATTGAGGCAATAGGTGTTGCTGATAGTTCTGGGTCTTATCGCATTCCTGTGCAAGCTGGAAGCTATACTGTTACACCTGTTTCTATCGATCCAACACTTTTTGATGTTATTCCAGAAAGTTTCACTGTAAACTTCCCTTCAGAAAACAGTCCTTTTGAGCAAGACATTTGTATAGTGCCTAATTCGGTTACAAATGACTTAGAGGTAACAATTGTTCCAATAACTCCAGCTAGACCAGGTTTTAATTCAGATTATCAACTTTTAGTAAAAAATGTAGGGAATCAAATCCTAAGTGGCAATGTGAATTTATCTTATCCACAAGATGTAGTTACTTTTATTGAGTCTGATATTCCGTTTGATACGTCTGATATAAATAGTTTAACATGGAATTTCAATGATTTAGTTCCTTTTCAGTCTTTTGCGATTAACATCATGTATAATGTAAATCCACCTACTGACCCAAATTTCCCTGTTAACATTGATGATGTTTTGACTTATATAGCTACCGTAAACCCTGTTACTGATGACATTACTCCTGAGAATAATGTATTCACTTTAGATCAGATAGTGGTAGGCTCTTTTGATCCTAATGATATTGTTTGCTTAGAAGGTGAAAATATCCTATTAAACGAGGTTGGAGATTATGTACATTATCGTATTCGTTTTGAAAATACAGGTACGTTTCCTGCCGAAAATATTGTTGTTGAAAATTTAATTGATATTCAAAAATTTGATTTATCTAGTCTCAAAGTTTTAAGTGGTAATCATGAATTTGTAACGCGTATAACTGGAAATAAGATAGAGTTTATTTTTGAAAACATCAATCTTCCGTTTGATGATGCCAATAACGATGGTTATATTTTGTACAAGATAAAAACTCAAGCAACTTTAGAAGAAGGTGATACATTTGTTAATAATGCAAATATTTATTTTGATTTCAACTTTCCTATTGAAACAAACAATTATAGTACAACAGTAGTAACGGAGAATTTAAGTGTCAATGATTTTGAAATGCTTGATAGTGTGACAATTTATCCAAATCCAGTTGAAGATGTTCTAACAATTAGATCGCAATTTAATATCGAAAAGATTCAAATATTTAATCTACTTGGAAAGCTGATACAGGAAATCAAGCCAAGTCAAAATTCTCATGACATTAATGTCTCATATTTAACAGACGGTGTTTATTTTATAAATTTTCAAACAGAAAACAAGAAAATAACTAAGAAGTTTATTAAGATTTAAATAAGATAAGCTAAAAGGTAAGAAATTTGAGTGTTAATCTGGAATATTTCCAATAATGATAATCAAAAAATAAACTAAATCTATGTTCTATTAAAAAACCTTCAACCAAAAAAGGTTGAAGGTTTTTTGTACTCAAGGTGGGAATCGAACCCACACGACCGAAGTCACTGGATTTTGAATCCAGCGCGTCTACCAATTCCGCCACTTGAGCAATTTTGGACTGCAAAACTATAAAATAATTTATTACAATCCATTAAAAATAGTGGCTTTTATGCTTTTTCAGTCCAAATAAATTCCTAAATTTGCACCTCGTTTAAAGAAAGTGGTTTAAATCATTATCAAACAAACAATTAGATATGCCTAATTTAGCAACAGAAGCAAAAATTTTTGCTTGTAACCAAAGTAAAGAACTCGCAGAGAAAATTGCAGCTACTTTTGGTGTGCCTTTAGGTAATGTAATTACGTCAACTTACAGCGATGGTGAATTTCAACCATCTTATGAAGAATCTATTAGAGGCACACGTGTTTTTATAATAGGTTCTACTCATCCTGGTCCTGAAAATTTAATGGAAATGCTATTAATGATTGATGCAGCAAAGCGTGCTTCTGCAAGACACATTACAGCAGTTCTACCTTATTTTGGATGGGCAAGACAAGACAGAAAAGATAAACCAAGGGTTCCTATTGCAGCAAAATTAGTTGCAAAAATGCTTGAAGTTGCTGGAGCTACTCGTATTATCACAATGGATTTACATGCAGACCAGATACAAGGATTTTTCGAAAAACCTGTGGATCACTTGTTTGCTTCAACTATATTTTTACCATACTTAAGAGAACTTAACTTAAGCAACTTAACGATTGCTTCTCCAGATATGGGAGGTTCGAAAAGAGCTTATGCCTATTCTAAAGCATTAGCAAGTGATGTCGTAATCTGTTATAAGCAACGTGCTAAAGCAAATGTCATTTCTCACATGGAACTTATTGGTGATGTCACTGGAAAAAATGTAGTATTAGTTGATGATATGGTAGATACTGCCGGAACATTAACGAAAGCAGCCGATTTAATGATGGAAAAAGGTGCACTTAGCGTTAGAGCTATTTGTACGCATCCCATTTTATCTGGTGATGCTTATAAAAAGCTTGAAAACTCAAAATTAGAAGAATTAATCGTTACTGATTCAATTCCTTTAAGACAACAACACTCTAAAATTAGAGTTTTAAGTTGTGCCGAACTTTTTGCAGATGTAATGCACAATGTACATTACAACAAATCAATAAGTTCAAAATTTATAATGTAATTAATATTAATATAAACAAAAACAATGAAATCAATTACAATCAATGGATCTCAAAGAGAAAGCGTAGGCAAGAAAGCAACAAAAGCCTTACGTAATGCTGGCCAGGTTCCTTGCGTATTATACGGAGGAAACGAAACAGTGCATTTCTCAGCACCTGAATTGGCTTTCTCAAAACTTGTATACACGCCTAATGCGCATACAGTTGTGATTGCCGTTGAAAATGGGGAAACTTACGATGCTGTTTTACAAGACATTCAGTTTCACCCAGTAACAGATAAAATCTTACACGTAGATTTTTACCGCTTATTTGAAGACAAAGAAATCGCAATGGATATTCCTGTACATGTTATAGGAACATCTAAAGGTGTTTTAAATGGTGGTGTTCTTCGTAAGAACAGACGTAAATTAAGAGTGAAAGCTTTACCTAAGAATCTTCCAGATTTCTTAGAAGCCGATATCACACCTTTAAAAATTGGTAGTAAATTATATGTTACCGCTTTAGAAGGTGAAGGGTACTCAATTTTACATTCTGACAATACTGTTGTCGTTCAAATCAAAACTGCTAGAACTGCTATTGTTGATGATGAAGATGAAGATGAAGATGAATTAGAAGAAGGAGCAGTAGCAACTACTGAAGGAGGAGAAGCTCCTGCAGCTGAAGCAACTGAAACTCAAGAATAGAACACATTTATTCTTTAAATATAAAAAGCATTCTATTTATTTAGAATGCTTTTTTATTTTTACAAAAACTTTGATTATCTGGAAGTTTATAAAAAATCTATTTAAATGGAATTCGACATCGTTAGATATCGAAGACACTAATTCTATGAAAAAATTTCTAATTGTTGGACTTGGCAATATTGGAGAGCAATACGCAAATACCAGACATAATATTGGTTTTAAGATTTTGGATGCCTTTGCTGACAAAGAAGAACTTCATTTTGAGACTCAAAAATTGGGTGATCTAACCACCTATAAATTTAAAGGAAGAACTTTTATTCTATTAAAACCTAGTACGTTTATGAATTTAAGCGGGAAAGCTGTTCTGTACTGGTTAACAAAAGAGAAAATTCCTTTAGAGAACCTATTGGTTATTACAGATGACCTCAACCTTCCTTTTGGTAGCCTTCGGTTGAAAACAAAGGGTAGTGATGGTGGACATAATGGTTTAAAAGATATTCAAGACAAATTACAAACCAATAAATACAACCGATTTAGATTTGGTATTAGTGATGAGTTTAGCAAGGGAAGACAAGTTGATTATGTCTTAGGAGAATGGACCATGGAAGAATCTGAAAAACTCAAAGAGCGATTTGAAAAATCAATAGAGATTATAAAATCTTTTGGTACTGCTGGAATTAGTATTACAATGAATACGTTCAATGGAAAATAAAAAGAGAGGCTAATTAGCCTCTCCTTTATTATATATGGTAGACCAATTAATAATCAATTATTATTCGCTTGGTTACTTTACTTGTTCCGTTATCTACAGTCACTAAATACACTCCAGATTGAGCATTATCTAGATTAACTGTTTGATTAAATGATGGTGAGCCTTCATAAAGGTTTTCAAAAATTCGTCTTCCTCTAATATCGAATACCGAAATTTTTACATCTTCAGAATTAGAGTTATTGATGACAACATTAAACGTTCCTTTACTTGGATTAGGATAAATTACAAAATCTGAAACACTAATAGTTTCATCATTTACTGAAAGTGCTCCTTCAATACAAAGCTCTAAAGTAAAAGTCAAAATTTGTCCTCCATCTGCAAATCCAAAATCATCGTCAACAGAAAGTGTCCAATCACCACCAGACATTTCACCATACAGTGTTGATAAATCTCCTTCAGGAATAAAAGTTCCTGTAAAAGGAGAAACACCATCTGTTATTAATGTTGTTGCTTCTTGATCAAATGTTGTATCAATATAATCATCATCAAAATCTTCACCATTATCTGTTGAAAGTTCTACAGATGTTCCTTGAGGACTGATTAAAAATATATCCAAATCGTTGTTCCAATCATGAGGAATATTAATAGTGACATTAACATCAGTAATTGGAGCATTGTTAGGAACATTAATAACAGAGGTGTACGTGTCTGTCGCATTTCCAGTTTCAAGAATTTCGATAGGTAAATCTAAAGCATCAAAAAATCCACAAGAAATGTTAGCAGTTGTAAAACTAAAAACTGAAGATACTGGAGCTGTATTACATAAATTAGAAGCCGTAACTCTCCAATAGTATAAGGTATTCGTATTTAAATTACTTGCTATATAAGATGTCGTCTGAGCTGTTCCACTGTCTACAATAGTTGTGAAATTCATGTCTGAAGCTACTTCAACAAAAAAGTTTTGAGAATTATCAGTTCCAGTCCACATCAATTCAGGTTCCGAACTTTGATCTATAGCTCCATCACTCGGTGAGGTTAGAATGGCTGCATCAACTAAATCATTATAAACATTCATTATTAAATCTACACTTTGCGAAATACCTCCTGAAGTCCCAACAAATGTAAATGGATAGCTTCCAACAGCTATACTTCCTGTTCCATTTATGGTTATTGTACCTGTAGTTCCATCTGTAATAGCAGATAATGGATTTATAACTGCCGAAGCTCCTGCTGGCAAACCTGTAACAGAAAATGTTGTGGTATCACTAAATCCTAAAAACGTATTATACGTAAAATTATATACTGGACTAGTTGGCTGACAAACATCTAATTCTGCTACATCAACTGTAACAATAAATTCAGATTCTTGGATACTGAAATTAGAAGAATTTACAGCATAAAATATATTGTTATTTCCTTCAACTATAATTCTTGCCATTGATGTATCACCTCCTGTAATTGGCACAGTTACATCATGAGAACCGTCATTAGGTACATTAGCAGCCATGGTAAACGGAAAGGTTTGACCGCCATCTACAGATAGTAAAATATTTACAGTTGGTGTATTCACATTACCACCATCAGTGCCTGCAACATCCCAAGTAATTGTTTGTGAAGATCCTGCATCCCAGTTTTCATTTGAAGTTTGCGAAGTCACTACAAAAGGACCGCTATTATTATCAACAGTAACTGTCATCGTATCAAAATCTGATTGTGGTGTTTGACCAACTCCTCCAGCTTCAGATCGATCTCTAACGATTAAAGCAAAATTTAAATCTCGACCTACAGTAGATACAGTTTCCCATGAACTATTATCAACAGTTTCAACAGGATTTGTCTCTGTAAGCTGACCATTTAAAACACGCTCAAAAATTGGCATATATCTATCTGGTGACGTACTAGGAGGTCTTGATCTCCAAACAGCTCCAGTGGTTTTGGTTGGACCAAAATTACCATTCGTTGTAACACCATCATCAATTTGCTCCCAGCAATACGTTAAAGTATCTGAACCATCAGCATCTGTTGCGTTACCCTTAAGAATAAAAGCTGTTCCGTTTGGAATTGTATAATCTAATCCTGCATCTGCAACTGGAGGATTATTAGTTATTGCTGTAGTTACCGCACAATTATTTGGTGCTGAACCTACATTGTTTAAAATTTGTGAAATACTATAGTAATGAAAATAAGGATCAGAATGGTCCTGTACATCATTTCCACCTGTTATTCCTGCATAACCCATAATCGTAGTTCCACTTCCTGGCTCTGCGTTTACACCTGTACCTTCTGAACCAAATGAATAGGTGTGATTTGCTCCCATTTGGTGACCCATTTCATGTGGTACATAATCGATATCAAAGAAATCAGCCATATATGGTCCACCATCATTATCTACAAACGAATGGGCTGAAAAAGCACTACCTTTTCCATTCTGACAAACACATCCAATACAACCAGCGTTTCCATTATTCCCAGCAAAATGTAATAAATGACCAATATCATAGTCGGCTTCACCTACCGTTGCTGTTAAATTAGTTTGTAAATCTCCATTCAAATTTCCTCCGTAAGGGTCTGTTCCAGAGTACACAATATCTATTGCAGGATCATCAACTGTATTGACTAATAAAAAAGTAATTGCCATATCAACTTCAAATACCTCATTTACTCTATTTAAAGTTGAAACCATTTGAGCTAAAGCATCTTCTTGTGGTCCACCATTTCCAGCATTAGCATCATCCCAAAACCCAGTATATTGTGAAGTTGTAGAAATTGCTATCCTGAACGTTCTCAACAATTGATCATTGGCATCTCGTTGCATAGATGGTGTTGAAGATCTTGAAAGCACTTCTAAATCTTCAGTTAAGCATTCAAATGTATCCGATGAATCAATTTGAGCATCTCTATTATATATCAAATATTGACCATTAGAAACTTTGGTCACAGGTTGAATATAGAACATCTCTTTACCAGGTTCTGAAATCATTGCTTTTAAACCTAAAGGCGTCACACTAAATCTGATGCGAGTTCCAGAATTATCAATTCTAGACCCTAAATACGTTTTGATGTTTGGAAAAGCATTCGCTCCATATTCTGAAGAAAATATAGCAGTTTCAACTATACGATAATCTTCTAACTCACCTCTAAAATTAGGAAACTGAATAATCGTATTTGATTGTCCATTAGATTCTTTTCTATGAGGCACATTGAGAAGTTGTTCTTTTAGGTTTTCAATATTTAATTGAAAAACCGTATAATTTTTAGAATCTAGTTGCTCTAAGGTAACATTATCTGTTCCATTTCTAAATTTGGAACTTTCCCAAACGTTTTGTTGAGCGCACATCGAAAATGCAACAAAAAAGAAAATTGTAAATCTGATCAAGTGGAGAGTTATTTTCATATCTTTTTTTTAAATTTTTTAAAGATACCATAATTTTAAAATAATGGACATAAAAAAAAGAGGCAATAATTGCCTCTTTTTTTTAATATAAATTTTACTGTATTAGTCTACAATAATTCTTTTAGTAATTTCATTAACTCCATCATTAACAGTAACTAAATACATTCCTGAATGAACGCTGTTTAAACTAACTGTTTCGTTAAAGTCTCCATTATTTGTATAAGCATTATTAAAGATTTTTCTACCTCTAATATCAAATACTTCTACTATAATATCATTTCCTGAATTAGAATTTAACTTAATCGTAAATTCACCATTATTAGGGTTAGGGAATATTGCAAAACCATTTGATTCAAATTCTGAAATACTCAATTGATCTTCTAAACAAAGTTCAATTTCAAAACTTGTTAAATTTCCACCATCTTGATCAAAGTTATCAGTAATAGTCAATGTCCAATTACCTGCAGACATCTCTCCATATATTAAAGATAAATCACCTTCAGGAATGTATGGTCCAATAAAGATATTGTTTGTAGGAGTATCTCCATCAACTGGAATTGTAGCCTCTTGGTCAAAAAGTGTGTTTTGGTATTCGCCCACACCGTTAACTCCATTAACAGAAGTTAATTCTACTTCAGTTCCGTTTGGACTTGTAATAGTTGCTGTTATATCACGAATCCATGTATGATCAATTGAAAAAGAAACATTGATATCATCAATAGGCATATCTTCTGTCACATTTATTACAGATGTATAAGTCAGACCTGCTCCTACCGCTGAAATTACTTGTGGTGTATCAGTTGCGACATAATCATTACATGTTATTACTGTACAATTATTATCTAGTTCAACATCTACAGTTTCTGTAACAGAATTAGAAGTACCAGTAACAGTTATCGTATAATCACCTACAGCAGTAGCTCCTAAATTACCTACAGTCATGACGAAGTTTCCATCATCATTTAAAGTTGCAGGACTAAAGTTAACTGTTGCATTTGCAGGCAAGCCAGTAGCCGAGAATGTTGTTGTTTCATTAAAGTCTAAAATTGTAGTATACGTAAGATTAAAATCAACAGACGTATCAGTATTAGGACAACTAGACATTGGACTATCGTTAGCAGTTAACGTAAATCCAGGTGTTGGTGCAACACATACATTAGGCTTAAACTGAGCAGCCAAAACTGCATTCATATAGGCATCAACATTATTCATTTGACCAGGTGTAAACATATACATACACGCATCATTTACGTAATCCATATAGTTCATTGTTAAAGCTCTTCCATTACAACCAAATGGTCCAGGAATAGCAGGACATCCATAAGTACTGTTAGCAACCTCAGGAGTATCCGCAATACCGTCACCACCAACTCCACAAACGCCTCCACCATCAGCATTAAATGTATGGTTTAAACCATAAAAGTGACCTAATTCGTGAGTTACTGTTCTACCAAGGTTATATGGCGCTCCAGGAACAATCCCAGAACCAGGACAACCAGATCCAGATCCAAAAGCAAATGTATTCATTGTTACGGCTTGACCGGCTGCAACACTACCATTTAAAGGTGAAAATCCTAAAAGACCACCTCCAATATTTCTAACTACAAAATTCATGTAACCAGACCAGTTTCCATCAGCATTACCAACTCCACCACCAAAATTGTAACCAATACTTACGCAAGGATTACCTTCAAGTAATTCTGGATCAAGTCCAACAGGGTGATTTGAAGTAGCAATACAAAATGAAATATTAGCAGCACCAGCATTTAAGCCAGGAAAAAACACACTAGATTGAGTATTCCAAATAGAAATATCACCATTTGTAGCCGTGTAATCTGCATTTAATATGTCTATTTGATTTTGAGCTAAAGCTTCTAAACAAGCTCTATCCGCTTCATTTGCATCTGGATAATGAACTGCAACAGGAATTTCAATTGTTGCACCTCCTCGATTACTGAATTCTCCAGTACTTAATCGTCTCGCGATTTCTTCTTTTAATTTTTTTTGATTTTCTTCATATTCCTTAGCAAAAACAGGATCTTTAAGCATCTCCTCCATGTACTCAACCATTCCACAAGTACGATCTTGAGAATAACCAGTCATAGCAAGCATTAGCGCTAGGATAGTGAAAATTGATTTAAAAGTAAAGTTCTTCATGTGTATTTAAATTAGTTATTAATTTTTCTTTTCACTAGGTTTTTTGGAAATAGTGAGTTCAAATCTAATAAATTCATATGATTTTATAATAGTTTTTTTAACAAAAATTGAGGTTTTAACAGTTAATTTACACTTTTTATTAGATTTTAATAAAAAGTGTGCAACACCTTTCTTTTCAGATTGTTGACTCTTGAGTTAAATTTTAAAATCAATTAAAGTAGAAACTTATATTTTATTGGTTTTAGGTTTATGGTTATTTTTACCAAAATAATTTTCAATTTTGAAACTTTACGATAATCAAAACTCTTATTCTAAAAAGCCATCTGTTATAACAATTGGAACGTTTGACGGTGTTCATATTGGACATCAAAAAATCATAGAACGATTAGTTAAAGTTGGTAAGAATAAAAGCCTTGAATCTGTAGTACTTACGTTTTTTCCACACCCAAGAATGGTGCTTCAGAAAGAATCAAATATTGAACTTTTAAATACGATTGACGAACGAAAAGACTTACTGTCTAAACTTAATTTACAGGCACTTGTTATAAAGACCTTTACTGTAAAATTTGCAAATCTTTCAGCAAGAGATTATGTAAAACGTGTTTTAGTAGAAGAACTTAATGCTAAACATATTATTATTGGATATGATCATCATTTCGGCAAGAATAGAAGTGCCAATATTGAAGATTTAAAAATCTACGGAAAAGAATTTGGGTTCGATGTTGAAGAAATTTCAGCTCAAGATATTAAAGATGTTGCTGTAAGTTCAACCAAAATCAGAAATGCCATATCAAATGGTGAATTACAAACTGCAAATACCTATTTGGGATATCCCTATTTTCTAACAGGAATAGTTGTAAGAGGAAAAGGATTAGGTAAACAGATTCAATTTCCAACTGCAAACCTTCAAATTAAAGAAGATTACAAACTCATTCCAAAAAATGGTGTGTATGTGGTTCATTCAGTAATTGATGGTCTAACCGTGTATGGCATGATGAATATTGGCACAAACCCAACCGTTAATGGCACCTCACAATCTATTGAAGTTCATTTTTTTAATTTAGATAAAGATCTTTACGATGATACCCTTAAGGTGCATATTTTATCTCGTATAAGAGACGAACAAAAATTTCAATCTGTTGCTTTACTTCAAGAACAACTAAAATTAGATCAAGAGCATGCGCTAAAATACATTAGTGTATATGAATAAGTTTTTATTTAAGCATATTGACAATAGTGCTTTGGTGGTATTTCGAATTCTATTTGGCGCTTTAATTGCCTTAGAAAGTTTTGGCGCTATTCTCACTGGATGGATTACTCGAACACTTGTTGAACCTCAATTTACATTCAATTTTATCGGCTTTGATTGGCTTCAACCATTACCAGGATTATGGATGTATGTATATTATGCTGTAATGGGAATCTTTGGGGTTTTCGTCATGATTGGATTTAAATACAGACTAAGCATCCTTAGTTTTACTTTGCTTTGGGCTGGTGTTTATTTTATGCAAAAATCATCGTACAACAATCATTATTATTTTTTAATGATATTAAGTGCAGCAATGACTGTAATGCCTGCTCATAAATTTGCTTCGGTCGATGCAAGACTAAACCCGGAAATAAAAAGCTACTCAATGCCCAATTGGTGCAGGATGTATTTTTTCTTGCAACTATTCATCTTATATACGTTCGCTTCGATTGCAAAACTATATCCAGATTGGATTGATCTTACGGTTCCTAAGCTCTTAATGCAAAGTAAACAAGGCTATTTTTTAGTTGGTGAACTACTTCAATATAAAGCAATGCATTATTTTATTGCTTATGGTGGCATTTTATTTGACGGACTTATTATCCCATTATTATTATGGAAACCAACTCGAAAACTAGCATTTATTGCATCCATCTTTTTTCATCTCTTTAACTCTTTTATTTTTCAAGTCGGAATATTTCCGTATTTGTCATTAGCATTTGCTGTTTTCTTTTTTGACCCTCAATACATTCAGAAGGTATTCTTGAAGAAAAAACCACTTTATGAGGGCAATGACATTAATATTCCCAAATATGCTCCAGCAATCAAAACGGTATTTATAGTCTATTTTATAATACAAATTGCGCTTCCAATAAGACATCATTTTATTGAAGATGATGTGCTTTGGACAGAAGAAGGCCATAGAATGTCATGGCGAATGATGCTTCGTACAAAAAGAGGCACAACTACTTTTACTGTGTTAGACAAAGCTACAGATAATTGGATACGGATTAATCTCGACGAGTATTTGTCCAAAAAACAACAAAAAACCGTAAGCACTAAACCGGATATTATGTGGCAATTTGCCCAACATCTTAAAGAAGAATATGCCAAAAATGGAATGGATATAGAAGTATATGTTAAAGCCTTTGTTAGCGTTAACGGAAAACCTAGTCGACAACTTATTGATCCTAAAGTTGACTTGGCTCGCGTAAAATGGCATCCTTTTAAACATCATGAATGGATTTTACCTTCAAAACAAGATGAGAATAACTGACAATTCATTAAATTTGCAGCTTAAATTTTTTACACATGTTACAAGTTGCTTTTATTAGAGAACACAAAGTAGACGTCATTAAAAGATTAGCAAAACGAAATATAGATGCTACTCAAATGATTGAAGACGTGATTGACTTAGATGAAGACAGAAGAGCTTTACAAACTCAATTAGATAACACTTTGGCTGAATCTAATAGTATTTCAAAGGAAATAGGCAATTTGTTCAAATCTGGAAAAGCTGCTGAAGCGAACCTTCTGAAAGCAAAAACAATACAATTAAAAGAAGATTCTAAAACTTTAGGCGATCAACTTAACGAAAAAGCTGAAGCCCTAACGAATTTGCTTTATAAAATTCCTAATGTACCTCACGAAAGTGTTCCTAGTGGAAATTCTGAAGAAGATAATGAAGAAATTTATTCAGAAGGTGAAATCCCAAAGCTTATAGAAGGTGCTCTTCCGCATTGGGAATTAGCAAAAAAATATGACATCATTGACTTTGAACTCGGCAATAAAATTACTGGAGCAGGTTTTCCGGTATATAAAGGCAAAGGTGCTAGACTACAACGTGCTTTAATCTCTTACTTTTTAGATAAAAATATTGAAGCTGGTTATACAGAATACCAATTGCCTCATTTAGTAAACGAAGCATCTTGTTATGGTACAGGTCAATTACCAGATAAAGAAGGACAAATGTATCACGATTCTCGTGACGATTTATATTTAATCCCTACTGCAGAAGTTCCTGGAACAAATGTATTTAGAGATGTTTTATTAGCTGAAAGTGATTTGCCAATCGGTATTACAGGTTATACGCCTTGCTTCAGAAGAGAAGCTGGTAGTTATGGAGCACATGTAAGAGGATTGAATAGACTGCATCAGTTTGATAAGGTTGAAATCATTCGCGTGGAGCATCCTGATCATTCATACAAAGCCTTTGATGGCATGGTTGAACATGTAAAAGGTATTTTACGTGAATTAAAATTACCGTATAGAATTTTACGTTTATGTGGTGGTGATACAGGTTTTCCTTCAGCAATGACTTATGATTTTGAGGTGTTTTCTACTGCTCAAGACCGTTGGTTAGAAATTTCTAGCGTATCAAATTTTGAATCTTATCAAGCAAATCGTTTACGCTTACGTTACAAAAACAGTAATGGTAAAAACGAATTAGCGCATACTTTAAATGGAAGCTCTCTTGCTTTACCAAGAGTTTTAGCAGGTATTTTAGAGAATTATCAAACCGAAGATGGTATCCAAATTCCAGACGTTTTGATTCCATATACAGGATTCGATAAAATATAAATTTGTAAGAATATTCATATATTAAGTCGTTTAAATGCTAAAAAAAGACGTTGTTCAACGAATTTTTAGCAAATTCTTTTGATTTTTCAAGAATAATAAAGAAGTTAGTATTCCCAATTACGAACAAACCTACTTATTATGAAAAATATTAAACGCATCGTACTTCTAGTAACATTAATCGTTATGGCCAGCAAAGTATTATTATAATCTTACCTCTTTAGATAATCCCAGAAAATAGCCACAGCAGAATAATTGAATCATTTTTAATTAGTGATTAATAGCACATTTATTTTGGTTGGTAATGCCTAAACTTGCGTTTAGGCATTTTTTTATAAAAACATTCACA
The DNA here is from genome assembly GCF_034670085.1 of Psychroserpens sp. Taxonomy (GTDB): domain Bacteria; phylum Bacteroidota; class Bacteroidia; order Flavobacteriales; family Flavobacteriaceae; genus Psychroserpens. Next base: position 55,889 of record NZ_JAXMOD010000006.1, on the reverse strand, counting down.
ATATGTAAGCTTGGCTTAAGTTATATTTACATAAATTAGTGGCATGAAGCAGTTTCTTCTTATAATCTTTCTTTTTAATTGTGTAATTGGTTTTTCACAAGACGAACAATTAGCAGATAATTATTTTAAACGTGGTGAGTTTGAAAAAGCCCTTATAACGTATCAAAAATTATACGAAAAAAATAAAGGCAATTATACATACATCTACAAACTCGTTGAAACCTATCAGCAATTAGAGCAATATGATAATGCTCAAATTCTTTTAATTGAACACATTTCTAAAAGTAATAATCCAACATTATTAGTCGAATTAGGTTACAATTATCAATTAAAAGGCAATACTGAAATTTCACAGACCTATTACACAGATGCCATTATTGGCATTGACCAAAATCCAGCGTTTTCATATAGCGTTGCTAAGCGTTTTCAAGATCATAGCCTTTTAGAAAAAGCCATTATTGTTTACAAAAAAGGAATGGTTCTCAATCCAAAGCAAAATTTTAACGTACAACTTGCTCGTATTTATGGCGAACTTGGAAACATTGAACAAATGTTCTCAAATTACATTGATTATATTGAATCTAAACCTACCTTTCTTAATAATGGAAAACGAGCGTTTAGTGATTTTATATCCGAGAGTAGCGACAACGAAAATAATAGTTCACTCAGAAAATTACTCCTCAAAAAAATTCAAGCACAACCTGACGAAATTTGGTATGATATGTTAAGTTGGCTCTATATTCAAGAAAAAGCCTATAACAAAGCCTTCATTCAAGAGAAAGCACTATACAGGAGAAATCCAGAAAGTTTATCGCGCATTACAGATTTAGCACTTACAGCTATTAACGAAAAAGATTATGACACAGCGAATTCCATTTTCAATTATATTTTAGATAATTCTCAAGATATTGAAACCAGACTTACAGCGCATCAATACCTTTTAGATCTTGAGGTTACTAATGCCAATAAAAAGGATTTCAAAGACATTCAAGACAAATATTTGGCGCTTTTCGTTCAATATGGAACTTACGAACAGACCATTGCGCTTCAAATAGCATATGGCGAATTTCTTGCTTTCAATATACATGATCCGGAAGCAGCTAGTTCATTTTTGAAAAAGAGTCTTAAATTAGAATTGTCTCAATTTCAAGAGGCAACAGTTAAATTAAAATTGGGAGACATCTTAGTTTTTCAAGAAAAGTTTAATGAAGCCTTAATTTACTATTCTCAAATTCAGGCGAATCTTAAAAACAGTACCATCTCTCAGGAAGCTAGATATAAAGTGGCAAAAACAAGTTATTATAAAGGAGATTTTGAATGGGCAGAATCACAGCTTAAAATTTTAAAATCATCAACATCTCAACTTATTGCAAATGATGCTTTAGATTTAAAATTATTAATTTCAGATAATATTCAAGAAGACTCTTTGCACACCGCATTACGTTTATACTCAAAAGCTGATTTATATGCGTTTCAGAATAAAAACGAAGAAGCAATATCACTTTTAGATAAAATTCTTAAAGAGCATAAAGGTGAAACCATTGAAGATCAAGCGTTGTTTATGCAGGCTAAATTGTTTGAAGACTCAAAACAATTCGATAAAGCTGTGGCAAATTACGAATATATTATTGCCAACTACAGAGATGAAATTTTAGCAGATGACGCTCATTTTTATTTAGCGCAATTATACCAAACAGAACTTGGTGAACCTGAAAAAGCAAAACCACTTTACGAAAAAATCATTTTTAATCACCAAGACAGCATCTATTTTATTGAAGCACGAAAACGCTTTAGAATGTTACGAGGTGATGCGATTAACTAAGCTGTAGTTATCTAAATTTCTCATGATAATAGCCGAAACCGACAGACTTATACTTTCAAAAATCACCTTAGATGATGCACCTTTCATTTTAAAACTTGTGAATACGCCTGATTGGATTAAGTATATTGGAGATCGTAATATCAAAACCGTTGAACAGGCAGCAAATCATATAGAAAACAACCAACTTAAGTGTTATGAAACACATGGTTTTGGCTATTACAAAGCCCAATTAAAAGACGATGGTTTAAAAACCATTGGTACTTTTGGCTTATTAAAACGAGACACTTTAGAGCATATTGATATTGGATTTTCAATGCTTCCCGAATATCACGGTAAAGGTTATGGTTTTGAAGCTGCTTCAGAAGTCATGAAACTCGCAAAAAACAGGTTCAAAATACAAACATTGTGCGCAATTACACTTCCAATAAACCAGCCATCCATTAATCTTTTGGGAAAATTAGGCTTATCTTACCAAAAAACAGTAAAACCCTTTGAAGACGACGAAGAACTTCTGTTATTTGCAAAGAATTTATAATTAAATCACATGTACATATATAACGTGACTGTCAATATTGACGACAGTATTCATGACGAATGGCTACTTTGGATCAAAGAACATATTCCTCAAGTGCTATCTACCGGAAAATTTGAAAAGGCAACTCTAACCAAAGTTTTAGTTGATGAAGAGATGGGAGGACAAACCTATTCTATTCAATATAGATCCTATTCTAGAGAAGCTTTAGATGCCTATTACAAAGAAGACGCAGATAAATTACGTCAGGACAGCTTAAAGCGCTTTGCAGACAAATCAATTGCCTTTAGAACAGAACTACAAATTGTAGATGAATATTCAGTGAAATTTAAGTAAAAACTATGTCTGTAAGAGCCAAGAAACATTTAGGTCAGCATTTTTTAACTGACGAGTCCATTGCTGAAAAAATTGCTAATAGCTTAAGTCTAACTGGCTATAAGCATGTTTTGGAAATTGGTCCAGGAATGGGTGTGCTCACAAAATATTTGCTCAAAAAAGACATCAAAACACATGTCATAGAAATTGACCCAGAATCTGTAGATTATCTCAAGGCTAATTATCTCAATTTAGCAGATCGCGTTTATGAAAAAGATTTTTTAAAGTATGATTTAACCGAAATCTTTAAGGATGAACCTTTTGCTATTATTGGTAATTTCCCATATAACATTTCTACACAAATTGTATTTAAGACCTTAGAAATGCGTGAGCAAATTCCTGAATTTTCAGGAATGTTTCAAAAAGAAGTAGCGGCTCGAATTTGCTCAAAAGAAGGGTCTAAAGTTTATGGTATTCTTTCGGTTTTAACCCAAGCTTTTTACGACGCAGACTATTTATTTACCGTGCCACCAACCGTTTTTAATCCACCACCAAAAATTGATTCTGGAGTCTTGCGATTAAAACGAAAAGAAAATTTCACACTTCCCGTAGATGAAAAACTATTTTTTAGAGTTGTAAAGACCGCGTTTCAACAACGCAGAAAAACCTTGCGTAATAGTTTAAAAACATTCAATCTTTCAGATAATTTAAAAGCAAATGTTATATTTGACAAACGTCCTGAGCAACTTAGTGTAGATTCATTTATTGAACTTACTCAACATATTGAAAACGACGACAAAGCATAACAAATTCATCAAACTTGGTAGAAGAAAAAGACAATATACAATTTGAACTTACCGATGAACTCATTGAGAAAGTAGAACTTCTTGTTTCCAATTCTGAAGACAAAGGGTTAAAAGCGCTTTTAAATGAGTTTCACTTTGCTGATGTTGCCGAAATTTTAGATGAATTAGACTTAGACGATGCCGTATACGTCATCAAATTGTTAGATTCTGAAACAACTTCTGATATTCTTACCGAACTTGATGAAGACACCAGAGAAAAAGTGCTTGAAAACCTTTCAGCTAAAGAAATTGCTGAAGAGGTTGAAGAATTAGATACCGATGATGCAGCCGATCTAATTGCCGAATTATCTGAAGAACGCCAAGCAGAAGTTATCTCCCAAATAGAAGATGACGAACACAGAGAAGAAATTACTGAGCTTTTAGCGTATGATGAAGATTCTGCTGGTGGACTAATGGCAAAAGAACTTGTTAAGGTATATGAAACTTGGACTGTTGCTGGATGCTTACGTCGCATTAGAGGTCAAGCCAAAGAAGTTACAAGAGTGCACTCTATTTATGTTGTAGACAAAGAAGAAAAGCTTATTGGTCGGTTGTCTTTAAAGGATCTAATTGTTGCTAAAAGCGAACAAAAAATCTCAGATATTTATAAAGATACGGTCGATTGGGTCTATGTAAATGATGATGTTGAAGATGTTGCGAGAGTCATGGCCAAATATGATTTAGAAGCTATTCCTGTTGTAGATGACAACCAAAAGTTGTTGGGTAGAATTACAATTGATGATATTGTTGATGTTTTAAAAGAAGAAGCTGATAAAGATTACCAAATGGCTGCAGGTATCACAGGTGATGTTGAAGCAGATGATAGCATTCTTGAATTGACCAGAGCACGATTACCTTGGCTATTCTTAGGTCTTGTAGGTGGTATTGGAGCCTTTTTAATTATGGAAGGCTTTCATGGTATTTTTGAAAAATATGCACTGTTATTCTTTTTTACACCTTTAATTGCTGCAATGGCAGGTAACGTAGGCGTTCAATCAAGTGCGATTATTGTGCAAGGTTTAGCTAATGATGATGTTAAAGGAAGTATCAATAGCCGACTCATAAAAGAAATGCTACTCGCTGCATTAAACGGAACCATTTTAGCTTTGTTCTTGTTTCTTTTCGTTTGGGCAACCAAAGGAGAACCATTAACGGCTCTTGCTATATCTGTCTCGCTTATTGCGGTCATTATTATTGCAGGTTTAATAGGTACGTTTGTTCCGCTTTTTCTAGACAAACGTGGCATTGATCCAGCAATCGCAACTGGACCATTTATTACGACAAGTAATGATATCTTTGGAATTCTTATCTATTTTTGGATTGCAAAATTGATTTTAAATATTTAGAGCGTTCCCTTTCAGGTCGTGCTCTCGCAAGTCGCTCTCTTCGAGGAGCTCCAACAGTTGCTCCATCACTAACGCAAAACTTTGTAACTTTAATGCCACTAAAACTTGCATCATGAAACCCATAAATATTAAAGATAAACATGCGCTGTTCTCAAAACAATGGCATCCACATCGCATTGCAACTGTAGACAATATGCAAGTCATACTAGCCAAAATAAAAGGCGAATTTGTATGGCATAGTCATGAGGATGAAGACGAATTATTTCAAGTTATTAAAGGCACTTTATACATGCAATTTAGAGACCGTACAGAAGTGGTAAACGAAGGTGGACTCATTGTTGTACCCAAAGGCGTAGAACATAATCCTAGTACAAAAAATGATGAAGAGGTTCATCTCCTTTTATTTGAAAAACTAAGTACTGCTCATACAGGAAAAGTACAAGCAGAATTAACACAAACCGAATATCCAGAAATTTGAAAATACTCCATCTAGATACAAATCATCCGCTATTAATTGAGCAGCTCAATGCGTTAGGATTCACTAATGATGAAGATTATACATCATCTAAAGAAGCCATTGAAAATATCATGCATGAATATGATGGCTTTGTTATTCGTAGTCGATTTAAAATTGATAAACAATTCTTAGATGCAGCCAAAAATCTAAAATTTATTGGTCGTGTTGGTGCTGGATTAGAAAATATCGATTGTGATTACGCTCAACAAAAAGGGATACAACTAATTGCTGCTCCAGAAGGCAATAGCAATGCCGTTGGTGAACACAGTTTAGCCATGTTGTTGTCTCTTTTCAACAAACTCAATAAAGCAGATCGTGAAGTTCGTAATGGGAAATGGTTACGTGAAGACAATCGTGGATTAGAACTTGACGGAAAAATTGTTGGTTTAATAGGTTACGGAAATATGGGTAAAGCCTTTGCGAAAAAACTTCGAGGTTTTGATGTTGGAGTCATATGCTATGATATCAAAGCTAATGTTGGAGATCAAAATGCTAAACAAGTCAGTTTAGAAGAGCTACAATCCAAAGCAAACGTGCTAAGCTTACATACACCAGAAACACCATTGACAATTGATATGGTAAACACATCCTTTATTGATGCATTCCAAAATCCTTTTTGGCTAATTAACACCGCTCGCGGAAAAAGTGTGGTTACCAAAGATTTAGTTTCTGCATTGCAATCAGGTAAAATTTTAGGTGCTGGATTAGATGTTTTAGAATATGAAAAATCATCATTTGAGAATTTGTTCAAAACGAACTGTCACACTGAGCGCAGTCGAAGTGCAATTAAAGAAATGCCAGAAGCTTTTAAATATCTAATTTCAGCAGAAAACGTTTTACTTTCACCACATGTGGCTGGATGGACTATAGAAAGTAAAGAAAAACTAGCGCAAACCATTGTCGATAAAATAAAGTCCTTTGTCATTCAGAATGAACGCAGTGACTGAAGAATTTATTTTGCAAAGATTCTTCGCTTTGCTCTGAAAGACATCCTACTATTTTGTTTAAATTTAAAGCATGAGAAAAACTATAATCGTTTTCGGATTGCTTATTTTAGGATTACTGTTATTGTTTCAGTTTAGCAAGTATGCTGTTATTTCTGGTGATTTAGATTCAGAATTTACCATTGCAATCATTGCTGTCGTTTTCTTCTTTGTCGGTGTCTACTTAAATAAAAGAAGTCTTCAAAAACGTCATTCGGCTTCAGAAGATATCGATCACAAAAAAATTAAATCACTTAATATAAGTAAACGAGAATATGAAGTCCTTTTAGGGATTTCAGAAGGGCTTTCAAATAAGGAAATCGGAGAAAAATTATTTGTTTCAGAAAGTACTATAAAAACCCATGTGTCCAACCTTCTTTCAAAACTCAATGCAAAACGACGCACTCAGGCATTACAAAAAGCAAAAGACTTCAATATTATTTAAAAAGCCTACTTTTAAACTAAAGTATGAGTGGTTTGGTACTTTAGTATGAACTGATTTTAAAGGACTTCTCATAGTTTTGTGTTGTATTAATCTAAAAACTAATCCATATGAAATTAGGTGCATTTTCGGTGAGTTTGAATGTGAAAGACATTCATGCTTCTAAAACATTTTATGAAACTTTAGGCTTTACAGTTTTTGCTGGAGATATTGAACGCAATTACGTAATCATGAAAAATGGCGACTCCATTATTGGTCTTTTTCAAGGCATGTTTGAAAACAATATATTGACATTTAATCCTGGTTGGGATCAAAATGCAAATACATTAGAATCCTATGATGATGTGAGAGCAATTCAAAATCATCTAAAGACCAATGCTGTTACGTTAGAAAAAGAAACCGATGGCAGTACATCTGGTCCAGCGAGTATTGTCTTTTTTGATCCTGATGGAAACACCATTCTTATTGATCAGCATGTATAATTAGGCGCCTAAACACAACACTAAAATCATCATATTATGAAACAAACAGTTCTAAAATACGGTCTTTACGGACTCCTAACAGGATTCGTGATTTTTACAATTCATCTCGTTGTTGGGATTAATAAATTTGACGATTCAACGAATGAAATACTTGGTTATATTTCTATTTTCTTATCCCTTTCATTTATCTATTTCGGCATCAAACATTATAGAGACCACCTCAACAATGGTTTAATTACATTAGGAAAAGCTATATTAATTGGTGTCCTTATCTCAATATTAGTTGGTTTAGGAATTGCCATTGCAGATTTCATCTACACAAAATTTGTAAACCCTTCTTTTTTTAGTGATTATGAAAAAACATTAGTTGATCAAGGCAGAGCAGATGAAATTTTTGAAATGACAAGTACTACCGCAGCACTTTTTATGCTCGTCCTTGTAACTATTATAGGATTTATTATATCTTTAATTTCGGCATTAATCCTTCAACGTAAATAAAATACACCATTATGCAATCCGATTCAACAACACCAGAAGACTATATTAGTCAACTTCCAGAAGACAGAAAAGCACCAATTACAAAATTAAATAACCTTATAAAAAAGCATATGCCTAAAGGCTTAGAGGCTGGAATGGGTTATGGCATGTTGGCCTATTATGTTCCGAAGTCTATTTATCCAAATGGCTATCACTGTAAACCATTTCCGCCATTGCCTTTTATAAATTTGGCTTCACAAAAGAATTTTATTGCACTTTACCATTCAGGTATGTATGCCAAAAAAGAATTATATGATTGGTTCGTTTCTGAGTATCCAAAGCATTGCAAATACAAATTAGATATGGGTAAAAGTTGCGTTCGTTTTAAAAAAATCGATGATATTCCATATGATTTAATTGAAGAACTTCTTGGAAAGATGACTGTAGACGAATGGATTGATATTTATGAAACAGCACTAAACAAAAAATAAAATGAAAAATAGAGTTACAGGAATAGGTGGATTGTTTTTTAAAAGCAAAGACCCAAAAGCTTCTAAAGATTGGTATAAAAAACATTTAGGATTTAATACAGACGACTATGGCTGTACCTTTTGGTGGAAGGATAAAGAAGGAAAAGATTGTTCTACGCAATGGAGTGCTTTTCCTGAGGACACGAAATACTTTGAGCCTTCAAAAAGAGAATTCATGTTTAATTATCGTGTTGAAAACTTAACAGAATTATTGATAGCATTAAAAGATGAAGGTGTGACCATAATAGGTGAGATGCAAGAATACGAATATGGAAAGTTTGGCTGGATCTTAGATAACGATGGTAATAAAATTGAATTATGGGAACCCATAGACAAAGCCTTTTTGTAACAATTGAATTGGTTTATAGACTAATATCTTGAACAAATTTATTAAATTTATAACCTAACCAATTAAAAATCATAAAACTATGTCTGACGATAACAAAAATTTAAGTGACGACCTTAACGATATGTTAGGAGATGCAAAAGATGGCGCAAAAAAAGCAGCCGATAAAGCAAGTGAATTTGCAGGTGAAGCAAAAGAAAAAGCTAGTGAGTTTGCTGAAGATGCCAAAGAAGCTGCTTCTGAATTTGCAGATAGCGCAAAAGAGGCATTCAATAGTGCTTCTGGAGATAATAAAAAGGTTTTAGCTGGTGTCCTAGGAATACTTTTGGGCTGGGCTGGAGTTCACAAATTTGTTTTAGGTTATAGTAAAGAAGGCGCAATAATGCTAGTTTCATCTATAATTCTATATTTTGTTACTTGTGGAATAGGGACGCTTGTTGTTAGTATTATCGGACTTGTAGAAGGTATTATTTACTTAACAAAATCTGATGAAGAATTTTATAACACATATCAAGTTGGTAAAAAACCTTGGTTCTAAATAAATATTAAAAACCAGAGAATTCATTTTTCTGGTTTTTTTAAAATCTTTATTATCGTAATATTGCAATATTACGATAATATGTTATATTTGTATTAAATTACACATCATGGGAGTTACTAAACGATTCATTTTTACCGATCAAATAAATGATATTGCAACTTTTGCAAAAGTATTTGCACATCCTGCTCGTGTTGCTATATTAAAATATATAAGTGAACAAGAAGGTTGTATTTGTAACGACCTAGTAAGCGAAATAGGCTTGTCTCAAGCCACTATATCCCAACATCTAACCGTGATTGGTGACGCAGGACTACTTCAAGGTCGTTTTGAAGGCAAGAAAAAATGCTATTGTCTCAACATCACTCGCTTTGAAGAAATACAAATGATTTTAAACTCCTTTTTTAAAAAAACTACTAATAATTGTTGTTAAACTAAATACCAAAACTAAGAAAAGATGAAAACTCAAGAATTTTTTAATCTATTAGAAGAACATAAAGACAAAGTATTGCAATTTGAATATGCTACAAATCAATATGTAGCTGCAAATTATCATATCACTGAAGTAAAACATATCACAATAGATTCTGTCGACTGTGGAAGTCAGGCAGATCGATGGAATGAAACCATAGTGCAACTTTGGGAAAGTCCTGCTGAAGCTTTTAAAACAAATCACATGTCTGTTTTAAAAGCATTTGGTATCCTAAAAAAAGTAGGTCAAATGAAAGCCTATGATCTAGATTCTGAAATTAAATTTGAATATAGCAATGCTACATTTCATACTGCCCAGTTGTTTGTTAACGATTTCGAAATCCGCGATAACAACTTTATTGTTAAGCTAACAATTGAAAAAACAGACTGTAAAGCCAAAGAGTTATGCGGTGTTCCCGAACAAAGCAAAGACACTCCTATTAATGAAGAACCATGTTGTTCTCCAACTGGTAACTGTTGTTAAATTAAAACCAATATAAACATGGAAATCTTATTTTATTTGTCATCCGCATTCCTTATTTTATTTATGATTCTAGCTACCTATGATGGCTTCTATCTACATATATGGAAATATGAGCTTTTCAACAAAAAAGAAAGTGCCTTTGAACATAAAACTCATACAATTAGAGCCATTTTATTTCCTTTAATTATTTGGTTTTTATTTATTGATACTGAAAATTCATTGAGTTTTTATATTGGCTTAAGTTTGGTTCTTATTGATCTCATTACTCTTGGTCTCGATGCTTATTCCGAAAAAGACAGTCGAGAGTTCATGAATGGCTTACCCAAATGGGAATATATAATTCATTTGTTTTCTAACAGTTTTCATTTTGCGGCAATTGTTCTTATAATAGCAGTGCGCTTAACAATTAATGAAGGTGTTTTAAGTTTTACTACAGCTTTACCAAATAGCTTTGCAAAAGATATGCTACAGTTTATTGCAGTTAATATTATTCCAGGAAGTGTGGTATTGGCTTTGATTCATTTAATTGTAATATATCCAAAAGGAAAGTTGTTTTGGAATACCAATCGTTTAAAAATAACGTGTTGTTAGAATCATAGTAAGTGTTATATTTAGACCTTTTTTTAAAACTCTTAATAATATTCGTTTAAAAAAGCGAAACCAATAAATAGAAAATGATAAAAAATATTCTCGTTCTTTGCACTGGAAACTCTTGTAGAAGCCAAATGGCTCATGGTTATCTTAATTTACTTGCCAACGAAAAAGCCAAGATTTATAGTGCTGGGATTGAAACCCATGGATTAAATCCAGGAGCTGTAGCAATTATGAAAGAGGATAATATTGACATTACCTCTCATACTTCAAATAATGTTGAAGAGTATAAAACTATTAATTTTGATTTTATCATTACAGTTTGTGATCATGCCAATGAAAATTGTCCATTCATTCCAAGTGAAAACGCTTTGAGGTTGCACCATAACTTTTTTGACCCTTCAAAAGTGGTAGGAACAGATACAGAAAAGCATGCTGCATTTTTAAAAGCCAGAGAGGAAATAAAAGATTATTGTACAGACTTTGTTGAACGTTATTTATAATTCAGCTTCATCATTAGTTCCGTTAGAAAACTTTCGTTCTAACTCAGCTTGAAACTCTTCCATAACAGGTTTAACTGTACTTTCAGGTAAGTCGGCAATTTTTATATACATCAATCCATCAACAGAATTGTTGAATAAAGGATCAACATTAAACGCAACCAATCGTGCATTTTGTTTGATATACTTTTTCAAGAGAACTGGTAAGCGCAATGCGCCAGGTTCAACTTCATCAATAATCTTATCAAACTTATTCAAATCAGCTTCAGTTTCATCAAACACAAAATCCTTATCTGCATCTTTAAGTACAACCTTGAATTCTTTTTTAGGATGTACATATTGAGCAACATATGGATCGTAGTAATGCGACTTCATAAATTCAATCATCAATGATTTTGAAAAATTAGAAAACTGATTACTAATACTAACACCTCCAATAAGATATTTATGCTCAGGATAACGCAATGTTGTGTGCACAATCCCTTTCCATAGCAAAAATAAAGGCATAGGTTTTTGCTGGTATTCTTTGATGATGAAAGCACGACCCATTTCGATCGACTCACTCATCATTTTATACAATTCTGGTTCAAAACGGAATAAATCCTGAAGATAAAATCCGTCAATTCCATACTTAGCAAAAATCTGAGAACCCAATCCCATTCTATAAGCTCCAGCTAACTGATTAGTCTCTGTATCCCATAAAAACATATGATGATAATAGGTGTCAAAACCATCAAGATCGATCGCTTCATTAGTACCTTCACCAATAGCTCTAAATGTAATTTCTCGCAAACGACCTATTTCATGCAGAATATTAGGGATTTGATTAGCACTGCATAAATACACTTCATAATTTTTACTTTCAAGTAATCTAAAATCTCCTTTGCGTAGTGTTTCAACCTCAGAAATCATTTTATCTTGACTCACACCTCCAACGATTCGCTTTGGTGGTTTTGGTGGATTCTTTAATGTATTTGAGAGGTTATCTAAAATTTTTGGTTTGTCTTCGAAAGCATTAGACAACATGTATGTTTTACGTCGTAAAAATTCTGAAAAACTAGAAAGAGTATCGTGTTCTTTCTGGTCACCAACAGAAATTGGCCTTCCTATTCTCACCTTAATAATACGATGTTTTTGGGTAAGTAATTCTGATGGCAATTTAGCCGTTCTGAACGTATCACTAATTTTTGATAGTTTATAAAACAATTTACTATTCTTAGCATGAAAGTAAATTGGCACCACTGGAACTTCTGCTTTTTGAATTAATTTCATTGCAGCTTCTTCCCAAGGTTTATCTACTACAAGTTTACCATCTCTGTAAGTAGAAACTTCACCAGCAGGAAAAATACCCAATGGATGACCTTCCCTTAAATGTAAAATTGCATTTTTAAAACCAGCAATACTCGACTTCACATCCTTTCGATCTTCAAAAGGATTTACTGGCATGATATAAGGCTTTAAGGGTTCAATCCTGTGCAACAAAAAGTTAGCGATAATCTTAAAATCTTTTCGCTGTTCTATCATTAATTTTAATAATAGAATGCCATCAATTCCACCTAAAGGATGATTACTAACTGTGATGTAAGCACCATCTTTGGGTAAACGTTTTAAATCTTCATCTGGAATTTCAAATTTGATTTGAAAATCATCTAAAATTCCATCTAAAAATGCACCATCACTTAAATGCTTATTGCGTTTGTAGATTTTATTCAGTGTAGATATTTTAAGAAGCTTCATCAATAGCCAACCAACAAAAGTTCCTAAAAAACCATACTTGTCCACATTAATGGCTTTTGCAACTTCTTTTGCGGTAACTAATCCTATATCTGGTGGCTTGGTCATGACTGTAAATGTACTAAATGTTATTTAGTTACGATTTGAATTGTTTCTTGTGTTAATTGTTTTAATAACAGGGTTTTATCTTTTTCAATGGACGTGATAGCCTTGTCATTATAATGTCTCACAGTATAAAGACTCACATTTTCATGACATGTTACTTTAAATTTTGCTTTTAAATGCTGAAGTAAGCGTTCTAAATTATTATATGTGTTTTCAAAACATACCGAAAAACTAATTGCAGAATTCTGTATGACATCAACTTTCATTTTATAAAAATGTAATAGCTTAAAAATTTCACTAATATTTTCTTCAACGATATAGCTAAAATCTAATGATGACAGTGATACTAACACTTGATTTTTTTTAACAATAAAACATGGTATGTTTGGAGTTATTCCGGTCACTTTATCAACTTTTGTGCCTTCATCTTTTGGATTCAGAAACGATTTCACATATAAAGGAATTTCTTTTTGCTGCAAAGGTTGTAACGTTTTTGGATGAATTACGGAAGCTCCATAAAATGCAAGTTCAATAGCTTCTCTATAAGAAATACTGTGAAGTAACTGCGCTTTTTCAAAATAACGTGGATCTGCATTGAGTATTCCAGGCACATCTTTCCAAATCGTAACACTTTGTGCATTTAAGCAATAGGCAAAAATTGCCGCAGTGTAATCACTTCCTTCACGACCTAAGGTGGTCGTAAAATTATTAGCATCACTTCCCAAAAACCCTTGCGTAATATTCAGTGATTTTTTATCAAAATTTTCTGTTATAGCAATTTGCGTTTGTTTCCAATTTACATTTGCTCTTCGGTAATAATCGTCTGTTTTGATGAAATTCCGAACATCAATCCAATTGTTTTTAATACCAATTGAATTTAAGTATGCACTAATAATTGTGGTTGAAATTAATTCACCAAAACCAATGGTTTGATCGTAAACAAAATTATAATCTGGAGATTTATTATGATTTAAGAAATGATTTAAATCCTCAAAAATAGTTGTAACTTTTTTAAAGATGGGATGTTGAGTGTTTGCAAAAAGATCTAATAAAATTTCGTTATGATATTTTTTTACCTCTTGTATTGAACTTTGTAATTCACTTGTATTATCTAAATAATTTTTGACCACTAATTCAAGAGCGTTGGTGGTTTTTCCCATCGCAGAAACCACAACCAATGTATTATCATAACCAACGTCCTGCAAAACTTTTGCTAAATTTTTAACACCACTAGCATCTTTTACTGAAGCGCCTCCAAATTTGAATACTTGCATATTATATTTTTGATAAATAATTTTTTATTCCTACTTCATCTAAATTTACTGAATCCCATTCTGAATCTATTTTAGCACCTTTCTTTTTATAAAACTCTATGGCTGATGTGTTCCAATTTAAAACTACCCAAGTTATTCGTTTTACCCCTAATTGATTTCCGTATGCCACAACTTCATCTAGCAAAGCTGTACCCAAACCTGAACCTCTCATTTTTTGGCTCACAATTAAGTCTTCAAGATGCAAAACTGGACCTTTCCATGTAGAAAATCGCTCATAAGTCAAAGCCATTCCCTGTACTACTCCATTTACTTCACCAACAAAACAGTGAAACCTTGGATTATTATTAAAGCCGTACGTTTTCAAATCTTCAACACTAATACTAACTGCATCAGGCTCATTTTCGTACACAGCCAATTCTATAATCAATTCTAAAATAACTGGAATATCGTCTTCGGTAGCGACTCTTATCACAAAACTCATAACAAATTTGTTTCCGTAAAGATAGTTTAAAAGTTATGTTTAAAAAACATTAAAAGCCTAACGATAACGTTGTAGTTTGTTAAAAAATACGATATTTGCATAAACTAATCATTTAGAATAAATGTCTCAAAAAAATCAAACTCTTGGTGAGTTTATTATCGAAAACCAATCGTCTTTCAAATATACTTCAGGAGAGTTATCAAGACTTATAAATTCAATTAGGCTAGCTGCAAAAGTTGTTAATCACGAAGTTAATAAAGCTGGTTTAGTAGATATTATTGGAACTGCAGGTGATACAAACATACAAGGTGAAGATCAACAAAAATTAGATGTTTATGCTAATGATAAGTTTATTCAGACCATGACTAAACGAAATATTGTTTGTGGAATTGCTAGTGAAGAAGAGGATGATTTTATATCTATAAATAGTCAAGATGAAAACCACCAAAACAAATATGTTGTTTTAATAGACCCCTTAGACGGTTCATCTAACATTGATGTTAATGTATCTGTAGGAACTATTTTTTCAATCTACAGAAGAGTTACACCAGTTGGAACTCCTGTAACAATTGAGGATTTTCTTCAAAAAGGAAGTCAACAAGTTGCAGCTGGTTATGTAGTTTATGGAACATCAACGATGCTTGTTTATACAACTGGAGATGGTGTAAATGGATTCACCTTAAATCCAGCCATTGGATCCTTTTATTTATCACATCCTGATATGGAATTCCCAGAAGATGGGAAAATTTACTCTGTAAATGAAGGGAATTATATTCACTTCCCACAAGGGATTAAAAATTATATCAAATATTGCCAAGAAGAAGATGGAGACAGACCTTATACGAGTCGATACATTGGATCTCTAGTTTCCGATTTTCATAGAAACATGATTAAAGGTGGTATTTATTTATATCCTAAAAGTTCTATGAATTCTAATGGGAAGTTAAGGCTCCTTTACGAATGTAATCCTATGGCATTTTTAGCAGAGCAAGCTAATGGTAAAGCTAGTGATGGATTTACAAGAATTATGGATATTCAACCTACCGAATTACATGAACGTGTTCCTTTTATCTGTGGAAGCAAAAATATGGTAGAAAAAGCTGAAGAATTTATGCGTAATGCATAAAAAAAGCAACCTAAAATAGATTGCTTTTTTCTTTTATATAAGTAGTAAACTATTACTTATTCATGTTTTTCATTTCTTCTATAAAAGTATCAGCATCAACTTTTTCATAGGCAAGAGCCAAAGCCTTATCTGCAATATATTTTACATTTTGAGCATGAAATCCTAATCCAACACAAAGTTTTTCTAATAACCAATGTTGATTTGGTCCTTCTAGATCATCTGCCCAAACCATTCGTGCTAAATCGTATAATCGTTCTAATCGATCATCATAGGAATGTGGTGCATTTAAAGGATGACTTTTATAATCCTTTAATATTTGTTTATAATCGTGTTCTGTTATATCTAATCTAGTCGCCAATCGATCTAAAAAAGCTTTTTCAGCATCAGTTATTACACCATCGCTCATTGCAACTCTAACTATTGAAGCAAAATGGTCTTCATTACGTTTTTTAAATCCGCTTTCGAATAATTCTGAAAATGACATATGTTTTGATTTTTAGTGGCACAAAGATAGTTTTATTAATACATTTTAACAATACGCCAAAGCACAAATATTTTATATTTGCACAAAATATAATGTCTTGAGTAAAACCATTCTCTCGCAAACGTATGCAGAGGCTTTGCAAATGCAAAATCTGCAAACTACTATTGCTCAAACTGGAGCAAAATTACACATCAAAGGTTTAGTTGGGTCCTCGTTGTCATTAGTCATTTACGAAGCCTTTAAAGCTTCTGAGCTTCCATTTTTACTTGTTTTTAATGATAAAGAAGAAGCCGCTTTTTATCTTAATGATTTAGAAATACTGCTTAATGATAAGGATGTGCTTTTTTATCCTGGAAGTTATCGTAGACCTTATCAAATTGAGGAAACTGATAATGCTAATGTATTATTAAGAGCCGAAGTTTTAAACCGAATAAATTCTAGAAAAAAACCAGCTATCATAGTCACCTATCCTGATGCGCTTTTTGAAAAAGTAGTCACGCGTCGTGAACTTGAAAAGAATACCTTAAAGATTTCAGTTGGTGATGAATTATCTTTAGATTTTGTAAATGAAGTCCTGTTTGAATATAAATTTAAACGCGTCGATTTTGTAACCGAACCAGGTGAGTTTTCGGTTCGAGGTGGTATTGTTGATGTCTTTTCATTTTCGCACGATGAACCTTATCGAATTGAATTTTTTGGGGATGAAGTCGATAGCATAAGAACCTTTGATGTTGAAACACAACTCTCAACAGAGCAAATTAAAAAGATAGGCATCATACCCAATGTTGCTAATAAATTTTTAGAGGAAAGCCGACAGAGTTTCCTAAAATATATTGCTCAAAAAACAGTGGTGTTTTCTAAAAATACTGATTTGCTGTTTTCAAGAATTGATGATTTCTTCGGTAAAGCAGAAGAAACATTTAAAACTATTTCTTCGGAATTAAAGCATTCGGCTCCTGAAGAATTGTTCTGTAATTCTAAATTACTAAAGCGTCAGCTTATTGATTTCAGCCTAGTAGAATTTGGAACGGCAGCTCACTTCTGTGTCACATCGAGCGTAGTCGAGAGGTCAAAGAACAAAAACGGTGAAAATGCCCTCGACTACGCTCGGGATGACAGCAAGGTTATTAATTTTAACACCACACCTCAACCATCGTTTAATAAGCAATTCAACCTTTTAATTGAAGACCTCAACACAAATCATGAAAAAGGGTACACAAATTATATTGCTTGTGTAAGTGAACAACAGGCTAAACGATTTCATGATATTTTTGAGGATGTAGAAGAAGATGTGCATTACAAAACAGTCGTGCTATCTCTTTATCAAGGATTTATAGATCATGACCAAAAGATTACCTGTTATACTGACCATCAGATCTTTGAACGGTATCATAAATTCCATCTTAAAAATGGATATGCTAAAAAGCAAGCCATTACACTAAAGGAATTAACCAATTTAGATATTGGAGATTATGTAACTCATATTGATCATGGGATTGGAAAATTTGGTGGACTTCAAAAAATTGATGTTGAAGGCAAAAAACAGGAAGCTATTAAATTAGTGTATGGTGAACGTGATGTTTTGTATTTAAGCATTCATTCGCTTCATAAAATCACCAAGTTTAATGGTAAAGACGGTAAACCTCCTAAAATTTATAAACTAGGAAGTAAAGCCTGGAAAACACTAAAGCAAAAGACAAAATCTCGTGTTAAGGAAATTGCATTCAACCTGATTAAAGTCTATGCAAAGCGTAAACTCGAAAAAGGCTACCAATACAAACCTGATAGTTATCTTCAGCATGAATTAGAAGCCTCTTTCATTTATGAGGATACACCAGATCAAATTACATCTACTGCAGATATTAAAGCTGATATGGAAAGCGAACGACCAATGGATCGTCTCGTTTGTGGTGATGTAGGTTTCGGTAAAACTGAAGTCGCTATTCGAGCTGCTTTTAAAGCAGTAGATAACGGAAAACAAGTTGCTATATTGGTTCCAACGACCATTCTTGCCTATCAACATCACAGAACCATAAGCGAACGTCTTAAAGATTTTCCAGTGACTGTTGATTACCTAAACCGTTTTAGAACTGCTAAAGAAAAACGAGAAACCCTTGAGAAGTTAGAAAAAGGTCATGTAGATATTATCATTGGAACTCATCAACTGGTCAATAAAAATGTAGTCTTTAAAGATTTAGGTTTGCTCATTGTAGACGAAGAACAAAAGTTTGGTGTTGCCGTAAAAGAGAAACTAAAAACACTCAAAGATAATGTTGATGTGTTGACTCTAACTGCAACTCCTATTCCTCGAACTTTACAATTTAGTTTGATGGCAGCTCGTGATTTATCTGTCATCACAACTGCTCCTCCAAATCGATATCCTATAGAAAGTCACGTGATTCGTTTTAATGAAGAAACTATTAGAGATGCAGTGACTTATGAAATCCAACGTGGTGGACAAATTTTCTTTATCCATAACCGTATTGAAAATATTAAAGAAGTGGCTGGAATGATTCAGCGCTTAGTTCCTGATGCAAAAATTGGTATTGGCCATGGACGAATGGAAGGTAAAAAACTAGAACATCTCATGCTCGCATTCATGAATGGTGAGTTTGATGTTTTGGTAAGTACAACCATTGTTGAAAGTGGATTAGATGTACCAAATGCAAATACCATTTTTATTAATAATGCGAATAATTTTGGGTTGAGTGATTTACACCAAATGCGAGGTCGAGTTGGTCGAAGTAATAAAAAAGCCTTTTGTTATTTCATCACTCCAGAATATTCAGCAATGACAAATGATGCTCGCAAACGTATCACAGCCCTAGAACAATTTACTGAACTTGGAAGCGGTTTTAATATTGCAATGAAAGATTTAGAAATTCGTGGAGCTGGTGATTTATTAGGAGGCGAACAAAGTGGATTTATAAATGATATTGGTTTTGATACCTATCAAAAAATCTTGAACGAGGCCATTGATGAACTTAAAGAAAATGAGTTTAAAGATTTATATCAAGACGATGGAAAAGAAAAAGAATATGTCAAAGACATTACGATTGATACTGATTTCGAATTGCTTTTCCCTGATGATTACGTCAATAATATCACAGAACGTTTGAATCTATATACCAAACTCAATACGCTTAAGACAGAAGAAGAACTTACAACATTCGAAACCGAAATTATTGACCGCTTTGGAGAGTTACCTGTTCAGGTAGTTGATTTATTAAATAGTGTTCGTGTAAAATGGGTTGCTACTAAAATCGGATTAGAAAAAATCATCATGAAAAAGGGTCGCTTCGTTGGTTACTTCATCAACGATCAACAAAGTCCGTTTTACCAAAGTGATAGATTTACTAGAGTTTTGAAATATGTTCAAACCCGTCCGAAAGACTGTAAGATGAAAGAAAAACAAACTAGAAATGGCTTACGTTTACTTTTAACATTTGAACACATAAAATCGGTTAAACAAGCACTAAGCAGGCTTCAAGACATATAAAAACAATAAAATTCAGATATTTGGCTTAATATTTGAAATCAGATTAACGGTGAAATAAGGCGTGTTTCACTTTAATTAATTCATACCTATGAGATACGTATTTATTTTCCTTTTTTTAATTCCATTTAGCATGTTTTCACAACATAGTATCAATGGTACGTTTTCACCTGCAGCAGATTACACCTATGCTTTTTTATATCATGCAACTCCAACAGGATCAGATTATGTAGATAGAGCACAAATTGATGAAGCCGGTAATTTTACAATCCCATTAGATCCTTCTGTAACTGCTGGAATTTATAAAATAGTTTATGCACTTCCGCCTGAAGACAACAATTTTGATCTTATATATAATGGTAAGGAAAGTGTTGCACTAACCTACAGTAATGACAAAGGTTTAGAATTTACCCAGAGTATTGAGAATAAATTGTGGTCATCTTACACGAATAGTATGGAAATGGTAAATAGAACCATTAGCAATTATTACACTCAAGAAAGCGTAAATGAAAAAGCATTTCATGATATTTTTAAAACTTTAAAAGACACGCAGATTGCGTTTGAAGAGGCTTCAAAAGGAACCATGGCTTCTAAATTCATCAAAGCAAATACACCATATATCCCAAAATCTTATGAACATGTTTCTACCTATTCTAAAAACTTAAAGCGTACCTTTTTATCACATGTAGATTTTAATGATGACTTACTTCAAAGTTCAGATTTTTTGGTTGATCGTGTATTAGCTTATATCTTTGGAATGACTGAAAACACTACTAATGACGTTTATAAAGCAGATATAGATCATGTTATGAATAGCATTGGTGAAGACAAAACGGAAATTAAAACCATACTTCTAGAAATGGTTTGGAGTCGTTTTAAAGACATGGACAATACGGAGGTTGCAAATTATATTTCAGATTCCTATTTAATGGCATTGAGTACTACAGGAAATTACCTGAACTTAACCGAAGCACAAATCGTATATCAAAACAACCAGATAGGTAAAACAGCTCAAGATTTTGATTTAGGGCTAACCGAAAATGGCACTAAGAAAACACTTCATAATTTAAATATTGCTGAGCAATACTTAATTATATTTTGGAGCAGCACTTGTGGACACTGCCTTGATGAATTACCAAAAGTAAAAGCAATTTTAGATTCTAAACCAAATATAAAAGTAATTGCTATTGGTCTAGAAGACGAGGCCGAAGGTTGGCAAAAAACCATTTCTAAATATTCAGATTTCATACATGTACTCGGTTTAGGGAAATGGGACAATCCAATTTCTAATGCTTACGGAGTAGGTGCAACACCAACTTATGTGTTGTTAGATAAAGACAAAACTATTATAGCCAAACCATATGATTTTGAAGCTTTAAAGAAAGTTTTAGATTAAAAAACCAAAAAAGCGCAACATTAAGTTGCGCTTTATTCAATTAATTTATTATAACCTGTGTTTCGTCATCTTGAACTTGTCTATACTAAACCTGTTTCAGTAACTAGGATCTCATTCAAGTAGTTTAAGCATCCAGTGCGGAATGACAAAAAATTATCCCAAATGTGGAATACGTAATACTTGACCTGGATAAATTTTATCTGGATCTGTCAACATTGGCTTATTAGCTTCAAAAATTAAAGGATACTTCATAGCGTTACCATAATATTGCTTTGCTATTTTTCCTAATGTATCTCCACTTGAAACCGTATGAAACTGTGCTTCTGGCTCAGTATGTTCAACTGTCATTTGATCATCAACAGTTGCAATTCCAGCTGTGTTTCCAACAACTAAAATCACTTTTTCTCTAGTGGCTTGATCATAGGCCATTCCAGAAATTCTAGCCATATCATCATCTACAAATACATTTAGTCCTTCAACTTGTAATTGTAAATCGTTAATTGTTTCTTCAAGATTTCTTGCAGCCGCTTCTTCAGCTTTTAATTCTGCTGCATTAGCTTTTGCTCTTGCTTCTGCCGCTTCTTCTTCAGTTGTTTTCCCTATTCCAAAAACTTTTGCTCCTGCGTTTTTAATAAATGAAAATAGTCCCATAATGTAATTTTGTTTTAATATTAATAGTTAATTCTTAAAGTTAAAGATATCTGATGAATATCTATGCTTTAGACACATAAAACTTTAATAAGTCACTACAAAAGAAAACGCCCAACTCAAATTAATGAGGTGGACGTTTCTGGGCTAAATAACCAACCAAAATTTAGCTCCTTTTATTTACCCTAGGGTTTTCTTTTTTAGCAGTTTTCTGCTTACGTTTTTTAAGTTCTTTTTTACCTTCAATTTTTCTTCCTTCAGCATCTGTCTCACGCAAGAACTGAATGTATCCTCTTCCTGTAAACTCATATACTGTATTAGAAGTTGGATGGTACAATTCTATTCTTTGATCATTAATAACGCTCAATTCGAAGAATTCATTGTCGAAAAAGTCATAATCTAATGTTAATGTTTTCAAGTACATATTATTGCTAATATTTCCAACGCCATAAACTCCAGTATAAGCCCAATAAATGTTATTTGGATTCCCAATGTTTGAATCTTGAGAGCTTCTAAACTCAGAGTCATTACCACCAGCTAAAAACTGTAAATAGTTTTCATTATCAAATTCGTTTAGCATTCCCATTTGACTGGTATATGTTTTTTCCCATGCTTCATATTCCTGAAGGAAATAATGAATGTTATCATAAAACACATAGTCATAATCAAAATTGCTTCTTTGGTATCCATTCAAGAAATAAGAGGTATCGTTATATGGGTTATATAACTCAATAGTATTATTATCAATTTGATAGACATCAAAGGTCTGGTAACCATCAATATCATGGTAGATATCTAAAATCATATTGTATGCATCGTATGTTCCAACATCAATCCCAAATCCACCACCTTGATTTCCAAAACCAACCAAATTATTATTAGCATACACCAATCCGTTTCTAAATGACATCGTAAATGCTATTTGTAAGAACGGTGTTTCTCCTGGACCTAAAGTTTGATTGATATCAACATACCATAGCTCATAAGAACCCAATAATTGATTTAGAGAAATACCTGGTTGATTATCAAAATCATTAATAATCACTTCTTCAGTATAACAAGATGTTAAAAGTGTAGCACTTAGAACAAAGCCTAAAAGTATTTTTATTGTTTTCATATGTTCATGTTTTATAAAAACCAATGTCAAATGGAATTCACAAAACTTTTAAAAATCTTATTTCTAAAATTCAGATTCTAAAAGTTTATGTTCATTTCATGATCCTCAATTTTTGGGTTACTATGGTAACTAATCCAAAACGCGTGCCAAAATTAAAAGTCGCTATATTTTATGTATTTTTGAATAACTAAACCATTGATGATCCATTTATGAATCAACCTTTAAAATATGCCGTTTTTGGAGCAGGAAGTTGGGCAACAGCTATTGTTAAAATGCTTTGCGAAAATTTAGATGAAGTAGGTTGGTACATGCGAAGCGTGTATAC
This sequence comes from Psychroserpens sp., assembly GCF_034670085.1. Taxonomy (GTDB): domain Bacteria; phylum Bacteroidota; class Bacteroidia; order Flavobacteriales; family Flavobacteriaceae; genus Psychroserpens. The sequence continues at coordinate 32,482 of NZ_JAXMOD010000006.1, read as the reverse complement.
TAAAGAGCATTTACTAAAAGAACAACACAACCCAAGTTATTTAAGTTCAGTAGAGTTTAAAATTGAACAACTCAAATTAAGTAATGATATTAATGAATTGGCTGACTGGGCTGATGTATTGATTTTTGTTATTCCTTCGGCATTTATGCATTCTGAGTTAGAAAAACTCACAGTTGATATTTCTCAAAAAACGATTGTCTCTGCTGTGAAAGGTATTATGCCTCAATCTGGATTATTAGTAGGCGAACATTTTCATGATATTTACAACATCCCGTTTGAGAACATTGCAGTTATTGCAGGACCTTGTCATGCTGAAGAAGTAGCACTCGAGCGTTTATCGTATTTAACGATTTCTTGTGCAGATGCTGTAAAAGCTCAAACTATTGCAGATGTTTTGTCAAGCGATTATATCAAAACTAAAATTAGTGATGATATTATTGGTACTGAATATGCTGTCATGCTGAAAAATATATATGCCATTGCCGCAGGAATTGCTCATGGTTTAGGTTATGGTGATAATTTTCAAAGTGTATTAATGAGTAATGCAATTCGGGAAATGAAACGTTTTATCAAAAAGATGCACAAAATGAAACGAAACATTAATAACTCGGCCTATTTAGGCGATTTATTAGTAACTGGTTATTCTACATTTTCGCGAAATCGTATGTTCGGTACCATGATTGGGAAAGGCTACACTGTTAAATCGGCTCAAATGGAAATGAGTATGGTTGCTGAAGGATATTATGCTACCAAAAGTGCACATGAGCTTAATCTCAAAAACGTTAAAAAGACAAGATTACCAATAATTGAAGCGGTTTACGAAATTCTATATGAGAATAAAAACCCTAAAAAAGTATTTAAGAAACTCACGGATAAATTAGATTAGCTACTCCTCTTCAAACACTTGGTCTAACTCTTCTATTTTATTTTGTGTCTCAACTATTTTTCTTTTTAAAAAAGAAGGCACTACGAAAATTGAAACCAGGAAAATAAGATTTACGGGAATATATACATATAGCATCCATTTTACCCATTGGTGATCCCAAAATATATAGAATAAAACAATTGCTATAATAGTTCGTATGGCATACATGATAAGCTTTTTTCGTTTGTATTCGCGAGAAAGCACAATACCATTTTGGGCTCTTGTTAATTCGTTATCAAATTGTTTTTTTAAATCTTCCATTTGGTAGCACCTACTTCACTAATACACCTTTCAATTGCATTAAAGGAATGGTCTGTAATGCTTTAATATTAATCGTATTCTTTCTGAATACATATGTTTTATCTAACATTTGATTGCCTTCAAAAAAAGTGACTTTAAACTCATTATTAAGCTCAAGCACATCATTTTGCATAAACTCTATTTTTGCATAACTTCTTGCTGGCAATAGCTTTATGGAATGACGCATGACAGGTGTTATCTTTTTTTCTGAATAACCATTAGACACAATTAAAACAGTATCTAGATCAACATCTTTATTGTTGATGATATACGCATTCCAATCTTGGGTTTTATATTCTGGATGTTGCTCTTGAACTACAGCTACAAAAACGTCTTTAACTTCTGGAATTTTGATGTCTTTTTTCATGATTTTGATAGTTGTCATTGCGAAACTGACTTTTTAGTCAGTTGTGGCAATCTTTATGTAATATGAGATTCCTCACATCGTTCAGAATGACAAAGTTCATCTAAAGTGCACTTTTAAATTGCTCAAGGAAACGCACATCATTTTCGCTAAGCAAACGAATATCACTAATTTGATGCAGCAGTAATGCAATACGATCGATTCCCATACCAAAAGCAAAACCTGAGTATTCTTTAGAATCAATACCGCAGTTTTCTAACACATTAGGATCAACCATTCCGCAACCCATAATCTCTAACCAACCTGTTCCTTTGGTCATTTTATAATCGGTTTCGGTCTCTAATCCCCAATATACGTCTACCTCAGCACTTGGTTCTGTAAATGGAAAATATGATGGACGTAAACGTATTTTAGACTTCCCAAACATTTCGGTGGTGAAGTATTGTAAGGTTTGTTTTAAATCGGCAAAACTCACATCTTTATCAATATACAAACCTTCTACTTGATGGAAAAAACAATGCGAACGTGCCGAAATAGCTTCATTACGAAACACGCGACCAGGAGAAATTGTACGAATAGGCGGTTTATTATTTTCCATGTAACGCACTTGAACTGAACTCGTATGGGTACGTAATAAGACATCAGGATTTGTCTGAATAAAGAACGTATCCTGCATATCTCTTGCTGGATGGTATTCTGGTAAGTTTAAAGCCGTAAAGTTGTGCCAGTCATCTTCAATTTCTGGACCTTCACTAACGTTAAATCCGATGCGTGAAAAGATATCAATAATTTGATTTTTAACGATAGAAATAGGATGACGTGCACCAATTTGGATTGGTTCTCCAGGACGTGATAAATCACCATAAACACCTGCAGTATCTTCTTTACTTTCTAACTCCTCTTTTAAAGCATTTACTTTTTCTTCAGCTGTTTTTTTAAGCTGATTTATGGTTTGACCAAATTCTTTCTTTTGTTCGTTAGCTACATTTTTAAACTCAGCAAAATAATCATTGAGTAGGCCTTTTTTACCTAAATATTTGATACGAAATGCCTCAACCTCTTCTTTAGATTGTGCTTTAAATGCTTCGGCTTCTGCTATGAGTTCTTTTATCTTATCTATCATGCCTGTGCTGAATTTAGTTCAGTAACTTAAAAATGAATGGCAAATTTATGAATTTTATCGCGATTTGCGTTAGTGATGGAGGCATTTGTTGAAGCTCTTATATTTGACTTTTATGCAAATATAAAGCGACTGCCGAGAGCGCGACCCTTGTGGTAACGCCCAAAATTAATCTATAAACTTGGTTTCTATAAAATAGTTGACAATGGCATCTTTCATTAAAACACTCTGCTCACCAGCTTTTAACGTTGGTAATTGCTCCTTAACCATATAATGAGGCCAACCGTCTTCGTCTACATAATCGAACTCATAATAACCGTATGGTGACAATAATTTACAGATGGCAATATGCATTAAATCGATTTTATGATCTTTTTTGAATTTACGTTCAAACTGCCCTAATTCTTGCACTCCTATTAAATATATAATGGCATCTAAATCTAAGGTATCTCCATCTGCAAATTGATCTGATAACTTTTTTACTACCAAATCCCATCGTTCTTTTAATTGTTCATCTCTCGCCATAGTGTTCCCTTTTCAGGAATGTATTTAATTACAATTTGCAAAGTTAATAAACTATACCCTCTTGAAAAGCGTTATTATTTTAAAATAAGAAAAATTATGTACGTTTGTTAAAACTGATTCACTATGGCTTTAATTGATATTATTTTAGGTTCCCTTTTACTTTTCGGTCTTATACGAGGTTTTATGAAAGGTCTTTTTGTAGAAGTTGCTTCTTTAGTTGCACTAATAGCTGGTGTGTATGGAGCAATTCATTTTAGTAATTTTGCAGCAGGATTTTTAGACAGCAAATTAGATTGGGATGAAAAATACATCAATATTGTTGCTTTTGCTGTCACTTTTGTCATTATTGTTTTGGTCATTGCGCTTGCAGGAAAAGCATTAACTAAACTTGCCAATTTTGCTGCCTTAGGAATTTTGAACAAACTACTTGGTGGTGTGTTTGGAGCTCTAAAAATTGGTTTGATTTTAAGTGTCTTACTTATTGTTTTTGATACTATGAATAATACCATTCCGTTTGCAGATGAAAAAGATCTGGAAGACTCTATTCTTTATGAACCTGTGAGAAATTTAGCACCACTAATTTTCCCAAGTATTATAAACAAAGGAAAAGACGAAACCAGTGAAGATTCTGATGGTGATTCGTAAAAACAAAAAACTGCCTATATAAATAGACAGTTTTTGCGTATTGTAAAAAATACGTCTAAATCATTTCTACTTTCCCTGTGTGAAGACTATATACACCTCCAACAATTTGGATCTCTCCATTAGCTTCCATATCTGCTAATATTGGACTTTTTTCACGAATTCTATCCATAGTAAGTGCAACATTATATTTTACTGTTCTGGCAACAAAAGCTTTGTTTTCTGATGTTGTTAATCCATCTTCTTCTTCGGTAGCTTTTCTAACTGCAGGCACAATATTATCTAGCATAGCAGTAATATTTCCAAGCTCTACACCATCGCAAGCCGCTTTAACAGCTCCACAACTTTCGTGACCTAGAACTAAGACCAATTTACTACCTGCTACTTTACATGAATATTCTAGGCTTCCTAAGATATCTACATTTTCGAAATTTCCAGCGACTCTGGCAACAAATATATCACCAATAGCCTGATCTAAAACAGTTTCAACTGGCACACGAGAATCAATACATGATAGTACAACGGCTTTAGGAAATTGTCCACCAATAGTTTGATTTACTAATGCTGAATTATCTGTAGTTTGAGATTGACCGTTAACAAAACGATTATTTCCATCTAATAAATCTTGTAATACTTGATTTGGTGATAATGCGCTTTGTACGTCTTTTGTAATTGCTATATTTTTCATTTGATAAAATTTTTAATACTTGTTTTTTACGTTTAATTTAATCCAAGACAAACAATTTTTAAACGATTTAAAAATGTGTTCTTCAGGCACAAAATCGGGAATTATGTCGATTCGTTCCATCATATATCTTGGTTGTTTTAATAGGTCTACAAATAGAACATCTACATTTCTAGCTTTTAATTCTAGAAGCATGTCTTCCATAGCATATAATCCAGATTGATCCATATATTGCATACGTCCCAATCTTAAAATCACAATAGAAGCTGTACTTGGTATTTGTAGGGTAAGTTGTTGAAAATCTGAAGTTGATCCAAAAAATAATGGCCCTTTTAAGTGTTTAATAAAAACTTCTTCTTTTAACTTATTAGGAAAATCAGCTTCATCATCCCAAGCTTCTTCTTTTAGAGGTTTTACATCCGAACGTTCTGCAGTAAGGTCTCCAATTTTTTTCATAAACATCAATGATGCGATTACTAATCCAATTCCTACTGCATATACTAAATTCCAAAAGGTTGATAACAATAGTACTATTAACATGATTAACACCTCTGAGCTTAATTTAAGTGGTCCTAATTTTATGTCTTTTGGTAAAGCAGGAATAGCCTTTAAACCTTTATAATCCATAACACCAATACCAACAGTAATTAATATCCCAGCCAAAACAGCCGCTGGAATTTTTGATGCAATAGGACCAAGACCAAGCAAAATTATAAGTAACATTACTCCTGCAATCATTCCCGATAATTTTGTCTTTCCGCCTGAGCTAATATTAACAACGGTTCTAATGGTTGCACCTGCACCTGGAATTCCGCCAAAAATAGCCGCAATACTATTACCAATACCTTGACCAACCAATTCTTTATTAGGTTTATGCTTCGTTTTTGTCATATTATCTGCAACAACACTTGTTAATAATGAATCAATTGCTCCTAACAATGCAAGAGTTAAAGCTGTAAAAATATATGGCGTAATACTGTTTAAGCTAAACGCCGTGAATATTTCTAAATTAGGAATTGGAAGTCCACTAGGTATTTCTTCAATAGGTCTGTAATCTAAACCAAAACCAACTGCGATACCAGACATTACGATTAATGAAACTAGAGTACTCGGTACTGCCTTTGTTATGCGTTTAAATCCGTAAATAATAAAAATTGTACCTAGCGCTAAAAGGAGTTCTAACCAATTAATATTCATTATTGCTTTTGGTATTGCTCTAATGGCTCCTAAAGCTCCAGAAGTTTCTTTTGCTGCCAATGTTTGTGATTCTTTTAAAATATCGGCTTGAGAGATTTCACTGGCTCTAGAAATAGTTTCCTTGAAATTTTCAAGTACTAAAATCCCTTCACCTGCTTCTTCTTTCAAAATATTTTCTAAAATAACCTCTTCAGCTGCTGGCTTAAACTGATCAACAAACGCCATATCTTCCTTTGGATAATATCCTAAAGAAGGTAAAATTTGAGTCAACAAAATAATAACACCAATGGCTGTCATAAATCCTGAAACTACAGGATAGGGAATATACCTAATGTACTTTCCTAAGCCTAAAGCTCCTAGGCCAATTTGCATTAATCCGGCTAATAAAAAAACAGTTAAAATTACGGGAAGTGCCTTATTAATATCTCCATCATTTGTAGCAATAATTCCAGCTATAACAACCATACTTACGGCAGTCATAGGTGCAGTTGGACCAGAGATTTGAGTGCTAGTACCACCAAAAAGTGCTGCAAAAAAACTGATGAAAATTGCGCCATACAATCCAGCAGTTGGTCCTAAGCCAGAGGACACACCAAATGCTAAAGCAAGCGGTAAAGCAACAATTCCAGCAGTAATACCACCAAATGCATCGCCTTTAATATTTGAAAATAAGTTCTTCATATATAATTAATTAGGATATCCCTAAATTTAATGCTTTTTCATTATAAAAAAACTATTAAGCAACTTTCAATAACTTAAATTAGTTGCATGATATTAATAATGACACATTCACCTTACTAATCACATTCTTAAAATCGGATTTATTATTGGCTTTACTCTTATGTCCCCGATTTACACACAACAAATTCACATCACTTTTAGTTAAATAATTTGACAAACTTTTAATTGAATTTGCACCATTATCAAATACAACCTCAACTGTGTTTTTGTTGATAGAAGCTTTACTATCCTTTGAATCAACTTTAGACAGATCTGTTGTAAATGACCTTAATGGCTTTTGTGTATGATTGAATAAGCTATGAGCAAACTCCAGATTGAACGAATTATTATCACCATTTAACACTCCCAATGACAACTCTGTATTAGGCATTAAAGCATTTTCCTCTGAAGCGATAATTACTGCGCCTTCGTGGTTTTTAATAACGAAATCAGTAATATTATCACCGAGTAAATTGGTTGATTTTGATTTTCTTTTTCCTAAAACAATAATATCAGGTTTTAGCTCTTGTATGCAATCCATTATTTCAGTTTTCACATTACCAAATGCATGATTACATGTTATATTAATGTCATAATCTTTAGAAATTGGCTCAATTAGAGTTTTGATTGCATTATCTCTTTCAAGATAAGATTTATTGATTGTTCTAATAGCCGATAATTGGCTTTCAATTGCTACAATTTCGGTAGGCTTTTTTACATGGAATACATGTAAATCTGCGTTAATCATTTTAGCGAAACTAACACCACTTTTAATAGTGTTTCCCGAAGCACTTTTCATATCTGAAAGTACTAAGATTTTATATTTATTTTTTTTCATAATTTTTAAGCTGTTTTTGGTCTGAGTTTAAAGAATTCAATAAAACTATCAGGATTCTCAACAATTCCTCTTTCTGAAATCAGTTGAATATCAATGTCTCTCTCTTTTGCTTTAAATGCAAAGTCATCTAGAATTTCGACAATATCGTTATCTAAATACCTTGTTTTTGTGACATCCAAAACTAATTGAGTATCTCTTGGCAAGCTATCTAATTCTTTCAAAATAGCACCTTTATTAAAAAATGTTACTTCTTCAGCAAGTGTCATTTTTATTTTATGCTTCCCATTACTTTTATCTTCAATATGTAAAAAGTGAGAGTTTTGATAGCTTTTGATTAAAATCACAACGATTCCAACGGCTAATCCCATACCAATTCCTACCAGTAAATCTGTAAAAACGATTCCTAGAACTGTTACAAAAAATGGTATAGATTGTTTCCATCCTAAATCGTACATTTTCTTGAAGAGTGATGGTTTTGCTAATTTAAATCCAACTATAAATAATATTGAAGCCAATACAGATAATGGAATCATGTTTAGTAATCTAGGAATTAAAATCACTGAAATCAACAAGAAAAATCCATGAATGATTGCCGACATCTTACTTCGACCTCCAGATTGAATATTAGCTGAACTTCGCACAATTACCTGAGTAATAGGCAATCCACCAATCATACCTGAAATGATATTACCAGTTCCTTGAGCTAAAAGCTCTCTATTGGTTGGTGTTACATTTTTGTGAGGATCTAGTTTATCTGTTGCTTCAACACATAATAAAGTTTCTAAACTCGCTACAAGAGCAATTGTAAAGGCAACAATCCATATTTCAGGATTAGTTATTTCCGAAAAATTAGGAAAACTAAATTGTCCTAAGAAAGATGCGGCATCTTCTGGTATAGGCACACTTACAAGGTGTGATTGATCAATACCTAAAGTCTCATGCGATTTTGTAAGGACGAAAAAGATAATACCAACTACAACAGCAACTAAAGGCCCTTGAACAAGTTGAAATATTTTTCCTTTTTTTGATAGTACTTTATCCCATAATAACAAAATACCTAAACCAATTGTACCAATTAAGGCTGAACCTGGAGCAATATGATTAAAGGCATTAATAATTTCAGAAAATGTATTTTCCCCATCTACCTGAAAAAAAGCAAAATCGCCTTCTGGATCTGGATCATATCCAAAAAAGTGAGGGATTTGCTTTAGGATAATAATAATACCAATACCTGTTAACATGCCTTTAATTACAGATGATGGAAAATAGTAACCAATAATTCCTGCTTTAAGTAAGCCAAAAATTAATTGAATAATTCCACCTAAAACAACTGCAACTAAAAAGTTTTCATAACCTCCTAAAGTTCCAATAGCTGTTAATACAATTGCAGCTAATCCTGCAGCTGGACCACTTACTCCAATTTTAGAGCCACTCAATCCACCTACTACAATTCCTCCCACGATTCCTGCTATAAGTCCAGAAAAAAGTGGAGCTCCACTGGCTAATGCAATACCTAAACATAATGGTAATGCGACAAAAAACACTACGATACTAGCAGGTAAGTCGCTTTTAATAGTTTTAAACATATATAAATTCATTTATGCTAAAGACTTTAGTCTAAAGCTAATTTTTAATACTTTTTATGGACGAAATTGTCCGTTTTCAAAAAAAATTATTAAACGAATTCGGGAGGTGGGAAAATTAAATTGAGATGAGGCTTTTGATATTTTTTAAAGGCATACTCGAGATGCTCTCTATTATTTGGAGTCACAAAACCTTCTAATTCAGTATCTAAATCGACAACAAACTTTTCAAATCCTTTATTACCTTCTTTTCCTTTCTCTTCCTCTTCTTCGGAAATATTATAAATAAAAGAGATATCAATTGAATCATCAATAGCCATTATAATAGTTGGCGCAGTAACAAGCGACAAAAATATAAATGAAAAGAAAATAGCTAATATAGTTTTGTTCATGGTTGATTTAGAAAAAAGCAAATATAAAGTATGATTATGAGAATTTTGTTAAATAAAATTTAAAAAGTCTTCAACATTTTAATGTCGTCATTCATTACCCAACCTATCTTGCCATCAGATAATTTGATTTTTTTCCAGTTACTAACCGTATCTAAGACTTGAACTTTTGTGCCTTCATGAAGCACAAAAGCTTCAGAACTCCTCAAATTTGGTTCACTCTTAATCTTTGTTTCCTGAGCAAATACAATTGCAGGTTGATCATTACTAACCAATTTGAACTTATGAAAAGCAAAACCTAAAGACACAAACGCTAAGAGTATTGAAAGATTACTAGTTACAAAAGCAAATCGTTTTTTTGAGGTTGAATAGGTAAAATAATACGCTATAAATAACACCACAAAAAGCAAAACGAATACAACAGAAGCCATAGCCCAAGCATCAAAGCTCAACATATTGGTTGCATTTTTAATCAATTTCGAAATACCAACTTCAGGCACTGAATCTATGGCATCAATAGTCATATTTCTTGCAAATGCAATATTGTTTTTAATGTCTTTGTCGTTTGGCTTTAGTAATAAAGCTTTCTCATAAAAATAAATACTAGGCGCTATATGATTTAGTTTGTAATGCGAATTGGCGATATTGAAATACAATTCTGCAGAATGTTCCCCTGAATCTAAAATAGCTTTATATTTTTCCAGAGCTTCGGTATAATTTGCATCATTGTATAAGGCATTTGCTTCCTCAAAAAGTTGATTATTTTGAGCAAATGTTAGTGTGCTTGCAAAAAACGCTAAAATGTAAATTAGTTGCTTCATTACGTTGATTACTATCTTAGTTCTTTATCAATTATGGAAATTGTTTTAGCTGCCTTATCATAATCTTGTTGCATTTCAACATTTGTAATTGGTGTATATCTAGCCAATTCACAATGCTCTAAAATTTTTATAAACTCTTGAATTGAATCCGTGTTGACTAGTCGTTCAGTTAAAAGGGTTTGTATTTTTTCTTTACTGAAATCGCTTGTTTCAATGTGTAATTTAGCTTTAAGATAATTATGTAAAGCCTTCTCTAATGCAATATAAAAAGCCTCTTTTTGTCCTAAAGATTTTTTAGCTTCACTTAAGTATCGTTTTGCTAATTTATCTGCTTTTCTTATTCTATTTCCAAATACATCTGCATTACGTTCCTCTTTTTTCTTGCGATATACCAAGGCTAACGGAATTGCTAAAAAAGGCAATAATAAAGAGGTCCAAAATGCCGTACTTTTAAAGAAATAATTTGCACTTACAGGTTTTAAATTAGCATCTGTTTTAACAAATGCAAATTGATCACTACGTAATACAACATCTTGTTTACCATTGTTTACTGAAGCAAGATTATTATCTGAATTTGTCGTGTTCACTGGACCTTCGAGTACATTTATTACAATCTCTCCTGAGGATACTGTTTTATAACTTTCAGTTTTGAGATCAAAATAAGAAAATGAAATACTCGGTACAGGATATTTACCTTTGTATTGTGGAATAATCGTATAACTATCTGAAATTGAACCATACATTCCATCTAGGTTTGTATTTACCTTCTCATTATGCTCTGGCTCATAAACTTCAAGTGAGTTTGGTAATTTTAATTTGGGTAATTCAAACAGTTTTAAATTTCCATTTCCTGTAACTTCCACAGTTGCTTGCAATGATTCAGAAGCATTCAATTCGGTTTTACTAGTGATGACATTAAATTTCAAATTACCTACAGCACCCGAGAAATTATCAGGTTTTCCTTGATCTGGTAAGGGCTTTACATTTATGGTTCTACTACCAGCCGAAACACGCTTATTAACTTGTGTCATTAGTCTTCCACCAAAAATATCTCTACGTTTGGTTGGCACCTCAACTGTCACATCTAAACTAAGAGGTTCTATTTCTAATTTTCCTGTTTTTTGAGGATATAAGACTGTTTTACGTAGCACTACATAGCGATAGTTTTCATCACCATTATATGATCCATTCTGAATCTTTAAACCTTTGATGTTGATATTCTGACTCCAAAAATCATTATACCTAGGATTGTCAATTTCTCTCCAATTACTTACGCCAGTGTTTTGGGACACATAAAGTTTATACACGACTGTAATCGCTTCATTGAGGTAAGGATTTGCCTTAGAAACTTCTGCAACCAAATGAATGTTTTCAGACGCTACATTTTCGGCATTATCAGGATCGTTTGGACGTTTAACAGCAGCAGTAACGTTTACGGTTACAACCTGCGTTTTATAGACTTCACCATCAATTTCAATTGTTGCTTGTGTAATTTTTATTGGTCCTCTTTTTTTGGGAGCTAGGAAATAGCTATATGTTTTTTTATAAGATCGTTTGCCATTTAACCACGATTGACTTACAGACGTATTTGGTCCTCCAACCACAGTAAAACCATTAAAATCTGGTGGTGTAAAATTATCACCATCCTTATTCATTTCAAAATCGATGCGCAAACGTTCATTAATCCCAAGCTTCGTCTTACTTACTTTTGCTTCAAATTCTATTTGAGCAGAGGCAATGCTTGTACTTAGTACAATTAATAATAACGATATGTGTTTTATTAGTTTCATTTGAAAAGTACTACCAATCTTTTTCTGTCTTTACTTTGACTCCTTTTTGCTTTTCGGCATTCATTTTTTCCTGAACTTTCTGTTCTTGATTATTCATAGCCTCTAATAAATTCTTTATTTGTTGAGGAGACAATTGCCCTTGTTTTGGTTGTGGCTGACCTTTTTGATCTTTATTTTCACCTTCTTTTCCATCTTTTTCATCTTTAGGTTTCCCTTGATCATCCTTTTGATCATCGCCATCCTTTTTATCCTGGTCACCTTCGTCTTTTTTATCTTGATCGTCTTCTTTGTCTTCGTTTTCTCCTTTATCTTTTTCGTCGTCATCTCCTTCCTTGTCTTGCTCTTTTTCCTGTTCATCATTTTCATCCTGCTGATCTTGTTGCTGCTCTGCACATGCTTTCGCAATGGCGAAATTGTAACGTGTTTCGTCATCAGTAGGATCGTTTCTCAATGCATTTTTAAAAGCTTCAACAGCTTCTTGGCACATTTTATTTTGCATTAGGATATTCCCAATATTGTGATATGCCTTATGTTTTTCTTCTTTCGATGTTGCTTTTTCAGCGGCTTGAGAATGACGAAATAAGGCCTCATCATATTGCCCTTTTTCATAATAAGAATTGCCTAAGTTATAAGTTCCAGCGATATTAGTTGGTAGCTCTGAAATGGCTTTTCTATATTCCATTTCTGCCGAAATATAGTCTTCAGAGCCAACGAGTTCATTCCCTTCATAAACATAATTATTCGCTTTTTGAAGTTGGAGTTCTTTCTCTTTGTCTTTGTCTTGGGCAAAAGTGATCGTAGGTATTAAAACCAAACAAATGACAAACAATTGTTTCAAGTTCTGACCAATTTTAAACTTAGAATTATATGTAAATATATTGACTTTCATGGTATGTAAACAGCAATATAAAAAACTGTGTGACGTGTTATAGTTAAAGATTTTATAAAATATTTTAATACTATATTAAAGGTTAAAAATTCTCGTTAAAAAGGTTCAATCGTTTCAACCATCCTGTTTTTCGTTCTAAAAAGAAAATATCTAGAAATAAAAAGAAGATGGCAAATGCTAAAAACCACTGAAACTGATCTTTAAAATCGGCGAATTCTTTGGCTTCAAATTCTGTTTTATCCATTTTGTTTAGGATATCTCTAATAGCATCAACCACTTCATTAGTATTACTCCCATTGATGTAGGACCCATTAGCTTCTTCGGCAATTCCTTTTAGAGTTTCCTCATTTAATTTAGTAATAACCGTTTCACCATTATTATCCTTTTTATAATTTAAAAGAATCCCGTTTCTTTTAATTGGAATTGGTCCACCTTTTACATCACCAACACCAATAGTGAAAATACGAATACCTTCATTACTCGCTTCTTCTGCAACACTAGCTGCTGCATCTGTATGATCTTCACCATCTGAAATAATGATGAGGACTCTATTGGTTTGTTCTTCATTATCAAAATAGGTTTTTGCCAATTCTATCGCTTCACTAATTGCCGTTCCTTGTGAAGACAACATATCTGTATTCATGTTTTGCAAAAACATTTTGGCTGATGCATAATCTGTAGTAATTGGTAACTGCGGAAACGCTTTTCCTGCATAAGCGATAATACCAACACGATCACTTGCTAAATTATTGATGATTTGCGTGACCAATTGTTTAGATTTTTCTAATCGGTTTGGCGCGATGTCTTCAGCTAACATACTTTTTGAAACATCAACCGCAAATACAATATCAACACCTTCTCGTTTAACTGTTTCTAGTTTAGTGCCAATTTTTGGATTCACTAAAGCAATTGATAAACAGGCAAAAGCTAAACACAACACAATGAGCTTTAAAACAGATTTAAATAAGGACTGATTCGGACTTAAACGTTTAAGAAGTGTTTTATTAGCAAAGCGTTTTTGAGCTTTATACTTCCAAATTTGAAGCACAATAAAAAGCACGATAATTACTGGAATTACCATTAAAACCCAAAACCATATTTTTTCTTCTAATTGAAACATAAATTAGTATTCAGTAATTAGTATTCAGTAAGCAGTTTGCCATGAATACAGTATAATTTTAAAATTCATTTTCGAATATTAAATAATGAATGTCTTTCCTCTTTTTTACTTTTTACTTTTTAAACAAAACTTCTAAAAATCGTATTTCTTAATAATAGTTCTAATAATAGAAGCAAACTAGCTAAAATCACTAGTGGTCTATATTTTTCTTCGTAATTATAGAATTTAAATTCTTCAACTTCGGTTTTTTCTAACTTATTGATTTCACCATAAATTTCCTCTAGCTTTTTATTATTGGTTGCCCTAAAGTATTTACCACCTGTGACTTCAGCTATTTCTTTTAATAATTCTTCATCTATTTCAACTTGCACTCTTCCATATTGAAATGATCCATTTGGTTTTATAGCAATTGGAGATAATGCCATTCCGTTAGTTCCTAAACCAATTGTATACGTTTTAATGCCATATTCAACGGCAAGTTCACTCGCAATTTTTGGATCAATAAAACCTGAATTATTCACACCATCTGTCAATAAAATGATGACTTTACTTTTTGCTTTGCTATCTTTTAATCTATTTACCGAAGTTGCTAAACCCATTCCAATTGCTGTTCCACCTTCAATAATGGTATTATATTTTATATCTCTTAATGAACGTAATACAATAGCTTTATCACTTGTAATTGGCGTTTTTGTGTAGCTTTCTCCAGCATACTCGACAAGTCCAATTCTATCATTTGGCCTGCCTTGAATAAACTGTGCGGCAACTTTTTTTAAGGCTTCTAATCGATTTGGTAGTAAATCTTTTGCCAACATACTTGCAGACACATCAATTGCCATAACAATATCAATACCTCTAGTTGTTTTCGTTTTTGAAGACACATCTACTGTTCTAGGCCTTGCCAGAGCTGTAATTAATAATCCTAAAGCCAAAAGTCTTAATACAAATAGGAATGGCTTCAAACTTGCTAACCACGATTTGGTGATTTGAAAACCTTTGATACTTGACATCTTAAGTTCTGCCGTTTGTTTTTTGATGGTCAACACATACCAAACAATTGCTAATGGCAATAGTAAAAGCAACCAGAACATTTCTTTATTTAAAAACTCTATCCCTTCTAACATTACTCCTCTGCTTTTTTAAGTTCTATTGAATCTAAAATTCGATCAATCATTTGATTAGCGTAATCATCATTTTTCCTCCATTGCAAGATAATTTGTTGTCTAACGTTTTCAGATTTAAACAATATAATAGCATAACTAGCTGGTTCAAGAACACCTTTGATATCTAGGTTCATTGTACCATAAGTTTTTAATCCTTCAGCTGCATTTGGTGTAATAAACTGTTCTCTTTTAACTGTTATATCTTTAGCGCCTTGAGACTCTAATCGTTCTATGAATTTTTCAGAAGTAGCTAATAACTCTTGAGCTTTGGCTTCATCTGTAGCTTGTTGTTTTTTCTCTTCTTCGGAATAATTAAACCCTGTTGTACTGACTTGAATATCGATTCCCGAATTAAGAGAAACATATCTAAATGTCGTATTTTTTATTTTGTCTTTAAACTCTTCAGGCAACTCTACTACTTCTCGTTTTAAAACCTTAGGTGTACTAATCGTAATTGGAGGCACGCCATATTCACTTCTTACCCAATCACCTTCTAAAAGCGCTATACTTTCGTGACCTGTAAGAGTATCTTTCACGTAAGAAAATCCATATTTCATACCAAATCCAACAAAAGTTGCAATAATTAACAACACCGAAATAAGAACAGTAATCCATATTTTTCTACGCTTCTTTTTGCGTTCTTGTTCTTGTTTATATTGCTCATTAAGCAGTTTTTCTTCTTCGGTTGGCTCTGGAAGCGCTTCTTTAACGTGATCTATTTCAATATCGATAGTATTTCTATCTAACTTGGCAAGTTCGACATCTGGAGCAGACTTGGCGAACTTTACTAAATCGGCACGCTTTAAAATAGTTTCGAGGTTTCGGATATCATCTTTACTTAATTCGATTTGATTAGCATCTTTTAAAAGATTCAGTCTAGAGATTAATTCATCGGTTGTACTTTCTAAAGCTTTATCATAAACTTTCTCGTCAAGATATTTTCTGATGATGAAGGTCAATTCTGAATAGTAATCTTTCAGTTCTGAATTCTCCAAATACGTGCTTTCATCTAATGTTTTCAGAGCCAATTTCGCTCTATCATAAGGTGGAAGCAATGCTATTTTAGCTTCTTCGGTTAAAGGTTTCTTCCTCCAAATAAACCAATACAATAAAAATGCAACCAATGCTACGGCCAAGAGAATCGCTAAAATAATTAACCAACGATTACTGCTTTTCTTTTGTACCTCTATAAAAGGTTTAATATCATAAAGTCCTTGTTTTGTGGTGTCGACGTCAATATTATTAACTTCAACACGTAACGAATCTGTGAAAAATGTTTTTGTGCCAATAATAATTTTTTGCCTTGGAATTGTATACGAACCCGAATCAAATTGTGTTAATCCGTACCTTTTAATTAGTTGATATTTGGCATCATTTTTTGTGGTGTCAACTTTATAGGATTCAATCATTTCTAGAGGAACAAATGTTTGACCTTCTGGAAATACGACCAAATCAGTAGTATCGGCTTCGACCTCAACCTTAAATGTGATTTGCTGACCGATTTTAATTTTAGTAGAATCTATAGAAGATTTGACCTGTGCTGATAAATAAAACGGCACAAATAAAAAGGCAATAGCAAATAACCAAAGCCTTGTAACTCTGTTATTATTTTCATTTATATGCGTTTTTATGCTCTTCACTTTTTAACTGTATTACCTTGTTTTAAAATAGCCTAATAACTTTTTTACATAACTTTGATCAACACGACAATCGATGGTTCCAGCGCCAGATTTTGTGAATGTCTCCTTATAGAAATTCACTTTGTCGTGGTAGAATGAACTATAATTAGTCCTAATTTTTTTAGAACTAGTATTTACTAAAATAAGCTCTCCACTTTCTTCATCTTGCATTTGAACCATTCCTAAATTTGGAATACGTTCTTCGTGTTTATCATAAATTCTAATGCCTGTTATATCATGTTTGCCTGCTGCAATTTTAAGCGTTTGTTTATAGTCGTCTGCAATAAAATCACTCAGCACAAAAACAATAGCTTTCTTTTTCATCACATTTGATAAAAATTTTAACGCTTCAGAAATATTTGTGAGTTTACTTTTAGGTTTAAATTCAATAAGCTCACGTATAATTCTTAATACATGAGAGCGTCCTTTCTTTGGGGGAATGTAAAGTTCTATTTGATCTGAAAATAAAATCAATCCAATTTTATCATTATTTTGAGTTGCAGAAAACGCTAGCGTAGCTGCTATTTCAGTAGCTATTTCATTTTTAAATTGTTCATCAGTACCAAACAACTTTGATCCTGAAATGTCAACCATAAGCATCATTGTAAGCTCGCGTTCTTCTTCAAAAACTTTTACATAAGGTTCATTATATCGTGCAGTAACATTCCAATCAATATTTCTTACATCATCACCAAACTGATATTGTCTTACTTCAGAAAAAGTCATACCACGACCTTTGAAAGTCGAGTGGTATTCGCCTCCAAAAATATGATCAGACAATCGCCTTGTCTTAATCTCAATTTTTCGTACTTTTTTTAGTAATTCCTTAGTATCCATTTACATTCGCTTTCGCTCATTTAGTATTAGGTAGTGAGTACAAAGTTGTTAGTACATACTAATTACTTTATACTTTGTACTGATGCGTAGCATTTACTATGGCACTTCGATTTCGTTTACAATCTTATTTATAATGTCTTCTGAAGTTATATTTTCAGCTTCGGCTTCATAGGTAATTCCAATTCTATGACGTAATACATCATGAACAATTGCGCGAACATCTTCTGGAATTACATAGCCACGTCGTCTAATAAACGCATAACATTTTGCGGCTGTTGCTAAATTTATACTACCACGAGGTGAAGCACCAAATGAAATTAGTGGCTTTAAATCTCCCAATTTATATTTTTCTGGATAACGCGTGGCAAAAATAATATCAAGAATATACTTTTCAATTTTCTCATCCATGTAGACTTCTCTAACTGCTTTTTGAGCATTTAGAATTTGCTGCACTGAGACTACTGGATTTACTTTATCCCACGAACCTTTAAGATTCGCTCTCATGATCAGTTGCTCCTCATCTTGTTTTGGATAATCAATTACTGTTTTCAGCATAAAACGATCCACTTGAGCTTCTGGTAACGGATAGGTTCCTTCTTGCTCAACTGGGTTTTGTGTTGCCATAACTAAAAAAGGCTTATCTAAAATAAAGGTTTCGTCACCAATAGTCACTTGTTTTTCTTGCATGGCTTCTAATAATGCCGATTGCACTTTTGCAGGTGCTCTGTTAATTTCATCTGCTAAAACAAAATTGGCAAAAATAGGGCCTTTCTTAATCGAGAAATCGTTAAGCTTCATATTATAAATAAGTGTCCCAACAACATCTGCAGGCAATAAATCTGGTGTAAATTGAATTCTACTAAAACTACCATCAACAGCTTGCGACAAGGTATTAATAGCTAAAGTTTTTGCCAGACCTGGAACACCTTCAAGTAAAATATGTCCTTGACCTAATAATCCAATTAATAATCGTTCGACCATATGCTTTTGACCAACAATCACTTTGTTCATTTCCATGACTAATAAATCAACAAAAGCACTTTCTTTTTCAATTTTCTCATTGATCGATTTAATATCGATTGTCCCTGTTTCTTCCATTATTTATATATTTTAAAACGAATAATTATATCTAACTTATTTAGTACCGCAAATTGTTAAAATTTTTCTTTGTTTCCTGTTAAGAATTGGTTAAAAAATAAAGAGCAGTACTATCAGCACTGCTCTTTTATAATATAAGATTTTTAATCGGTTTAAAACAGATTATATAGTCGCATTAATGTATTCATTTTTGGATCAAGTTTAACTTCATTTTGAGAAGAAAAACGAACAGATTCATCAATATTTAATTCTATTGTAAAATCATAGAGTTTATTTTCAACTAACTGTTTTTCAAGGATATTGACTGAAGCGTTATCGTATTCAGTCTCTATATTGATGAGATACTCCATACCGTTTTTCACTAAAGTATTATGATCTCCTAAAACTAATTTGATAGTATATACAAATTCAGAAGGCACTTGTTCAAAATCAACCAAAGTTAGTACTTGATTGTCTGTATAATCTGTTAAATCATGTATTCCAGTGTTAATTGCATTCAAACTTAACCAAGCATTTGGGTCAGTCTCGTCTTCTAAAACTCTTAATTGCACATCTAATATTTCAAGATTAAATTTACTTAATTGAGTTTGTGTGCCAACGAGCTTCACATTAACTAAGCTATTTTCCATTAGAGAAGACTCATCTTCTTTCGTACAACTAGTTAGCAATACTATGGCTAGTAAACTAATTAATACTACTTTCGAATGGTATAAAAAAGACATGATTTTGGTTGGTTAATAATTACAAAACAATAATACCTCATTACACAAGATTTGACTATTTTTATACATGAATTGCATAAAAATCTATATAAACTGAAAAAAAAGTGACATATTCTCGATTAATTGCAGGTACCATGACTTGGGGAAGTTGGGGAAAGCAGTATACAAAAAAAGACATGATTTCATTAATGCATCACTGTCTTGAACATTCCATTACAACATTTGATCACGCTGATATTTATGGTGGTTATACTACGGAAGCTGACTTTGGAAATGCTTTTACTGAAAGTGGTATAAAAAGAGAGAACATTCAACTCATTTCAAAATGTGGTATTCAATATACCAGTGACAATAGACCAAATACAGTAAAACACTACGATTATAGTAAAGAGTATATAATATGGTCTGCTGAAACGTCTTTAAAGCATTTAAAAACAGATTATTTAGATCTCTTTTTATTACATAGACCGAGTCCGTTAATGCATCCCGATGCCATTTCTGAAGCTATAACAATGTTAAAACAACAAGGGAAAATCAGAAATTTTGGGGTCTCAAACTTTACACCTTCACAAGTTGAATTGGTTTCAAATACTGAAGCTATTTCCGTGAATCAAATTGAATTTTCTTTAACCCAACATTCGGCATTGCATAATGGATCGTTAGATCAAATGGTATTAAAAAACATAATACCAATGGCTTGGTCGCCTTTAGGTAATGTTTTTAAAGAAGACACAGAACAAACAAGACGAATTCACAAACAACTAGGTCAACTCATGGACATTTATAATGCCACTGAAGATCAATTATTGTTAGCTTGGATTTTAAAACATCCTGCTAACATCCATCCTGTTATTGGTACCACTAGTAAAAACAGGATCACTGATGCAAAAAACGCTGTACGCATAGAATTAACACTAGAAGATTGGTTTAAAATACTAGTAGCTTCACAAGGTCATAAAGTGCCCTAATTATATATGATTAACAAACGCCTTTTAATTAAAAATTTATTGGCTCACAATGATGAGAACAGTTTTTATGATAAAAAACGAAAAATTGACATTACACATAAGGAAGGAAAAGCAAAGTTTTTAAAACACGTCTGTGCCCTTTCAAATAGTAATCCTAAAAACAACTCTTACATCGTTATTGGTGTTGAAGACGAAGACAATAAAATTGTTGGTGTTAACTTTTTTGATGATAGCAAAATTCAGAACCTCATCAATGCCTATTTATCACATCCTCCAATTGTTCAATACGAAAACATTCCATTTCCACACTTACCAGACAACAAAGTTGTAGGCTTAGTGACTATTCGGTCTATTGATAAAATCACATCACTTAGAAAGAACATTTGGAAATATTATGGTGGCTCTGTATTTTTTAGAGATGGAAGCATGAGCATGCCTAAGGTTTTTGATATAGAGATTAAAGATGTAAATTCAAAAATCGTTTCAGAAATTGAATCACATGCTCAAAACAACATTCAATATACACTTGATGGTGTTTTTGATTTCCTGAATAAAAGAAAAGATTTCAATCCGCAGTACAAAGTGTTTAAAGAATATTTTGTGTTGTGTTGGTCTGGTCAGAAAAAAACGGTTAAAAATAAAGTCTATTACTCTAGAGTAGATATTGAATTGATAAATGAACAAGTTCGTTTATTTTTTTCTACGCTAGACGAAGTAACGATAACGTTTAATGAAAACTCTTTCCAAATTGTTGAATATGTAAGTCTCGGACTCCAAAACTCGTTTAAATATTATGAATTAGAAGAAACCATTATTCGTTTTGAAGATAATGCACATTATAATATTGATACCAAACTCCTATTTGAACCGCCTCAATTTGATAAAAAGGTATTGCATCATATTTATAATTCTAATAATGCTTTAGTAGAAAAACTGCAAAAAGGACTTTCGTTAACCAAAAATGATATGTTAGATTTGAGGAATCTTCCTGCAACTTATCTTATTTGTTACCTCAATTTATTTCATGATG
The DNA here is from genome assembly GCF_034670085.1 of Psychroserpens sp. Taxonomy (GTDB): domain Bacteria; phylum Bacteroidota; class Bacteroidia; order Flavobacteriales; family Flavobacteriaceae; genus Psychroserpens. Next base: position 11,077 of record NZ_JAXMOD010000006.1, on the reverse strand, counting down.
CAATTGATAAATTAAATGAGGCAAAACCCTATTTAAAAAAGCATAGCGAGGCAATTTATGATTCCTATCAGGAAGTAACACGAATTTTAAGGAAAGTTAAATACAGTTAATCGAAGAAATTTAGCACGAATTGTCATTCGACCATTTTTTTCTGCTAATTATAGAATTAATTGTAATTGAACTTAACTTTTCACGAGATTTGTCTTGCTATTAATCAATTACATATAACCTTATTTCAATGTCGACTTGTCGAATAAGAAATAAGGTTTTTGTTTTTTATACGATTGCTATTCTTCTGAAAATCTATTAGAATTTTATTTTTTTACCAAGTTGAAAAGAATAAATACCATTCATACAGATTTATTTACCACTCATAGTTTTTTTTGAAATACAGCTCTTATTTTCACCATATTTGTCTTGCTATTAATCAATTACAAAAACCTTGTTTCAATCGGGTAACCGATAAAGAAACGAGGTTTTTGTTTTAAGTGCATTAAATGAAATCTAATTTTGAAAAGCTGTTGTCTAATACAGCTTTATCTTCAACTGCCAGCCACTTACCCAATATGGTTGCATAAATAGATCTAAAATCTATCGTATATTTTATATCTCCATTTTCATCTAAGTTTGACAAACTTGCCATTTCGTTATAGAATCCTGGTGTTTTTAATTGATGTCCAATAATAAACACATTACTTGCTGCTCCATGATCTGTTCCATTTGCTGCATTTTGTTTGACACGTCTTCCAAATTCAGAAAAAGTTAAAATTAGCGTATCCTTAAATGTGCCTTGCTGTTTTAAATCTGAAACAAAAGCTTCAATGCCTTCTGCATACATTTTTAGCAATCGTGATTGCTTAATAGGTTGTCCAGCATGTGTGTCAAAACCACCTAATGACGAATAAAACACTTTAGTTTCAATTCCAGAATTAATGAGTCTTGAAGTGGTTTTTAACTGATTTGAAAATTCGTTATTTGGATACTCTTGCTTGTTATACCCTGTTTTATGCTTTTCAAAAATATACTTAGCAGAAGATTCTGCAGCAATCATCGTTTTATATAAATAACCTAAATTATGCTCGCTCAAATGTTCGTCTTGATAGTGCTCTAAAACATTTTTAAAATAAGGATCTTGAGACGTTCTAAAAAGTACTTGCGGATTTTTAGTCGCTATCCCATTTATGTTTTGTCCTTTTAAAGCTAACGACAAACTATCATCGATCTCAATAGCATTGTATGGTTTATCACCATATGTATCTAAATAACGACCAATCCAACCTGTCTGTAAGTATTGATCTGAATGACTTGCGGTTTGCCAAATATCTGTCGATCTGAAATGTGAACGATTCGGATTTGGATAGCCAACATTATTAATAATTGTGAGATGACCTTGATCGTATAATTTTTTTAAGGGTTGCAAATTGGGATGAAAACCAAGCTCATTTGTAACCTTAATTAAATTATTTTTTTGAATGCCAATTGATGGTCTGTTGCGATAATACACATCATTATTAAAAGGAATAATAGTATTTAAACCGTCATTTCCTCCTGCAAGTTGTATGATCACCAAACGCTTATATCCTAAACTAGAAGCTGACATGTTTTCGAATGCTTTTACAAAATTAGGCGCGAAAAATAAGCTACTTACTAATGAGGATTGCTTTAAGAAATGTCTTCTATCCATAATTAACACATTTGATATTCGGGTAATGACATCAGTTGAACACAAAAATTTCGTTTTGAGTTTTGACTTAAGGTCTTTACATAGGTTTCGGTTCCTTCACTTAATTTCGGAATAATAAGCTGCTGCTTTAAATCTTCAAAGGAAGATTTCTTGTATTTTCTTTCAAACGCATCCCAATCAATCTTTGCCGATACGAATCTGTTTTTAGTCTTTTTTGAATAATACTTTTCAAAGCTATCTTCAAATTCCCCTTTTTCTTTAATCGAAATTTTAGCATTTGCTAATATGATCGACGGCAGCTTCAATCGTAACATTATGGTATTACTATCAATCCAGCTTTTTCCTCCTTTCCATCCAGCAACATTTGGAGGATTTAATAACATCTGTCCTAATAGTTTCTGTATTTTAAGTACATCTTTAGTGCTTTCAAATTGCACTGGAACTGTTCTAGACATTCCTACTAAAAACTCAATTGGTGATTTTATTTTTGAACCAATATGTAATTCATCATAAAACCAATCTGACATAAATAAATGTCTCATTAGGTTTTCAATATTATAGTCTTTATAAAAAACGCTTGCTAATTCTTCAACTTTATCTTCGTCAATGATATCATTTACAAAGTAGCTATATACTTTTCTGCAGATAAAACGAGCACATTGTTTTTGTTCTAATATCATATCAATAATATCATCACCATCATAACGTCCTGTGTGCCCAAAAAATGTTTTAAAATCATAGTCATGTTGAAGCTTCCTTAGTATAAATTCACCTTCAAAACTATGACTATAACCTGTAAATGCTCTTGCACTCTCTTTAATATCTTCCTCAGTATACTGACCTTCTCCAAGCGTAAATAACTCCATTAATTCCCTAGCAAAATTCTCATTTGGTTTTTGTTTTCGATTTTGCTTATTGTTCAAATATTTTAGCATTGCTGCTTCTTTAGAAATGGCTTTTACAAAATCTCCAAAGTTACCTAAAGCATTATGTCTTAATGTATTATTATATTGCTGAACATGAAAAATATTATTATCTCGACACACAAAATGATTGGCCCAAAATAAAGTCATTTTTTCTCTTAAAAACTGATCGGTTATGACAAGTTGGTTGACCCAAATTGCATTTAATTCTTTTAATTTATCTGTGCTTTTATTTATGAACTCACGTCGTTTAATTTTGTCCTTCAAAATTGACATCCCAGAATACGGCTGTAAGTCTGACGTATCAATTTCTAAATAACTTGGATTTGAAGAATTTTGAAACAACTCATCTACCACTTGATATTTATCCATTGTAGATAAATTATTAAGCTGACTTGGTGTTGCTCCAAATCCTGCTCTCCAATACAAATGTTGAATATCTTGTTGTTTCATAGATATATGACTCGATAACTTATGTTAAGTTTAATTATAAGCTTTCAAAAATGATTCCAAAAATTTAGATACAAAAAAACCGTCTCAATAATTGAAACGGTTTTTATAAGTCTTTGTTTTAAAGTAATCGCTATAAATCGAATTTTATACCTTGTGCTAAAGGCAATTCATCAGAATAGTTAACTGTATTAGTTTGTCTTCTCATGTATATTTTCCAAGCATCAGATCCAGACTCACGTCCACCACCTGTTTCTTTCTCACCACCAAAAGCACCACCAATTTCAGCACCAGATGTTCCGATGTTTACATTAGCAATTCCACAATCTGAACCTGCATAAGACAAGAATTTTTCAGCTTCTTTCAGTTCGTTTGTCATTATTGCTGAAGATAATCCTTGAGCAACACCATTTTGTTTAGCAATAGCGTTTTCAACATCTCCAGAGTATTTCATTAGATATAAAATTGGAGCAAATGTTTCGTGTTGTACAATTTCAAAATGATTTTCAGCCTCGATGATTGCTGGTTTTACGTAGCATCCACTTTCGTAACCTTCACCTTCTAAAACACCACCATCAACTAATACGTTTCCACCTTCAGCTTTTGCTTTTTCAATTGCTGCTAAATAGGTGTTTACCGAATCATGATCAATTAATGGACCAATATGATTTTTTTCATCTAAAGGGTTTCCTATAGTTAATTGACCATAAGCACCAACAATAGCATCTCTTACTTTATCGTAAACAGATTCGTGTATAATCAATCGTCTTGTCGATGTACAACGTTGTCCGCATGTTCCAACAGCACCAAATACAGCACCAGGAACTACTACTTTTAAATCTGCAGTTGGTGTAATAATGATGGCATTGTTTCCACCTAATTCTAATAAAGACTTCCCAAAACGTTCAGCAACAGTTGCACCAACTATGCGTCCCATTCTTGTAGAACCCGTTGCAGAAACTAGAGGAATTCTAGTATCTGTTGTCATCATTTCGCCTACTTTATAATCGCCATTGATGATACAAGAAATACCTTCTGGTAAATTATTTTCTTTTAGGATATCTGCGATAATATTTTGACAAGCAATTGAGCATAAAGGTGCTTTTTCAGAACCTTTCCAAACACAAACATCACCACAAATCCAAGCCAAAGCTGTATTCCAAGCCCAAACTGCCACAGGGAAATTAAAAGCAGAGATAATTCCAACAACACCAATAGGATGCCATTGCTCTCTCATGACGTGTCCTGGACGTTCAGAAGGAATTGTTTGTCCGTTTAACTGTCTAGATAATCCAACAGCAAAATCACAGATATCAATCATTTCCTGAACTTCACCGTAACCTTCTTGTAAAGATTTACCCATTTCGTAAGACACTAACTTACCTAATGGTTCTTTTAAATCTCTTAATTTGTTTCCAAATTGACGTACAATTTCTCCACGTTGTGGCGCTGGTTTATCTCTCCAAGATAAAAATGCGCTAGTAGCAGCATCCATTACTTTTTCGTAATCTGCTCTTGTTGTCGTTTTTACTTTTCCAATTAATTGACCATCAACTGGAGAATACGATTCAATAATGTCTCCACTAGAAAAATTATTTGAACCTGTAGACGTCCCTTCATTTATATCTTTAACACCTAATTGCAGTAAAGCTTCTTTTATTCCGAAATCGGTAGCGATTGCTTCCATATATGATACTATTTTATGAATTATTAAATTTTGACGCGAAGTTACTAATAAAATGTCAGTTTTGCTTGATGTAATTTATTGAATAATGTAACTTTAAAGCACTTATAAAATCTTTATTGAAATGAAAAAAAACGAATTCTTTGAAACTAACAACGAATTCTATTTTAACAATAACACATAACATAATCGAAGCATATGAATGCATAGAATACTTTAGTTTTACTGTATTCAACTATCAAAATGGTGGTTTGAAATTTAAGTACAAATCATAAAAACAGATCTTAAACCATGAAAATAAATCAGCTTTCACTGCTTATAATATGTCTGATGCTTGTGTTTTCTTGCAAGAAAAAAGACAGCATTACTCAAGAAACAGACAATCTATTTAAATATAGAGATTATATAAGTTATACCACTTCTGGATTGCAATCTGTAACAGAACCAATCACTATTAATTTATCGAAAGATGTTGATAGTTGGGAAATAGGACAAGAAATTACTCATGATCTTATTAAAATTTCTCCACATACTGAAGGCACTCTCAAAACCTTAAACAAACATACCTTGGTATTTACACCAGATGAATATCTAGAATCTGCTACAGAATATACTGTCATGGTTAAGCTAGATAAAATCTACAAAAACATGCCTAAAAATTATGAGGATTATGTGTTTCAATTTAAAACCATCACACCAAGTTTTAGTCTAAATACAAAAGACTTACAGTCGTATTCTAAAAAGTGGCAATACTTAGAAGCGGTTATTAAATCTGCTGATATCATTTCAATTGAAGATGCCAAAACATTAGTAGAAGCTTCACAAAATGGTACACCTTTAAAGATTCATTTTAATGAGTTGATAGAAAACTCAAAGTATTTTGAATTTAGAATAGATAGTATTAATCGTATGGTAGATGATTCAGAAATCATTGTAAAATGGAATGGAAAATCGATAAAAGCAGAGAATAAAGGTGAAAACAAATTAGCAATTCCCGGAATAAATAACTTCACAATAATTAATGTTGAATCTGTAAAAAGTCCTGAGCAATATCTTTCCGTGAACTTTTCAGATCCATTAAAAAAACAGCAAAATTTTGATGGCTTGGTCACTATTCAAAATGTAAAAAACCCAAAATTTAGTGTTGATGGAAATGTCCTCAAAGTGTATCCCGAAGGTAAATTAGTAGGAGATATTCAAGTTGATATTTTTCAAGGCATTTCTAATACAGATGGTTATAAACTAAAACAAGCGTTTTCTGAAGTGATTTCTTTTGAAGAACTAAAACCAACGATTCGTTTAATTAGCAACGGAACCATTTTACCAAATTCGAACGATCTTAAATTCAATTTTGAAGCCGTTAATCTTAGTGCAGTAGATGTTAGAGTAATTAAAATATTTGAAGATAACATCCTACAGTTTCTTCAAGATAATCCCATGAACAGCAATAACCAAAACGAAATAAAACGTGTTGGTCGACGTATTGCTAAACAAACCATTCAGTTACAAACTGCGGCCGAGAATTCCGGAAAATGGAAAGCCTATAGTATTGATTTATCAAAATTCTTTAAGGCAGATGCTGGAGCCATTTACCGAGTTGAACTTAGTTATAATAGAAATTACTCCTTATATGATTGTGAAGCAAATTCTAATAGTGAGTCAAGTGAAGAGGATGAATATGATGATTATTATGAAGATGATTACTATTACGAAGGCGATTATGCAGATACTAACACAGAAGACGAAGATTTAAAAGAAGAAGAATATTGGGATAATCGCACATATAGATACCGAAACTACACCTATAATTGGAGACAACGTGAAAACCCTTGTCATGATACGTTTTATAATGAAAGTAAAATCGTGTCCCAAAATTTGATAGCATCTAACTTAGGTGTGATCGCAAAACAAAGTGCTAATAACACCTATTATTTTGCGGTAACAAATATTCTAAACACAAATCCTGAAACTGGAGCTTCTATTAAATTGTTCAACTTTCAGCAGCAAGAAATTGCTTCCACTTCTACAAACAGTGATGGTTTAGCAACGGTTGAAGCTAATAAATTTGCAAGTTTCGCTATAGTTTCAAAAGGCAGTAATACAAGTTACTTAAGGCTTACTGATGGCAATTCTTTATCCTTAAGTAAGTTTGATGTCTCTGGTAATAGGTTGCAACGCGGACTTAAAGGTTATATCTATGGCGAAAGAGGTGTTTGGCGACCTGGAGATTCGTTATTCTTAACGTTTGTGCTGAATGATAAAGCAAATGAACTTCCGCAAGGTCATCCTGTAAAATTGGAAGTGACTGATCCAAACGGAAAACTCATCTACAAAAATGTAACTTCAGACAACCTTAATAATTTTTATACATTTATTGTACCTACATCTTCTGAAGGTAAAACAGGTAATTACAATGCTAAAGTATCTGTTGGTGGCGCACAATTTTATAAGGCTTTAAAAGTTGAAACTGTAAAACCTAACCGACTAAAGATTAAAATTGATTTTGAGGAAGAAGTCCTTTCGGGAACAGATCCTCTAAACGGAACTCTCGATGTAAAATGGTTACATGGAGCTCCAGCAAAAAACATCAAAGCTGAAGTTAAAGCAAAATTTAGCACTTCATATACCAGTTTTAAAAATTATAAAGGTTACATTTTTAGAGATCCTACACGACAATTCAATTCGGAAGAACTTAATGTATTTGAAGCTAATCTCGATGAAGACGGAAAAGCTACAATTAATACCAAACTCGATATTGGTAAAAATGCTCCTGGCATGTTGAATGCTCAATTTTTAGTAAGAGCCTTTGAAAATGGAGGTGATTTCTCATTAGATGCTTTTACTAAAACATATTCACCATTCGAATCTTATGTAGGTTTACGATCTCCTGATGGCAACTATTATGGATCTTACTTTACAGATACTAATCAAACATTTGACCTAGCTGTAGTTGATAAAAATGGTAATCCTGTAAAACGTGATAATCTAGAAATTAAAGTCTATAAAATTGAATGGCGCTGGTGGTGGAATTCCTCTTACGATAACTTATCAAACTATGTGTCCAGTAGTTACCATAGGCCAATTCTTGAACAAAAAGCTTCAACTGGAGCAAATGGAAAAACTTCGTTTACTGTAAAAATTCCAGAAAATGATAGAGGACGTTACCTCATAAGGATTTATGATCCTGTAAGTGGTCATGCAACTGGACGAACCGCATATTTCTATAAAAATTGGTCAGGCTTCTCAGCTGGAAATGATAAGGAAGCTGCTAAAATGTTAGTATTTGCTTCAGATAAGGATAAATATAATGTTGGTGAAACTGCTACTGTTAAATTTCCGTCTGGTAGTGAAGGTCGCGCATTAGTCAGTATTGAAAATGGTTCAGAAGTTATTGAACACAAATGGGTGAAAACTAAAAAAGGTGAAACAACTGTTAACATTCCGATTACGTCTGAAATGGCTCCAAATGTGTTTCTCAATATTTCCCTTTTACAACCGCATGCCATAACAAGTAACGATTTACCAATTCGGTTGTATGGTGTTATTCCAATTTTAGTTGAAGATCCAAAAACAATTCTCGAACCAGAACTTAGGATGGCAAGTGTCTTACGACCTGAACAAGAGTTTGAAGTATTTATCACTGAAAAGAACAATAAATCAATGACCTATACTATCGCTATGGTCGAAGAAGGTTTATTAGACTTGACTCGATTTAAAACACCGAATGCATGGAATGAGTTTTATTCTCGTGAAGCGCTTGGTGTGAAAACTTGGGATATTTTTGATGATGTTATTGGTGCATATTCAGGAAGTATAGATCAAGTCTTTGCAATTGGTGGTGATGGCAGTGCTGCTAAAGGAAAAAACAAAAAAGCGAATCGTTTTAAGCCTGTCGTCACCTATTTAGGCCCATTTGAATTGGAAGCTGGTGGGCGAAAATCTCATATGATTAAACTCCCTAATTATATTGGTGCAGTGCGTACAATGGTTATTGCTGGAAATAATGAAACGGAAGCTTATGGAAGCACAGACAAATCTGTTGAGGTTAAAAAACCATTAATGGTATTAGCAACCTTACCTAGAAAATTAAGTCCTGGTGAGAAAGTTACACTTCCCGTTACCGTTTTTGCCATGGAATCTAAAGTTAAAAACGTCAATTTGAGTTTAAAATTAAGTGATGGAATTTCAGTGGTAGGCAATACATCACAACAATTATCATTTTCAAAACCTGATGAGAAAATGGCGTATTTCCAATTAGATGTTAGAAAAGCAAAAGGCATTAATACTGTGGAAGTGATTGCAACTGGAAATGGAGAAACATCGACTTATAAAGTAGAATTAGACGTCGTTAATCCAAATCCGATAACTTCAAAATTCGAAAATGCAGAACTAGAAGCAAACGCAACAGAAACATTAGAATTTTCAACATTCGGAGTTCCTGGATCTAATTTTGCAACGGTTGAGTTTTCAACGCTTCCACCAATGGATTTCTCTAAACGATTACAATACTTAATTAAGTATCCTCATGGTTGTGTAGAACAAACAACTTCTGGTGTATTTCCGCAGCTGTACTTGAATGATATTTTTGATTTAAAATATGAGAAAAAGCAAAAAATTCAATCTAATATTGAGAATGGCATTAAGCGTTTGGGTAATTTCCAAAGACCACATGGAGGATTGAGTTATTGGAGAGGAGAAAATAGTGCTAATGATTGGGGAACAAGTTACGCTGGACATTTTATGATTGAAGCTGAAAAGAAAGGGTTTGTGTTGCCTTTGACATTTAAGAGTAATTGGTTGCGATATCAAAAGCAAGCAGCTCGAGATTGGAGACCAAGTTATAGACGATATAATTCAGATTTAGCACAAGCCTACAGACTATATACCTTAGCTTTAGCTGGAAGTCCAGACCTTGCATCAATGAACAGATTACGTGAATTCGAGGAAATTTCGAATGAAGCAAAATGGCGATTAGCAGCTGCTTATGCTTTAGCTGGACAAAAAGAAGCAAGTGAACAATTATCAAGAATAGCTAATATTGACTTTCAGCCTAATGACAATAATTATTACTCTTATGGATCTGTAAATCGCAATAGAGCTATGGCACTAGAAACCATGATAATTACTAAAGATCCTAAAGTAATAGCACTGTCAAAAGAAATTGCTAAAGATTTGTCTACCGACCGTTGGATGAGTACACAAACCACCGCATACAGCCTTTTGGCAATGGCAAAATTGGTGGAAGCTAATGGTGGAAAAAACATGAAATTCACCTACAGCTTTAATGGTGAAACTCAAACTATTGATACTAAAAACTCTATCGCACAGCGAGAACTCACGGTAGTTGATGGTTCAAATACTTTAATTCTAGAAAATGCCGAAAGGAACTTAGTTTACATAAGAGTTTTAAATTCTGGTAAATTACCTTTAGGACAAGAATTAGCCGAACAACGTGGATTAAGTGTGTCTGTAATTTATACAGATTTAAAAGGCAATCGGGTTGATGCATCAAAGCTCCAACAAGGCCAAGATATAGTTGCTAGAATCAGTGTTAGTAACCAAGGTAAAAGAAATTTAAATGATATTGCGTTGACTCAAATTTTTCCTTCAGGTTGGGAAATTGTCAATACACGGTTTACCGATTTTGGAGATACGACAACAAGTACTGCAAGATATACAGATATTAGAGATGATCGAGTAAACTTTTATTTTGATTTAGGTAGGAAAGATAGTAGTCGCGAAACCAAAGTTTTTACGGTTATGTTGAATGCAGCTTACTTGGGACATTATTATTTACCAGGAACACAAGTTGAAGCTATGTATGACAATGACTTTTTTGTTAGAACTAAAGGACGTTGGATTACAGTTGAAAAGTAATATATGAAAAACAATATAGCATACTACGCAGTTATATTTACGTCTACACATTCTGAAAACACAGAAGGTTATGATGACATGGCAAATCAAATGGAAACGTTAGCAAAAGCTCAAAATGGTTTTTTAGCTATTGAAAGTGCACGAGATTCTATTGGAATTACAGTCAGTTATTGGGACAGTTTAGAAGCAATCAAAAACTGGAAACAACAAACTAATCATTTAGTAGCGCAACAAAAAGGAAGACAAGATTGGTACAATTGGTATAAAGTCAGAATTTGTAAGGTCGAACGCGAATATGAGTTCTTTAAAGATTAAGTTACCTTTTAAGCGTAAAATGGGCTTTAAATTCTTTTTGTTGTAATGTATTAGGTTCTATGTACTCAACTACAAACCAGTAGTCACTTGTTGGCATTGGACTTCCATTATAGGTACCATTCCAACCCTCACTAGTAGGACTTA